>DASZMQ010000019.1:0-84538 GCA_035551775.1 Mucilaginibacter sp. | reverse complement strand
AAGCTACTTTCTGGTATTCATCTGTCCAAACTTTTTTGGTTTTAATGGATGCCAACACCTTCTCGGCATCTTTGGGGTGGTCCCAAAAATTAGGGCCAATGGTTATTTCCTGTTCTTTTTG
The DNA here is from genome assembly GCA_035551775.1 of Mucilaginibacter sp. GTDB lineage: Bacteria > Bacteroidota > Bacteroidia > Sphingobacteriales > Sphingobacteriaceae > Mucilaginibacter. The sequence continues at coordinate 84,417 of DASZMQ010000019.1, read as the reverse complement.
CAGTGCATCGAGTTTAGTATCGATGTCAAAGATGCCTCCTCAGGGAAGTTACTCTATCCCTCAAGTCCTGGATCTGTTCTTTAGTCATGGGGGCAAATATAGTGTTAATGTGCAAATAGAATTGTTGTAAAGTTGGAAGGTTGAAAAGTTGGAAGGTTGAATTATGGGCAAAGTTATTTTGAAACAAAAGCCAAAAGCCTTATTGATTATTTAAAGAAATCCGAAGCAGAAATAACATTTCAACTTTCCAACCTTACAACATTCCAACGCGCGTTAGGCCGCCGCGTTGCCGGCCTCTAAAATGCCAAAGGGGTTGCAAATCTCTCGCAGCCCCTTTGAACATGTTTTTCGGCAGAGTTTCTTTTATATTATGCAGGTATCATCATGTCTTTCACAATACCGCTCAGGTCGGCGCGGTTGCCGTTGATCTTGGATAAGAATGAACTCAGCGCAAACTCTTTGTTTTGCTCGTTCTTGCTCTGACGGATCAGCTCAAGCATCGCGGGCTTCATCAGGGAATTGGCGATCTTTAAGGAAGTTTCAGGGTCTAAACCGTAATACCTATTCAGTTTTGTGGCGAACTTGTTCACTACACTGCTAACCAGGGGATTCTTATATATCTCCGGGTATTGGAAATATTTCACAAGGTCCCTAAGCCTGCCCGACTCCATCTGGCCCTTCAACACTTCAATGATAGAGCTTGAAGCCTCATTGAGTATGGCCTCATGGAATTTTGCTGGTATTTCCGGATTCTCGATTAGCGCCGTCCCGGCGTTATTTTTTACGAGTTGAAACAGTTTTTCGAACATAAACATTCTCCATTAAAGTGTATTGACAAAATGATGACAAAAGTGACATTTTGTTATCATCAAGGCAAAGTTATTAATTAAATAGTTTTATTTTCAAACAAATTGTCAAAATTATTTAATAAAATTACAATTGTACTCGTGTAAAACAAACACTAAGCCCCGTGTGTTGATCATACACGCAAATCTGGTGTGTTTTTGACACCGGAAATTGGTGTCCTTCCGACACGAACAAGGCTTATTTCAGATTTAATATTTGCGTGAATATTAAATTCTATTTTTGTAGAAAACCACAATTATGCTGCCAAAAATTGATTTCACCTCTACTGAGGCTTACAAGTACCTGGCTGACCATTATATCGACATCACCTCGAAAAGCCTGAAAGACCTGTTTAAAGCTGACGATCAGCGATTTAATAAATTCTCACTGACCTTTAACGATATCTTAGTCGATTATTCAAAAAATCGCGTCGACGATGAGACCGTCGCTTTATTGATACAACTGGCGCGCGAATGTCGGGTAAAAGAAGCAGCCAAGGCCATGTTTTCGGGCGAGCGTATCAACGTCACCGAAAACCGCCCGGTGTTGCATATCGCCCTGCGCAACCGCAGCAACAAGCCCATTTATGTCGACGGAAAAGACGTAATGGAAGACGTGAACCGCGTCCTCGGCCAGATGAAAACTTTCAGCGAGGCGATCATCTCCGGCTCGTGGAAAGGCTTTACCGGCAAGGCGATAACCGATGTTGTGAACATCGGCATTGGCGGCTCTGACCTTGGCCCCGTAATGGTGACCGAGGCGCTGCGCCCTTATAAGAATCATCTGCAAATGCACTTCGTATCCAATGTTGACGGAACGCATATCGCCGAAACTTTAAAAACCCTCAGTCCGGAAACCACGCTGTTCCTCATAGCGTCGAAAACATTCACTACCCAGGAAACCATGGCCAATGCACACAGCGCGCGCGACTGGTTCATTGCCGGGGGCGGGAAAGACAACGATGTGGCCAAACATTTCGCAGCGCTTTCGACGAATACCGAAGGCGTTTCCAAATTTGGCATCGATACAAAGAACATGTTCGAGTTTTGGGATTGGGTTGGGGGGCGTTATTCGCTTTGGAGTGCGATAGGTCTGTCGATCATGCTGAGCATCGGTTATGAGAACTTTGTTGAACTGCTTACCGGCGCGCACCAAATGGACCAGCATTTCCTGAATACCGAGTTTGAAGAAAATATTCCCGCTATTCTTGCTTTGATTGGTATCTGGTATAACAACTTCTTTGAAGCTGAGACCGAGGCAATCCTCCCCTACGACCAATACATGCACCGCTTTGCTGCGTACTTCCAGCAGGGTGACATGGAAAGCAACGGCAAGCATGTCGACCGCAATGGCAATCGCGTGGATTATTCAACCGGCCCGATCATCTGGGGCGAACCCGGCACCAACGGACAACACGCCTTCTATCAATTGATCCACCAGGGCACCAAATTGATCCCGTGCGATTTCATCGCCCCTGCACAAACGCATAACCCGCTTGGCGAGCATCACCAGATGCTGCTGTCCAATTTCTTCGCCCAAACCGAGGCTTTGATGAACGGCAAAACACGTGAAGAAGTGGTGGCAGAACTTAAGAGTTCAGGCAAATCGGATGCTGAAATAGAAGCCTTGGCCTCATTTAAAGAATTCGATGGCAACAGGCCGACAAATTCGATCCTGGTGCAGAAGATAACACCGAGAAGTTTGGGTTCATTGATCGCGATGTATGAACACAAAATATTCGTACAAGGCATCATCTGGAACATCTACAGCTTCGATCAATGGGGCGTTGAGCTGGGTAAGCAATTAGCCGGCAAGATACTCCCTGAATTGCGAAACAATGATGAAATAAGCAGTCATGATTCTTCGACGAATGGCTTGATCAATCAGTACAAGGCATGGCGGTGATTTTGGGCTAAAGCCCATTCTTTCGGATTCCCTCCGTCCGTCAGCTAAAGCAGACGGCAATGAATTAAAATGCATTTTTAATATAGTTGACACCCGGCTCAAGGCTGGGGTGTTTTGATTTAATTCGATTGAAATTTATACATTAGCAAATAAATTCATTGCCGTCCCTTTTAAGGGACGGATAATAAGAAAACAACAAACCGGCTTTAGCCAAACCTTATCGATCATGTCATTCGTTAAAATTTGGGTGCATTTAGTTTTTGCAACGAAAAACAGGGAGCCATTTCTCAAAAAAGAACTCAGGCCCGCGATACATAACCATATCATCCAAAACTGCAAAGAGAAAGAGATATTTCTGCAAGCCATCAATGGCTATACCGAACACTTGCATTGTCTCATATCCCTGGGAAAAGATCAAAACATTTCTAAAGTGGTTCAATTAATAAAAGGAGAATCCTCTATTTGGATCAATAAGAATAACCTGATCCCGCAGAAATTCGGCTGGCAAGATGACTACTTTGCGGTTTCGGTTAGCGAATCACAAGTAACAGCAGTGATCAATTACATAAATAAACAGGAAGAACACCACTCAAAAAAGTCATTTGAAGATGAAGTCAATGAGTTCATGACCAAATATGGATGGTCACTAATTAACGGCTGATCCTGGTTTAGTCAGGAATTTGTATACGCCGCAAACCGCCCAGCAAACAGCTAACTCCTACTTAGCTTTCGCATTAACCACCGGTACAAACTTCACCTGGTATACATAAGGCCATTTCTTACCCGTGACAAACAAGCGCTTGCCTTTTTCATCCCAGGCGATACCGTTCAGCACGTTTTGGTCGTTGTCATAATTGGCAGGCCGGTCTTTCATGGGCCACAGGTTGGTCATATCGACCGTTTGCTCTACAGCACCGTTTTTAGGGTTGATGACGAGGATTGTATCCCGGGTATAAATATTTGAATACAACTTGCCGTCAATGTACTCCAGCTCATTCACTTCGTCTACCGGGCCCTTGTCGTCGTAAACATCAATGTAACCTATGCTGCGATAATTGTTCTTATCGAGCAGCCAAATGCGGTTAGTGCTATCGTCAGTATAAAGCTTGTTACCGTCCGAGCACATGCCCCAGCCTTCTGCACCGACGTTATAGTTGAAGGTGCTTAAAGTTTTGAAAGTATTCAGATCATATACAAAGCCAGTTTTCTCGCGGTAGGTCAGTTGGACGATCTTATCGCCTACTATCGCAAATCCTTCCCCGAAATATTTCTTATCCAGCTTTACTTGCTGTACAGTTTTGCCTGTTTCGAGATCGACCTTTTTCATTGCCGAATGACCATAATTACCGGTAGCTTCATATAAATAGCCATTATAATATTGGAAGCCCTCGGTATACGCGCTGGTATCGTGGGGGAATTTCCGGATCACCTGGTAAGTATATTGTTCCGGCGCTTTTGCGGCTAACAGGACGATGTTGGTCGTTTTGTCTTCGCTTTTTCCAGCGGTGAAAACTTTAGCAGTTATATTTCGCGGCCCCAGCGGCAGCGTATCCGTTTTCAGGACAAGCGGTGAGGTATCCTTTTTGGAGGTTATGCGGGTTGAGTCAACCAGGTACACTATCGAGTCTGCTTTGATACCTGGTGGGATCGTTACTTTCACGGTAACGTCTGTGCCCGATTTGTAATTCGTGCCGGCTTCGGGGCTAATGTCGATATCGGCAGCTTTTTCGTTTTTATTACAGCTTGAGCAACCGTAGGCAACTGCGATGACCGCAAGCAAAAGGAATATTTTGTTTTTCATAAATTATCCGGAAGACGGCCAGAAGGCGTCTTCAATGTGTTTAAGTGTATAGTTCAACTCGTCGCGAAACAAAACGGATATAATATCGAACCGCACTTCGCCCTGGTGATCCATCAGGTAAATATATTGATCCGCGGCTTGAGCAAGCAATTTTTGTTTGCGGTTGTCTACAAAATCCTCCGGCTCGCCGAAACCGTTACCTGTCCGCGCTTTTACTTCGGCAAAAATAATGATACCATCCTTATAGGCAACCAGGTCGAGCTCGCATTTACCATGTGTCCAATTCTCGTCCAGTATCTCGTAACCCGCATCTTCAAGGAATGTTTTCGCCAGAGCTTCGCCGCGGCGGCCAAGTTCGAGGTGTTGCGCCATTATTTTAAAATTACCGAGCCCAGGTAGTCGGAAATGCTTTTTTCCACCTTCTTCATGTGCATATATTGTGTCAGCAGCAATTCGGTGTCCGCATCGCCTTCGGCCTTTTGCAGCTCGGTGCGCAGGCCATCCAGTATCTTGCCCACCTTTTGCTTTTTCAGGTGAAATATCGCGCCAAGGATCGTCGACTTCATATTCACCTGCTCATCAGGCACCAATATTTTATGCATCTCGTACCAGTTTTCGCTCAGCGTGTATTTCGTCGCCAGCAAGGTAACGGTGAGATCGACGATTTCCTTATCCGGGTAATGAATAAAAAACTGTTCTTCGGGCAAAACGCCGTTTTCCAGTTCTTTAGCATATAGCTCGATAAATTTTTTGCTCGCCGGGTGCTCAAAGTCCACATCCCCCAGCTCGGTGACCATGAACGGACCGATATAGGTATTGGCAATGCCGTCCCAATCGATCATCCGGTTGCCATAAAGCAAAAGCAGGCGAACGATCTCCCTTTCCTGGCTCGACTCATCTTTCTTTATTAGCGGTTCAGGCGTCAGTTCCTCCGGCGGCAGGTAATCTGCCGGCTCGATAGTTCGCGTTGCCTGCTGCTGCGCGTCTTTCCTGGCTTTGGCCTGCCGCATCTTGTTCAACTCGGTTAGCAGCGCGCGTTCGTCAATCTCCAGTAAGTGACTACACTCCCTGATAAATACGGACGCCTTGATCGAGTCGGGTATTTTGGCGATGCTTTCGACGATCTCCCTTATTACCTCTGCCCGCCTGATCGGATCAGTGCCTGCCTCTTTTAGCAGAATGTCAGTTTTATAAAGAATGAAATCCTTGCGGTTTTGATCGATGTAATTTTTAAACGCATTGGTGCCAACCAGCCGGACATACGAATCAGGATCATGCCCGTCGGGAAAGAGCACCACTTTAACATTTAACCCTTCTTCCAGGATCATATCCAGCCCGCGAAGCGAAGCCTTGATACCGGCAGCATCGCCATCGTAAAGGATAGTCACATTTTTGGTGAAACGGCCGATCAGCCTGATCTGCTCAGCAGTCAATGATGTACCCGACGATGCCACCACATTTTCTATCCCGGCCTGGTGAACCGAAAGCACGTCGGCATAACCTTCGACCAAGTAGCAATTATCCTCGTCTCTAATAGCTTTTTTGGCGAAATGAAGTCCGTATAAAACGTTTGACTTATGATATATCTCCGATTCCGGTGAGTTAACGTATTTCGGAACGCTTTTATCCGATTTCAGCGTTCGTCCGCCAAACGCAATCACTCTTCCCGTAAAGCTGTGGATAGGAAACATTACCCGGCCACGGTAACGGTCGTACATTTTACCATTGTCCCGCTTAACAGAAAGCCCGGTTTCCTCTAAAAACTCCGCCTGGTAACCGTCCTTCAGAGCTTTGTCAGTGAACGCCTCCCATTGATCAGGCGAATAACCCAGTTCGAACTTGCGGATAGTTTCGTTGGCAAAACCTCGCTCCTTAAAATAGCTCAGGCCGATGTTTTGTCCTTCCTCGGTTTCCAGCAGACTTTCATGGAAAAATTTAGCGGCATAAGCGCTCACGATCATCAGGCTCTCCCGATGGTTTTCTTCTTCTTTGTTTTCGGTTGAATCTACAGTTTCCTCAACCTCGATACCGTATTTTTTTGCCAGCCATTTGAGTGCTTCCGGATAGGTGAATTTCTCAAGTTCCATCAGGAAGGTGATGGCCGAACCACCCTTACCCGATGAAAAATCCTTGAAAATACCCTTGGCTGGGGAAACTGTAAAAGAAGGGGTCCTTTCGTTGCTAAAGGGCGATAATCCCACATAGTTGGCGCCGCGTTTTTTCAGCTGCACAAATTCGCCGATCACCTCCACAATATCGGTGGCTTCCATGATGCGATCTATGGTAGGTTTGGTGATCATTCGATTTGGTGCGATGACAAAAATAATTTTTTTGCCTCAACAGTTTATTGATCGCGGGAAGAAAGTTACCAACGCCGAATGTTAAGCATTTTCGACTGAGGATCGTCTTTTAAGGAAAGTTATAGCAATGCCGGCAAGCACAATGACGCTCCCTATTATCTCTTTCAAATCTAGTTTTTCATGCAGCAAAAGCGCTGCCCATACACCTGCAATAACTGTCTGGCTGAGCAGGGCAATGGAGACCCGTGTAGCCTGTAAAAAATTGAGCGAATAGTTAATAGTAAGCCAGCCTGCCAGCTGGCAGATCAAACCCATACCGATCATATACAGCCATGTTGGCGTTGAGAAATGGATCAATTCATCACCCCGGGTAAGACAAATGAGCAGCATGAAAACGCTCGCGCCGATCATGTTGTAAAACATGAATGTAACGGTGCTGATCTTTTTCAGGATATCCTTGGTGATCATGATATAAATGGCATAGAACAGGCTTGCCACCAGCGCGTAGACGATCCCTATATTGAATTGCAGGTGAAGGATATTCTGGTAACCGACGAGGATCACCATGCCGATGACGGCAACCGAAGTTCCTGCCCAAAACGAGAAACCCGATTTTTTGCGCAGGATCAGGAAGCTCAATAATCCGACCCAAACCGGGGCGAGGTTGGCGATTAATGTTGAAATGGTGGCGCTGATCTTGGTAAGTGATATGTTCCAGACAGCAATGTCCGCGCCGAAAATGATACCACCAAGCAGCGCGATAAGCAAATCTTTCCTGGCTATCTTCAGGTCGCCCTTAATGAAACAATAAGGCGCCAGCACCACCCATGCAACGAAGATTCGATAAAATCCGGAAGTGATGGGAGAAGCCACCGCAAGCTTGACGAATATCGGCGAAAAGGAAATAAACAAAATGCCAAGAACAAGACTTGCTTTGGGGTTCATTGGCGGCAAAATAAACAAATCGGGTTTGAATAAATATGATGACAGATTATTTTATTTGCTTGTAGCAGATGAACTAACTCTTTCGTATATTCAAAAAATGGTGGTGATGAAAAACCTTACCCTTGTTATTTTAGGTATAAGCTTGTTTATAGTTTCCTGTAAACCTAATGGTTGTGATCCAGCCCAAATGAGCGCACAAATCACGGCGCAAAGAAACGGAGCTATATGGCGGCCTGCATTTGTAAAAGGCTCACTCAACGCTGCTGATTCCCTTACGCTTTCGGCAACAAGTGCATCAACAAATTCCAGCGGCTATACGAAGGTTGATTCCCTGGTCTTCACGGTATTTTGCTCCGGAACCGGAAGCTATAAGCTACATGACAACCAGGTTTTTTATGCCACGTTCACCAACAACGGGCTAAACGAGTATAAGATCGACACTACTTATAATAACGCCTTAAATATTACCGGCTACCAGAGTCTAAATAATTCCTCCCCGATGAACCCAAACCAAATCAAGATAACAGGAACATTCGATATCAAATTTATTGATCCGAACAATCCGGCTGGGATCAGCTTTTCAAACGGCACATTCAATACTGTTGTAAACCAATAAGTCCAATCTATGAAAAAGTCATTTTACTTTATCTGCCTCATTTCGCTGCTATCCATGTATTCCTGTAGTCACGGAAAAATATGCTGCGTTATGCCGCAACCCGCCACCGTGGTTACCGCGCAAAAGAACGGCGTTTCCTGGAGCGGCCGTTATGCGTCCGGAACACTAGGCCCTACAGATTCTCTACGGGTATGGGCGATAAGCGCTACGATACCGACTCCGGGTGTTCTTAACAAAGTGGATACACTGAGTATCAAAATACTGTATGTCAAGACAGGTACTTATCAGCTAAAAGGCAACCAGGTATTTTACGGCATATTTAATAATGACCAGGTAACCGGCTACCAATTAGATGAAAGCTATAACAATGTGATCAATATCACCGGCTATGAGCGGTTGAGCAACCCCTATTCAACCGCGCCCGACCAAATAAAAATTACAGGTACTTTCAGTCTTAAATTCATCGATCCGAACAATCCCGCGGGCATCAGCTTTCAAAACGGCAACTTTTATACCCTGGTACCTTATCTATGAGAAAGGTTATCCTATTCATCGGACTGATCTGTTGTATAACCGGCTTTTCATGCGGCCGCCATTGCTGCGCACCGCCTGAGCCTGCAAGTTATATGGGAGCAGTGAGGAATGATACAGCGTGGAGTATATTTAACTTCACCGCAAGGATAATACAGGATACGCTGACCATATCAAATAATTCCGGTGATTTCCAAAGGTCCGAGATGATCGGCTTTAAGCTGAAATTTCATGGTACGGACAATTACCCGCTCGCTCCTGCTAATTCTAATTATGCTTACGCCCCCGGGGTTGACAATCCCGCCATCAGCTATACGGCCGATCCGAATTTCAACAACTTTTTCAATGTGACCTCCTACGATGCCGATTCAGGAGTAATTTCCGGCACCTTCAGTGTTAAATTTGATAAAGACCCTTCCAACCAGGATGGGCGCTACCCGGCGAGCGTAAGTTTTTTAACCGGTGCATTCCGGATTCATTTAAGCAAATAATCGTATTTTTGCGGCTCAAAAAATTATTTGTATGAGCCAGAGAATAAAGATCAAAGCGTTATTAGAAAGTGAACGGACCGGCATGGCGGTCACGGTTAAGGGTTGGATCCGCACCTTCCGCAATAACCAGTTCATCGCTTTGAACGACGGCTCGACCAATAACAACATCCAAATCGTTGTTGATTTTGAGAATACCGATCCAAACCTGCTTAAACGTTTGACAACCGGCGCCGCCATCAGTGTGGTGGGCGAACTGGTGCCTTCCTTAGGTAAAGGTCAAAAGGTAGAGATCAAAGCCAAAAATATCGAAGTTTTAGGTGACAGCGACCCGGAGAAATACCCGCTTCAGCCAAAAAAACACAGTCTTGAATTTTTGCGCGAAATAGCGCATCTGCGTTTCCGTACTAATACTTTCGGCGCGGTATTCCGTGTGCGCAATACGCTGGCTTATGCCATCCACCGTTTTTTTAACGATCGTGGCTTTGTTTACCTGCATACGCCGATCATTACGGCATCGGATGCTGAAGGAGCAGGGGAAACTTTCCACGTTACCAATTTTGACCTGCTAAGCATTCCAAAAACAGATACCGGCGAAGTGAGTTATAAAGACGATTTCTTCGGTCGCGCCACTAACCTCACCGTATCCGGTCAGCTGGAGGGAGAGCTTGGCGCGATGGCCCTGAGCGATATTTATACTTTCGGCCCGACATTCCGTGCTGAAAACTCGAATACTACGCGTCACCTGGCCGAGTTCTGGATGATAGAACCCGAAATGGCTTTCTACGACCTGGAAGATAACATGGATCTCGCTGAAGAGCTATTGAAATACTTGATCAGCGAGGCCCTGAAGCATAACGCGGATGATATTGAGTTCCTGAGCCAGCGCCTGGCGGATGAAGAAAAGCAAAAACCGCAGCATGAACGTTCTGAAATGAATCTTACAGAAAAGCTGCAGTTCTGCCTCGATAACGACTTCCAGCGCCTTACTTATACTGCGGCCATCGGGATATTACAAGAGTCGACCCCAAACAAGAAAAAGAAATTCCAGTACCCTATTGAAGGCTGGGGCACCGACCTGCAATCTGAGCATGAGCGCTATTTAGTTGAAAAGCATTTCAAAAAACCGGTGATCCTGACCGATTATCCGAAACAGATCAAGGCATTTTATATGCGCCAGAACGACGACGGTAAAACCGTCCGCGCAATGGATATCCTGTTCCCCGGCATCGGCGAAATGGTTGGCGGCTCACAGCGCGAAGAACGTCTGGATAAGCTGGAACAACGTATGGACGAAATGGGCATACCGAAAGAGGAATTATGGTGGTATTTGGATACCCGCCGCTTCGGTACCTGTCCTCACGCGGGTTTCGGTTTGGGCTTCGAGCGCATGGTGCAGTTCGTTACGGGCATGAACAATATCCGCGACGTGATACCTTTTCCGAGGTTCCCAAAGAATGCTGAGTTTTGATTTTTTGATCACACCGATTATTTTTTGTGATTACACCGATTAGGTTATCGGTGGAATCCCTGCATATGCCGAAGATAGAACTACTTACCGTTATCAATTCCCCCGTCGAAAAGGTATTCGACCTGTCGCGGAATATCGACCTGCACGTGGAATCGACTAAACATACCGGCGAACAGGCTATCGCAGGCAAAACTTCTGGCTTAATTGAATTGGGCGAAACAGTTACCTGGCGGGCAAAGCATTTAGGTATCCGGCAAACCATGACCTCTAAGATCACCGGATTTGACCGGCCAAATTATTTCGTGGATGAAATGGTACAGGGCGCTTTCAAAAGCCTCTGGCATGAACATCGATTCACTGACAAGAGAGGCCACACCTTGATGCAGGACACTTTTATTTTTGAATCGCCGCTGGGGATTTTAGGGCGATTTTTTAATTGGCTTGTTTTAACCAGGTATATGACGAGGCTTTTGGAAGAAAGAAATCGGGTGATAAAAGACGCGGCGGAAAACTAATCGTCGTTAAAAAACTTGAACTCGAAGGGCTCATAGGTTACACACTCATTTCTTACTTTAACGTTCCTTTGTTCTAACCACGCCTTTAACTCCATCCAGGTTTTACTCCATAACGATGCCGCTGGATATTTTGCAGTCGTGAAGTCCTTATTAATAATCCTTAAGGTGATCGGCATTCTATCCTGCTGTTCAAAAACAATTTCCCTGATATCGTCCAAAGGATATTCGTTTTTAATCCAAAGCAGATAATGGCTTTTTACAAAAAATATATCATCTGAAACGCCGAAATAATAGGAACGTCTTGATAAGACAATAAAAAAGATAGCACACGGCATTAAAGGCATTATCAACAATCCTGCATGATGGTCCTTCAAGAAACCAAATACGCCAACAATCGCAATTACGACGATCAAGCCCCACCACATTATTCCATGAAAACAAAAAAGCGGGAATCCTTTAAAGTATCTGATTTGCCCGGTGCTATTTGGTTCAATGGTTATTGTCTCCTTACCGGGCATTGTTTCTAAATCGACATTCGTATTTTCTGAGGTATTATGTCTCTCATAATGCGCTTTTGGTAAGCTGCCGTTTTTTGCTAATCCAGGAGAGCTCGGCTTTTGACTGGTTATCGCCTCAATAAAGGTTTTCATTTCGGGCGAATTTTCATACATCTTATCTAAGAAAACCCGTTCCTTCTGGTCTTTAAATTTTAATAAAACCCCTTCCCTGTCAGTCAAAAACAAATAAGGTCTTTTACCCGTAAGCTCCACCTTCTCCAAATCTTTCCAGAGATAAGTTGACGAGTGATTAAATGTGATCGATTCATTATCTAATTCGATCGCAGGCGCTGACCTAAAGTATTTATATATGGTATAAATTGCACCTGCCATGAGGAGTGCAAGTAAGGGAAGTAAACCATAATTCCTGGTTTCAAAATTGAGGGAATTGAATTGGTAAATAAATAACTCACCTATCAAAAAGCACATTATGAAATAAAAACTGAGCCAGCCGAACAGCTTGAGGTAGAATCCAAAGAAGCTTCGTTGACTGCAAATCATGGTTCAATTCCCCAACTGCTTCAAAGCCAAATAGGCCATCAACCCCGTACTGATCTTGAACGCATCCTCCTCAACATCAAAGGTGGGAGTATGAACTGAGGAAGTAATACCGCGTTTTTCATTTCGTGTACCAAGGCGATAAAAGCAGGAATCAGCCACTTGTGTGTAGTAAGCGAAATCTTCTGCCGCCATCCAGATATCCAGGTCGAGCACGTTTTCCTTTCCTAAATAATCCTCTGCATGGGAGCGGGCAGCGGCGGTCAGCTTTGGTTCGTTGATGAGGAACGGGTAGCCTTTCATGATATTGAAATCAATGCTGCCTCCAAAAGCTTCAGCAATGCCTTCCGCCATTTTCTTCATTTTCTTATGCGCATCGGCGCGCCAGGCTTCGTCCATGGTGCGGAAAGTGCCTTCCAGGTAAACTTCGTTCGGTATCACATTGGTGGCGCCATTGGCTATCACTTTCCCAAATGAAAGCACCGAAGGGCTTTTCGGATCATTATAGCGACTGATGATGGTTTGCAAAGCGGTAAGCATATGCGCGGTAATGATCACCGGGTCGATGTTCGATTGCGGCTGCGCGCCATGACCGCCTTTGCCTTTTACGGTTACGTAGATCTCGTCAGTCGAGGCCATGTATTTGCCTGCACGGAAACCTACTTTCCCTGCTTCGATCAAGGGCATTACGTGCTGGCCTAATACGGCCTGCGGCTTAGGGTTTTCCAGTACGCCCTCTTCGATCATCAGGCTGGCGCCGCCCGGCAATTTTTCCTCGGCCGGCTGGAAGATGAGCTTCACGGTACCGGCAAAATCATTTTTCAACTGGGTCAATATTTTGGCAGTGCCTAATAAGGACGATGTATGGGCGTCATGCCCACAGGCATGCATAACACCAACATTCTGTGATCTGTAAGGAACTTCGTTCGCCTCGGTGATCGGCAGCGCATCCATATCCGCGCGCAATGCCACCACCTTATCCGAAGGTTTTTCTCCTTTGATCAATGCGACCAAACCATTCCCGGCCATGTGCTCGTATTCCAGTCCCAGTTCATCCAGCTTTTTGGCGATAAAGGCGGAGGTTTGTCTTTCTTCAAATGAAAGCTCGGGGTGCGAATGTAAGTGACGGCGGTTGGCCACCACTTCGCTGAATATATTATTGGAAAGCTCCTGTATCTTTTCTTTATTCATCTTTACCTTCCTGCGGCGGGTTGATCTTTTCTGTTACGATAAATGTTCCTTCGTACGTTCTTTTAAGCTGATCCTGAAATTTCTCAGCTTCCATGCGCGTACGAAAATCCCCTGCCCTTACCTTAAAGTTCGGCTCGGTGTAAGTGACATAGCTGCGAATATCGGGAAAATCCTGCTGAAATCTGGCCTGTATATTGTAAGCATCTTTGCGGGCCGAACCGCTGTAAAGCTGTACCCGGAAACCCATCATCTGCCCCAGGCCAATCGATTTGTTGAGTTCGGCGCGTTTGGCTGCCAGCGTGTCGATGCGCGGGTCTTTTACCACTTCAACCTTGCCCCTGGTTTGTGCTGACGCGGCGTGAGCAAATAGAAGGCACAAAGCAATGCCGCCAATTATTTTATAAATCGATGTAAAAAACCCAATGCGCAAGAGGGTGTCACCCTGAGGCACTCGAAGGGTGTGCGCAGAGGCCTTTGCCCGCCATGTTTCGAGAGCCTCAACATGACACCCTACGCTTAGTCTTTGTGAAAATTCCATCATTCCGTGAATGCGGGCAAGGTCGCTTTTGTTTTAGTGTCCGGCAAAAATACAAATAATCGTTTCAACCTGTTCCGATTCCGTTCAGCACAACGCCCGATTGTGCTTTTTCGATTGCAAAGTAAAGATTTAACATTTTTTAACATGAATCCGGGCCGATTTTATGCAATTCGGGCCGGATCAAAGTGCATTGCTTTGCGATTTCCCATCCGGAAACCCTATGAAGTACGAGTAATTTCGTATAAATATGTCAAAAACGTCCGCTTTTGTTTCACCTACTGTCCGATTCCGAACGCTTTAGGAGTTGAGTAAAAATTTATTAATCTGATAATCAATGCCTTATCAAATGGGCATACACATTGGCATACGTGTATCAAATCGACAATTGCTATGAATGCCGAACATAACTTGAGCCAAATGTGGGAAGGATGCCTGCAAAACGACCGCAAACAACAGGAAGCTTTATACCGCTCGCTTGCGCCGAAAATGCTGGCCGTTTGCATGCGCTACGCCAATGATAAGGACGAGGCGCAAGACATTTTGCAGGAAGGCTTTATCAAGATGTTCAACAATGTGCATAAATACCGCGGCGACGGGAACCTGGAGGGCTGGATACGTCGCATCATGGTGCACACCGCTATTTCACGCTACCGCAAGCTGAAACCCGTTATGCTGGTTGAGGACATGGCCGAAAACCACGAGGAAAGCAATATTTCAAGCAATGCCAACAACCTGGAGGTAAATGACCTGATGAAGCTGGTGCAGCAATTGCCGCAGGTTTACCGTTCGGTGTTCAATTTGTATGCTATCGAAGGGTATTCGCACCAGGAGATCGGCACCAAGCTGGGCATTACAGAACTATTGTCACGCACCACGCTGTACCGCGCACGGAATATTTTGAAGGAAAAACTCGTGCAACTGACTTCGGTTGAGCGATACAGTCTTGCGGGTTAAGCCTCACCCAATTCCCTCCGGGAGAGAGGGCTTTAGAATGGAAATCAATCCATCAACATATAGGTCAAGGTTTTAAGGTCCCGGTTGGGGACCTTGACCGCGGCCATCAACCCAAACAACACAGCCGATGAACGTCTGGCAGGCGATAATAATTTTTGCGGCCGCGATGATCCTCAGCGTCATTTCCTTCTTGGGCCGTATCCGGAAGGATGATTGATTATCTTCCTTCTGAGATCAACCCCATCATTTTAATATCGAACACCGAATATCGAATGATGAATAATGAAGTACTTCGGCGTTCGATATTCGAAATTCATTATTCGATATTCAAATGGTCAGCTCTTATCCACAAATTTCTTATTCGCCTCGCTATACCTGTCGCCTATATTCGGATATTTTAGCAGCAGTGCTTCTATATTTCGCTTATCCTCATCGGTGACTACCACATCAACGCTACCCGAATTGTCGCGCAGTTTATCCTGCTTTTTAGTTCCCGGTATCGGGATAATGTTATCGCCTTGCGCCAGAACCCAGGCCAATGCCAGCTGTGCGGGTGAACAGCCTTTTTCTTTAGCAATATCCGCAAAGCCCGCTGCCAGCTTTTCATTATTGTCCTGGTGCTCCTGCTGGTAGCGAGGCAGGTTTTTGCGGAAATCGTTATCGGCTAACTTGTCCAGCTTTAGCGTGTTGGTCATCAGGCCGCGTGCCAGGGGGCTGAAAGGCACAAAAGTAATTCCCAATTCTTTGCAAACCGGCAATATTTCTGTCTCCACATCCCGCGTAAGCAGCGAATATTCACTTTGCAGAGCGCTGATGGGATGAACTGCATTGGCACGGCGAATGGAATTAGCGGACGCTTCGGATAAACCTAAATAACGAACCTTACCCTCGGTAACCAATTCAGCCATCGCGCCTACCATCTCCTCGACCGGCACATTCGGGTCGATGCGGTGGGCATAGTAAAGGTCGATAGTATCGATCTTCAGGCGTTTCAGGCTGGCTTCCACAGCCTGTTTGATATAAGCCGGTCGTGCATCGAAACCAGTTAGCCGGGCATCGGCGTCGGTACGGAAACCGAATTTTGTGGCGATGAATATTTTATCGCGGTTTTGGGGTAAAACCTGCGAGATCAGCTCCTCGTTTTTGCCGTTGCCGTACACATCGGCAGTATCCCAGAAATTGATGCCAAGGTCCAAAGCCAGATGCAGCGTTCGGATGGATTCCGGGTCATCGGGTGTGCCGTAGGCGTGGCTCATGCTCATGCAGCCCAAGCCAATGGCAGATAGCTTTTCGTTTTTCGCAAAAGTTCTGTATTTCATAAACGGTAATGTTATTTTAGCAGGAATTGAAGGCAATATCCTATTAATAATGCAAGCCGCGTTAATCGGTTTGTAAAAAAATCACAAATGTCATCTCGAACGATAGAAAGAGAGCTTAAGCGATGTGCATGGCTGCCGGTTGCTTGTCAAAGGTTTCTCCTCGTACCTCGTCGAAATGACATAAGATAAATTATTTATGAAAACAATCAACACCGGCCTCATCGGCTTTGGCAATTCGGGACAAACGTTTTTCGCGCCGTTCATCGCGGCAAACCCGGGTTTTAACCTGGCTAAGATCAGCACCTCAGATCCCGAAAAAGCCGCAAAGGCAAACGCGGCATACCCCAACGCGGAAGTAGTAAAAACTGCTGATGACATTATCAACGACCCGAACATCGACCTGGTGCTGGTTGGCGCACCTAACACCTCGCATTTCGAGCTGACAAAAAAAGCGCTTTTAGCCGATAAGCATGTATTGGTGGAAAAACCCTTCACCGTAACCAGCGCCGAGGCAGATAAACTGATTGCCTTAGCGAAACGGCAGAATCGTGTGCTGTCCGTCCACCATAACCGCCGTTTCGACAGCGGGCATAACACCGTGAAGAAAGTGCTGGCAAGCGGTGTGTTGGGAACAGTGGTAGAAATGGAGGTTCATTATGATCGCTACCGCCTGCAATTGCGCCCCGCTGCCTGGCGGGAAAAACCCTTGCCCGGTTCGGGCATATTTTATGACCTCGGCGCGCATCTGATCGACGCTTCACTTGAGCTATTCGGAAAACCGAAAGAACTTACCTGCATGATGACTACCCAGCGTCCCGGCGGTTTGGAGGTGGAGGACAATTTTGAGCTGATCCTGTGGTATCCTGGCTTGAAAGTGACCCTCAAAAGTGGCATGCTGGTGAAGGAAGCCGGTCCGGTTTATGCCATTTATGGCTACAACGGAACTTTCATCAAATACGGTATGGATGTGCAGGAAGAAGCTCTGAAGGCCGGCCACAAACCGACAGAACCGAACTGGGGCGTGGAACCTGAATCTACTTGGGGACATGTGACCTATGATAAAGACGGCAAAACCGTCACCGAAACCATACTCAGCGAACCCGGCCGCTACCAGGATCTGTTTCAAAATATTTATGAGGCTATTACGGAAGGCAAAGAATTGATCGTGAAGCCGGATCAGGCGCGGACTACTATCCGCATCATCGAGCTGGCGTTTCAGAGTAATAAGGAAAAACGGACCGTGGAGTACACCGACTAACGCTCCGGGGCGGGTGACCGCCGGTCGGCGGTTATTTTATTATATTTTGAAATCCCCGATAATTCCCGGTAACTTTATATAACCAAAAGATAAGCCATGGAAAACCTGAGCAATAAAGAGCTATCGCCGCTCTCCAGTCTTGATGAATGGGAAGACGACGTATTGCAGCGTTACCCCGAACCCGGCGAACCGGCCAAGAAGAAGGACGACTTCAGGAATTATGATGAGCCCGGCAAGGATACCGTCCGCGAGTTTTACCGGCTGAACCACAAATACCAGACTTACGACAACGTGCTGGCTAAAAAGGCCAATTTCCTGAAATTCGATAAACGCGAAATGCCATGGTGGGATGCGATGGAGTTCCTGAATACGCTGGTAGATGATTCCGATCCCGATACGTCGCTCGATCAATTGCAGCATCTGCTCCAGACTGCCGAGGCCATACGCGCCGATGGGCGTCCGGACTGGTTTGTATTGACCGGCTTTATCCACGACCTGGGCAAAGTGCTCTGCCTCTTTGGCGAGCCACAATGGAACGTGGTAGGTGACACCTTCCCGGTGGGCTGCAAGTTTTCCGATAAGATCGTTTACCCCGAATATTTCGCCGAAAACCCAGATTCGTATGACGAGCGTTTCAACACCAAATATGGTGTCTATTCACCGCATTGCGGGCTGGACAATGTGCACATGTCATGGGGCCACGACGAATATCTATACCATATCTGCAAGGACTACCTGCCCGAAGAGGGATTGTACATGATACGTTATCATTCGTTCTATTCGCAGCACCGCGAGCACGAATATAACCATCTGCTGAACGATCACGATCAGGCTATGTTCGAATGGGTGAATAAATTCAATCCTTACGATCTGTATTCCAAGAGCGCTAAACCGCCGGTGGTGGCCGAGCTTAGGCCTTACTATGAGGATCTGATAGCGAAATATTTGCCGGCTACAGTGAAGCTTTAGTTGTCTGAACCAAGATTCGTAGGATTTCAGGATTATTGGATTCCAATCAAAACGCCTCGTTTAAATTCAGGAAAAAGCCTTTGCTGTCGTACCTGCCCCAGGCATAATCGAGCGCGAGGTTGGTGCGGGTGACTTTGTTGAATAGTATCCGCAAACCTGCGCCATAACCTGGCTGAAACACCTGGAACAGCCTGGTCCCCTCCTCATCATTGGCAGTTTGCAGGTTGCCGAAAACCACGCCGCTGACGAATTTGTTGGCCAGTATCGGGAAACGGAATTCGGCCTCGCTATCGTTAAACTCGGTGCCTTTGAAAAATTGGGCTACGTAACCACGCCCGCTGCGGAATGATCCATCACGGCCGGTACCGGGTAGTTCAAGATAAGGGATGGTGCCGCCGGCCAGGTATGAGCCCCAGTTCCATAGCGCCAACACTGTTTCGGGACTTGACTCGGAAAGGCTGACGTATTTACGGATATCCGTAGTAAACTGGACCGCATTTTTTGTGCTTCCTATCCAAGTTTGATTGATGCGCATACCTGCATCGAAATACCAACCGTTGTAAGCCCGGTTAGGGTTGTCACGGCTGGTGTATTCAACGTTGAACAGGAAACCGGCCGCAACATAATGATCCTGCGGGAAGCCGTGCTCATTGTTATACACGCTCATCGGCGTGGCGTTGATGACCGTATCGCCGGGGTTGATCTTCCGCCGTATCTCGTACGATAATCCCCCGCCCAGGAACAGTCCCTTCGCTATTTCCTTGTAAATCTTTTCCCGGAAATTATAATACTGCGAATTGATGCCGTAGCCCTTATGCGTGGGGTCGGCGAGCACAGTTTGGGCCGGGTTGCCTTCGTCCTTCCCATCGCCGATGCCGAAACCGTGATCAGGCGTCACGCTTTTGGCGGCCACCAGGCTGCCCTGCAGATTCCACTTGTTACCGGGGGTAAAAATGTTGTGGTTGACATAGAAGTATATAATGCCTTTTGTAGTAATGGAGGCCGAAGTAGCACCAACTGACAGCAGCGTATTCGGATCGCCGCCAAGTTTAAGACCACCCACCGCTTTTATCCCCGCCTGGAAACCGATGGTCGGGTTGGCGGAAATGTTGGGCACCACGGTTATTCCCGAGCCGTGGTGAAGGCTGTCACGTTTCCTGCCCGGGTGCAAAATATTGCGGGCAAGATCGCCGAAATCATATTGCTTCCAGAGACCGGGATTAGGCGGGTAGACCTTTTTGCCATGTTTACCGAGCGAATCGGCCTTAAGCGAGTCGGGATGGCTTATCTGCGCGCGGGCCGGGCACGCGGAACCTATGATAAGCGATAGTAGGAGGGGTAGGTATAACTTCAGGCGAATAACTTGATCGGTTTTCAAATGGTTAGCTATTTAGTACTCCGGTTCTAACCGTTAAGGAAGAAGGAATGTTTTCCGGCCACTTCCGACCACTATGTTACCACTTTTAACCACTTCCGGCCGTTTCGTAACCATTATTTTACGACTTTCAACCATTCTTAAACCAATCTTAGCAACTATTTTTGAACCGACTTTAGCGATTTTTTTATAAATATTTAATAATGAGATTATTAACATAAAAATGGCAGATTTTCAATTTTTAATTCGGGTGGTAAGCGCTATGCAAAAAACCATGAACTAATGAGCCGATGAACTAATGAGCTAACCTACAATATACGAAATTTTTGCCGGATTTGGCACTTTTCTTAAAACATTATCCGTGTCATTCGTCTTTAAAATTTAACTTCAGCGCATAAAATATGAACCCCAAAAAGATATGGTGCAACCTCGCCGTAAACGACTTGGACCGCACAGCCCAATTTTACACCCAACTTGGCTTCAAGTTCAATGGCAGGGCCAATGATCTCGTCAGTTTCTTTTTTGGCAAAGACGATCTGATTATCCATTTCTTCAAAAAAAGCGTCCTTCAAAACGCCATGAAAGGCGAAATGGCCGACACCCATTCAGCCAACGAGATCATATTCACCCTCTCCGCCGAAAGCAAAGCAGAAGCTGATAACTGGGCCGCGGAGATTGAAAAAGCCGGTGGCAAACTCATTTCCCAGCCCGAAAGTTTTGGCGAAGGCTACTACGGATTTGTATTTGCTGATCCGGATGGGCATAGATTTAATGTGTTTCATATGTGAACTTCCCAACTGTCTGAATCAAAATTTACAGAATTTTTAAATTTTCAGAATTCTGTTCATTCTTTAATTCTATAAATTCCGGTTCAGACAATAAACGAACCATGCAGGGTGTATAAGGTCTCTCTTCGCTACGCTCATTCGAGATGACATAGGTTATTAGTACCGCCTTGCGCCAACCGCTTTGCCCCTCGCCAAATTCCCCCTATATTTGAAATCGTGAAAAAGCTTCTTCTCTCCTTAATTGCGTCAGTACCCTTACTTACGCTCGCCCAAACTAAAACTTCAGACAACCTCGTCCAATACGTCCGCCCTATCATCGGTACGCAGCGCATGGGTCATGTGTATCCCGGTGCCACGGTGCCTTTCGGGATGGTTCAGCTGAGTCCCGAGACGGATACCGTGGGCTATGAACTGAACGGCAAATACAACCCCGATGTGTATAAATATTGCGCAGGTTACCAGTACGACGATAAAACCGTCGTGGGCTTTAGCCACACGCATTTCAGCGGCACGGGCCACTCGGACCTGGGCGACTTCCTGGTAATGCCCACCGTAGGCGCATTAAAGCTGAACCCCGGCACGGCAGATAAACCCGGCAGCGGCTACCGCTCGGCCTTTTCGCACGCCAGCGAGGTTAGCGAGGCCAACTATTACAAGGTAAAGCTGGACAATTACAACATCCTGGCCGAAATGACCACCACCACACGCGTGGGCTTTCACCAATATACTTTCCCAAAATCGGACAACGCGCACATCGTGCTCGACCTGATGGCCGGCATTTACAACTACCCCGACAAGAACGTATGGACCTATCTGCGCGTCATCAACGATAGTACGGTGGTGGGCTACCGGGAGACCGATGGCTGGGCTCGTACACGCAAGCTGTTTTTCGCCATGAAGTTCTCGAAGGCTTTCATTGCGCACGGCTATAAGAAATATGACAAACGCGAAGTGTACGGCGGTTTCTGGGGACAATTCAATCGCACGCCGAATTTCCCCGAGACGGCGGGCAGGCAGATCAGGGCCTATTTTGATTTCAAGACCAATGAAGGCGAGAAGATCAAGATCAAAATGGCGTTGTCGCCCGTGAGCATGGATAATGCTATGGCCAATATGCAGGCCGAATGCCCGGGCTGGGACTTTAAAAAGATAAAGGCCGATGGCCAGGCACAATGGGAATACGAGCTGCACAAGATCGTGATCGAGGGTTCGCAGGGGGATAAGGAGAATTTTTACACCTCAATGTACCATGCCATGATCAACCCCACCATTTACATGGACGTGAACGGCGAGTATATGGGTCTGGACAAGAACGTGCACAAAGCTGATGGCTTTACCAATTATACCACCTTCTCGCTGTGGGACACGCACCGCGCGCTGCACCCGCTGTTCAACATCATCGAGCCCAAACGCGCCGCGGACATGGTGCAAAGTATGATGGCGCATTTTGAGCAAAGTCCCGAGCACATGCTGCCGGTTTGGAGCAATTCGGCCAATGAGAACTGGTGCATGAGTGGTTACCACGCGGTTTCGGTGATCGCCGATGCCGTGGTGAAGGGCAACGCTCCCTTTGATGCCAACAAAGCGCTGGAGGCCTGCGTGACCACCGCCCGCAACCGCGATTATGCCGGGCTGAACTATTATATCGACATGGGCTATATCCCGGATGAAAAGAACGGCAACTCGGTGTCCTCGACCGAGGAATATTCCTATGACGACTGGTGCATCGCACAATTGGCCAAGAAACTGGGCAAACAGGATATTTATAACGAGTTTATCAAACGCTCACAAAACTGGAAGAACTTGTACGACCCTGCCACCGGCTTTATGCACCCCAAGCTTGCCGACGGCACTTTCCGCAAAAATTTCGACCCGTTCACCACTATCAATATGGGCTTTATCGAGGGCAACGCCTGGACGTTCACGCTGTACGTTCCGCACGACCCGGCCGGGCTTATCAAAGTAATGGGCGGCGAGAAACGTTTCCTGCGCTACCTCGACTCGCTGTTTACGCTCAACCTGCCCGATAAATACTTCGCCGAAACCGAAGATATTACCAAGGATGGCCTCATCGGCAATTACGACCACGGCAACGAGCCCTCGCACCACGATGCTTACCTCTACGACTGGACCTCGAAACCCTGGAAGACCCAGGAGCGCATCCGCATGATCCTGCCGCGCATGTACAAGAACACGCCCGACGGCCTCGGCGGCAACGACGACACCGGCCAGATGAGCGCCTGGTACATCTTCAGCGAAATGGGTTTTTACCCCGTAGCGCCGGGATCAGACCAGTACGCTATCGGCAGTCCGGCGGTGGATAAAGCAGTGATTAATTTAGACAACGGCAAAACCTTCACCATCAACGTCAAAAACCAGGGCGACAAGAACGTCTACATCAAAAAGATCGAACTGAACGGGAAGGAGTTGAAGGGCAATTTCATTTCGCACAGCGATATTATGAATGGCGGGGAGATGACGTTTTATATGTCGGCGAAACATAACTGATCCGAGATTTGAATGTCGAATATCGAATACTAAATAATGAATGATGAAGTGACTTCGGCGTTCGATATTCGAAATTCGGTGTTCGATATTAAAAGTGGGCGTTCCCTGCGGGCCGCGCTATCCGCTTATACACCTGCAGGCATTAGCCGCATGGCCGGTATCCGCTACTATCGCTAACGCAATTGTCTGAATCAGAATTTACAGAATTTTTTAATTTTCAGAATTCTGTTCATTCTTAAATTCTGTAAATTCTGATTCAGACTACTCTTTCGGCTTTATATTCTTCGCATTAAAGCGCGGCTTATAAGCAGTTTTTGGAGCATCTTCAGCGGGCTTTTCTTCTGAAGGTGTTTCAGGCGACGGCTCAGCTTTTAGTTCTTCCTTTGGTTCAACAGGTTTGGTAACGCCTGCTTTAAATCTTGGGGTAAAGCCAACTTTAGCAAGCGGCGGAGTGACAGATTCGGTAGGTTTTTCCGGTTCAGTTGCCGGAGTTTCTTCTTTTGGCTCCGCAGGTTTCGGGATCATCCCTGCCCTGAAGCGCGGCTTAAAGCCCACATTCGGTGCGGGAGCTTCTTCCAAAGTTTCGGTGATGGTTTGTTCGGCCAGCGGATTGGCGATATGCACCCTCTCCTCTTTCACTTCAGGCGCCAGGCGGTATTGCAGCCGCAGCTTATTGAACCAGTACTTTTTGGTATGATCGAAGCTTTTCTCGCCCATCTGTTCAAAATGATGCCTGAATTCAGCAAAAAGCGCCGGTTCAGCTTTTCCCAAAGCCACCAGGTCTATTTTCTTCTTGCGGAAAAATTCTTCGAAAGTCATTGCAGAGAGATTTGAGATTTGAGATTTGAGATTTGAGATTTTTGTCTCAAGCTCTCATCCCATCTCTCGTTTAATTCTTTGTCTCACATCTC
Source organism: Mucilaginibacter sp. (assembly GCA_035551775.1). Classification (GTDB taxonomy): domain Bacteria; phylum Bacteroidota; class Bacteroidia; order Sphingobacteriales; family Sphingobacteriaceae; genus Mucilaginibacter. The sequence continues at coordinate 60,133 of DASZMQ010000019.1, read as the reverse complement.
ATATCTAAAGGTTCACGTCCAAATTAAGCCGGTTAAAATGGATGCCTTTATCCGTTTGTGTCCAGTCCTCGCGCTCCTCGTCGGTGGCGTTCGCCAGCTGCGGGAAAAACTCCAGCGGGAAAACCTGCGGTTTGGCGCCTTCTTCCTTTTCGATCAACAGCAAACCGGGGCTAAAGGTTACTTTAACTTTCTTTTGCTGTTTGCGTGAGGTGAATAGTGGCATAATCTTTCATTTATGTCATTGCGAGCGTAGCGCGGCAACCTAATCGACATGCATAACGGCATGCACAGTTACAGGTTTGCTTCGTCGTTCCTCCTCGCAATGACAGGTTGGGTTATTCCTGCATGTTATGGTAAACCGCCTGCACATCGTCGTCCTCTTCCAACTTGTCGATCAACTTCATGACGTCGGCTATGCCTTCTTCGTTCACTTCATGGAAGGATTGTGCCACACGCTCCAGCTTGGCCGATTTGGTTTCGATGCCGGCTTCTTCCAAAGCTTTCTGCATTTTGCCGAAATCCTCAAAAGCAGTATGGATCACAGCCAGGTCGTTTCCTTCTTCGTCGGCCTCAACAAATAAGTCTTCCAAACCGGCGTCTATCAGTTCAAATTCCAGTTCTTCCAGGTCGCGGTCGCCGGGTACAAAGGTAAACACTGATTTGCGGGTAAAAATAAAGTCCAGCGAACCGGTTTTGCCCAAAGTGCCGCCCGTTTTGGTAAAATAGCTGCGCACGTTGGCCACGGTACGGTTAGTATTGTCGGTAGCAGTTTCTACAAGGATAGCAACCCCATGCGGAGCATAGCCTTCGTACACTACTTCTTCGTAATCCTTTTCGTCGCGGCTTACGGCTCTTTTGATGGCAGCCTCAACACGATCCTTCGGCATGTTCACCGCTTTGGCATTCTGCACCGCGGTACGGAGGCGTGCATTGGTATTGACATCGCCGCCGCCGGCTTTCACGGCCATTACAATTTCCTTACCCAACCGGGTAAACTGCACGGCCATTTTCGACCAGCGCTTTAATTTTCTTTCTTTGCGGAATTCAAATGCTCTTCCCATTGTATTAGTCGATAGTTCATGGTCTATAGTCCATAGCCATAGGTGCAAAGTGCAAAAATAAGCATAAAGCTGAAAGGAGAAAGTACTATCCCGAAAGCCAGCTATGATTGTTTAAATCTGAAAATAGTATTGTCATGAAAATCCATATCGTTAAAAGTCTTAACTTCAGCGGGATAAATGGTTGAGAATGCGAACTTCTTTCTATTCGAAAACAGATTATACTCAAATGATTCCACAATAACTCGATCTATACTGACTGTCAAAGGAGATTTTATGTTTGGAATAAATACACGCAAATAAAAGCTCCAACTAGAGTCAAATCTTTCAAGTATAATTTTTTGTGGAGTCCCATTATTTACTGAGATAGTATCTCCCTTTATATGAAGTAAAAAATGGGGAACATCAATACATTGCCAATGCCCTTGTAAGTTTAACAAAAGCTCATCGGCATTCATTGAACTCGCACCGCGCTTCGTTTTAATATTCATGAATCCTTTCATCCTTTAATTGATTTGCCCCCATTTGGTAAGACTGTAGAATAAAGGTAAATATAAAAGGACGCAAGCTAAATTGGCGGCCAGATTCAAACTGAAACAATGTTGATTGATTTGTCTTTCGGACTTCCGCGGACTTTCGGACTTCCGGACTCCTCAAGCCATTTTACTCAAATTCACCAACATATCATTCACCATCCTGGGCAGATCATATTCCAGTTGCCAGCCCCATTCTTTTTGTGCGTAGCTGTCATCGATGGATTTGGGCCAGCTGTCAGCAATGGCCTGGCGGGGGTCGTTGGCAGCGTAGCTGATCCCGAATTCGGGGATCAGCTTTTTGATCTCATCGGCAATTTGAGCCGGGGTAAAGCTGATACCGGCAAGATTATAGGATGAGCGGATGGTAAGGCTTTCAGCCGGGGCGTCCATCAAAGAAATCGTCGCGCGAATAGCGTCGTCCATGTACATCATCGGCAAAGCGGTGTTCGCCGAAAGGAAACATTCGTATTTGCCATTTTTCAATGCCTCGTGGAAGATGTGCACTGCATAATCCGTGGTTCCACCGCCCGGATTGGCGCGCCAGCCGATGAGGCCGGGGTAACGGATGCTGCGCACATCCAGGCCGTATTTATCATGGTAGTATTCGCACCAGCGCTCACCGGCCAGTTTGCTGAAACCGTAAACTGTATTCGGGTCCATAATGCAATACTGCGGCGTTTCGTGCTGCGGCGAATGCGGACCGAAAACGGCTATCGAGCTCGGCCAGAAAACTTTCTTTACCCCAAACTCCACCGCAAAATCAAGCACATGCAGCAGGCCGGTCATGTTCAGGTCCCAGGCCATTTTGGGTTTTTGCTCGCCTACAGCCGAAAGTATGGCAGCCAGCAAGTACACCTGCGAAGGCTTGTGCTTATTGAAAATATGGTGGAGATTATCGTGGTCGAGTACGTTAACGATCTCGAACGGGCCGGTGTGCCGTATCGCGTAGGTGGGACTTTTAATGTCGGATGCGATGACGCTGTCGGCGCCGTAAATATTGCGTAAAGCGCTCACCAGTTCTGTCCCAATCTGGCCATTGGCGCCTATGACTAATATCTTTTCGGTCATGAAAGTTCAGTTGGTGACAAAGGTAGGAAGTTGTTGTAAAGTTGAAAGGTTGTAAAGTTGAAAAGTTGGTTTTTGGAGCACATATTATAAAACTCTCCCCACAAATAACCTTACAACATTCCAACTTTACAACTTTCCAACAAAACAATCATCAAAAAACCCGATATTCGCAGTTTAATTGATTAATTAACAGTTTAAAACAAATGAAAGTCGCAGTAGTAGGTGCCACAGGGTTGGTGGGCACCAAAATGTTGCAGGTTCTGGCAGAACGCAACTTCCCCGTAACAGAATTGATCCCCGTAGCTTCGGAAAAGAGTGTTGGTAAAGAAGTAACATTCAAGGGTAAGCAGTATAAGGTGGTTTCTGTAGAGGATGCGATAAAACAGAAGCCCGACCTGGCCCTCTTTTCGGCCGGCGGGAGCACTTCATTGGCACAGGCGCCGTTGTTCGCGGCAGCGGGCGCAACGGTAGTTGATAATTCATCAGCTTGGCGTATGGACCCCACGAAGAAACTGGTAGTACCCGAAGTGAACGCTGATGTTTTGACAGCCGAAGACAAGATCATAGCAAATCCCAATTGCTCGACCATACAAATGGTAGTGGCGCTGAAGCCGCTGCACGATAAATACAAGATCAAAAGGATAGTGGTATCTACCTACCAGTCGGTGACCGGTACCGGCGCAAAAGCGGTTGAACAGATGCTCAACGAGCGTAAAGGAATACAAGGCCCGATGGTTTACCCGTACAGGATCGACATGAACGCTTTGCCGCATATCGACGTTTTCCAGGATAACGGTTATACCAAGGAAGAGATGAAGATGATCAAGGAAACGCAAAAGATCATGGGCGACGACACCATCCGCGTTACAGCCACTACGGTGCGTATCCCGGTTATCGGAGGCCATTCGGAATCGGTGAATATCGAATTTGAACAGGATTTCGACCTGGACGAAGTGAAAAGCATCCTGGCAAAAGCGCCGGGCATAGCCGTAGTTGACGACATAGCCAACCTGAAATACCCGATGCCGCTGGAAGCGCACGAAAAGGACGAAGTATTCGTAGGCCGCCTGCGCCGCGACGAAAGTCAGCCGAACACGCTGAACGCGTGGATCGTGTCCGACAACCTGCGCAAAGGCGCCGCAACTAATGCCGTGCAGATAGCTGAGTATTTGGTTGCGAAGCATTTGATCGGGCAGGTGGTGGACGCTTGAGTTGATTAAGTTAGAGTAAGTTGATTGGGTTGATTGAGTTTGGCCTGATCGTCAAAGATACAATGGGGATGATCGGGAGATTATCCCTATTTTTTTGTAAGGTTTCCCAGCCCAACGCGACTAAGCATAGTAATCTACACTATTATGCTAAAAAAATATCATCAATACGCGCCCCTGGTTTTGCGGCTGGTTATCGGGTACGGTTCAATGGAACATGGATGGGCCAAATTAAGCCGGGGAGTGGGAGGCTTTGAGAAGCTGCTCATATTATTGCATGTTCCGTTCGCGCATTTAATGTCCTGGGTCGTTCCGCTGACGGAAATAACATGCGGTTTTGCGATACTTTTCGGTGCGTTTGTCACTATTTCGGCTATACCATTGATACTGGTGATGCTGACAGCTATGTTCAGCATCCATATCAAATATGGCTTTAGCGCTATTAAGACAATCGGGCTGTCGGCAACCGGCCCGTTATTCGGTCCGCCCGGATATGAGGTCAATTTATTATATATCGCAGGACTGGTATCACTCATCATCACCGGTGCTGGTGCACTTTCGGTTGATTCATTGAGGAAAGCAAACTAACGCCAATCCCGCATTTTTGAAAGATAGTTTCGGGCTATGCACTTTTATTAATAACATTGTCATTGCGAGACCTGAAGCGTTGGATAGAGCGGCTGTGGTCGAAGCAACCTCGTCGCCACGCATAGCTACGGGATTGCTTCGTCGCCCCCTTTCACACACCAGGCCGGCTCCTCGCAATGACAATTAGGCAATATGATCTCCTTCGCACACCGCGTATTCATGGAAGTGGCTGCCAATTTGAGCTTCTCAAAGGCGGCACAAGTGTTGTTCGTAACACAGCCCGCCATCAGCAAGCATATCAAGGCTTTGGAAGATCAGTACAAGGTGCCTTTATTCGAGCGCAAGGGCAATTCTATCCTGCTCACCGAAGCAGGGACCCGGCTGAACGACTACCTGCAGCAGGCCACCGAGATCGAGCGCAAGATAGAATACGACCTTTCCATCCTAAGCAACGTGTCGCACGCAGCAGGGCATTTGCGGCTAGGCGCGAGCACTACGATCGCGTTGTACATTTTGCCTCAGATACTTTCGGGTTTTCAGCGTGAATATGCCAACGTACACGTGCAATTAGTGAACCGAAATTCGGAATATATCTTGAACGCTTTGCTGAACCACGAGGTAGATATCGGCATCATCGAGGTGGACAATAAACTGACTACTGTCTCCTACAAACCCTTCATGAGCGACGAGGTGATCCCGGTATGCTCAGCAAACAGTCCGCTTGCAGGGAAATCGCTGACCATTAAACAGCTTTTGAAAACACCCGTCGCCCTGCGCGAGCGCGGTTCGGGAACGCTTAACGCCCTGCTCAAAGCCCTGGCCGAACACCATATCAAACCCGCCGACCTGAACGTGAAGATCCGCCTGGGGGGAACGGAAGCATTGAAAAATTTCCTTTTGGCTGATCAATGCCTTGGCTTCATGCCGCGGCCATCCATTACCCGCCAGTTAGCCGAAGGCGACCTGGTTGAAGTGCCCATTGAAGGGCTGAAGATCGAACGTCATTTTTACTTCATCCGCCGCAAAGGGACTGAAGACTTCGGTCTTACGGGGAATTTTATCAACTATGCCCTTCAATATGTCTAAAGCCATATTTTTCTGAAAATTTTCAAAACTATCCATTCCGCCACCTGTAGTTTATAGTAAATAAATTTAACTAAAACTCAATAAACTGGGGTATCATGGGAAGATTGGATAATCGCAGGGTAGCCATCCTCACCGAAGAAGGATTTGAACAAGTGGAACTCACCAGCCCGAAGGAAGCTTTGGAAAATGAAGGGGCCAAAGTGGATGTTATTTCGCCCAAAAGCGGCAAAATAAAGGCATGGGATGAGAAGGATTGGGGTATAGAGATCGATGTCGACAAAGTGTTGGCTGATGCCAACCCGGATGACTACGATGCGCTTGTTCTGCCCGGCGGTGTAATGAACCCGGATAAGCTGCGCCAGAATAAGGAAGCCATTGCTTTTGCATCCGCATTTTTGGATGAAGGCAAACCGATAGCGGCCATTTGCCACGGTCCTCAGTTGCTGATCGAAACCGGAATGATCGACGGCCGGACACTCACTTCCTATCCATCGCTGCAAACCGACCTGAAAAATGCCGGCGCGCATTGGATAGACCAGGAAGTGGTGGTTGACAACGGATTGGTAACCAGTCGCACACCGAAAGATCTGGAAGCCTTTAACCGTAAGGCAATTGAAGAAATTGGCGAGGGGCAACACTCCCACGCCTGAAGGTTCAGGGTGAGTAGATGAAGCAGGGAAGGAAGGCATCTTAGCAAGCAGAGCGGGATGTCTTCTTTATTTTCAGCCTTCAAAAATTTCAAGGATTTGAACACTTTTTTTATCATGCTTTAACACAGGCACAGATAGCCATAATGGCCCTTCCATTTCCAAATAATACCATGAATTGCCGCTCTGCCACAGATGTTCAGCTTGTTCCTGACCTTTTAGGTCAATTGAATTATAGCGATATCTGAAGGAATATTTCTTTAATAATTTATCGCCATCTGTTGGATCTATTTTGACCTCCAAAAATATTTCATGGTTGCTATGTACTTTAGAAATAATGGTGTAGTTATTGATGCTCAGCAGGGCATGTGTTATAAAAGGGCAAATTTGACGCCGCACATCAGTGATGAATTTTGGGAGCAATTCCGTTCAGGCAGCAAGTCCAATGGATACCTCAGCGCGGAAGAGATCAACAAGGTCAAAAACATGTTCCTGCACACGATGGATGAACTGGACACCGACTGCAACAAAGACATTTTCGGCAACTATACCGCCTGGACGACGCGCTATGGTGTGGAGATAGCCGGTATCGATGACGCTTTAAAATACCTGCCGTGTCATGAAGGGTTGCACTCAGGCATAATATAGACTATGCGTAAGTTGGTTTGATCAGAAGCTGTATCCTATCCCAAATTTAAATCCCGAGTTATTCAAAATACGGTCCCCATTATGATCGAACGAAACGACATGATGTAACTGGGAAAATGGGTTAGCGGACAAGGTAACATTGCCGAACGAATATTTCCCTCCAATGCCTAAAAATATGCCAATGCCATTTTGTTCCGGGGCGATCCGCTGAGAAGGATGGTCAGTTTCGATATCAATAGAGAGACCGCCATTGATAAACATATATTTCAAAAAAGTAAGGTTCGCATATATAGGCAGTGAAATCAATTGCTCGCGTGTTTTTTGCGGCCTGAACGTGGGATCGTACGCGTCCTCATAATCCCATAACAGGTTATTATTTGAATATTCCAACCCGGTCTCAATACCAAACAACCGACTAAAATGATATATATAATCTATTCCAACCTGTGCAAAACCTCTGCTCGAATAGCCAGCAGCCCCAATCCCACCACCAATTAAAAGATCGCTGCCGGTTCCATAAACTAGCGCGACCGTATTTTTTTGCTGACCATAGCTTTTCAGGCTAAATGCAGTAAACACGGCCAGCCAAAGGCATGCGAATAAGGTTTTTTTCATTGATGTATAATAAAGTCAGTTATTGAGTATTACGGAGCGACCGGCAAATATGCTACATTTCTATTGCTGTAGTTGTATCACATAAAGATGTCTGCCACCTGTCGTGTCCATTTTTACCAGGGCATTATTAAATGTAAATACTTCGGCCTCCTGCCATGAAGAAGTTTTGCTATGATTCCAGCGCCAATATTTAAAATAGATCGTGCCAAGTTTTTGGCCATGGTAACTAAGATCGAAATTATAATTGGCAATAGGAGAGTTTGCTTGCAGCATATTGAAATCGAAAACTACCATACCATCATATTTTTGGTAAGCCTGAGAAAAACCTGATCCCGTTATTCCCGAAGTGGCTGCATTTCCATTAATTATAGGGTCGTATAAGGCCTGCCCCCCATGAATCAAGGTCAGGCTATCTTTTGCAGAATTGTTGGTATCCAGTATATTTTTACCGCTTTTATCGACGACTTCATATAAAAGCGGCGGTGCAGCGCCCATACATCCACAATCTTTCGACTGCTTTTTGCAAGAAACGGCGATGAATAGCATAACTATGAAAAAAAGGATCGAAATGTTTTTCATAACGATAAGGTATAAACAGATAAAGCTCTTAGTAAATGTAAAAAACATTCTGCAAAAAGAGTGGCCACCGACCGTTTTTTATCGGATTAAACGAAAAAAAACCGGCATAACCGGGTTCAATATTAATGCCGATTTAGATTTGACAACTTTTAAAAAGTTGTCAAATCTATTACACGCCCAATAACAGTCGTGCCGGATCTTCCAAAAGCTGTTTCACACGCACCAGGAAGCTTACCGATTCGCGGCCGTCTATAATCCGGTGGTCGTAAGATAAAGCTACATACATCATCGGTTTGATCACCACCTGCCCATTCACAGCCACCGGACGTTCAATAATATTGTGCATACCCAAAATGGCCGACTGAGGCGAATTGATGATCGGCGTCGACATCATTGACCCGAACACACCGCCGTTGGTAATGGTAAACGTACCGCCGGTCATTTCGTCGATGGTCAGTTTATTTTCGCGCGCTTTGACGGCCAATCCTGCCACGGCTTTTTCAATATCGGCGAGGCTCAGGCTATCAGCATTACGGATCACCGGCACTACCAGGCCCTTAGGTCCCGATACGGCGATAGACATATCAACAAAGTTGCTGTAAACGATCTCATCGCCGTCAATGCGGGCGTTCACAGCGGGCCATTCCTTCAAAGCTTCGCAAACCGCTTTGGTAAAGAATGACATAAAACCCAGACCAACGCTATATTTCTCTTTGAATTTATCCTTGTATTTGGCGCGCAGCTCCATGATGGGCGACATATCAACCTCGTTGAAAGTGGTCAGCATCGCAGTTTCATTCTTAACCGCAACCAGCCTGCGGGCAACAGTTTTGCGCAGCGGCGACATCTTTTCGCGGCGCTCCCTTGTAGAGTCCTGAGTCTTGAGTCCTGAGTCTTGAGTCTTTGGTACGGCTATTTCCGACTTCTGACTTCCGATTTCTGACTTCGATCTTCCGCCCTGCGGGTTTTCAGAAGCCATATCTGCGGTAACAGCAGTCATCGCATCAGCTTTGGTGATGCGGCCACCTATCCCGTTACCGGCTAAAGTAGCGGGATCGACGCCTTTTTCGGCCAATATTTTTGCAGCAGCAGGCGACGGCGTGCCTGAAGCGTAACTCTTTTCAGTGGCAGTTGCAGCAGCAGTAGCAGCCTGTTGAACCGGGACTTCGGTCTTAGGAGCAGCCGATGGTGCAGCAGCACCGGCACCTTCAATGGAGCAAACAACAGTGCCTATAGGCAATACGTCGCCTTCTTTAGCAATGGTTTTTAAAATACCTGCTTTTTCAGCGGTCAGCTCGAACGTCGCTTTATCCGATTCCAGTTCGGCCAGGGCTTCGTCCATGGCTACCTGGTCGCCGTTTTTCTTCAGCCAGCGGGTAAGCGTTACTTCAGTTATCGATTCGCCAACTGTAGGGACCTTTATTTGCAATGGGTCCCCTTCGGTAGAGGCCGTTGCGGTAGCAGTAGCAGGCGGTGCCGGCGCAGGAGCATTAGCCACAACTTCTGGTTGCGGTTGTGTTTCCTTTGCCGGGGCAGGAATTGCTTCCTTTGCAGGCGCGGCACCGTTCTCACCAATGTTTGCAACGACAGCGCCAATGGCCAATGTGTCGCCCTCTTTGGCTATAGTCTTCAAAGTCCCGGCTTTTTCGGCGGTCAGTTCAAAAGTGGCCTTATCCGACTCCAGTTCGCCAATTACTTCGTCCATTGCAACGCTGTCGCCGTCGTTTTTCAGCCAGCGTGTAAGGGTTACTTCAGTTATCGATTCGCCTACCGGCGGAACTTTTATTTCTAAACTCATTTTTTAGTAATTGTAAGTTGTCAGTTATGAGTTGTGAGCCTTATTTTGAGCAGAGTATAACTCATCACTCAAAACTTAAAACTCGTAGCTTAATCGGCGGCTACTTTAGCCATTTTATGGGTTGTTCTGTTTACTTTCTTTTCCATATGTTCGCCGGCTTCCGCATCAAAGGCTCTGGATATAATATGCAATTGCTGAGCGGAATGTTGTTTGGCGAAACCGGTAGCTGTACTGGCGCTTGCGTTGCGCGATATCACGTCCAGCTGCAGTTCGCTCTTGCGGAAGGTGCGGCACATATACGGCCAGGCGCCCATGTTTTCCGGTTCTTCCTGTACCCAAATAAAGTCAGTGGCTTTGCTGTATTTGGCCTTTACCTTCAGCATCTGCTGCTCCGGCGTCGGGTATAATTGCTCGATGCGCACAACGGCCACATCTTTACGTTGATCGACCTGCTGTTTTTCCAGGAGCTCATAATATAATTTGCCCGAGCAGAACAGCACGCGTTTCACCTTTTTGGGTTCAGCGTAATTGTCATCTATCAGTTCCTGGAAATGCCCGTCGGTAAAGTCTGCCATCGGCGATACGCATTTCGGCGCGCGCAATAAGCTCTTGGGCGAAAAGATGATCAAGGGTTTGCGGAATTCGCGCTTCAGCTGCCTCCTCAAAATATGGAAAAAGTTGGCCGGCGTGGTGCAGTTGGCCACCTGGATATTGTTGTCGGCGCAAAGTTCTAAGAAACGCTCGATGCGCGCCGAAGAGTGTTCGGGCCCCTGACCTTCATATCCGTGCGGCAGCAGCATTACCAAACCGTTGCCACGCTGCCATTTGGTTTCGGCGCTGGCTACGTATTGATCGACGATAGTCTGGGCGCCGTTAAAGAAGTCGCCGAACTGCGCTTCCCATATCGTCAGCGAATTGGGGTTTGCCAGGGCGTAACCGTATTCAAAGCCTAAAACACCATATTCCGAAAGCAGCGAGTTGTATATGCTGAATTTGCCTTCAGCACCGATGGTATCTAACGGCGTATACTCATCTTCCGAATCCACGAGCGTCAATACCGCGTGGCGGTGCGAGAAGGTGCCGCGTTTAACATCCTCGCCGCTGAGCCTTACCGAATGACCTTCTTTCAACAGCGTTCCATATGCCAGCAATTCGCCCATGGCCCAGTCGAAGATATGCGTTTTGTTCACCATCTTGCCGCGCTCGTCGAAAAGCTTCTCGATCTTTTTGAAGAACTCTTTGTCCTTTGGCAATGCAGTTATCTTTTGCCCTATCTCCAGTAATTCTTCCTTCGATACAGCAGTGTTTACCGGGATGCTAAAATCCTGCGCAGTCGCCAGATGCAAACCTTCCCATGCGCCGGAAAACATCTGGATGCTTTCGGTAAACCTGTCTTCGGCTTTAGACTCATCCAATTTTTGCTGCAGCAGGTCGCGGAAATTCCTTTCCATTACCTTAGCCTGGTCAGCATTGATAGTACCCTGCTCCAGCAGGTGGTTATAATAGATCTCGCGCGGGTTGGGGTGTTCTTCTATTGCCTTATATAATAATGGCTGCGTGAATTTCGGCTCGTCCGACTCATTATGCCCGTACCTGCGGTAACACAAAATATCGATAAACACATCGTCGTGGAAGGTTTGACGGTATTCCATCGCCAGGTTAACGATATAAACTAATGCCTCCACATCGTCGCCATTCACATGAAAAACCGGCGACAGCACTGTTTTGGCAACATCGGTGCAATAGGTACTCGACCTTGCATCCTTAAAGTTGGTGGTAAAGCCTATCTGGTTGTTGATCACCAGGTGTATGGTGCCGCCCGTGCGGTAGCCTTCCAGCTTTTCCATCTGCAACACTTCATACACAATGCCCTGGCCTGCTATCGAAGCGTCGCCATGGATGAGTATCGGAGCTATTTTGGTATAATCGTGATCGTATTTGAATTCGATCTTCGAACGGGTCAATCCTTCAACTACGGGATCAACTGCCTCAAGGTGCGAAGGGTTGGGGCAAAGGCTCAAATGGACCTTATTGCCGTTCCGCGCCGTTACATCGGTCGAAAAACCGAGGTGATATTTTACGTCGCCGCCGAAACCGGTACCTTCCTCATAGTTCTTGCCTTCAAATTCGGAGAATATCTCCTTGTAGGTTTTCTCCATGATATTGGCCAGCACATTCAAACGCCCGCGATGCGCCATACCGATCACAAATTCCTGTATGCCCAGTTCGGCGCCCTTTTGAATCACCGAATCCAAAGCCGGGATGGTTGTTTCGGCGCCTTCGAGCGAGAAGCGTTTCTGCCCAAGAAATTTCGTTCCCAAAAAATTTTCGAAGATAACCGCGTGGCTTAGCTTATCCAGCATACGCAGCTTTTCTTCGGTAGTAAAGTTCGGCGTATTGCGCCTGCTTTCCATCCGGTCTTCGAACCACTTTATTTTTATCGGGTTGCGGATATATTTATACTCGGCACCTATCGACTGGCAATAGGTTTGCTCCAGCATTTCGCGGATGTCGCGAAGCTTTGAGGGCCCCATCCCCGCTTCAACACCTGCGTTGAAAACTGTATCGAGGTCGGATTCCTCCAGTCCGAAAGTCTCCAGTTCTTTGCCGGGATAATATTTACGGCGCTCGCGAACAGGATTTGTTTTGGTGAACAGGTGCCCGCGGTTGCGGTACCCGTTGATCATGTTCAGGACGTTGATCTCTTTCAGAAAATGCTCGGCAGAACCATCGCCGGCTGCAGCCGGGCCCTGTCCTTCACGGCCGAAATCAAAGCCTTCAAAGAATTTTTGCCATCCAAAATCGACCGACTGAGGGTCATTTGTATATGATTCGTAAAGAGAATTTATGTAGGCAGCGTTCCCGCTGTCAATATAATTTAGGCGATCCATGCAGAAACCAATCAGTAAAACAGTACAAAATTACGTATATCAGTTTGGAAACTTTGTAATTTATTTTCAAAAGATGGGAATAAATCAGCAGATATAGCCTGAGATCATCGAAATAGCAGAAAAATTGATACCAATCGGTATATTATTGCTCTTTGTCTTTCTGAATAGTTTCATTATTTTTATGATCAAAGACTGAACTCTGATGAAAAAAGTATTATTGACGCTGGTTCCTACTTTGCTCTTTTTTAACCTCGCCCACGCGCAAACTGACTGGATCACTTACAAGATCGACGATAAGTTATCGGTTAAACTTCCAGCGGAGCCGGAAAAAATTGACCGGGGAGTAACCGCACACACCAAAGACAGCTTGATATGCTTTGCCTATAAAATTGCGGAAGTTGATTCTGCAACGCTGACAAGGGCGGTTGCATCACCGGGTTTTGCGGATGGCTTAAAGCAAGCAATGGCTTCGTCACAGGAAGGCGTCAACCTGGGCGAAATGAAGACCGGCAAATGGAATGGGTATACCTGCTACAGCGTCGATGGAGAAAAGACTGCAGTAGGGTTAAAAGCAAGTTTTTTATTGTTAATCATCCAGGGGAGAATTTATGCTTTCGGAGCAATGATGCCCGGCAATCACGACATCAATCAGAAAAACATTTTCTTCAATACGATAAAACTCAACTGAAACAGGGAAATTGTTATTCGTTCTTCAGACCACAACCAAATCGCTGCTATCTTCAGGCAACCAGGTATTGATGAAATCGCTTTCGGTTTCGAGATTTTCGGCTTGCTTAACTCCGGAGAAATAGCGGTTATCACGCGTATCGTTGGCAACACCGGCTATAAAGGCCCAGTTGCCCCAGTTGCTGGCCGGCGAGTAATCTATCAGCTTTTCTTCAAAATATGCTGAGCCTTTGGTCCAGTCGGCCTTGAGCTGATCTACCAAAAAGGTTGCTGCGATCTGCCGGTTCTGGTTGCTGATGTAGCCCGTGGCATTCAGCTCGTGCATCACGGCATCGACGTAGGGAACACCGGTCTGGCCATTTTTCCATTGTTCGAAAAGAGCGCTATGGTTTGGCGCCAATTCGGGCGCTTCGCCTTTGAATCCTTCTGGATTGAAAAATTGTCGACCGTATTTTTTGAACATGAAGCGGAAATAATCGCGCCAAAGCAGCTCTAATATCAGCGGTGAATTGGAAGGGTGACCGCCGTTGACATGTTTCATCGCCTCGTGGTACACCATGCGCTGCGAGAGGCAACCGAAGGATATCCAGGCTGAAAGCCTGGAAGGGCTCTCATTATGCTTTCCCTTTTGCGCGGAGGTGAAGTCGATGGTTGAAATATATTCCTTCAATTGCTGCAAAGCGGCTGTTTCGCCCCCTCGGTAGTGAAAATCAGCGCGGGAATCGTCGATTGGTTCGGTCAAACCGAGATCGGCAAGCGCAGGTATAATTCCGGCATCTGTAATTTCAGGCACAGCAATATGCCGCGGCGTTTCGATGCATGGACGAACTCCGCTGTCGCGCTCCACCTTCTTTTTGAAGATGGCAAAACTATCAGGAATATCTTTAATAGGGAAAGGCAGATCCTCTTTATGGTAAAGCGTATGGCCGATGAAATGTTTCAGGTTCAGCTTTATCTTCCATAAAGTCGTTTCAACCTCCTCGGAAATGCCGGTCTCCTCGAAAGCTACCTCGCGGTGATGGTATACTTCGCTCACCTGGTATTGCTGCGCCAATTGCGGGATGATCTCAGCAGGGTTACCAACGCGGACGATCAGTTCGCCGCCAAGTTTTTGCAGATTCTGCCGAAGATCGGCAACAGATTCGATCAAAAACTTCGCCCGGATATTGCCTGTCTTTTGCAGGCCCAAAGCGGTAGTTCTGAAATAAAAGGGATCGAAACAATAAACAGGAAGTATCTTATCGGCCTTTTTTATGGCTTCGAACAATATTTCGTTATCATGAATACGAAGATCGTTCCTGAACCAAACCAATATTGTTTTCCCGCTCATTCTTAAATACGGCAGTAGCACCGACCAGTTGACCTGCAAATTTGCGATTTTTTATTTTAAAGTGTGAATGGGACACATTATTTGACGTGGGAGAAACATATTGGATAGATTAGACAACTTTTTGATAAGTTGTCAAATCTATTGCATTTGCGACATTTTGTCCCTACGTTTGGTAAATTTGTCGCAAATGAAAACTGCTATCAAGAAAAGGAAGGCCGCCGAGCCTTTGAGTTTTATCAATTTGTTAGGTGGAGAAAGCATTGTAAGGCACCCGGTCGGTTCAGATTTTGACCTGATATCACTAAGTAACGAGGGCATATCCAAAGCTTCGGTGGATGCGCTCGTAGGGCATTTAGGTATTTCGCGCAAGGCATTTTCTGAAAACATCCTCGATACTTCGGTAAAAACATTGGAGCGGAAAAAAAATACCGATAAGTTGGATAAACGTACCTCGTCTCACATTATCGAAATAACCAAAGTTGTCGAGCACGCCTTTGAGGTTTTTGAGGATGAGAACAGCGTAAAGCAATGGCTCAACTCGCCCAACAGGGCGCTCGGGGGCATCAAGCCCATCGACCTGTTTTATATTCCTACTGGCCTCAGTATGGTAGATAATATTTTGGGGCGTATTGAACACGGGGTTTACTCCTGATCATGCTTGTTTTTCGTATAGCCAAATCAGAAGAACGTGCGCGTGACATTTCGGGCTACGGCGCTTTCCGGTACGGCGGCCGCTGGAACAGCAAAGGCACCAGGATGCTTTATACCAGTATGAACAGCTCGCTGGCTTACCTGGAAAGCCTGGTGCATTTCGATGAATCCTTCTTTCCGCCACGACTTTTCATAGCATCCATTCAAATACCGGATGATGAAACCCTGGTATACCAATTACCGGATAAAGGTTACCCGAAAGACTGGCAGGCATATGGCAGTCCCGAAAACAAGATAATAGGCGCCCGCTGGATGCGCGAGGCAAAATACCTGGCGATCAAAGTGCGATCGGCGGTGAACCCGTTGGAATACAATTTTTTGCTGAATCCGCTTTTTGCGGGGTATAATGATTGGGTGAGAATTGAATCAGTGGAAGCTTTGAAGACGGATGAGAGGCTGATGAAATAAACTCCGCTATTCTCCAAAAAGCTGTCAAATAACTTGCCGCCGTTGTTATTCCTTAATTTTCTTTCCATCTTAGGCGAAAATCGAACCCATGTACCTGCACAACACCTTCGTACACCACGTACACTTTTGGTTAAAAAACAAAGCCGATAAACCCAAACTGATTGAGGGCCTGGAAACGCTGAAACCGATCACACATATCCGCGATATGCATATCGGTGCACCTGCAACTACAAACCGCGACGTGATTGATAATACTTATGATGTTTCCCTGCTGCTTTTGTTCAATACGCTGGAAGAAGAGGAAGCCTATCAGCACGATCCTACGCACGTAATATTTGCTGAGCAGTATGCCAGCAAGCTGTGCTCACGAGTATTGGTATTGGATAATGTGAACATTTAATTGTTGCAGGCAGGATTTTAACCCGTAACATTAGGCGGCTGAATTATTGAATCGTAATTTAAGCCCAAAAATTAAGATTGTAAAAACACCGTTACCTTTTTATTGTTGAGCATTAAATGAAAATCTTGCTCGCTGGCGCAAACAGCTACGTAGGTTCCCGGCTACTTCCTTTTTTACTCGATAAAGGGCATGAAATTGTATATGTAGCCAGGGACAAGCAATACTTCGCCGGGCACAATAAATATAATAACATAACTGTACTGAACGGCGACCTATTGCGCAGGCAAAGCATCGAGGTGTTTCCCGAAAACATCGACGCGGCTTTTTACCTGGCAAACCGCCTGACCCAAACCTCGGGCTTTGCCGCACTTGAAGCCCTGTCGGCCCAGAATTTCATGGACAGGCTGAACCTGACGCAATGCAAACAGGTGATCACCGTCGGCGCCGTTGGTAATCCGACCCGTACGCATGTAGAAAATATACTGGCAAACGGAAAAGCGGCGCTTACCGGCCTGCAAAGTTCCATGATCATAGGCGAAGGCAGTATTGCGCTCGAGCTTTTCGAGGCGCTTACACAGAACACCCCTATTGTCATCACCAAAACATGGGCCAAAACCGTATCTCAGCCGATCTATATCGACGATGTGTTAACCATATTGCATAATTGCCTGCTAAATAAGAGTGCCTACAATCACCTGTTTGACATAGGCGGCCCCCAGCAACTCACATTCAAGCAAATGATGCTGCTGTATATCGCAACGAATAGTGAAGAAAAGCCCGGTATTGTGATACTGCCGTTCCTAAATTCGAAACTGGCGACATACCTGGTTAATTTCCTGTCGCCGATCAGTTACCCGGACGCACAGGCGCTGATACAAAACCTCGACAAAGACTCTGTCTGCAGCAATATCAACCCCGGTATTATGCCTGCAGAACCCCTTACCTTCAAGCAATCACTCCGGCTGATCCATGACAGGTCGGGTGAAAAAGTGCTGGCCTGAATGATTATCTTGCCTCTTTATGGCGAAAGCACATGCACATATCCTGATCACCGGCGGTTCTGGCGCAGTCGGTAAGCGTTTGACCGATTTGCTGCTAGGCAAAGGTTACCCGGTAAGCCACCTGAACCGCAGGCCCGGTAAGGATACCCGGGTGAAAAACTTCCTTTGGGATGTTCCCAAAGGCCGGATAGATGAGGAGTGTATTGACGGGATAGATGTCATCATACACCTGGCCGGTGCGAGCATCGCCGATAAAAAATGGACCGAAGAGCGCAAAAAAGAGATCATTGATAGCCGTACTGAATCGATCAGGCTGATATACCGGCTAATGAGAGAACGGGCCAATAAAGTGAATTCCGTTATTTCGGCAGCGGCTATAGGCTATTATGGCGATCGCGGGGATGAACTGCTTACCGAGGAAAGCCCGCCCGGCAAAGGCTTTATGCCCGAATGCTGCATAGCCTGGGAAAAAGCTGTTGACGAGGGCAAAACGCTTGGTGTGCGCATATTGAAGCTGCGCACCGGCGTAGTATTGGATAAAGAAGGGGGCGCGCTGCCGCAGATGGCCCGGCCTGTGAAACTTTATGCCGGTGCTGGTTTGGGCAGCGGAGAACAGTGGATACCCTGGATACACTGGGAAGACGCGGTGGATATGTACCTGGCAGCCATTGAAAATATTAACCTGGCCGGGGTTTATAATATGGTTGCTCCGACGCCGGTAACTAACCGCCGGCTAATGGAAGCTATTGCAAAACAACTGGATCGCCCCCTATGGTTCTTCAATGTACCATCCTTTACCTTTAAGATGATGATGGGCGAAATGAGCATCCTGGTATTGGGCAGCACTAAGGTATCGGCGCAAAAGATCAGGGATGAGGGCTTCAGGTTTAAGTATCCCGACCTGGAGGGCGCATTAGAGCAGATATATGGCTGATAAGGCGGTTGTCAATATTTTCTGGTTCCGGCGCGACCTGCGCCTGCGTGATAACGCAGGGCTGTATTATGCGCTGAAAGGCGATCATCGTGTTCTATGCCTGTTCATTTTCGACGCAGAAATATTAGATAAGCTGGAAGACAGGGACGATGCCCGCGTTACCTTCATCTACCAGACGATAGAAGAATTAGACCGGCAGCTTAAGAAAAACGACAGCGCCTTATTTGTAAAATATGGAACACCGGATAGTGTTTGGAACGAGCTATTAAAGGAACAAAAGATCGGAACAGTTTATGCCAATCATGACTATGAGCCTTACGCTGTCCGGCGCGATAAAGCCATCGCCGACAAGCTGAAACACCACAATATCGACCTCAAAACCTTTAAGGACCAGGTCATATTCGAGACGAACGAGGTACTAAAGGAGAATGGCGAGCCTTATACGGTTTATACCCCCTATATGCGCAAATGGCACCAGAAATTAACGCCATTCTATCTTATGGCCTATCCCACCGAAAAATACCTCAAAAACCTCGTCAGACACAAAGGTTTGACAATGCCATCCTTAAAGTCGATGGGGTTTGAAAAAAGCCAAAGGAAATTCCCGGGTATAAATTATGAAAGCGTAATAAAAGATTATGCCAAAACACGGGATTTCCCCAGCATCAAGGACGGCACTACGCATATCGGCCTGCACCTCCGGTTTGGCACAGTCAGCATTCGTGAGCTGGCGATCCAGGCGAATGCCCAGCATGAAAAAACTTGGCTGAATGAGCTGGTATGGCGCGAGTTTTATATGATGATACTATACCATTTCCCGAAAACCGCGGATCATGCTTTCAAGCCTGAATATGATCGGATCAAATGGGTTAATGATGAGGAAAAATTCAAAGCCTGGTGCGAAGGGCGAACGGGTTACCCCCTGGTGGATGCGGGCATGCGGGAGCTGAACGCAACGGGCTATATGCACAACCGGGTGCGGATGGTAACGGCCAGCTTTTTAAGTAAAGATCTTTTGACCGACTGGCGCTGGGGCGAACGTTATTTTGCCCGCAAGCTTTTGGATTACGACATGGCCAGCAATGTGGGCGGATGGCAATGGGCAGCAGGGTCAGGAACGGATGCGGCGCCTTATTTTCGCATTTTTAACCCTGAAGCACAGCAAAAAAAATTCGACTCCAACCTGGTCTACATAAAAAAATGGGTGCCTGAATATGCCGATCCGGGCAAATACCCAAGGCCAATTATCGACCACGCTTTCGCACGGGATCGTTGCCTGAATGCTTTTAAAGAAGCGTTAAATCGATAGAATCAGTTCGTTACGTCAGTCACTGTAATATTAAACCGAAGACATGCATTCGGAGGAATAGTGGCGGCCCCGCCGGAAGAACCTGAAGTGCCATAACCTAGGGCAGAAGGCATGATTATAGAAATCGAACCTCCGCCTTTGCCTAATAGCAATAAACCTTCAGCAAAGCCATCAATAGCACCACCACCTGCAAAATCTGTAAAGGTAGCAGCGGTAGTCGAATTGTCATCAAAAACGGTATTATTCAATAATTGACCGGTAAAAGTAGCCGTCACCGTAGAATTCATGTTAATATTATTTGCCCCTGTAGGCGCTGTAGTGACCTTATACCACAAACCGTCAGCAGTTTTGGTGTAACCGGTGAGATTGTTCCGGGCCATATAATTTGCAATCGCTATTTGATCATAAGCGGCCTGGTCAACGATCGTATTTATGGTATAATCAATACATTGGTTACCGGCTATGCGGCCGTTGGACACCGTGCTGCTGCCTGTGCCGGTGCCGCTCACGCCAAAAGCCATGTGTGACGGTACCAGCAAGCGGATTTTGCAGCCTTTGTACTTCGCAATATTGTGCATGGCCATCATCAAGCCAACGGAGCCGAAGGGAGGGCTCAAAGGAATGTGACCGACGAAGCCCTGGAAATGATCGAGTATGGTATCGGCAACCACAAATTTGTTGTCGAACGACTTTTCGGCATATACACACGAAAGCGCACTGGAATAGCCCAGGCTATCCTCGGGTTTGCCGGTGCCGGATGTAATGATCTTATACCAGATACCTGTAGTGTCCTGGCTCTTATATTTCCCGGTAGTATCCTTTTGAAAGCCGGTCAGGCCATTGGCGGCAATATAGGCCTGTATCTGCTGCTGATCGTATTGTTTGATATCGGGCTGTGTGCCGTTTTTTTTGCAAGCTGATAAACCAATGGCAAAAAGCAGTGTAAGGGTAAAAAGTACTTGTCTCATTTATATCAATTCGTAATGTTATATAGTTTTATATCAAAGTCAAGTACCGCGTTGGCGGGTAATCCCAGCTGTTGCTGGGCGTACGGCCCGTAAGCATATCTTGAAGGCAGCAGCAGGCGCACCTCGCCGCCCTTTTTAATTTTGGGTATCCCAAGCTGCCAACCCAGTATCGTCTGGCCAAGCACATAAGAAGGCGTGAACGCGGACGTGTCTGTCCGCGAAAATATTTTGCCCGTCGTGAGCAACCTGCCCACATAACTTACCGTTACCTGGGTCGACGAAGTAAATATGTCATTGCCCGAACCCGGGTTGATCACGATATAATAAGCGCCGCTGGTGTCTGAAACCTTGTGCACGGTATCGGTCAGGTTGTTCTGGCTAATGTAATTCGTCACTATCTTATCATCAATTGTAGCCTGGGCCTTGTATTGCGCCACGTCGCTTTGTGTTTTTCCGCATCCAGCAATCACAACAGCCAACAGTAATATGGGCAAAAAACACCTATTCATTTATTTTTCAACCGGCAAAGTTATCGTTTTAAATTTCAAAAACGACTGGTTAACACTTTTTAACAACTCAATACGGGAATACAACGGAGGGCGGTGATTTTTATTTCAGCTTTGCTCAGGTTTGTAATTGATAGTGAGCTTATTGATCTTCTTCATCAGCTCGATGAGGTATTGCTTATCGTGTTCGCTGATATGCTTGTTGAGATAATTATTGAATTGCTTTACCACCACGCGCGCCAGGTGACGTTTTTCCTTGCCCAGCTCAGTCAGGTATATCTTTACCGAACGCTTATCCCCCTGGTTTGATTCGCGGTATATCAGCCCCGATTTTTCGAGCTGGCTTAGCATGCGCGAGAGGCTTGTTGATTTCAGGCCCAACAGCGCGGCCGCCTGCGAAACCGTCGTCCCTTCCTGTTCATCGATATTGATGAGTAGGTAACCGATAGATTGCGTAATGCCAAACTCCGTCACCAGCTGGTTGTAACGATTGGCCATGGTTTGCCAGACTATCTTGAAAAAGTAGTCGATCGTTTCCTGGTGTTTGATATGCGATGGCATTTTTTTTGCAAGTATAAGATTAGTTCGTCGAAAAAGTTGGCAGTTGACCGTTCGCAGTTGGCAGATTTTTTGCAAACTGCCAACTCAAAACTGCCAACTGACTACTACCACCCCGCTTTCGTATCATCCCCTCTCGGATCGGCGCCGCCCTGATAGCCAGATGGCGTTTTGACGATGATATCCACCCTGCCGCTCGGGCCGCCTTGCTTAATGTTATAGCCTTTCAGCTGCAGTTTTGCCTGGGTAAGGCTGTCCAAACCGCCGCGCTCCACATCAACCACATCGGGCAGCCATTGGTGGTGAAAACGCTTCGAAGTAACCGCCTGTTGTGCATCCTGGTTGAATTCTACGACGTTCAGGATAGTTTGAAATACTGAAGTAATGATGGTCGATCCCCCCGGTGTTCCGACAACCATATAGAGCTTACCGTTCTTTTCAAGGATGGTTGGCGTCATGGACGAAAGCATGCGTTTATCAGGCTGGATACTGTTGGCCTTGCCGCCCGTAAGGCCAAACATATTAGGCACGCCCGGTTTCGAGCTGAAATCATCCATTTCGTTGTTCAGCAAAAAGCCCGCGCCTTTTACAAATATTTTGGAACCGAAGCCACCGTTCAGCGTGGTGGTAATGGCTACAGCATTGCCGTCCTTATCGACGATGGAATAATGCGTGGTCTGATCGCTTTCATAACCCGCGAATTTACCCGGCAAAATATCCGAACTCAGTGTGGCTTTGGCCCAGCTGAAATTGCTCATGCGCGAAGCATTGTACGCTGGATTCAAAAGGCTGTCGACAGGAACTTTGAAAAAATCCGGATCCCCCAAATATTTCGAACGGTCGGCGTATACCCGGCGTTCGGCTTCCACACAAAGCTGAACAGTCGAATCGCTGTTGAAACCCCAGTGGCTCAGCGGGTATTTTTCCACACATTGCAGCAGCTGCAAAAGCGCCACTCCGCCGCTCGATGGTGGCGGCATAGTGATCACTTTGTAATCTTTATAACTGCCGATGATCGGTTTGCGCCATATGGCATGGTAATTTTTAAGATCTTCTTTCGTAATCAACCCTTTTCCGCTTTGCATTTCGGCTACCAGTTCATCGGCTACTACACCATCATAAAAACCATCGCGGCCCTTATCGCGGATAAATTCCAGCGTTTTGGCAAGGTCTTCCTGCACCAGCAAGTCGCCTTCTTTCCATAGCGTATCTTTTTGCAGGTAATTTTTCCCGGGGTTCAACCGCCTGAACTCCACCGCAGCCCGGTTGAAGTCATTAGCACAGCGTTTGGTTATTTTGAAACCGTTTCGCGCCAGGTCGATAGCCGGCTGCACGAGTTCGGCCCATTTCAGATGCCCATATTTACGGTGCGCCTCAAACATCCCGGCAACCGAACCGGGAACGCCCGATGCCTGATGCGTGGAAAGGCTCATCCCTTTGATGACATTCCCCGCGGAATCGAGAAACATATTTTCGCTGGCGAGGACCGGCGCTTTTTCGCGGAAATCGAGCGTGGCAGCCTCCCCTTTAGATGAACGAAAAACCATAAACCCTCCCCCGCCGATATTTCCGGCCTCAGGAAATGTCACTTCCAAAGCGAACTGAACGGCCACCGCGGCGTCAACAGCATTCCCGCCTTTTTTCAAAATGTCCACTCCTACTTTTGCAGCATCGGGATAGGCACATACTACCACGCAGTTCTGCCAGGTGTCATCCTGAGCGGGGCGTTTCCCTGTAAGGATAAATGATGAAAGAAAGAATATAAATAGCAATGACAGCCCAAGATGCCAGGGCTTTACCGCGCCGAATTGTTTCATAAAACAGGCTTGTAAAATGGCTAAGTTAACCTATTTTTTAATTATAAAACCGTAACAAATTGGATGATAAAAATGTTAATGCATGCAACTATTTTTCTTTTTGCTTTGTCATCATATATTAAAATATTCAATATTTGCTGCTGTAAAACAGCAAGTTACAAATATTAATCGAAGTCATTTACAATTAAACCGGGAAAACTAACGTTATTTGCAAATAAACACCCATGAAACGCACAGCATACTTTTTATCTATTTTTTTCGCATTATTATTTATCAGCAAAACATCACAGGCGCAGGAATATCTTCCCAACTACCAGCTTGCGGCCGGACTTAAATTCGGCGGTTACGAGAACGGCATTTCGGGCAAATATTTCATGACGCCGACCACGGCGATAGAGGGCATTCTCGGGCTCCGCTCGCCGCATGGTTTGGTGATCACCGGGTTATACGAGATCAATCAAAAAGCCTTTAACATTGAAGGTTTCCGGTTCTATTATGGCTTTGGCGCACACCTGGGCGCTGTTGGTGCAGGTTATTACCAACGCTTCAATGGCGATAACGTGCACTACACCAACAACCAGATACTCCTGGGTGCCGACGGCGTTATCGGGCTTGAATACGTAATACCGCAGTCGCCCATTGCCGTAAGCGTCGACCTGAACCCGCGCCTGGAACTGGCCACAGGGCCGTTTTTCGATATAGCGCCGGGATTGGGTGTGAAATACTGCTTTAAATAATTGTGAATGAGTGAATTAGTGAGTTAGTGAGTTAAAATATAAATCACTCATTCGCTAACTCACTAATTCACTCATTAAATCAAAAGGGCATCCTTGCCAGTGGGGCAACATCCTGCCCGGTGAAATCGCCTTTAAGGTATTTGTAATAGCCGGCTATGGCTATCATGGCGGCGTTGTCGGTACAGTATTGAAACTGTGGAATAAAGGTATTCCAGCCCATTTCTTTGCCTAAATATTTCAGTCCGCTGCGCAGACCGGTGTTGGCGGAAACGCCACCAGCCAACGCTAAATCCTTAATTCTATACTGCAGGGCCGCTTTTTTCAATTTATTGAGCAGGATAGTGACAATACGCTTTTCAACCGAGGCGCAGATGTCGTTGATATGCTCTTCGATGAAATTCGGATTGGCCGCAACATTATCCCTGATGAAATACAAAATAGCGGTCTTAAGCCCGCTGAAGCTGAAATCAAGGCCCGGTATCTGGGGTTCGGGGAACTGGTAGGCATCCGGGTTGCCAAGCCTGGCATGTTTATCTATAAGCGGTCCGCCGGGGTACGGCAGGCCTAATATCTTGCTGGTTTTGTCAAGTGCTTCGCCGGCGGCATCGTCGTTGGTTTGGCCGACCACTTCCATGTCGAAATAATTTTTCACCAACACGATCTGTGTATGCCCGCCCGAAACTGTCAGGCAAAGAAAAGGGAATGAAGGCTTGGGATCGTCAATAAAATGGGCCAGCACATGTGCCTGCATGTGGTTCACCTCGATCAGGGGTATGCCTTTGGCTAATGCAAATGCTTTGGCGAATGAAACGCCTACAAGCAACGATCCCAAAAGCCCGGGGCCCCGCGTAAAGGCCACAGCATTTATGTCCTTCTTGTTTATCCCTGCCTTAACGATAGCCTGTTGCACTGCCGGAACGATGTTTTGCTGATGTACGCGCGAGGCCAGTTCCGGCACAACGCCCCCGTATGCTTCGTGTATGGTTTGATTGGCGATCACGTTGCTCAAAATGGCGCCATCGGCACAAATTGAGGCTGAAGTTTCGTCGCAGGAGGATTCTATTCCGAGTATTACAGGCACTGTCCGAGGAGGAAATTTTCTAAAACATTGAAGGTCAGTAAACCTCCGGTATCAATTAAAGTCAAAAAAAAACGTTAATATGTTCAAAAAGTAAAACAGATTATCGGTTTTTGAATTTTACCTTTGGGCTTTAATCTTTTTTGGGGACAAAGTTATTAAAAAACTACTGAAAATAGCGCTTGGAGTTGTGCTGGGGATATTGCTATTGATCAGTATCGTATTGCTATTGTTCCAATACAAGCCTGTGCAAACCTGGGCCGCCAAGAAGGTGGCCAAATCTTTGTCCGAAAAGCTGCATACTAAGGTTTATATCGGCGCTCTTTATCTCAAACCGTTCTCGCGTGTGGCGCTCGATAGCTTATATGTGCTTGACAAAAGCAAGGACACGCTCATCAACACCCCCCACCTCGAAGTCGGCATCAATGGTTTTTCGCTATTCGGCAGCATCAAAAGGCGCGTTATCGACCTGAGCATAGTTCGGCTGGATAACGCTTCGGTTTACCTTAAAGACCAGAAAGACGGACACAGCAACCTGGATTTCATCATCGATTATTTTAAATCGCCGCCCGATACCACTAAAAACCAAAAGGCCGGCAAGCCCTGGAAGGTCGCATTTGAAAAGATCGCCATCAACAACATGCACTTCAGGTATAGGAACCAGAAAGTGGATACGCTGATGAAGCAGGTGAATTTTGACGATGTGGATGTGCATAATTTCAGCACGGTAGTGATGAACCTTGACCTCACGCATCACCTGTTCAAGGGCGACATCGATAACCTGACGCTGAAGGAAGCCAAAAGCGGTTTTTCTATCGAGAACCTGAGCGGGGCAGCGACGGTGGATACTAACCAAATCGTGGTGCAGCACATGCATTTGAAGACGGGGAAAACGGACCTGTGGAACAACATCAAAATGAAGTTCAAATCCTTCGATTCCTTCAACCATATAGAGACTGGCGTGTACATGGACGGCGACTTCAGAGAATCGCGGGTTTCATCAAGCGATATCGCTTACTTTACTGATGGATTAAACAAGACCAGGTTTGATTTGGGGCTGCAGGGGCATATCACCGGCTACGTAGGAAACCTGCGCTCGAAAAACATGCTGATAACCGGCGGGCAGGCAACGTATGTGAAAGGCGACTTTGACCTGAGAGGTTTGCCTGACTGGAAGAATACCTTCATGGAGCTGAATTTTGAACAGATAGCTACCAACAAACGCGATATCGACTACCTGTACAGCAATTTTGCCGGCGAACCGACTGCGAAAGCACCGGATATACTGGCCAAATTCGGCGACGTGAATTTTACAGGACGTTTTGCGGGATTGCAGCGAGATTTCATTGCTTATGGTACCTTTAAGACCAAATTGGGTCGGTTTGATTCGGACATCAATCTAAAGATCGCGAAGGGCGGCAAGCCATCGTACAGCGGCAAAATATCCACTTATAGTTTTGACCTGGGCAAGCTGATCGATGTTCCTGATATAGGCCGTACTACATTGACTGCCGATGTGAATGGCAGCGGAGATAAAATGAGTGATCTGGATGCCAAACTCAACACCACCATCAAATACATCACGCTGAAAGGGTACGATTACAGTAACCTTGGTATAAATGGAACCTTCGCCGGAAAGATAGCCAATGGGCATATTACCATCAACGACAGGAACATTAAGCTGGACGCCAAAGGCAGCGTCGACCTGAACCCTGAGCTGCACGTTTATAAATTCTCAGCAAAATTGGACAACGCACACCTCAACGCTCTGAAACTGATCGGGGACACCGTTACCCTATCGGGACAAGTGAACTCTGACTTTGCAGGCAATAACCTAAACAATTTACAGGGAAAGCTCCAGGTATCCTGCGTACGGGTGACTGATCCCCGCGGTGACTATGGTGTGGATTCATTATACCTGGCAGCAGAAGGCATGGGGAACGATCGATCGATCATCCTACGATCTGATATTGCCGACGGCACCCTGAAAGGCAATTACGATCTGCCAACCCTCCCGGCGTATTTCCAGGCTATCGTTAAAAAATATATCCCTTCTCTGCAGATCAACTCGGCTCCGTTCAATCCTCAAAACTTCGCCTTCAACCTGCAGCTGAAGAACCTCGACCCGCTGCTGGCGTTCTTCCGGCCCGATGTTAAAGTACCCGACCAGGGTACGTTTGTAGCGAAATTCAATTCGCAGGATAAAACCGCCACGTTCAATGGCTATGTGAAAACCATTGCGCTCGGCAGTACAGTTTTCCACGACCTGATCATTGACGAAAACACCACCGACCAATACCTTGGCGTGAACGTTTCGCTAAGCAAGATCAACTTTACCGACAGCCTGTTTGTAAAGAACATTGATGTCACCAATTTTCTGAAAAAGGACAGCCTCGACTTCAACATAAAACTGGCGGATAAGGACGCAGCGAACCAGCTTGACCTTTACGGGCTGGTGCAATTTGCAAGGGATACCACGGCAAGGCTGAAGCTGCTGCCCTCGGACGTGATACTGGAGCGCCAGAACTGGCGCATTGATAACCAGGTAAGGATCCGGCTGTTCGATGGCAAAACGCAGGTATCGGGATTCGAATTAGCGAACGGCAGCCAGAAAGTAAAGATCAACGGGCTTATATCGGATAGTCCGGCGGATGAGCTTAAAGTTGATTTCGAAAAATTCAGTATGGGCACATTTGACCAACTGGTTAAAACTGCCGATATCAAGTTAAAGGGCACGCTTAACGGGGATGTAATGCTGAGCGCCATAACCAAAGCACCGACGATGGATTCGCACCTGGCCATCGATTCGTTCATAATGAACAAGACCTATATCGGCGATGTAAAAGTGGCCTCTTCGCTCGACAGCAACCGGAAACAGGCTGATATGAAGCTGAATATAATGAGCCGGGGCCTTGAGACCATGAACATTTCCGGGGCATACCTTTTAGGCCGGGACAGCACCCAGAATTCGATGGATTTCGACCTGAAAATGAACCACAGCGAAGCGATCATATTCGCGCCTTTTGTAAAGGACCTGGTTTCGGACCTGAAAGGAACTATCTCAAGTGACCTCAAGGTGAGCGGCTCATTAACTGATCTGCAATTTGACGGGAACATTTCGCTCGAGAATACCGGCGTAACCGTAAATTATCTGAAGACCCCTTACACGATCAACCATACATTGATAGTAAAAGGCAGCGTGATCAAAATACAGGACCTGGCGCTTAAAGATTACCGGGGCAACACCGGCATTGCAAACGGAACCGTGGATCTGAATGATCTCTCGAACCCGGACATCGAGGTGACGCTCCAGGCCAAAAACCTGCTTGCGCTGAATACTACTTTTAAGGACAATCGCCTGTATTTCGGTACGGCTTTCGCTTCCGGCACCTTCAAATTCAATGGCCCTACGGATAATATGAATATCGATATCAAGGCTAAAACAGATGCCGGAACCGTATTTAATATCCCGCTGAACACTTCTTCCACGGCAAGTTCATACGAATTTATCAGGTATGTGAACCACCGGGATACCACTAAACAAACGGCCCAGGCAAAACCCTTCCATGGCATCACATTGAATTTCGACCTGAGCGCCGATGAAAAGACGACATTAAAGATCACCACGGATTATGGTAAGCTTGAAGGCAATGGCACAACCAACGATCTGAAACTGAATATCAGCAGCCTGGGCGACTTTAACATGTACGGGAACTACCTGATCACCAACGGTAAATTTGAGTTTGGTGCCAAGAACATTATTAGCAAGGATTTCCTGGTGAACCAGGGTGGGACGATAAGGTGGACCGGCGACCCCGCGAATGCTGAGATCAATATGACGGCCATCTACGAATTACGAACCGATATTAGTCCGCTTTATGCCGCCGCGGGCCAGCTTGCGGGCACAAAACAAGCTACACCCCTGACATTAGTACAGGCTGAGTTAATATTGACCAAATCATTGCTCGCGCCTGTGATCGACTTTGATTTCAACTTTCCGACCAACCCATCGATAAAGGATGACCTGAGTGCCTACCTTAGTAATGACTTTAACCGAAACCAACAGGCGGTGGCCGTTATCGTGACGCGGAACTTTTGGAACGGTTCGCTTACCAACCAGGCTTCAACCACCGCCGAAACAGCCGCGAGTGAACTTGCATTCAGCAAGCTTAATGCTATCATCTCGCAATCCAATGCGATTAAGAACTTTGACCTGAATATTCGTTCGTTTAACGATGCCAGCGCTTCGCTTCGCCTGTTGAACGAAAGAGTGATTCTACAGGGAAGTTTGTTCACTAATAGTGGTCAAAACGCCAACCAGTTATTCGGTAACCAATACACAATCTTCAATTCAAGCTTCAACCAGCTTTCGAAAGACTTCAGTGCGCAGTACCAGATATTGAAGAACGGCGACCTGAGCGCCCGTTACTCATACAGGCAGCTAAGCACGACGGAGTTGAACGTGATAGACGCAATAACCGCTCAATACGTGAACGGCGTCGGCCTGGTATATCAAAGGGATTTTGACACTTTCGGCGAATTCATAAGGAATATATTCAAGTCGCACACTAAACCTGCTCCTGTAGTACCACCACCGCCCAAAGCACCTGCACAGCCGCCGGCATCCGCCCCCATTGGTGGTTCAAAAGGATTGCAGGCTGATCAGGATCAGTGATCGAGCAGGATGGTATGATCCATCTTATCACGCTTGGTTTTCAGATAAGCTTCATTATACGGGTTTGGTTTGATCTCGATGGGCACATTTTCAACAACTTCAAGACCATAGCCCACCAGGCCCGCGCGTTTCTTCGGGTTATTGGTCATCAGGCGCATCTTTGAAACACCCAGGCTGCGCAATATCTGTGCGCCAATACCGTAATCGCGCTGATCCATTTTAAAGCCGAGCTTCAGGTTAGCCTCGACGGTATCCAGGCCGTTCTCCTGCAGGTGGTATGCCTTGAGCTTGTTTATCAGTCCTATGCCGCGGCCTTCCTGGTTCATATAAACAACAACGCCCTTCCCTTCTTCGCTTATCATTTGCATTGCTTTGTGCAGTTGCGGCCCGCAGTCGCAACGGCATGACCCGAAAATATCGCCGGTGACGCAGGAACTGTGTACGCGCACCAGGACGGGCTCATCTGGTTCCCAGGTGCCTTTCACCAGGGCCAGGTGATGTTCCCCGGTATCCAGCTGGGTATATGCAATCATATCAAAATCGCCCCACTCGGTCGGCAATTTCACAGCAATTTCGCGGTGAATGAGTGTCTCGGCTGTAAGACGGTAGGCGATCAGATCCTTGATGGAAATGATCTTCATCCCGAACTCTTTGGCCATTTTTACCAGGTCGGGCAAGCGGGCCATTTCCCCGTCTTCCTTCACTATCTCGCAAATAACGCCCGCCGGCTCGAAGCCAGCTAATACAGCCAGGTCGATGGCAGCTTCGGTATGGCCTGTCCTGCGTAAAACACCACCGTCTTTAGCTATAAGCGGGAATATATGCCCCGGCCGGCCAAGATCGGCAGGCAGGATTGACTGATTGATCAAAGCGAGCACGGTCCTCGAACGGTCCGACGCCGAAATTCCCGTTGTGCAGCCTTCCAGCAGATCGACTGAAACGGTGAAATTGGTCTCGTGCGAGGTCGTGTTTTGACTCACCATAGGCTCCAGTTCAAGCTCTTTGGCACGCTGAGCGGTTATCGGAGCGCAGACCAGGCCGCGGCCATGGCGTATCATAAAGTTAATGGTTTCAGGAGTGGCATTGTGTGCCGCGGTTAAGAAATCGCCTTCATTCTCACGGTCTTCATCGTCCACAACAATGATCGTCTTCCCCGCTTTAATGGCATCTATGGCTTCCTGTATCGTATTCAGCATTTTTAGTCCCTAATGTTATATTGTACAAATGTAACCCCTCGTTAGGCGATTACGGTCGGTCGTTTGTAAAAGTTGCTTGTTTGGGTTGTAAGGTTGCCCCCTATCCAAATAACATTACAACTTTCCAATCTTGCAACTTTTCAACTTAATCAGGCGTCCTTCCTTCTTAGCAACTTATAAAAAAATCGTTTATATGCTTCCATGTCGAACAGCGCCGAATCATTTGCGGCTTTGTAAGACAGGAAGATACCGATGGGCGTCAACACCAGGATAGCGATCCACATACCGATGAAAGGCGACAGATCGCCATCTTTTACAGACTTTTCGCCTATGGTAGAAATAATATAATAAACCAGGAAGAATATCACCGAAACCACAACCGGCATGCCCAGGCCGCCCTTGCGTATTATAGCACCAAGAGGCGCCCCAATGAGGAACAGTGCCACGCAGGCGGCTGATAACGTGAATTTCTTCTGGTATTCAACCGCGTACCTGCGCACGCTCTTATCGGCTTCCTTATAGAACGACGCCTGGTTTTTTACCATGGTTTGCACCGAACGAACTTCATTGGCCGCATTCATGATAGCAGACAGCCGCTGGGCAGTATTCAACCCGCCTAATGCTCCGTCGCCCTTTACAGGTACAATGTGCGTTACAGTTCTGCTCTTTAGGGGGATATTGAAATACTTAATATAGCTTGTGGTTGATCTGTAATTGGCACTCATATTATTTTGAGCAGCGCGCCGGGTCGAATCAGTGAAATAGGTCAATTGCTTCAAATCCATCATTTGAGCGGAGCTGAACAAGTTAATGTCGGTTCGATGGAGCTTCATGAAATCAAGCGAGAATTTTT
Source organism: Mucilaginibacter sp. (assembly GCA_035551775.1). Classification (GTDB taxonomy): domain Bacteria; phylum Bacteroidota; class Bacteroidia; order Sphingobacteriales; family Sphingobacteriaceae; genus Mucilaginibacter. Next base: position 28,243 of record DASZMQ010000019.1, on the reverse strand, counting down.
GTTCAGTCTCCTTGAATCGGAATCGGGTCAGCCGCTGGCGTTCTTCCAGGTTTTTATCGCCGGGAGTTTCGTCATATTTTATGCCATTTTTCAATTTCATCACCAGGTACCGGTTGTCCGGGGTACGGTACATCAGGCCCTCCTGGGCTATCAGCACGTTCAGGTTGTTGTCCGCCTCGTTTTTGGTATAGATCATGATGCCGTGCAGCGTACGCCCGTCCGGATCCTTCCTCTGCACACGAATAGTATAATTGTTGAAGCTGTTGGTGAAAACGCCTTCGGGAAAAATGCTGGCCGATTTCTGCTGGCGCACATCATAAAGCAGCGAATAATACTTTTTCCACGCAATGGGCAGCATGTTATCGGAAAAGATGAAGGCCGCAATGCTCAAAATAGATACCACAATGATCATCGGGTACATAGCGCGGCGCAGCGATATCCCTGCTGCTTTGATAGCCACGAGCTCATAATTCTCGCCCAGGCTGCCGTAGGTCATGATAGAAGACAGCAGCACGGACAAGGGTAGAGCCATAGCTACGTTGGTGGCCGAGGCGTACAGCATCAATTGGGTGATGGTCCACCAGTCGAATCCTTTGCCGATGATGTCGTCAATGTATTTGAACAGGAAAAGCATCAGCAGCACGAACATGACGATCATGAACGTGGCGATAAACGGCCTTACGAAGGATTTCAGTAAAAGAAGATGAATTTTCTTCACGGTACAAAATTAGGGAAAAAGTAGAATTCCCTCATGCACCCAAAACGCTTACCAGGTATTCAACCTGGTTATCCCATATCAGCTTGCGCTCGCCGATGATATCTTCAACCGCAAAATCGGTGATGCTCAGGGCCACATCGTTGGTCAGCTCGTCCTGCACTATTTCCATTTCAAAGTAACATTGGGGCTCATCGTCAAGCCATTTGAAGCGAACCATCTTATTCTCTTTTGAAGCCAGCATCCTGGCCTTTTGCTGTTCGCCGTCCCAGGTAAAGGTGTACACCTGGTCGCGCACGCTTACATCGTCGGCAAACCACTGGGTAAGCCCGTTGGGTTCGCTCAAAAAACCATATAATATCCTGGGGGACGATTTTATTTCGTATTCAATATTGAACTTCTTCTTCTCAGACATGGGGGATATGATACGGCTTACTCCGGTCTAAATCTTCACATTTTTTCTAAAGGAAATGATTTTCTGCTATATTTGCAAACTCTTTTTGCGACCGGTAAAGGTTATTTGAACCGAATTTTGTACACTGATTTACAGAATGATGTTTAGATAGAACTAAAGCGGCTTTTGCGACAAAATATTGTGCAAAACGCTGGGGAAAAAGAGGAAAATATTCGGCGGGGTAGCTCAGATGGTTAGAGCGTAGGATTCATAACCCTAAGGTCGGCAGTTCGATCCTGCTCCCCGCTACTTTTTAAAGCCATCCGCTGGTTAGCGGATGGCTTTTTAATTGATCTTACTCGGCTAATAGCAGCATTTAACGTTTAGTTTTGTTGATCAGGGTAAAGAATGGCAAATCCACAGCAAGGAAGGCATTCAGCCGCCAACAGGGGTTGATCACGCTGGTAGTACCTGTCGCATCGATTTTGGACAGGCCGGGGCCGTACTGCGCGCCAAACCCGAGCGATAAGGGCAGATTAGCGCCAAACCCGTAAACTACATGGATGCCCGGTGAAAATATCTGCCCCAAATTCACAGAATACTGCTTAGTCGCGGTAGTATTGGTGCTGCCCGTGCCCGAGGTCGTGCTGGGGTCCTGTTTCAGCTTGTAATCGATGATTGCGCCCAGGTCGAAGACCGAAGCGAACAACGAAACCGAACCGCATTTACCCCGACTGGCGAAACCCGGAGTATAAGCCAGCCCGATCGGCCCGTAGACGCCGAAACGGTCAGACCATGACCGGATAGCGGAAGGATAATAATTAACGGCGGTATAATAGGCTCCTAAATAAGTCTGCACACTCAAATTGTTTTGCGTATTCTTCTTGATCGAAGAGCTGCCCACCGGCAGGATGGCGTTATCCAGGGCCGACTGGATATCCGCTTCACTTTTAGCATCTGCTATCGTAGCGATAAATAGCGCGTAGGGCTTCACCTTTTCGATGAAAGTAGCCAACGTATCTGAGGACATTTTATAAGCCGCCCGAGTACTGGCATTAGCAAACAATGCATTGGCCGCCTTTTTCTGGTAATGCGTCATCTGCTCGATGCTGCTCAGAATATCCAGCCCATCGCTGATAGCTTGTGTATACTGCTTGGCGTAAATGTCCTTGTACAGGCTATTCGCCTTCCGTGCGATCGCCAGGTAATTGTCGGGCTGCAGCCGCGTATCGAACACTTTGACCGTGCTCAGCACATTGTCTATACCATCCAGCGATGCATTGATGAAATTGAATAAATTGTCGTTCGTCGCGTGCATCTTATAGGTATTGTATGCGGTATTGATCGTGGTCGCCTGGTCGATGAAGGCGGACAACTTCGTCTGGAGCAGCAGGATATTGTCCTTGTTATTGGCGATCATGTCGGAAAGTAAGACCGGAGCCAGCGGCTTACCCACATAAAAGATCAGGCTCGCATCCTTAGCCTGCTGCCACAACAAACCCAGGTAAAGCCGCGTTGCAATCTCGTTATGCAGCAGGTCATTTGCCTGCGTGGCTGTGATCCAGATGTTATTCCCGCCCGTACCGTCCATCAGGCTGACCGAGAACAGCTGAGCGAAACGCAGCGAGGCCACTACGTTCTTAAAGGCGGTACTGGAATTCGCATAAAAAGATGATGCCCGCAGGATCAGCGCCTCATCGTTCAGCGCGCTGATCACACGTGCAGGTGTTACCCCCTGCTGGAAATCATGCATGATCTGCAAAGCCTTCACCGCCATCTGGGCTTCCGGGAAATTAGACAACAGACCGGCAAATTGCGGCAATTCCAGTAACGCCTGCAGGTTCGCCGGCAATTGCTGCAGGTCGGCAAGGAAGGCTGTTCGTAATGCCGGCAGCATCTGCGGGTAAGTGTACGATAACAGGTTACGCAATTGGTCGTAGGTTTTGGGAAAAAGCGTCGGGAACTCCGGGTATTTTTTGGCCAAATCCTGCAAATGGTTGAAGAACGCCAGCGTCAATTCCTGCTTGGCCCTGTCGATCATCAGGCTGGCCACGGCATTGGCAAAATTTGTCACATCCACATTGCCGATATTTGCAGTGTATCGGAAACTGGGGGCTGCAAAAGCGGAACGATTTCTGACGGCGCTGTAAGCGAAGTCCAGGTTGTGCAGAAAAACCGGGTTACTTTTCAAACTGTCAATAATGAGATTCGGCGCTGCGTTATTGAAAAATGGCTTCAATTCCGTCGCCACGTCGTCATTGATCACCAGCGGGCTGGTCGTGCCCCCGCCGTTATTCGACAAGATATCTGTAACGATCTTGTACACACTGCTCTGTCCACTGGCAAACAGGAACTGGAAACTGAATGCAAAAAGGATAAATACTTTTTTCATATAGCCGTTTTTAAGGTTGGAATTACCTCTAAAGTATTGATTTACAGAAAATCGGACCCTGGTGTTTTCACGGTATTTTGGGAGGTGTTTTGACGGTGCATTGATACATATTAGGCAGGAAAGTCACTCGTCACATAGTAAGAGGCAGTTTCAATCATACCTCAAGAAATGATTAATTGATAATCTTAAGAGGAACTTCTTTATTTATCCTTTGACCGGGTATCACAAACCGCCACTGCAATCTTCGAATCCGCCGTGCCGTAATATAAATACCATTTACTGTTCAGCTCCGCCAGCCCTTCTACAAAACAAACCTGGTTTACCTGGCCTGTGATCTCGTAAGGTTTGTCGGGCTTCATGAACCAGGTATCCATGCGCTCGAGGATCGTTGTCGGGTCGTACTTATCAAGCAACACTTCGGATGCGGCGTATTCGCCTTCCTGCAGCGAGGAATCACCACCGAAAATATGGTTCCTCCCATTATAGATCAGCACGATACCGTTGTCCGTCAGCATTGCCGGGGGGCCCGATTCCACTAAATCGCTGTCGAATTTCCCGGCGCGTAGCGGTATAATAACTTTTAGCTCGGGTATAGTAAGCGCCTGGCCGCGTAATGGCGCGGGTGCCTTTTCGCCGGGCTGCATTTTCACCGGGGTCCAGTTGATCAGATCGTCGGAAGTGGCCGCCCATATTTGCGAGTCGCCCCAGTACATCCAGTATTTGCCGTTTATTTTCACCGCCTCAGGCTCACCGTCTTTATAAACCGATACGATCGAGCCCGATTTCGACCATTTATTGACGTATTTTCCGTGATCGGCTTTGGCGAACACGCTGCCGTACTTTTGCCAGTGCAGCAGGTCGGTAGAAGTAGCTTCGAAAAGCCGGGCCGTCGTGCCATCATAGGCGGTGTAGGTCATATAGTAAGTGCCTTTATTATCCCGTACCACCCGCGGGTCCTCGCAGCCGCCCTCCCACTCGTACTTTTTGCAAGTGTCATTATCCGGGTAAAGCACAGGCTCGGGCATGCGCGTAAAATGAACCGCATCGGTGCTTACAGCCAGGCCGATCCGCGAGGTTCCGGCCGGTTTACCGATCTTGTCCTGTGCGCGGTAAAGCATGTATATCTTATTATCCTTTTTTACGATCGCCGGGTTAAAGACGTCTTTTTCTTCCCAGTGCACTATTGCTTTTCGAATGGGATCGGTAAAGCTGCCCGTGCCCGGTTTTAGTATCGGGTTGACGCTGTCAATTTTTGTGAATGGCAGCAAAGCCCAGTCCGGTGAATCATTTGCGGGATGTTGTTTGTGTTGGCATGAGGCCAATAGGAAGGCTGCCAGGAATAAGGGCAAAAAGGTTCTTTTCATCGATCAATGTAAGTATTTATTGGGCACATTCGGCGGCAGATAGTCGATATCATAGGCGTGTTTAATAAGCAACGAGACCGTTTCGGCCACGACAATATCCTTTCGGTGCATTTGTGGCAGCAGGCCCATCATAGCGTAGCTGATAGGATTTACGGATGGAATAAAGGTTTCCCAGTCGTAGCCTTTGCCCCAGATCAGTCCCTTAAGGGTCACGCTGAGATCAGCATCATTGTTGAGCAGAAAATACAGCATCTCGCGGGAATTATTGAGCACCTGGTTAACGGTATGAAAGATGGGCGTATGCCCGCCGAAGCCGTGCTCATCAATGCCTGCTTTGGCATTTACATCGGCTCCGCGTTCAACCAGTACCGTGGCGCAATTCACGCTATTGTATTCGGCACAAAAATGGAGCAATGTGCCTCCGGTTAAGGCCGTAAAAGCATTGTTATATAATGAATAGGTTTTGTTGATCAGCTTCGGTTCGGTCTCAAGTATCTTTTTCAATTTGTCTGGATCATCTGTAAATACGGCCAGCAGCTCGTCGCGACCGAATTTCAGGCCATGGTCGATAAATACCTGCACACAATCTTTAAACCTGGGCGAACGCAGATACATTTCTACCATTAGGGTAAAAATGGGCATACCATCGCTGAAATGTCCGTTGGGGTCGCCGCCTTCGTCAAAATAACGGCGCAGGCTCTCCACGTCGTGGCATTCGATATATGCGGGTACTGCGTTCAAGTCAGGCATGTTGTTATAAAATTATAAAATCGGCAGAACTATTCTACTCCTTTTTCACAGCCCTATTCCTAATAAAAAACACCGTCATCAACGCCCCTAAAAAAGCCAGGCCGGCAGAAAGGCGCATGATATTGGCATAAGCCGAAATAAAGCTTTCACGATAGGCATTCTGAATGGCTGTTTTTTCCGGCGCGGATAAAGAGGATGGCGCTTTCGCATCCCCTAAGTTGGCGGATTGGGCTATGATCTCCTGTTTATTCTTCGCATCAAGCTGTGCCGATTGCATTTTACCCTGTAAAGTGCCGGCAAAAAACAGCACGGCCAGCGCCCCGAAAATAGCGTTGGCAAACACGTTGGCTATACGCGTCATGGCATTGTTGATGCCCGATGCAGCGCCCGAAAAATTATCGCTGACCGCGCCCATCACCGTGGCCGTCAATGGCGCAACGGTGAACGACATGCCCAGGCCGAATACGATGATCCCGGGGAAAAATGTCGTCCAGTAATCAGAAGCACCGTGGGTTTGTTTGACGAAGGAAAGGATCAATAAGCCTGCACCCGCGGCGGCAGGCCCAAAAATAAGAAACAGCCTCGGCCCGAATTTATCGGCCCAGGCGCCGGCAAATCGCGCGATGCCAATCATGAGCAGGGTAAAAGGCAGGAACGTTAAGCCCGATTGAAACTGGGTATAGCTCTGCACTTGCACCATGTCCAATGACATGAAAAGCATCCCTGCTCCCAACCCGGCGTACAGAAAAAAAGTAAGCAGGTTTACACCACTAAAAGTAACGTTGGAGAACAGCGACAGCGGCATCATTGGGTGTTTACTTTTGGCTTCGATCCAAATAAAGACAATAAGGAGAATGACCCCGGCTGCCAGGGTCGTATACGCTTCCCAATTGCCGAAACCAACTTTGGGGGCACGAAGGAAACCAAAAGTTAGTGAGGCCAGCCCCAAGGCAATAGCTGCCGCGCCGAGAAAATCGATGGAGCGGTCCGAATCGCCGCTTCGCACTTCGCTAACCTTTTTCCAAAGCACCAGCAATGATATGATCCCGATGGGTACGTTGATAAAGAAAATGTATCGCCATAAACCCGCATCGGCCAAAGCCCCTCCGAGGATGGGCCCGCCCATCGTAACAAGAACAGTAACGGATGACCATGTGCCGATGGCCTTGCCCCGCTCCTTCTCATCAATGGATGAAGAAATAAGCGACAGGCTGCCCGGTATCATCAGCGCTCCGCCCATGCCCTGCAATAACCTGAAACCGATGAGGCAGTTAATATCCGGCGCAATACCGCACAAAGCGGAGCCAATTATAAATATAAGGATACCCCACATGAATATCTTTTTGCGGCCAAGTTTATCTCCCAGCGAACCGCCAACCAGGATCAAAGATGCAAGAATTAACAGATAGGCATTGAGCAGCCAGAAAAGGTCAGCAGCAGTGGCATTGAGGCTTTTCTGCAATGAAGGCAACACCACATTGAGCGCCGTGCCGTCGATAAACGCCATGGATGATGCCAGGATAGTGGATACCATTACCCATTTACCCGCCGGGCTGCTGAGGGATACCGTTGCCATTGATCAAAGCTAAAGGTAAGAACTGAATCTGATCAACCGTCGGACGATTATTTCCGAATTTTAAACAAGAGTTATATTCTTTTCTTATAAATTTATGAGCCAAACAATCCGCTAATTACGAGTGTTACCTTAACTCCGTTATCATGAGAAAGTTATTCCTATTAACCATTATCCTCACCGGCTTTTTTGCCGTTGCGAAAGCACAGTTAACTACTTCAAAATTATTCGGCGACCATATGGTGCTGCAGCGCAACCAGCCCATACCCGTTTGGGGAACGGCCGAAAAAGGCGCTAAGGTGGAAGTGCATTTCAACGGTCAGCATGTGAATACACGCGCCGACGACCAGGGCAACTGGAGGGTGACGCTGAACCCGATGAAGGAGGGCGGTCCCTATAACATGATCGTCGAGTCGGGCAGGAATACACTGGCCTATACCGATGTGATGATGGGCGAGGTTTGGCTGTGCTCGGGACAATCGAACATGGAGTTTACCCTGGCCAATGCACTGGGTTTTAAGAACGAGCAGAAGGTTGCGCATACCTATGCCATACGGCAGTTCCATGTTCCCAACAAGATCAGCCTGCAGCCTGAAAAGGGGGTCGAAAGCGGCGAATGGCAGGTTGCCGATGAAAATACGGTCGGCAATTTTACGGCGGTGGGATACTTTTTCGCAAAAAAATTATCGCAGCAATTGAATGTGACCGTCGGGCTGATCCACAGCAGCTGGGGCGGTACACAAGCCGAATGCTGGATCAGCAAAGAGTCGCAGCTGACCGATCCGAACCTGGAGACCCGCATGAAAGCCATGCCAACTACCTGGGATCGTATGAAACAGGTAGTAGACAGTACCATTAAGTTCTATTCCTTCCCTAATATGCCTGTGACTCATTATAAGATAGAGGAACTGGCAACCCAGCCGCCGACATTTTTTGACAAATGGCAGAAGGGCACAGTTGGTGCATGGGAATGGCAGGGCAAGTGGGCGTCGTACCGCGGCGAAGGGTTTATGGAACATACCGTCCGGCTAAATGCGAATTACACCGATAAAACCTCGGTATTGCGCCTGGGGCAGACAGACGCTGATATGAAGATGTATATTAACGGAAATCCAATAACACCTTCGGTGGTGAACGGCAATTTCCAGGTGAACCTGCCTGCCGGGACATGGAAAAACGGTGATAACAGCGTACTCATCGACCTGCAATCATTACAAAAGAACCCGTCATGGTGGGGCATCGGCATCAATGGTGACTGGACCAATACCTACCTGCAGTTCCCGGATACTCTGTTTACGCTCGCCGATATGAACTGGCATATTATGCCGGATATGAGCAGGCCCTATCATTTTGATTTCAGTCCGAACAGCGCACCAACCACGTTATACAATGGCATGATAGCGCCGCTGCTGCCCTATCCTATCGAGGGCGTGATCTGGTACCAGGGCGAGGCTAATGCCAACAAAGCTTACCAGTACCGCACCACTTTCCCGCTGCTGATCAACGACTGGCGGGCTAAATGGGGGCGGCAACTACCCTTCCTGTTCGTACAGTTGTCCTCGTGGGGCACCATGCCGAACAGCAACCAGGGCAGCGACTGGGCCGAACTGCGCGAAGCGCAAGCCATGACACTTAGCCTTCCAAATACCGCGATGGCAGTGACCATCGACGTGGGTGACGCTAACAATATTCACCCCAAAGACAAAGCCGATGTAGGTTACCGCCTGGCAAATGAAGCGCTCAATTTGGTTTACGGTATGTGGAACACCAATCGCAGCCCGCTTTTCAAGTCGGTGGATTTTAAGGATGGCTATGCGATTGTTACGCTGACCAATATCGATAATGGCCTTACAGTTAAGGATCAGTATGGCTACATCAGGGGCTTTGAGGTGGCCGGCGCCGACCATAAATTCCATTTCGCCAAGGCCGATATCGTAGGCAACCAGGTGAAGGTTTGGTGCGATGAGGTCAAACAACCCGTGACCGTTCGCTACGCCTGGACCAATGCGCCTGTGGAAGCCAACCTGTTCAATAAAGAAGGCTATCCGGTAGGGCCGTTCCGTTCGGACGACTGGAAAGGTATAACGGAAGGGAAGTAGGCTTCCTAAAACTACGGCCTGTAAACCCAAATAGTGAAGCCATCGTCAATCACCATTGCAAAATTATTGTTTTGTGCCAGGATATATGGGAAGCTGAAAAAACTTGAAACCGGCCAGAGCAACTGAGGATTCGCTCCTGCTGCTGATGCTTTATACATTCCCTGGCCTGAAAAATAATAATACATATTGCCATCAGTTTGAATAGTAAGATCGGTTATAAACCATTGCCCTATGCTTATAAGCATGGTATAGGTTTCCCCATTATCCTTTGATACATAAATACCGCCTGCCGGATCAAACCTGGTCTTATAAAAGTAATTGGTGGCAGGATCGATATAAAACCACAAATCTTGTTCATCTGACAGATTTGGCTTGGTGGGCGGAGTTGTATCGGTCCAATGCTGTCCTTCGTCGACCGACCTGAATAGCTTGCTTAGGTCGTCGTCTATGACATAAAGGTCTCCATTTTGTGCTTCAGCAGCGCAAGTCAACCCATTAGTATTTGATAAGCTGGCAGACACAAGGGTCCATGTTTTCCCATTATCAACTGATATATACAAACCGCTATCCCTGGTTATTAATAATATTTTACCACTTGCTGTATAGCTTACGCTTGTTATTTGTTCTTTACTGAATGGCGTCGCAGGCAATATTTTCCAGGTTTGGCCCGCATCAGGGGAGTAGAAAGGCGCTTCGTTATAGGCGAAAGCAAATATTCCGTCGCTCCCTGTTGAAATTGCATATTCAAAATTATGGGTATTAGCCAGCGACTTCAGGGCGTTCCAGCTCAGGCCATTGTCGTCTGAATACCTAAGGTAGTTTTGTCCCTGATGACAACTAATTAACCTGCCCGTACTTAATTTGCAGAACGATGCGATCTGTGCAACGCTCCCCGTTGTACATGCCGCGGGGTGCCAGCCTTTACCGGTAGCGATAGCCGTAGCGTGTGCGGTTACTGAATCGATATGCTTGTTATTGGCATCGAGCACTATGGCCGTCATTGACTGCTGCCCAACGTCGCCGGCGAGGACCCAGTACTCTTTAACAGTACCATCCGCGCCTGAAGTGCTTTTATCAGTCCGGTCGGAATTGCAGCCTGATAATTGATAGGTCACAGTATATCCCGCTGCGGGAGCGCCGTTTTTTGTTACCTTAAATTCCACATCTTTTACCGGCTGGCCAACGGTATCCGTTTGTCCGTCGCCGCTAACGATCGATATCTTAACTGAGCTTGAGGGCTGATTGCCTGACTGTTTGTCTTTTGAACAACCTGCTAATAAAATGGATGCAGCCAATGCTATGATAAGGCACTTCTTCATGTGCTTATAGGTTTATGCATGCATATATAATAAATAATTATCATTTATTGAAATCAATTTACGGCTGTGCGCTTCCGGACAGGAGGTTATATCAAAAGCGTACAAAAATCAAACCCAAATTATCACAAATAGCTATCAATCAACACTTTGGCCTCGTGGCATATTTCTTGACCAGTTTGCAAACCAACCTGTAACAGCATGAAATACCTTTCAACGATCGCGATCATTTTGATCTCTCTTAGCTGCGCGGCGCAGCAAAAAATTGCCGGCCTTACTGTAATAAACCGCCACGTTTCCGTCAGCAACGGTGTAATACACATGGATGAGGCCGACCCGGATGGTATAGCCTGGCTCAATGGCAAGACATTCACTGAAGGTACGATCGAAGTAGATATCAGGGGCCGGGATAAGCTGCAGGGAAGTTTCCTGGGCGTCGCATTCCATGGTGTCAACGATTCGACTTTTGAGGTCGTTTACTTCAGGCCCTTCAATTTTCAAACAGATGACCCTGAGCGCAGGGTGCATAACGTTCAATACGTAGCGGAACCGAAATACGACTGGCAATATCTTCGTACCAAATTTCATAACCAATACGAAAAGGCCGTCGATCCCAGGCCCCAGCCCAACGACTGGTTTCACGCCAGGATAGAAGTACATGGCGGTACCGTCAGCGTTTTTGTGAACGGCAACAAAACGGCGTCACTGATAGTAAAGGAATTGGTAAACAACGGTGGCAAAAAAATAGGCTACTGGGCGGGCACCAGTTCCGACGGGAGCTGGAAAAATCTCAGGATCACCCCATCCGGTAATTAATTATATGTTTAAACCACCATTTTAACATAAATTAACATTGCCTGTTATTGTATCCCAAATTTTTAGTTCTACTTTAGGAGCACCAACATATACCTTATGCGTTATCTAACCTTATGCTGCCTGTGTTTCCTGTTATTTTCTGCCGGGGCATTTGCCCAAAACTATTCCGCCAAAGGCATCGCCAACGACAGCGTGGAACATGTGAAGCTCAGTAACGCTTCTATCGCCATCCTCCAGGCAAAAGATTCAATACTGGTAAAGTACACCCGTGCAGCTGCCGACGGCTCATTTGAGATCACCGGCCTGAGCAAAGGCCAGTACATCCTGCTGGCATCGTACCCGGAGTATGCCGATTATACCGAATCGTTCAGCCTCGACTCGGCACACCTGGTGCACAATTTCGGCCGGCTGAACCTGAGCTCGAAAACGCGCCTGTTGAAAGAGGTGATCGTGAAAGGCACCGCTGCCCAGATGAAGATCAAAGGCGATACCACCGAATTCAACGCCCGGGCATTCGTCACACAGCCGAACGCCAAAGTGGAAGATCTTTTGAAACAGTTGCCGGGTATCACGGTGGATAAGGACGGCAAGATAACCGCCCAGGGTGAAACGGTGAACAAAGTTCTGGTCGATGGTGAAGAGTTTTTCGGCGACGACCCTACGCTGGTAACCAAAAACATCCGCGCGGATATGGTAGATAAAGTGCAGGTGTATGATAAGAAAAGCGACCAGGCTACTTTTACGGGGATAGACGATGGCAAGAAAGAGAAGACTATCAATATCAAACTTCGGGAAGACAAAAAGAATGGCATGTTTGGAAAAGTCGAAGCAGCCGACGGGACACAGGACATTTATGAAGGGCAATTGATGTTCAACGCCTTTAAAGCCAAAGAAAAGTTTTCTGTTTACGGAACTATCGGGAATACCGGGAAGGTGGGCCTTGGCTGGCAAGACAGTCAAAAATATGGAGGAAGCGGCCTGGAGTATGATGATACTAATGGCTTCTTTTTTATCAGCGGCAGTAATGACGACCTCGATTCATTTAGCGGTCAATATAATGGACAGGGAATACCACTGGCACGCAACGGCGGCGTACATTACGATTCCAAATGGAATAACGATAAGGAGTCTATCAACCTGAATTATAAGATCGGTACGCTGAATGTAGACGGAACCAGCAACAATATCACCCAAAACAACTTGCCCGACAGTGTGCTTAACTCCACTACAAAGCAATCCTATCACAATTACATGTTCAGGCATAAGCTCGACGTGGTTTACCAGTTAAAACTGGATACCAGCTCGAACCTGAAGATCACCGTCGGGGCGACATCGAAACACAGCACTACGGCTGAAAACAGGACGGGAACAGAACTCAGAAACGATACCCTGATCAATAGCAATACCCGCGACCTGACCAATACAGTCGATCAAAAGCTATTCAATGCAAGCGTCTTCTATACCCACAAATTCAAGAAAACCGGGCGGACCTTTTCACTCAATGTCAGTGAAGCATATAGTCAGAGCACGGCAAATGGCTATTTAAAATCAGAGATCGATTTTTATAATAAACAAGGGCAATTAGATAGTGCGCAAAAAATAAATGAATTAAAAACCAATGATTTGCAGAGCCAAACTCTTAGCGCCAATGCAACTTATACCGAACCTTTTTCAAAAGCATTGTCATTAATAGTGAATTATGGCCTTAACATTAATAGTTCTACCGCCGACAGGCAAACCTTTAATCAATCGGCGCCGGGCATATACAACGATAAAGTTGATTCGCTCAGCAGTGATTATAAATTAAACCAGTTAGCAAACCAGGCCGGCGCAGCGCTTAATTATAAAAAAGGCAAGATCAACTTCAACTTCGGCACCAAGGTAAGCGATGTGTCTTTTCGTGAAATTGATCAATTTACGGGCAATCCATTGGACAGGAACTTTATTGACTGGAACCCACAAGCGCGTTTTCAATATCGTTTTTCGCAACAGAAATCATTTAGTATTAACTATAACGGCAGAACAACACAGCCCACGCTTGACCAGATACAACCTTTGCGGGTGAACAACGATCCCTTAAATATTGTGCTGGGCAATCCTGACCTGACGCCGTCGTTCTCTAACAATATTTCTGTGTTCTATAATTCATATAAAGTGATATCCGACCAATCTCTGTTCTTCGGCGGCAATTATTCATTTACAAGCAACCCTATCATAAGCCATGTCAGTTACAGCGGGACGGGCGTTAGTACAAGCCAGTATTTCAATTTGTCAGGCAAAGAAACTTCCAGCTTTAATTTATGGGGCAATGCTAACCGCAAAATTCAGAAAATAGGCATTAACATAGGCGTGAATATGGACGCTAACGGCAATGTGTTCTACAACTATGTAAACAACGCCTTAAACATGACAAAGAACTACACCTTTAATCCGGGAATAAATTTTGGCAAATACCAGGAGAAAAAGCTGGATTTTAATTTGTCTGGCGGACCAACCTACACCTTAAGCCAGTCGTCGCTGCAGCCAAATATCAATAACAATGGCTGGGGTGCACGGGCTTACTTTAACTTCAATGTATATTTGCCGGGAAAATTTCAGGTCGGTTCGAACAGCGAGTACCAATACACGGCAAAAACACAGTCGTTCCCTACGGATTTCAGTCGTGTGCTTTTAAACGCCTCTGTCACCAAATCATTCCTGAAAACGGATAACCTGAAGCTTGAGATAAGGGCGAATGATCTTCTCAATCAAAATGTCGGTTTCAGCAGGGACGCAAGTGCAAACCTGATAACGCAAAACAGCTATACCACAATTAAAAGATATTTTATGTTAGCTGTTACTTATGATTTCAGTAAAATGGCCGGAGGTGCGCCAAAGAAATAACGATATGAGAAAAACGATCATCATACTTACCGGGTTATTTTTCCTGATCTGCACCTGCGCGAAAGCGCAGCACGCTCATTTCACCAAATCAGGCACGATTGAATTTGAGAAAAGGCTGAATATGTATGCCCTCATTCAGAAGGCCATCAACAAGGACAACGAAGCATTTTATGCGCCTATGCTCGACGGTTACAAAAAGAACCATCCACAGTTCAAGGCAATGAAAAGCACCCTTTCATTTACCGACAATAAAACGCTTTTTGTGCCGGCTGAAGAAGAAATGTCCAATGAACCGTTTTCATGGAATCCCGGAACGCATCAAAACAATACGATCTATTCAGATCTGAACACCGGTACAGGCGTTTTTCAGAAAAATGTATTCGATGAGAAATTCCTTGTAAAGGACAGCATAAGGAAGATCAAATGGAAAATAACTGATGAGACGCGTGAGATAGCCGGCTATACCTGCCGCAGGGCGAACGGCATTATGCTCGATTCGATTTACGTGGTGGCATTTTATACAACCGAGATACCCGTTTCGGGCGGTCCGGAATCCTTTAACGGCTTACCGGGAATGATCCTTGGCGTGGCGCTGCCCCACGAAAACGTAACATGGTTCGCGACCAAAGTAACGGACACCAGTTTGCCGCCAAACACGGTTGTGCCGCCAAAAAAAGGAAAACAAACGGATGGCAAAGGCTTTAAATCTACCGTTGAAGCGGCGTTTAAAGATTGGGGCAGTGAAGCGGCTTTGTATAATAAGATATTTTCGATGTAAGGCTTCACGCCAACCCCTATTCAAAAGGAGCGGGGCTAATTAATTCTGCGGACCTTATAGAGATCCCTTTACCAGGGAAATGTTTAATCCTTTGCGCAGCGTATTATGTATCTCGGCAATCGTATCGGTATGGTTAATCAGCGCTTCGATCTCTTCCTGCGAAGCATCAGCCGTCACATTGGCTTTATATTGAAAATTGAAACCGGGCTCACCTTCAGCGCCAAATTCGCCGGTAACTTCTACTTCAACATTTGATACTGCGATATTTCTTTTAGCCGCTTCGCGATAAATATCGTTGCAAAAGCAGGTAGCCAGCGATAGTAGCAGCAACTCGCCGCCATTGACAGATGAACCAAAACCCGTCGGCTTTACCGCGATCTGCATAGTTTTGACTGAACCAGCGGTTTGTACCTCAGCCTCGTGTTTATTCAGGCTGCTTCGGATATGGGCGGACATTTGCATAAGCTATGGTATAATTCCATTGCCGAAATTCAGACTTACGAAGTTTTAAAAACTTCGTAAGTCTTTTGGTTTATAGTCACTTCGCTCCTATCGTTTGTCCTGCATCCGGTGGATTAGGCACTGCAAAATGATAGCTTCCCGAACCCGCATGGATCACTATATAACCGTTCTCGGCTGCGCCGGTGGTGATATCTTTATCTGATGCCAGTGCCTGGTTATTTTCGGTCACGTCCTCAACCTTTGAAGCGGGCAGGTAAATGTCCGCTTTGGTGTTGGCAGGGATATCGATATTGAAATAGGTTTTGCCATCCTTCACCTCCCAGCCCGATGTTGCCTTGCCGTAATAGGTATCCAAGCTTGCTGACGCATTGGTAAAGCCTCCGCCCGGGTGCGGCATCACACGGATGTGCTTATAGCCAGGTTTATCGTCGTAAGTATCCAGGCCGGCCATTACTCGGTACATCCAGTCGCCGATGGCACCGTAGGAATAGTGGTTAAATGAATTCATGCTGGCGGCTTCGAATGTTTTGTCGGGCTTGATGCCGTCCCAGCGCTCCCAGATGGTGGTTGCGCCCATCTTCACCGGGTACAGCCACGAAGGGTAGGTATCCTGCAGCAGCAACCGGTAAGCGACGTTGTTATAACCGAACCGTGTGAGTACGTGGCACAGATATGGCGTGCCCAGGAAGCCCGTTGTAAGGTGATTATTGTAAGCGCGAATGTTATCCACCAATCTTTGGGCGGCCTGCGCGCGGAGCGAATCGGGCAGCATGTCAAAATTCAGCGCCAGTGTATACGCGGTCTGCGTGCCCGAAACCAGGCGGCCGTTCCGTGTTACATATTCTTTGAAGAATGCATCTTTTATGCGCTTCAACTGCGCAGTGTATTTAGCCACATCGTCCTGTTTATCCAGAACCTTCGCTGCATTGATCAGCAACTGCGTGGAATAAGCCCAAAAACACTGCGCGATAAAATATTTATCCGTTATCGCCGAGCTGCCGTCGGTATCGTCGTCAATGCTGTAAAACAGCCAATCGCCGAAATGAAAACCGGTGTTCCATAGGTCGTTTTTACTTTGGTTCACCATATAGTCTACCCAGGCTTTCATGCTGAGGTATTGCGTGGCTAAAATGCGCTTGTCGCCATAAGCCAGGTACATGTTCCAAGGCACCACGGTTGAAACATCGGCCCAGCCCGTGCTCGGGGTAACAAATCCAAGGCAATTCGGTATTACGAACGGAACTGCTCCATTCGGGCCCTGGTCCGCAGCTACGTCGCGAAGCCACTTGGCGAAAAAATCATTTACGCGCATGTTGAACGTAGCCGTGCGTGAAAATACTTGTGCATCGCCTGTCCAGCCCAGGCGTTCATCGCGCTGCGGACAATCTGTTGGCACGTCGAGGAAATTACCTTTTTGCCCCCATTGGATATTATGCTGCAGTTGGTTGATCATCGGGTTCGAGGACGTGAACGTGCCTGTCGGCGTCATATCGGAATATAAAGCAACCGCCGTTACATCCCCAGGCTTGATCATATCTTCGGCATAGCCTTCGATGCGGATGAACTGGAAGCCGTGAAAAGTAAAATGCGGCTCAAAAGTTTCCTCGCCATTCCCTTTCAGCACGTAAATGTCCTGCGCTTTAGCAGCCCGCAGGTTTTCGGTATAAAAATTACCGGCTTTATCCAACACTTCGGCATGCCACACTTTGATGGTATCACCGGGCTTGCCTTTGACCTTAATTATCACCCAGCCTACCAGGTTCTGCCCGAAATCGATCACCTGTTCATTCTTTGGTGTCTTGAATACGCGTACGGGTTTAAAGGTCTCGTGCTTTTTCACCATTTCGTTGTAAGTGGCCAGCAGAATGTTCTTCGGGTAATCCTGCACCTGCACGCCGCTCCATTGCGCATCATTAAAACCTGTGGTTGTCCACCCGGGCTGATCTTTATTGTGGTCGATGGTCTCGCCATTATATATCTCTGAGTAACGCACATCGCCGGTAGATGATTTCCAGCTTTCGTCGGACGTGATGACGCCCGTAGTTCCGTCTTCGTATGTGATATTGATCTGGAGCAGGAGCGCAATGTCTTTTCCATAAACATTCTTTTTGTTGCTGAAACCGATAATACCGCGATACCAGCCGTTGCCAAGCATTACGCCGACAGCGTTCTGACCGCTCTTCAGCATGTCCGTCACATCGTAGGTCTGGTATTCGAGGCGGTTCTTATAGCTCGTCCAGCCGGGGGTGAGGTAAGCATCGCCGACACGCTGACCGTTGATCTGTGCCTCATACATACCATGAGCGGTAATATAAGCCACCGCCGACCTGATCTTTTTATGAATATCAAACTGCTTGCGCATCAGCGGGCTTGGCCTGTTGAGCGTATCCTCGGCATATCCCGGTGTTATCCATTTAGCCTGCCAGTCGCCAAGGTGCAGCAGCGCCATTTGCCACCATGCGGTTTGGCTCCATGATGATGTGGCCCCGTGATCGTCCCAAACGCGTACACGCCAGTAATATCTTTTGCCCGATTGCAGGAGCTTGCCTTTATAAGCGACGAAAACCGAAGAATCGGACATGATCCTGCCCGAATCCCATGTTTCTCCACGAAAAGCCGGGCTTTCGCTCACCTCGATACGGTAAGCCGTCTGCATCTCGTTGCGCTTATCGGAGGCCAGCTGCCAGGAAAACCTCGGCACGGCAACGTCCATTCCAAGGGGGTTGGTACGGTTCTCGCAAAGCAGGTTATCAACTTTCACCTGGGCATAGCAAATTACCGCCAGGAATTGGGTAGCAAATAGTAACAGGGGACGTTTCATATCAGATATTGGTTTATATCACGGCATGCCGGAAAACCAAATCTAATCAATACAAACAAATGTGAAATAGTGAAAAGCGTAAATTATTAAGCGTTCAATTATGTGAATCTCAGCAAAAACACGCCGCTGATCATTACCGCCTGAAAAAGTTTAACGAAAAAAATTTGCTTTTAGTAACATAAGTGCTACATTTACAATTAATTATTCCCTCAATTAGTTTAATAAATGCAAGATTTGACCGAATTCATCAGGCACATTGATGAACAATTAGCGGGTAGTTTGGGCCAACAACAAGGCAAATATGCCCACTTCGATGTGATGTGGGACAATGCCCGTTACGAAGTCTACTACGTGCTTCGCAAGGGCGGAAAAGGCGATTGGGAAATGATGGCATACGCCAGAATAGACTGATTGGAACATTACTGCAAGAAACTGCATAGCCGGTTTTGTCACCGGCTATTTTTGTTTGCATGATCTTTAGTCGCTCAGGATAAACTCGCCTTTGGTTAGCCATGAAAGTCCGAATGCCCATAACGCTATTGTTTCTAAAACAAATACCGGCTTAAAGGCCGAGATCGCACAAGCAATACCGGGGGCAATTTTCAAAACTCCGATCATAGCAGTTGATACAAAAATAAAAACCGCACAGACCCGATAAATCACATTACGCTTTTTCTTTTTGACCGTCATTTCATCTTTTTTCCCATGATGGGTCTTTGTAAACCGGCAATAGGATATATATGCAAGCGTCAATAAGAACACCCCTGCAGAAGTATAATGCACTGCATTTCGCCAGCCCTGGTCGCATTTAATAAATATGTCAGCGTCATCAATTGTCTTACTTATATTCATGGGAAAAAATGCGACGCCCAATGCAAACAGGCCGGCTATATTGCTCGATATATTATCCCATTTATCAAATCCTCTGTATGTGAACAAGAACAAGGCAACCGCACACAATACCCCAACTAAAATATTGCCCATTATAGTATAGTAATAGTTACTGATGGAAGGCTCGATCCATCCGCAGCCGCTAAATGCCCAAATGCCCAGCGCCAGCACCACGGGTAATGAGACGCCAAGGAAGCCCACAGACCGCCTGATGATCATAAATGACATGACCATCTCGCGTTCGTTTTGTTTATTTGATAAAGTTTTCATGATTACGGTGTTGAAGTTTGTTTTTTAGTCAGATCAATCGGGAACCCTCCGCTGAAGCCTATGAAGGTGGTGGGCTGGACCCCCGTGAGGCCTGGGATATTTGCCTTACTGAATAGGATTGGAATATGCACCTCGGCCTTTATATTATAAAACCGTAAACCTAGTTGAAATTCTACCCCATTAAATGAATTTACATTCGAGCCCAACAGCCTTTGTCTCAAAATGGTCTGCGCATTTTGCTCAACGTCGCCCAATATCCAGCGCCCTGTATATCCAGCTCCTAGAGTAACCGAAGCATTTTGGCCAAAATTATTGTCGGCAGTTGGGGTAATAAATTCATAAAAAACGCCTACATAGGTACTCAGTAATGATGCCTTCACAAGGGTCGGTATCGTTGTCGTAGATTTATCAGGATTGGTAGTGGTACTATCAGATTCCCAATTGCGATTTGAACCCGCGATATTGACCTTAAATCCCGATAGAAAGCCCCACAACGGCTTGGCAGCATCGTTGCGATAATAATTACCATAAGGGCCACCTTTATCTGTAAGATAGCCGGTAAAGCCGAAAGAGAAGGCCTGACCCGAATTCAGCGGCAAAAGTACGCTGTTTCCAAATGCGGATTTATTGGAGACATTAAATGAAGCGTCTTTAGTCGCTTTAACGGTATCAACTGTGGAAGCTACGTTTACCGAAAACTCAACCTCGATATTATGCAGAATTCCGTAATGGCTATTCGAATTCTCCCTATATATAACACCAATACCTGTATTGGCCGGTATTTTTGCACCGCTACTCAATGACTGCTGTATGTCTCCCTGACCCACAAACTCTATTGTTGCAGGCAACGCAGGTACATCTCGATTGGCAATTACGGCAATATTGATATCGTATGTACTCGGCGAAGCTGTTTTGTAATTTGCAGTAATAGTGTACTTGGCATTTGCAGTTATTGCCATGGCAGATCCGGTTATTTCGCCGGTTTTAGGATTTAAGACCAGTCCTGTGGGCAATGCTGGATTTATTGAGTAACTGATTGGATCATTTCCTGTTGAAGGGTTGAGGACAGGTTTTAAATTAGGTATTGGGAAACCTGACCTCCAGTAAATGTTAGCTATTTCTTGTTTTTGCTTTCTAGATGCGGTAGCCTGGTTTATTGAATCCCTTTTTTCCTTGTTATTTTTCTTAATGTAATAGGTGCTGCTTTTACCAATCGAGTCTGTATTATTTGCATATATCGGCACCCCTACAATAAAAGTGCTTACTTGGTCATAAGAAATAGTTGGCGGAGATGCGAGAACCGTTATATCTATACCAACATTCCCGTTGCCTGTTTCATTGGTCGCAGTAATAATATAATGCGTTGTTAGCAAAACAGCGTTTGGCGTACCCGTAATTGCACCTGTTTGAGTATTAAAGTTTAGCGAAGCTGGTAATTGCGGCGAGATAGCATATGATGCCGGTTTACCGCCTTTATCGGTTGAAGGATTAATAGGGTCTATTGTCGTACCAACAATAAAATTCGACGGTATTTTGTAACTAATAACTGGCAAACCCGGCTTGGGCCCTGGCTGGTTAGCTTGTTGCCCCATACAATTCAGGCTGAATAAAACTCCTGCTAACGTAGTTAAAGTAAAAATCTTTTTCATATGACTAAAGTTTAGCGGCCTACTCTCTGATACCGTTTTCGGCTTCCCGGTATTTTTAGCTCAAGGCAATTGGGCCGCGGCAGATTGCAGGTCAATTATCTGTATCACTAAAATTAAATGGAGGAGAAAAGGCTTTGTACCGTGTTTTTACGGTATTTGCACCGTATTTTAACGGTGGCATGAAAGCTATCAGTCAGCCTTGGCGAAAGTGACCGGGCTCGAAGTGAGGTAATTTTTCAGATCGCTCAAATGATCGGTATTGATCAGGTCGACGCCGCATTTCAGCAGCTCGTCCCAAACGGCTTTATTTTCGGGTGAGGCCCAGAGTCTTACTTTGCTGCCGCCACGATGGGCAATAGTTACGAAGGTGCATAAACGCTGGCGCTCGTCGTCTGGTATGGGGCCGTTGCCATCCCAGCTCAGCAGGTGTGAATATTTGCAACTGGCCATCGGGAAAAGGTTGGTGGCCGATGAGTCGCGCGAAACCTTGCGTAGGTCCTCATCAATAAATGCAAGCCGGTAAGGGTCGTTCTCGATCAGATCGTATGGCTTGTTCCCTGAAAGCACCACAGTAACCGCGCGGTAAACCATCCGGCCATTTTCAACACCGGTAAGCATCGAGCGGTATTTTTCGAGCAGCGGCATCAACACTTTGTAGGTGTTCTCTGCCCCGGTTTTGATATCGATCATCAGGATGACCGTCTTGCTGCTGTTGGCAAACACTTTCCCGTTATGCTCGGCTACCTGCTGGTATAGTGGCTTAAAATACAGCGACTCCAATGTCCTTTTGCTTTTAAAGTAAGGAAAAATATGGGCTATGACCAGCTTATTTCTTTTCAAAAAGATGTCCGCCTCGATGTTCATAAAACCATTGTTCAGCGCATCGAACAAGGGATGCTTATGAAGGTAATCGTTATGGGCGAAGGCATTTTGGAGGGGGGCCGTTTGTGCTTTGCAGTGAATTTGGGCAGCTGCAACCAGGAAGAAGATCAGCAATCTGAGGTGGCGGGCACCCGCCGGTAACAGTAGCATTTGAAAGTTGGGGTTAAACTTTACGCCACAAAATTACCCCGCGACTTTATCCATGTTTTAAATTTTCGATTAAGAAATCCTTAAATAAGTATGTGTTAATGTTAAGTTATTGCACCCTTACATCGTCGTAGTCCACTTTGGCAAGTGCCGGCGAATGAGCATTAAGGTAAGCGCGAAGCACGGAAAGCTTGTCGGTATTGATCAGGTCAACGCCGCATTTCAGCAATTCGTCCCACACCACTGTATTTTCGGGTGATGCCCATAGCCTTACCTTAGTTCCCATGCTGTGAGCTATGGTCACATAAGCGCGCAGGCGCTCGCGTTCATAAAACGGCATAGGACCTTTGCCTGCCCACCGTAGCAAATGCGAATATTTACAGCTGGCCATCGTAAATACATTGTGCATGGAGCTATCTTTTGCTACGCGGCGCAGATCGTCATCAATAAAGGCAAAACGGTCGTGTTCGCCTTCGAGCAGCTCATAAGGTTTGTGCCCGGATACTACAACGGTAACTGCCCCCTTGACGATCTGCCCATTCTCATAATGAGTGAACATCGCCTGGTATTTTTGCAACAAATGTTCCAGCAGTATGTAAGTATTGTCCGCTTCAGTTTTTACGTCTATCATCAATATTACCGGTTGCCTGTAATTAGCGTACACATAGCCGTTGTTTTGCATCACCCTGGCGTAAAGGGGCTTCAGGTACAGCTTTTCCAGGGTACGGCCGTAGTGAAAAATAGGGCAAAAGTGGCCTACGACCAACTTATTATCTTTGAGAAAAACATCGGCCTCGATATTGGTAAAACCATTGTCCAAAGCATCGAAAAGCGGGTGTTTGTGTTTGTAATCGTTATGAGCGAAACCGTTTGCGAGAGGAGTGGATTGAGCTTTGCAATCGGCACTAATTGCGACAAAGAAGATCACTGCGATAATAAAGTGACCGGCGGATTTCAAGTTCATCTTAATAGGGGTAAAGCTTTCTAACGTAAATTTAGTGTTACAGTGTATTCCTGTGTTAAAATTCCTTTAAAAAGTTATTAACCAGGACATACTTAAGTTTTACGCAATCAGGTCGTTAAGGTTCAGGTATTTTATTAACAAAATTATTCCTGCTGGTGATGTACGTTGTGAACGCGCTGCTCGATGCGCCGGTCGGGTATGAACCAGATGAGCGCCACCAAACCATAGCAGCCACAGCCCAGTTTCGGGTACCAGAACGAGCAGATGATACCGATGATATAGATGACGATAGACAGTTTACCTTTCCAGTCCTTGCCAAGGGCGTTGGCAAGCTCCGAATTTTTACCGCAATGGCTGGCGAGAATGCTTGCCAGGATAGTGTAAGCGACCGCGCACATAATCAATATAGCGCCATAAATAACCACCGGCCAGGTGGAAAAATGATTACTGGCCATCCACTCCGTACCAAACGGGATCAGCGACAGCCAGAAAAGCAGGTTGAGGTTGGCCCATAATGCCCCACCTGTGATGGTACTGACAAGGTAGAGCATGTGGTGATGATTGTTCCAGTAAATGCCCACGTTGATAAAGCTTAAAATATAGCTGAGGAAAAAGGGCACCATCGGCAGCAGGTCCTTTATTCCATCCTTACCCGGCGCGGGCACCCTGAGCTCGAGCACCATGATAGTAATGATGATGGCCACTACGCCGTCGCTAAAAGCTTCTAAACGTGATTTCTTCATAACAATGTGCAAAGCTAATATAGTGATTGGTTGCATATTCCCTACTCCAAAAAGTGCTACTCTCTGACGTTGTATGGAGTTTCTTAAAAACCGAGATCCGTGCGCCGATTTAATTCGTTCGTAAAAAAGAAGGCCAAAATGACCCCTTTGTGCTTTATAAATCAAGCCATAATTCTTTGCCATGAGAACAAGAACAATTAAAAAGATCGCTATCTGGAGTGTAGCGACGCTATTATTCCTGGTGGTGGTAACTGCGGTGCATATTTGGTGGGCGTATCACCCGAGAGTGGATGCGAACACCAAAGTGATGGCACGTATTGATATCAAGCAGCCTGTCGGCCGGGCCGATGCGGGCAGGATCAGCGCCTGGCTTTATCATCAGAAAGGTGTCGACCATGTGCTGGTTAACCCGGATACACGTATCGTGGTATTCACCTTTTACCCGGTCAAGGCGTCGGGAAACGAGATCGTCAAAAATTTCAAGGCTGAACTGCATTATAACGCCTACCGGTATATCCCAACGCAAAAGGCGCTGGCAAGCAGTTGCCCGGTAGCGGGCTCATCATTCTATTATAAGGTTTATAAATTCATCGATCACATACTTTAAAACCACTTTTATGAAAAAGATTGCATTATTGCCTATGATTATCCTGATCGCGGCGGCGACGCTTGTTTCCGTTTCGTGCAGCAGCAAAAAAACATCACCAACCCCTGTTAAAGCCACTTTGTATGATTCGCTCGGCGGAACGGCTATGGTTTCCGACCCGACGCACTCGGGCTCAATGGTCGAAAAAGGTTACCTGGGTATCCGCAGCGTGGTGGACAGCACCATATTTATTATCGCAGCAGATAACCGTATTAACGGGCACTTTACGGTACTGCTGGCCGAGGTGACAGCAGGTAACTTATCCGGCTTTACAGCATTGAGCGGCAATCTGAGCACGTTTGTTGCGGTGGGGACAGGCGCAAAAGATTATAATTACACAGGTTTAAGTATGACAGCAGCACACAACCCTGCCACCAACCCGCGCATGAATGGCAAGGCATCCAACTCCGATTTTGACGCTTTTGAAGCCGACCTGGTAGCAGGCGCCAATAAAAACCATGTATCAACCAACCTGATCACCTCGCTGGGCAAGATCGTAGAGAGCCTGAGGTCGACAGTAGTACAGATGTAATTCAGTTTGCAGTTGAGAGTTTGCAGTAGGCAGTATAATATAAATTGCTGACTGCAAACTAAAAACTGCCACCTATATTTGTGTATGGAGAAGGCACAGATATTAGTGATCGGTCGAAACGAGCAAATACTCGCAACTGTCGAGCGCCTGATCAATAATAATCCTAACTGGCAGGCTACTGCCTGTCTTACTGATGATGCAGCCATTTCGGCCTGCGGAAAACAGCGCTTCGACCTGGTGCTTTTGGGCGGAGGGATAGATGAAGCATCGGACATATACCTGCGCGAAAGCATTCACAAATTGCATCCCGGCATTAAGATCATTCAGCACTTTGGGGGCGGCAGCGGGTTATTGGCGACGGAAGTAAATATGGCGTTGGCCGAAGGGGCTTGAATTTTTGAGATATTATGGATGGTCGCAGCAAATTTTTTGTTCTCCTTTTTGGTGTTAGTCTATTCGTTTTTCCGGTAGCACTGCATGCTCAGGACAGCGTACGTCAAGCGCTGGACACTTACATGGAAGCCGCAGCCAAAATGGGGTTCAACGGTAATGTGCTTGTCGCAAAGCATGGTAAGGCGATTTATAGACATTCCTTTGGCTATACTGACCCGGATACGAGGACGCCACTGGACGACAACTCGGTATTTTACGTTGCGTCGGTTTCCAAGCAATTTACCGCGATGGCCATTATGCTGCTTAAAGAGCGTCACCAATTGCAGTTAACCGATACGCTGCGTCAATATTTCCCGCAGTTGCCTTATCATAACATCACCATTCAGCAAATGCTTACGCATACGTCAGGCCTCCCGGATTATTTTAACCTGATGATCCGTGTTTGGGATCATAAAAAAGTGGCCACGAATGCCGACCTCATCAATGTGCTCGCCGAACAACGCCCGGCGGTTTTTTTCAGGCCCGGTGAACATTATCGCTATTGCAATACCGCTTATGCGCTGCTGGCGTCCATCGTCGAGAAGGTTTCCGGGCAATCTTTTCACGATTTTTTAGCGCAAAATATTTTCGAGCCCTTGCATATGCGTTCGTCCAGGGTGTACGCTGCCGTCAATGGTACCCGGGAGCAAATAAACGATTATGCTTATGGGTTCGCTTATTCGGACAGTCTTAAAAAGTTTGTTACACCCGTAAAGATCAAAGCCTATGAGTTGGTTTACTTTGTATCTGGCATAGCCGGCGATGGCGATGTTGCAACTACCACTGGCGACCTGCTGAAATGGGATCGTGCGCTGAAAAAACATAAGCTGCTAAGCAAACCCGACCAGGATGACATGCTTTCGCCGCATATTTTGTATGACACTTTGTCGAAAATTTACTATGGCTACGGCGACGCTATGGGGACGAATGAACTCGGTCCGTATATATCGCATGAGGGCATATGGCCGGGATACAGGGCCTGCCTGACGCGTTACCCGGACCAGGATATAACGGTTATCGTATTGTCCAATAACGAGTCGAGCGCGACCGGCACATCGAGAGCTTTATCTTTTATCGCGTTTGGGAAAGAAGTAGTTCCGCCATACATGCATAACGAGATCGCTATTGATTCAGCATTGCTGAAGCCTTTGGCAGGCACCTACTTAAGCCCGGCTCCGGTAGAATTGACTGTTCATAACGGAAAACTATACCGGCATAAAGCGAGCACGGCTGATATTGAGCTGAAACCTGAATCGACAACTAAATTCTTTTACGCCGATTCGTCCGACCGGCAGATCGAGTTTTTACTCGATGCGCAGGGCAAAGTCGAAAAAACCTGGCTCATCAGCAATGGCATTAAGAGCGCGCTCATAAAGCAATAGACCGGGGGGCAAGGATAAAATCTTAATTCGTCGGATATTTCGTTAAAAGTGTTGTATCACTGCGGCACCCGCAGACGTATGGCTTATAAACGTCAGTTCATTCTCTGCTTAGGATCAACACTGATAACAGCATGCAGGTGGTGTACAACGGGCCCATGGCTACCTCGGGAATTGCTGTGAGCGCTGATGGGACTGTATATATGGCCAATAATACCACGGGAACTGTCTTTAAGCTTAACGCCGACGGAAATACCCTGGGCGCCTACACCGGAAGTATTGTTACCCCGCGCAATATCATATTTGATAATTCCGGTAATATGTATGTGGCCGGCTACGATGCGGCTAAGGCGGAGGCAGCCATATTCGAGATGTCTTCTGATGGCGCCACCCACATAGTCTATGACGACCCCGCGTTTAAAGGCTGGGAAATAGCTGTTGACAAAGCCGGGAATTTTTATGAGGCGGATCATTTTAACAATGTGATCAAACTCATCGACAAGAACGGCAATATCGTCACCATAGCCGGCAGCGGCAATGCGCAGGATACGGATGGCGTGGGTCTGGCGGCATCATTCAATGGCCCGCAGGGCCTGGCTATAGATGGCAATGGAAACCTTTATGTATCTACCTATAATTATGATACAGGCGGGGGTAACAAGATCCGGAAGATCGTAGTGCAATAGGGACAAAGGATAAAAGACAACGGCGGATAACGGTCAGTTTGCGGTATATGCCACATCCATAGGCCGTGAACTCCGGCCTTAGTGTACCCAACCCCAAAAACACCCCCCAAAAGCTCATCAAGAGTGCATGTACACTAAGGTAGTTTCAGGCGATATATTTCGTCCAAAAGCTGCTAAAAGTGGTAAAAACTGGTTTTTTACAGACTTTTTCGTCAGGATGGGGCTGCTTTGTGTGTATATGCTTTGATTGCCTAACCGGTTGTTTTGCAGCTGGTTGAGCACTATCCGTTCACGAAAACAGCTGAGTTTATCAAAAAACAGGGCATAGTGTAAACCTCAAAACACTCGCAATGAGCCTGGTAAATGGTAAAAAGTGGCCGGAAGTGGTGTGATCGTGAACGGTTGGTGTGGGTTGGTGAATAGTGAATGGTGAATAGTGAATGTTTCTGATTGACTATTGACCATTCACTATTGACCTAAACGAAGAAAGCCAGTGAGCAACGCTCACCGGCTTTCAGTAAAATTTGGCACCGACCTACTCTCCCACATGTTACTGCAGTACCATCGGCTCTGGCGGGCTTAACTTCTCTGTTCGGAATGGGAAGAGGTGGACACCGCCGATATAGGCACCTGAATATCTTTAATGTTGTAAAGTTGAA
>DASZMQ010000018.1:0-294944 GCA_035551775.1 Mucilaginibacter sp. | reverse complement strand
AATGTTAAATTCAAACTGATCTTACGAATGTTTTCCCTGGTGAAAAGACATGAAATGTACGTGGAAAACTATCGGAGATCAGCATGAAAAATCTTTTTTGAATTAAATTTTGAAATATAAGAAACCTAGAATACGAACCGCAGAAAGGGTAGTGTCAAGGGGCGGTGAAGCAATCTCGTAGCTATGCATTTCGACGAGGTTGCTTCGTCACCCCAACACATCAGCCCAAGCGGTTCCTCGCAATGACAAAACGGGTAGCTTACGCCTCTTTCTTTTCCTCGTCCCTTTTATTCCTGAAACTCATTAATACCGCCCCGCCTAAAGAAAGTACCAGCAATACCGAACCCGCCAGCGAGATGGATTCGCCGGTATAGTAGGATGCCGGGTGGAAGTCGAAGGTTATGGTATGGTTGCCGACAGGGATCACAGCCGCGCGCAAGACATAATCAGCGCGGAAGTAAGGTTGCTCTTTGCCGTCGATCTTCATTTTCCAGCCCTTGTCGTAATAGATCTCGGAGAAAACAGCTACGGAGTTGGTGGCGCTGCTACTCTTATATTCTAAGTGATCTGGCGAATATTTGGTCAGGCTGATGGTCGCCGCCGGGTCAACCGCCAGCGATTTGCCATCGATCAGGCTTTTGTAGCGCTGATCTACTATAGCTTTTTCTTTTGGTGAAAAAGCGGTGATCTTTTTCATCTCCTCATCCGCATCTTTCGCATATTCAACCTCTTTCACAAACCAGGCATGACCACACGCGGTTTCATTGCGCTGCATGCTCAAGTTACCGGTTTTAGGGTCCTGTAAAATGACGTATTTTGTATTCAGCATATCCAGCACATCATGGTTGATGCTTGATGACAGCTGATTTTCTATCAGTTCCTCGTACCGTTTCATCCTCGCTGCCGAATAACCGCCTATCGATTTATAGAAAAATGGCGTGGTCTGATCGGTGTTAATACCCTGGCTGGTATCGAATACGCGGAAATCCGGATCGGTATCCTTCATAATAAACTCGTCCACCTGGCGAGGTTTTGGCGCCTGTATATCCTGTTTATCCACAAAGTATTCATCTTTCAGGTAACGCTTATCGATTGTTAAAAGGTCGACAAGAATAACAGCAAGGAGGATCACCGAGAAAACGGTGGTATTCTTCAGTTTCTGGGTAGTATAGCCCCACAGCAACGCAAATGTCAGCGCTACAAATAGCAGGGTTCGCCAGGCATCAGCGTGGGCGGCAGAGATCCTGTCCTGCACCAGCGCATTTGCTATGCTATTAGCGGCTCCCGCGTCGCCGCCGGTAGCCTGGGTAAGCTGCTGAACAAATTCTGTATGATTGCTTGCCCTGAACGAGTAGAACATGTCGGGAACAATCGCCAGGATAATGGTAAGGCCGCCAAGAATATATAGAGTAATGAATAGCTTTTTAGTGATCGCTTTCTTATCGGTCGATTTTACGATCTCATCCACCGCCAGTAAAGCAAGGATCGGGAAGCAAAGCGAGGTCACCGCCAATATCGATTCAACTACCCGGAATTTATTGTATAGCGGGAAATAGTTGAAGAACAGGTCGGACACAGCAGTAAAGTTTTTCCCCCACGATAATAAAAGGGTAAGAACGACAGTCGCCAGCAGCCACCATTTAATCCGGTTTTTTACGATGAATAAGCCCAACACGAACAAGAAAAGTATGGGAATACCAAAATACCATGGGCCTTCGGTGAACGGTTTATCGCCCCAATACATAGCACCCCCAAGCCGAGGCAATTGCTGCGCTATAGCCTGCGCCTTTTCCGGGTCCTGGTGCAAATCCTCGAGCGCTTTTACAACATGTGAATTAGGATCCGAAGGACCGGCTGTAGCGCCGCCGTAGATATTTGGGACGAGTAATGTCATCGATTCGCCTACACCTTCACTGAACTGGTAGGCATATTCTTTCGGAACGCCCGTACTGGCTTCTTTAACGCCTGTGGTAAGGTTCGATTGACCGCGAATAGAATCCTTGCCATATTCGTAAGTGCTCCACAAAACAGATGCGTTCACCATCAATGCAAGCACCAGTGCGCCCGCCATATAAGCCAGGGCCTTAAAGAACTGTTGGGTTTGTTTGGTGCGGATAGCATTAATCAGCTCAAATACCATCAGCATCAGCAAGGCGATCATCAGGTAATAGGTCATCTGGATGTGGTTGGCCTTGATCTCTGCCGCGAGGAACAGGGCCAGCAGCGCGAACCCGGTCCAGTATTTGCCCCGCAGGATAAGGATGACAGAAGCCAGTATCGGCGCAAAAAAGGCGATGGCGATTTCCTGGTTGACGTGGCCGACGACAACGTAAATGATATTATAAGTTGAAAACGTAAAAGCCAAGGCCCCTGCTGCGGCAAGCCATGGGTTCAATCTCAAAACAATAAAAAGGAAATATGAACCCAGCATCAGCATTAGTATAATGCCTACCGGGTTGGGAAACACTTTGGCAACGGCGTCAACCGCGTAATTGGCGATATTGTGCGGATAAGGCGCCCATATCTGGTAGGTTGGCATACCACCAAGGACCTGGTCGGTCCAAAGGATGGTAGTGTCCCTGGCCCTGTAATCCATAATCTCCTTTTGGGTGGATTGCGCCCCGATCACGTCACTCTGGCCCAGTGCTTTTCCCTGGAAGGCCGGCGTAAAATAAAAGAAGCAGATCGCTAAGAATATGCCAGTAATGGCCAGGTGGATGCCATTGCGTTTGAACCAGTTGCTCATCTAAGTTTTTTTAGGGACAAAAAAATAAAATTCCCCAAAAATAGAAAATTGCCTTATATATGGAATTAAATTTTACCCCCGGCAGGTAACAATGCTGGCGCAGGTCAAACCATTAAAAAGATGAGCGGCAGGCCTGCCAATCCGATAATATAGGCTATGATAGAGACTAACGTTATCTCTTCGCGGTGCTTGTAAATCATGAAAACATTGTAAACGGCAAGCAGGCCCATTACCACCCAAAAAAACCAGTGTATTTTGTGTTGGGAATTGGCAAATATCATCAGGCCGAAGAAAACGATCGCATAATTTGTGACAATGACATTGAATACCTGCGGATTTCCAAAGTGCCTGCGTCTGAATATAGGTCCGTTTCCGCCGCGGTCTATGCTCATTTTACTTCTTCGTAATCGATAAAATCACCTGCCGCGTCGGATATCGAACTTTTCTTTTTCTCGGGTATATAATCCACCTTCACTTTACCTTCGGGCTGTTTTGTACGGTATTGCTGTTGCTGCTGACCGTGCTCCTGCGCTTTATTCACTACGCTCTGGAAAAGCATGGGCAGCACGAGGCGAACCAGGCTGCGTATGATGTATAGCACGAGTATCGCTATAAACAGGAAACGAATAAATTCCATCTTGAATTAATTAAGCCTACAAATATAAGGTTATATTGCTAAAAAAGTTTTATAACGCTATGTATCAGTTATGACGAATGAGACGGGAAAATATTACAGGTTTTTATGTGCAGATATGCAAATGTGTGAATGTGCAGATGTTTTATGATGAACGGATGACCATCTGCACATTTGCACATCAAAATCTTTCTTCCATCATCTTTTCCAAAGCGAACATCTCGTCGCGAAGCTTGGCAGCCAGCAGGAAGTCCATATCCTTGGCGGCAGTGAGCATTTCCTTGCGGGTATTTTCGATGGCCTTTTTCAGGTCGGGTTTGGTCATATACTGAACGATCGGGTCAGCGGCGATCGATATGGCCTCCGACTCGACGTACGCTTTTTGTACGCCACCCACGAAATCTATAACAGAAGTTTGCTCGATGATCGCTTCGCGCGATTTGCCGATGGTTTTCGGCGTGATGCCATGCTCCAGGTTGTAACTGATCTGCTTTTCGCGGCGGCGGTTGGTCTCGTCCATCGTGACCCGCATCGATTCGGTAATGGTATCTGCATACATGATCACGCGGCCGCGGTCATTACGCGCGGCCCGGCCAATGGTTTGTATCAACGAGCGCTCTGAACGAAGGAAGCCTTCCTTGTCGGCGTCTAATATAGCTACAAGCGATACTTCCGGTAAGTCCAGGCCCTCGCGTAGCAGGTTAATGCCGATCAAAACGTCAAATTCGCCCAAACGAAGGCCGCGTAGTATTTCCACGCGATCCAGCGTCTTCACCTCGCTATGGATGTACCGGCATTTGATCCCTAGCCGGTCCATGTATTTAGCCAATTCCTCGGCCATTCGCTTGGTGAGTGTCGTCACTAAAACGCGGTCCCCCTTTTTAACGGTGATATCAACTTCCTCAAGCAGGTCATCCACCTGGTTGATCACCGGGCGGACGTCGATCACCGGGTCAAGTAAGCCAGTTGGCCGTATCACCTGTTCCACCACCACACCGCCCGATTTTTCCAGCTCGAAATCTCCGGGAGTAGCGCTCACATAAATGGTTTGCGGCGCCAGGCGTTCAAATTCCTGGAAATTGAGCGGACGGTTATCCAAAGCAGCGGGCAAACGGAAGCCGTATTCCACCAGCGATATTTTACGGGAACGGTCGCCGCCATACATGGCCCTGATCTGCGGCACGGTTACGTGGCTCTCATCGATCACCATCAGGTAATCGTCAGGAAAATAATCGAGCAAACAGAAAGGTCTTGCACCAGGCTTGCGGCCGTCGAAAAATCTTGAATAGTTCTCAATACCCGAACAATAGCCCAGCTCACGGATCATTTCCAAATCGTAATTCACCCTTTCTTCGAGGCGTTTGGCTTCTAAAAAGCGCTGATCATTGATGAACTGCTGCTTGCGCACTTCCAGTTCTTCCTGTATGGCCCAGACAGACTGCGTAAACCTTTCTCTTGGGGCAACATACAGGTTAGCCGGGAAAACGACCATGTGCGTCATTTTCTCCGAAGTTTTTCCTGTTGAAGGGTCAAAGGTGCTTAGTTCTTCAATATCGTCGCCAAAGAATGAGATTCGGTAAGCATAATCCAAATATGCAGGATATATATCGACCACATCCCCCTTGACCCTGAAGGTACCACGTTTGAAATCGGCCGTGGTGCGGGCATATAATATTTCAACAAGCCGGTGCAAAAAGGCATTCCGGCTGATGCGGGTGCCCACTGCAAAACGAAAAACCGAGTCCTTGAAATCCTCAGGATTACCCATACCGTAAATGCAGGAAATAGAAGATACCACGATCACGTCCCTCCGGCCCGACATCAGTGCCGACGTTGTACGCAGTCGCAGCTTTTCGATCTCATCGTTGATCTGCAGGTCTTTTTCGATATAGGTGTTTGTCGTGGGTATAAAAGCCTCGGGCTGGTAATAGTCATAATAGGATACAAAATAGTTCACGGCATTCTCGGGGAAGAACTGTTTGAACTCGCCATAAAGCTGCGCGGCTAAGGTTTTATTGTGGCTCAGGATAAGTGTCGGGCGCTGTGTTTGGGCGATAACATTGGCAATCGTAAAAGTTTTTCCCGAGCCTGTTACACCGAGCAGGGTTTGATACGTATCGTTATTTAAAACACCATCCACCAATTGACGTATCGCTTCGGGCTGGTCGCCGGTGGGCCGGTATTCGGAAGTTAATTTGAAATCCATAGAAAGAAACAAAAATACGAATTAAAATAATGCTATCTGGTTGAGATTGTTTCGCATACCGTC
Source organism: Mucilaginibacter sp. (assembly GCA_035551775.1). Taxonomy (GTDB): domain Bacteria; phylum Bacteroidota; class Bacteroidia; order Sphingobacteriales; family Sphingobacteriaceae; genus Mucilaginibacter. Next base: position 289,295 of record DASZMQ010000018.1, on the reverse strand, counting down.
AGCTTAATGCCATATCAGCAATGCAAAATTGCTGATAGGTTTTGACAACATTATGTCAGCAGGTTAAACATAATCGAAGTCGAAATCAAATAATTCAGAAGTGAAAAACTTAAGCAGAAACGAGACGTTAATCCAAAACGAAAAGTATTTAGTCCGGGTTAATTTAAAATCATTTACCCCTATGATCGTGTTAGAAAAATTGCGACCAAAATCAGTAGATTTAAACATGCTTTTTGTGCTGAACAAAACCAACACGTTGGGTAACCAGTTTATTGCCGAACTGCGCGATGCGAATACGCAATTGGACATGGCCCGCTTCAGGCGAAACCAGGAACGCCTGGGCGAAATACTGGCCTACGAGATCAGTAAGAAACTGAAATATACACCCGTTGAAGTGCAAACGCCACTGGGCGTAGCGAACGTAAATGTGCCCGTTGCTTACCCGGTAATTGGAACGATCCTGCGCGCAGGTTTACCTTTTCACCAGGGTTTTTTGAACTTTTTCGACAAATCACCTTCCGCGTTCATTACCGCTTACCGGAAAGTCCGCAAGAACGGGGATTTCATTATTAATATTGACCATATCGCAACACCCAATCTTGACGGGCGCACTTTGATCATGTGCGACACTATGCTGGCTACCGGGCAAAGTATGGTGGATGTATGCAAGGAGTTGATCGCGATGTTCTCGATCAAGGAGCTTCACGTCGCGGCAATTATAGCCAGCACCATTGGCATAGAGCATGTGAAGGCGCATCTGCCAAAAGCGCATATTTGGGTAGGAGCTGTAGATGAGGAGATGACTTCAAAGGCGTTTATTGTACCCGGACTGGGTGATGCAGGTGATCTGGCGTATGGGGAGAAAATGATTTAAGAATTTCGAATTTCGAATGTTCAATTTCGAATTTACTTGGCGTAGATTATTTTAAAATCGAAAGATAGTCATCTATGCCTCTTTCTTTGAGGATTTGTTTATATGCGATTGAAATGCTATTAGACCTATTAAAATTAGTTAATCGTGACGCAATAACAGACGTATCTAAGTGTCGAAACTTTTCTTTCAATTCTTCAATGCGTTGAATGTTGTTTTGAGTTTTACTTTTACCCATAAGTAATGCTAATATAAAAGATAATTTTGCCATTGATGAATACATCAGAAATATCAAATCGGCAACCCCAAATAAAATATAAACACATCTTTTTCGACCTCGATCATACCATCTGGGATTTTGACAAAAATGCTGAGGAAGCGCTCCACGAGCTTTATGGTATTTATAGATTGAAAGATTTGGGTCTGCACTCTGCCGATCTGTTCATCGAAACCTATACCCGCAACAACCACAAGCTTTGGGCTGAATACCACTTAGGTAAGATTAGCAAGGAAGAGCTGCGCGAAGCCCGTTTCAAACAAACCTTCCTGCAGTTAGGTATGAACCCGGAAGTGATACCGGCAGGTTTTGAGGATGATTATGTGAAACTTTGTCCGACCAAGACCAACCTTTTTCCCGATGCCCGCGAAACGCTGCAGCATCTCCAGGCGAAATATAAGCTGCATCTTATATCGAATGGGTTTTTGGAATCGACCAGGAGCAAAATAGACGGCACGGATATTGGCAAATATTTTGAAAATGTGATCATATCCGAAGTTGTTGGCGTAAATAAGCCGCATAAGGCAATCTTCGAACATGCCATTAACCTTGCAGGCGCTGCGATAGAAGAAAGCCTGATGATAGGCGATAGCCTGGAAGCTGATGTTTACGGCGCTCTTAATTTCGGCATGGACGCCATTTATTTTAACCCATTGAATTTACCTAAACCTGACGATGTACCTGTACAGATCAATCAGCTAAAAGAGTTAACTTTATTGCTGTAAGTCTGACCCATGACCATAGAAGCTGAGCGCCGGGCTATTGAAGCCGCACTGGATGTTTACCGCAGCCGGCTGGATACCATTCCTGACGATCAGTTCGAACAGACGCCGCCCGGTGGAGGTTGGTCTTATTCGGAAGTTTACCATCACATCCTGCAGGCCACACTGGGTTCAACCATGGCGCTGGAGAAATGCACGCTTAGCATTTGTTTACCTACAACCAAAGGCCGCAACCTCACGGGCCTGTTTGTGCTTATGTTTAACCGCTTTCCGCCGGTAAAAGTTAAAGTCCCCGCCATAATGACCGAAAGAAACCCCGTTAAAAAGATCAGCAAGGAAGATGCCCGCAATCTCATCATTAAATGCCGTAAACGCATAGCCGACGTAACCCCGCTTATTCATGATTCCGCGATTAACAAACGCATGAAACATCCGCGGATGGGCATGCTCAATGCCTCGCAATGGTTCAAATTCATCCTCATTCATTTAAAGCACCACATTAAACAATTGAACCGCACCGAAAAAAAGTTTCTCCCCAAATGAAACCTTTTTAATTTCATATAGTCTTAATATTCAGATAATCTGAGTTCCTGACATTTGTTAAATCTCTTAATATGAATTTCGAGTTTGCGTATTTGGTTGTTGTAGGACTGCTTTTATTATTAGGCATATTTTACATCAGCCCCTATGAATTAAAGGTTAATGAAGACGACGACGACGAATAGTCGTTACATCCCACGGTCTTCCAAACTATTGACCGGTAAAAATTACCGGACGGAAAATTATCCCCCCAAGATTTTATGGCAAAGCGTGAAGTAGATATCGTTGTCGTGTCCGACGTGCATTTAGGTACCTATGGGTGCCATTCGAAGGAATTGCTCAAATATCTAAAGAGCATTAAACCTAAAATGCTGATCCTGAATGGTGATATTATCGATATTTGGCAGTTCAGTAAATCATACTGGCCCGAGACGCATATGAAGGTGGTTCGCCGCATCCTGAAATTTGTGACGGAAGGTGTACCGGTATATTATCTCACGGGCAACCACGACGAGATGCTGCGCAAATTTGCCGATTTTGACTTGGGATCCTTCCATCTGAAGAATAAGCTGGTACTCAATATCGACGGTAAAAAAGCCTGGATATTTCATGGTGATGTGTTCGACGTAACCATGCAGCATTCCAAATGGCTGGCCAAGCTGGGCGCCGTGGGTTATGATACCCTGATCTTGCTCAATAGTTTTGTGAACTGGTGGCTGACGAAGCTGGGAAAAGAGAAAATGAGCTTTTCCAAGAAGGTAAAGGGTAGGTTCAAGGACGCGGTAAAATTCATCAACCAATTCGAACAGACCGCCGCCGACCTGGCGGTGGAGAAGAAATATACCTACGTTATCTGCGGCCACATCCACCAGTCTGAAATACGGGAAATGCAATCCACTGACAAATCAGGCTCGGTGCTTTACCTGAATTCGGGCGACTGGGTAGAAAGTCTTACCTCGCTGGAATACCATAATAATGAATGGACCATCTTCAAATACGATCCCGCCAACTTCAAGACCGACATCGACGACGAGCATGATGCCGAGGACCTGGATGCCAAAATGGATGTAAAAAACCTGCTGGAGCGCTTTAAACTCGAAGTCCACTGATTTTTTTGTAATGTTGAAAAGTTGGAATGTTATTCCGGCGTCAAGGATTACATTTGTAACATTTTGGCAAGGGTGGTTCTAATATTAAAAAGAAAGCCCAACGTTGCAACTTTGCAACTTTTCAACCTTCCAACAAAAACATGAAGATCCTATACGCCATACAGGGAACAGGTAACGGCCATATCAGCCGGGCGCGCGAGATAGTTCCGCTGCTGCAGCAATACGGCGAGCTTGATCTTTTGGTGAGCGGTACGGAAGCAGAAGTGTCCTTATCTCAACCGCTGAAATACCGTTTACATGGGTTCAGTTTTGTATTTGGCACCAAAGGAGGGGTAGATAAATGGGCTACCTACAAATTGATGAACCTGCGCCAGCTCTGGCGCGATATCAATAACCTGCCCCTAAAACAATACGACCTCATCATTAATGATTTTGAACCGGTGAGCGCCTGGGCATGCCGCAGGCAGAAGTTGCCCTCGGTATCATTAAGTCACCAGTGTTCATTCGTATCGCCAAAAACTCCCCGGCCGGATAGATGGAATTATGCTGAATGGCTCTTTAAATATTATTCGCCAACGACACACCACATCGGTTTCCATTTTGAGCGGTATGACGATTTCATCCATACGCCGGTTATCAGAAGCGAGATCAGGGGCCTTCAGCCAACCAACGAAGGCCATTATACCGTTTACCTGCCCGCCTATGATGATAAGATTTTAGTGAAGTATCTCAGCCAGACTAAAGTTCCATGGCAGATATTTTCCAAACGCCAGAAAAAGAACTATGTTGAAGGTAATGTCCGGATATTCCCTGTCAGCAATGAAGGCTTTAATAAAAGCATGGCAAGTTGCGAAGGACTGCTTACCGGGGGCGGATTCGAGGGTCCCGCCGAGGCAATGTATTTGCAAAAGAAAATATTGGCGATACCCATGACCGGCCAATATGAACAGCAATGCAATGCGCTGGCGGCGTCAAGACTTGGTGTGCCGGTAGTACATGCCATAGACGACGGCTTCCCGGAAACGCTGAATCACTGGATAGAACATGGTAAACCGGTCGTCGTCAATTTTCCCAATGAAACGGCGCAGATAATCGATGACATGATCAGGAAATATGCCAGGGCCGAAGTGATTTCGGCTTAAGCTTTTTTCTGTATTATTGCCATTGAAATCCGCCGGTCATGATCAAATTCTTCCGATCGTATAATCCCCTGAATATCATCTGGCTGTTTGTTTTGCTTTTTGTGCTGCGCGCAGGATACCTGTACAGCCTTCCTGCAAAAACCGATTTTCCTTTTGTTGAACTTTTCTCGCGTTTGCACCTGGCGAAGGCCTACCAGTACAATATACCACCTGCGCTGAACATGTTCTTAAGCGCGGCGCTGGTGTTCATACAGGCCTTACTGCTCAACTTCCTGGTTAACTACCACAACCTGCTTGGTAAATCGACCTATTTGCCGGCTGCGATGTATATAACCGCATCAGGCCTGCTGACACCATTTCTGCTGTTAGGACCACCACTGGTGTGCAACTTCCTGGTGATATGGATGCTGTTCAAAATATTCAGCTTTTATAAGGGCGATGATGCCAAATCCACATCCTACGATCTGGGCATGATCGTGGCTGTGGGCACCCTGTTCTACCTGCCTTTCATTTTCATGTTCCTGTGCGTATGGATAGCCCTGGTGATCTTTCGGCCGTTCAAATGGCGCGAATGGGTGGCTTGCATCATCGGTTTTGCTACTATCTTTTTCTTCCTGGCGGTATCCTATTATTTGGGCAATAGCATGCAGCAGTTTTATGATATCTGGCTGCCGCTGGCCGCCAAATTCCAGTTCAGGATTAGTTTTAATTACTATAACTATTTAGTATTGATCCCGGTGATCATCATCCTCGTGCTTGGTTTTTTCAAGCTGCAGCAAAACTTCTTCAAAAGCTTTATACAGACGCGTAAATCCATGCAATTGCTTCTTTTCGTGGCCATTATCGGCGGTTTTTCGTTCTATATACGTCCGGGTTTTCATGCCGATCATTTCCTGCTTTGCGCCGTGCCGGCGGCTGTGTTTTTTGCCTACTATTTCCTGTACGCAAATTACCGCTGGTTCTATGAGTCGTTGTATATCATATTGCTGGCCAGCATCATTTATTTCCAGTTTAACACTTTTTAACTTTTACATTCGTCCTAATTTCGGGGGTTATATTAGCTTTGTGCCATGAAATTCGGAGTTGTTATATTTCCCGGTTCCAACTGTGATGAGGATATCATCTATGTACTGGAGAAAATAATGGGTCAGCAAGTGGTTCGCCTGTGGCATAAGGAGCATGATTTACAGGGCTGTGATTTTATCGTGCTTCCCGGCGGTTTTTCCTTCGGCGATTACCTGCGCTCGGGCGCTATTGCGCGTTTCTCGCCTATTATGCAGGAAGTTATCCAGTTTGCGGCAAAGGGAGGCTATGTATGGGGCGTGTGCAACGGTTTCCAGATCGTAGCCGAAGCGGGACTTGTTCCTGGAGCGCTGCTGCACAATACCAATCGCAAGTTCAACTGCAGTAATATTTACCTGAAGGCGCAGACCAACGATTCGCTGCTTACATCGCAGATCGATCCGCAGCGTGCGCTGAAAATACCTATCGCACACGGCGAGGGCAATTATTTTGCCGATACGGATACGCTGAAGATGCTGAACGACAGCGACCTGGTGCTGTTCAGGTACTGCGATGAGTATGGTAATATCACTGATGAGGCAAACCCTAACGGTTCGCTGCAAAACATCGCCGGTGTATGCAATAAGGGGCGAAACGTATTCGGTATGATGCCGCACCCCGAACGTGCCGCTGATTCTATACTGGCCAACCAGGACGGACTGGCGATATTCGAATCCATATTAGCAATGGCGAAGGCCTGATGGCGAACCTGGTTATTGACGTTGGCAATACGCTAATCAAAGTTGCGGTTTTCAGGCATGATGAGTTGCTGCAGTTTGAGCAATACCAGGCTGCGGATGCAGATACCTTGCTCGGCCTGATAGGCAAATATGATGTCCAAAAAGCGATTATATCCTCGGTAAGGAAGGAAACAGAAGCGTGGCGCGAGGTCATCAAAAAAAAAATTGACGTACTGGATTTTACCGTTGACATGGCTAAAACCATTACCAACAGGTATAAAACGCCCGAAACACTCGGCCCCGACAGGATAGCCACCGTGGCGGGGGCACACAAGTTATACCCGGGCAAAAGCAGCCTGGTGATAGGCGCGGGTACGGCCATCACTTACGACTATGTCGACGCTGCCGGAAATTATTTCGGGGGCAGTATATCGCCGGGACTGAATATGCGTTATAAAGCATTGAATTATTATACCGGCTTGCTGCCGCTCATCAATGCGGACGACAAGTTCAACGAGAGTTACGGCAGCGATACCGGAAGCGCGATACGCTCGGGTGTGCAAAACGGGATAAAATACGAGCTGACCGGTTTTATAGAAAGTTATAGCAGGGATACGCAGGATTTGAATATTATACTGACAGGAGGCGACAGCATTTTTTTTGATAGTCTATTGAAAAATAGCATCTTTGCCACCTGCATAAAAAATGAGCCTTATTTGGTTCTGAAGGGATTAAACGCAGTTATACAATATACGAATGATTAAATATACCAGGCTCTTTGTTTCTTTTCTGCTTGTTGTTATCATAGCTGAGGCCAGGGCCCAATCCACTGCTACCACCAGTTCGCCTTATTCGCGCTTCGGTATCGGCGATTTCAGCAACCAGCTGATGCCCCAGAATATAGGTATGGGCGGCATTTCAACCGCTACAAACATTATCAATAATTTCAGGAACGTTAATGTCATTAACCCCGCAGCCAACGCTTATATAGATTATACAGTTATAGATGCAGGTATTGCCACCGATTTCCTGACGCTTAAACAATCCGGTGTAATTGGTTCCGACAAAAGCAGCAATCTTCGATTAAGCCACATTGCTATCGGTCTGCCAATTAACGAACACTCTGCGCTCGCTTTCGGCCTTATGCCGTACAGCCAGGTAGGCTATAATTATAAGCAAACATCCAAAAACTTTAACACCTCTTTACCCTCTGATACCAACGCCGTTAACTATATCTATTCCGGCGAAGGGGGTTTGTCCAAAGCATTTTTGGGCTATGGCGTTACGCTCTTCAGGCACCTGGCCATTGGTGCCAACGTATCGTATATATTCGGCAGCCTCAAACAGTTCCAATCCACAGAGATACCAAACCTGTATGGTGTGCTTGATTCGCGTGTTGAACAGGACAACCATGTAGGCGGCTTTAATTTAGACTACGGCGCGCAATATACTTTTGACTTTTCAACGAGCCAGCACCTCACTTTAGGCTATTCGGCATCGATAGGCAATAAGCTCAACGTTCAAAACTCATACATCGTCAGCCAGTACACTTATGATTCGCAAGGAAACCAGAATAACCCTGCCGATACCCTGGTGAATAACCAAAGCCCCAACGGCAAACTGCAGTTGCCCCGCATTAATCACTATGGGTTCGCCTTCAGGAAGGATGGCTATTATCTTATCGGGGCTGAATTTACCACAGGCAACTGGTCCGATCTGTCTATCGCCGGTACTAACGCTGGCTTACAGAACAACAAAATGTTCAATATAGGCGCCTCGATTGTCCCAAATCCGAACTCGTTGTCCAATTACCTGGCCTTAGTGGATTACCGTATCGGTTTTATTTATGAAGATACTTATCTTAATGTCAATAACGTTGATATAAAGAGATATGCTGTTACCTTCGGTTTTGGCATACCTTTGCCGCACGACCGCGTTTCGTCAGCCTTTTATAAGGTGAATTTCTCGGTCGAAGCAGGCAAGCGCGGCACTATGCAGGTAGTTCAGGAGAATTACGTCAACCTGAACCTGGGCTTCACGCTGAACGACAGGTGGTTTCAGCGATTCAAGTTCGAATAACATCATCGCATGAAAAAGGCAAAACTGTTCACATTGTTGATTTTGCCGCTAACAATTGCCGGCGCCGGCCTTTTAACGGGCTGCGAGAACGATCTGAAAGATCTGCAGAAAATATCGGCTGCCGAGGTGAACAAACCTGTGACCAGCTATACCGATGTTGACGTGATCTACAGCGACTCAGCCAAAGTAAAGGCCCACATGACGGCGCCGCTGATGATGGACTACGATTCGGTGAAACAGCCCTATACCGAAATGCCCAAAGGGGTTAAGGTAATATTCTTCGGCCCCGATCTAAATCCGACCGGTACCATTACCGCTAAATACGCCATTTACCATAAACAGGAAAAGAATATTGTACTACGCAACAACGTAGTAGGAACCAATGTAAAGGGAGAAACTTTTACTTCGGACGAACTGATATGGGACCAGAACAGCAAGCAGGTGACCTCAAATACGCTGGTACACGTAAGAATGGCCGATGGTACTTCGCTCGACGGTTCGAGCTTCAGCAGTGATGAGGGGCTCAATCATTGGAAGTTCGGCCAGGCGCATGGCGACATAAATGTTAAAAGCCAGGATATTCCAAAACAGTAAGCTATCCGGGCGCGGAATTTTTTCTGTTTTAAATTTTACCAAAAGTTGTATCTTGCGCCCTCTTTTTGGAGCTTAAAGCGGAAAGCAGAAAGACCAAAGCAAAAACGTTTTTACAGTAATAAGGATTTAGCTTTCAGCTTTGTGCTTTTAGCTTTATGCTCTGAGGAAAATTTAATATTATAGTTACAGAATATGGGTGCAATGAATTATTTGCGCGAGCGCATGGGCAGGATAGTAGCCATTGCCATAGGCATCTCGCTTTTTTTGTTTATTTTGATCGATGTGGTGCAGAAGGGCAGCTCGTTCTTTAGCAGCGACCGTGACGAACTGGGGGATGTTGCCGGCGAAAAAATATCCAACACCGATTTTAGAAACCAGCTGCAGTCGGCTGAGGACCAGTACAAGCAATCGGGCCAGAACCTTACCCCGCAGTTTACCGCTTATATGGAAGAAAATACCTGGACACAGATGGTGAACCAGGTACTGCTTAACAAGGAAGTTGACAAGCTTGGTTTGATAGTTACCCCTGAGGAGATTAACGAAATGGTAAATGGCAATAACCCTGATCAAACGATTGTCCAAAATTTTGGCGATCCGCAAACGGGGAAGGTTGACCGGGCCAAGCTTAGCCAGTTTGAGGCCAGCATTAAAAGTGCACCAAAAGATGACCCAATGGTTCAGCGCTGGACAGCATTCGTTAACCAGCTTGGGCTTAACAAAATAGCCCAAAAATTCGTGGCGCTATCCACCAACGGCATGTATGTGAACTCTTTGGATACCAAAGATGATTACGAGGCGAAGAACAGGCTCGTTAATTTCAAATATGTAACGCTGGATTACGCTTCGATCCCGGACAATAAAGTAACCCTTACGGATGACGATTATAAAGCTTATTACGATGAGCACAAATACAAATTCAACAATAAGGAAGAGCTGAGAAGCTTCGATTTTGTTAGTGTAAATGGTGCGGCTACCAAAGAGGATTCGGCAGCTATTAAGGATCAGGTTGAAAAACTGATCCCGCTATTCAAAGCCAGCACCAGCGATTCGCTTTTTGTTCAGCAAAATGCTGAAACCAAGATACCTTTCGCGTATAGGAAAAAGGGGCAGCTGGGCGATCCTAAATTGGATTCGGTGATGTTCAACGAACCGAACGGCTTTATTTACGGCCCATATCTGTCGAACGGCAGCTACAAAATAGCCAAATTGATCGACGCACGTACCGGACCGGATTCGGTTAAGGCAAGTCACATATTGATCTCAGCGCAGACTGTAGGTTTAGCTGAGGCGCTTAAAAAGGCCGATTCGTTAAAGAAACTGGTACAGGGCGGTAAATCGTTCGCCGAACTTGCTCAAACCTTCTCGGCCGATCCTGGCTCAGCAAAAAAAGGCGGAGAACTGGGTATGTTCGGTCGCGGCATCATGGCGCCGCAATTTGAGGACGCAGCCTTTAATGGCAAGCCGGGCGACCTGGTTATTGCGGTCACGCAATTTGGCGTGCACCTGATCCATATCGAAGAACAGAAAGGCTCGATGAAAGTAGCTAAGGTTGCTGTGGTTGACAAGCCGATAACCCCAAGCCAGAAAACACAAACAGCTGCCTACAACAAGGCGCAGGCTTTCCTGGGGGCACTCGCAAATAACACCAACTTCAATGCGGAAGCAAAAAAAGAAGGATTGGTGGTTAAACAGGCCAATGATTTCAAGGGGCTTGCTGCAGCGCTCCCTGGTATTGATGATGCACGTGCGATCGTTAGATGGGCTTATAAAGCTAAAGTTGGCGATAACGGCGACCAGGTTTATGTAGTGGGCGATCAATACATAGTGCCTGTGCTGACAGCTATCAAACCGAAAGGCATCTTGTCGTTGGATGATGTGAAGAAACAAATAGAACCTGATGTTCGCAAGCAGGTAAAAGCTAAACTGCTGATCGCAAAAATGCAGGCTGCCGAAAGTGGTTCGCAAACTATAGACCAGGTGGCACAGAAATTAAACCTGACCGCAAATCCGGTACAGAATGTTGTATTGGCTAACCCCAATATCCCCGGCGTTGCGGTAGAATATAAGGTAATAGGTTCGATGTTCGGCTCAAAACCAAACCAGCTATCAAAACCAATTGAAGGCGACCATGGCGTTTACGTGTTTGTTGTGCAGAACTTTATCAACCCGGCGCCGCTTGGCAATGCTGTTGCGCAGCGCGCCCAGATAGCCCAGGCTTTGCTGAGCCGTTCGCAGGCGAGCATATTTGAGTCGCTGAAAGATAAGGCGAATGTAAAAGATTACCGCGCCAAGTTCTTATAAGAGATTTTGAAGTAACTTTGTATCCGGGAATGGTTTAGGCTATTCCCGGATTTTTTATTTTTAGGAAGATGGATATCCAGGAAAATATAGTCAATAAGGTTGCACAGAGCGGGTTGGTGACGATTGACCCGGCTATGTTTTACTCTGCCGGGGAGCGGGTTATTTATGACATTAAGGATAACCTGTATATGGGCCTGATCCTGCGCGAGAAGGATTTCAGGGAATTTGTTAAGAATCATGATTGGTCGCAATATGCGGGCAAGAATGTGGGTATCACTTGCACCGCTGATGCGATAGTACCTGCCTGGGCCTACATGCTTGTTGCTAATAAAATGGCTCCCTATACCAACGATATTGTGTTCGGCGATAAGGATGTGCTTGAAACTGTGCTGTTTGAAAAAGCTATGGCCGGGTTCGACAGCGAGCAATATCGAGACCAGCGCATCGTTATTAAGGGGTGCGGCGATATCGATGTGCCGGTTTCGGCTTATGTCGAGTTAACTAAACGACTTACGCCTGTGGCCAAAAGCATCATGTTCGGCGAACCGTGCTCGACAGTCCCTATATATAAACGAAAAGATCCATGATCTTCCAAATGAATACCGGTAAGCAATGAAGAGATATCTTTTTGCACTTCTTCTGACGCTTGCCGGCATCAGCATATCTTTCGCCCAGGAATTATCTAAAACACCGGAAACCGCCTTTAAGCCCGGCGAAACGCTCAATTACAAGCTTAAGTACGGCATTTTCACCGCAGCAGAGGCAAACCTGCGGGTTGAGAATAGTGATTTAAAATTCGAAGGCAAGCCGGTTTATCATATTATTGCCGATGGCAAGACGGCGGGCACATTCGATATCCTGTACAAAGTGCGTAACCGCTACGAAACCTACATCGACGAAAATACGCTGCTGCCCTATTTTTATGCCGAGAACAGGCGGGAATCCAGCTACAGGCATAGCGATAACGTTACCTTCAACCACAATACTAATATCATCAAGGCCGGCAAGGGTCAATTCCCCTTCACGGGCGATGTATTTGATTTTATTTCAGCCTATTACTTCGCGCGCTGTATCGATGTTTCCAAATTGCACATCGGCGAAAAGCTGGAGATGCGCTATTTCCTGGACGATGGCGTACACAGCCTTGGTATTACTTATTTGGGTAAGGAACAAATAAAATCCAGCCTGGGCACCTTCAATTGCCTCAAGTTCAATCCCACAATTATTCCCGGCCGTATATTCAGAAAGGATAGTAAGCTGTATCTTTGGATCACTGATGATAAGAACCGCATACCTGTTAAGGCGCATGTGGAAGTGATCGTCGGCAGCCTGACGATGGACTTGGCTTCGGCATCGGGATTGAAGTATCCTTTGAACCCGGTGAGTAAAGAGACGGATTGATGTTGGAGTCCGGAAGTCCGCATAAGTCCGAAAGATGTATTTAGGAAAGAGTCAAAAAAATCATATAAAATCAGCGGTCAATGATTGAAGTAGGTAGCGTTTTAGTACACGATGATGTGGTGAGGGAAAACTTTGTCTGTAACCTGAACAAGTGTAAAGGCGCTTGCTGCCTGGAGGGTGATTGGGGTGCGCCTTTAAACACTGATGAACTATCGATTCTTAATGAGATATACCCTAAAGTAAAGCCTTTCATGACCGCAAAAGGTATCAAAACCATTGAGGAGGTCGGTACCTATGTGAAGGATTTCGAAGGAGATTATACCACGCCCTGTGTGGATACCAATAAAGAATGTGCTTATGTCATATGGGAGAACGGCATCACCAAATGTGCCATTGAAAAAGCTTATGAGTATGGCGCAATCAGTTGGAAAAAACCTATCTCGTGCCATTTATATCCTATCCGCATCACCAAATACCCCGAATTTGACGTGCTGAACTACGACCGCTGGAGCATCTGCAGCCCGGCCTGTGCCTTTGGTAACGAGTTGAAAGTGCATGTGCACGAATTTTTGAAAGAACCGCTAATACGGAAGTATGGCGAAGAGTGGTATAGGGAATTGCAGGAACAAGTGCAGGAATTAAAGTAATTTCAATCAAACGATTTATCATTCCGAGTGATAAAATCGGGAGCCTCTGAAGGTGAAACGGCAAAATGGCCTGTCACCCTGGTCACTCACGAAAAACAACTAAATTTATGGTTTACACTATTTTAATTAAATTCGAGTTAAATTGTTGATTATCAATTGTTTAATTGTATTAAACCATGAAAAAGTGTAAACCATGTAAACCATTCTTTGACGCATACTGTAAGGTACCTGCCTCAAGTATAAAAATAAACTTGTCACGTTAGTGATAGCGAAAAATGATAACTGCCAACCCATTCTAACCATTACAACTTCTTCAGCCAATGCAACAATCCCAACTAAATTAGATATTATTGTAGTACAAAAGCATTGCTCAGCTAATGAAGAAGGCTTTAATTACAGGTATTACCGGGCAGGATGGCGCTTACCTCGCCGAGTTTCTTTTGAAAAAAGGCTACGAGGTGCACGGCGTAAAACGACGCTCATCGTCATTCAATACCGATCGCATTGACCACCTGTACCACGACCCGCATGAGCCTAATGTCAAATTCAAGCTGTATTACGGTGACATGACCGACTCGACCAACCTGATTCGTTTGGTGCAGGAGGTTCAGCCGGATGAGATTTACAACCTTGCAGCCCAAAGCCATGTTAAAGTTAGCTTTGAGACACCCGAATATACAGCCAATGCCGATGGCGTAGGCACCTTACGTTTGCTGGAGGCGGTCCGCCTGCTGGGCTTGACAGAGAAGACGCGAATTTACCAGGCCTCAAGCTCTGAAATGTATGGGCTGGTACAAGCAGTGCCACAAAACGAGACAACACCATTCTATCCAAGGTCGCCTTATGCGGTGGCCAAACTATATGCTTACTGGATCATCGTCAATTATCGCGAGGCTTATAATATGTATGCTTGCAACGGTATCCTGTTCAATCACGAGAGCCCGATACGCGGCGAAACCTTTGTGACGCGAAAGATCACCCGTGCGGCAGCAAAGATCGTGCTCGGCTTGCAGCAGTGCCTGTATATGGGTAACCTGTCAGCTCAACGCGACTGGGGCCATGCCAAAGACTATATTGAAGCGATGTGGCTGATGATGCAACAGGACAAAGCCGAGGATTTTGTGATAGCGACAGGGGTAACTACGACGGTTCGGGATTTTATACGCATGGCGTTCGCCGAACTTGGCATAGAAATCGAATTTAGCGGCAGGGATACACATGAAAAAGGCGTCGTGATCGATATAGATGAGGATCGTATGCGGGAGTTGGGCTTGAAACCTGATAGCTTGCGTTTTGGTCAAACGGTAGCGAAGGTCGACCCCAAATATTTCCGTCCTACAGAGGTTGATATGCTTATAGGTGACGCCACCAAAGCCAGGCAAAAACTGGGATGGGAACCTAAATACAACTTGGAGGCGCTCGTTAAGGATATGGTGCATGCCGATCTGCAACTGGTGAAGAAGGATGATTACCTGAAAAAGGGCGGATTCAGCACTTTAAACTATTTTGAGTAACTTCGTTACCTGTAACAGGCCAGGAAGGCACCTATGAAGAAACTCTTTACTTGTATAATATTCCTGATATTCTTTGCCGGTGCTGCTTACCCGCAGCTGATGTATCAGCCCTATTCGTACCAGTTCTACCAAAAACTGAATTCGGCCGTGTACTCGCCTTCCAATAGTGAACATACAGCCCTAAAGCCATTCCTGATCCGTGACTCGGCATTCGCACGGCCGCTATACGACTCTTTATTGATGCTGAACGTTGACAACAGCAAGAAAAGCTGGGTGAACCATGTGCTGTTCAGCGGGCACCTGGCCGAAGTAAAGAATAAAGACTATACCTTCTCGCTTGATTACCTTCCTGACCTGCAAGTTGGCAGTGACCTCGAAAATTCTAAAACAACGTGGCTCAATACGCGCGGTTTCCAGCTATATGGTACTATTGGGCATAATTTCTTCTTTTATAGCAGCGGATACGAGAACCAGGGCGTTTTCGCCAATTATGAAACCAACTATATCAATGCCGTGGGTATGATACCAGGTGAAGCTTATGACAAAAGTTTTGGCAAAGCAACTAAGGACTGGGAATATGTGACGACACTCATCGGCTACGCACCCTGCAAGGCGGTGACCATTGTGCTGGGTGAGGACAAGACATTCATCGGCGATGGTTACCGTTCGATGCTGCTGTCGGATTATGCGGCGTCATACCCATTATTAAGAGTGACAGTAGACCTGGGCAAGAACGTCCAATACATGGCCATGTGGGCCTATATGGAGGATCAAAAGGCGCAGCAGTTCAATTCGTTCTATAACTACAGGCGCAAATGGGCCGCGTTCCATTATATCGACTGGAATATCACCAACAGGGCGTCCATCGGTTTCTTCAACGCCGTACTTGCGGAAGAAGCCACCGACCAGGGGCAGGGCCACGGGTTTGACGCGAATTTTATTGATCCGGTCTATTTTTCATCATCTTTCGGACCGAATAGCCAGGCGCCGGACCATACCTTGTTTGGCTTCAACGCCAAATACAAGGTGTTGGATAAGACGACGATATATGGACAATATTTATATGATCAGGCATCAGCAGCTAACAATAACAGCAGCCGGTATGCCTGGCAGGCCGGTTTCAGAGGTGCAGACTTATTCAAAGTAAAAGGATTGAACTACCTGTTTGAGTATAACACTTCGACACCTTATACTTACTCCAATACTTATCCTATCGTGGCTTATGATCAATTGAGCGAGCCATTAGCCGACCCGCTTGGCGCCAATTTCAAAGAGGGCATTGGCATATTGAGTTATTCGATAGGCAAATTCGACCTGCAGGGACAGGTAAATTATGCAAAATACGGGCTGGATATCGGTGGTATAAATTCGGGGAAGGATGTCTACCTGCCGGATAACGTAAGCCTGCCGCTGCCGCTTGGCGTACCCGCCAGTACAGGCCAGGGATTGGCAACAACATTAAAATACGCGGAGGGCACTATCGCCTACGTGCTCAACCCCAAATATAATTTGCGTATCGAGATCGGTGGCTTGCTGAGGCAGGAAACCAATGCGCAAACGAATACCAAAACGGCGATGTTCACTTTCGGTTTAAGAAGCACTTTCAGGGATCTTTATCATGATTTTTAAGCAACATAAAACTCATATCATGAAATGTGCCTGCAGGATGGCCTTGAGCGCCGTGCTGTTCCTTTTGGCGAACATGGCCTCGGCGCAGGTGGAATACCAACCGTATTCATACCAGTTTTATCAGAAGCTGAACTCAGTTCTTTATTCTACCAAATCCAATGAACATACTGCATTGAAGCCATCGTTCATGGACGATTCCCTGCTGAAACCGCGTTATGATTCGCTGATGAGCTACGGTCAGGACGGGAGGCAGCACAGCCAGCTTTACCAAAAGCTGTTCAACGAACACCTGATCGATTACAAAGGGACCGGCGCAACTTTTTATGCCGATGTGCTACCCGACGTCGGAATAGGCCGCGACCTTTCGGGCTACCTGAATACGAATCTGACCGCGATTGGCGCCCAGTTGGGCGGAACCATTGGCAAACACCTTTACTACAACGTTGCCGGGTATGAAAACTGGGGAGTATTCCCGGAATATATTTCGACCTATATAAATCAAACTGGCATTGTGCCCGGGCAGGCGCAAGCCTATTACTCCGGCACTAATGGTTATAGTTGGGCGTACATTACCGGGGTGGTTTCCTATACGCCGGTGAAGTACCTGAACATTTCGCTGGGTGATGATAAAACATTCATTGGTGATGGTTACCGGTCACTGATCTTGTCGGACTATGCCTCGCCTTATCCTTTCTTCAAGGTAACCGGAACGCTGGGTAATGTGACCTATATGGTGATGTGGACTGATATGGACGACCCGGCTTCGACCTCACAATATGGTACTGACCGTAGAAAATTCGGCGTTTTTCACTACCTCGACTGGAATGTTAGCAGGCGCCTGTCGTTTGGTTTCTTTGAAAATGTGACCGGTTTCTTTACAGATGATAATGAGGTTAAACGGCCCTTCGATTTCAATTACATAAACCCTATCGATATCCTGAAACCTATCAACAACGGCAGCGACGACCCGGATAAATCGCTCATCGGTCTGACGGGCAAATACAAGCTGAGCGATGGATTGACCATCTACGGGCAATTCGCGCTGGATGAGTTTGTTTCGAAGGACTTTTTTTCGAGTGACGGTGCGTCGACCAATAAATACGCCTGGCAGGCTGGTTTCAGGGGGACGAACCTTTTTGGCTGCAAAAACCTGAATTTCCTGCTAGAAACGAACAACGCCAAGCCATATACTTATTCCGCCCGTTCGGCTATCGAAAACTATTCAGAAAATGGCGAACCGCTCGCGCATCCCTGGGGAGCCAATTTCCGTGAGGTAGTGGGGCTGCTGAATTATACATATAAGCGTTTTGATTTCTCGGGCGAGCTTGACTATGGTCATTATGGCTTGGATCTAAACGGCCAGAATTACGGCAAGGATATTTTCGAAATATATACTACTGCAGTTAAACCGTTAGGCAACTACATCGGCCAGGGCCTTACTACAAACATGTACTATGCCGAGGGTAAGGTAGCCTATATCCTGAACCCAAGGTATAACCTGCGAATTGAACTGGGCGCCATTTTAAGAAATGAGACCAACGACCAGTTTCATGATAAAACCGCCTGGTTAACTATTGGTTTACGCAGCTCGTTCAGGGAGGTATACAATGACCTGGCGAGTTTCGCTTCTCATTAAAACTTACCGCAACTACATTATTCCATCATCTTACCCGCTCTGTCTCAGGGGGTACGGCCACTATTTCTATCAAGTTTAGTAAAATAATTTGCCTTTCACGGGGGCTAACCCGCTGATTTCTGATATTTATTTTACAAATAGGCAAACTTTTTTCGTTGAGGGCTTGTTGTAAAACTACTATCTACTAAAAATTTTACCACTTGATTTTTATAAAAAATAATGGCAACTTTTGACCTTAATTCCTCAACGATTCCAACAGTGGGCTTATTAGATTATTCGATATTGAATGCGGACTTGGACAGGATCAAATTCAATTCAAAATGCCTGATCAATACGATCAATCAATACTCTTACGTTATCGCGGAAAGAGATGCCGAATTCAAAGAAGCCCTGACCGGATCGGATGTCTTGCTGCCTGACGGGGTTGGTATCGTAGCCGCGGTAAAAATGCTGAAAGGTGAAAATTTAAAGAAGATCGCCGGAGCCGATCTGCATCAGCACTTATTGGAAAGACTAAATAAAGAGGGCGGACGCTGTTTTTATCTCGGTTCCAAGCCAAGCACATTGGATGCGATTCGCAAACGCCTCAGTGTGGAGTATCCGAATATAAAGGTAGGGGTATATTCCCCGCCGTACAAAGCACGTTTTGACGTTGAAGAAAATACACGCATGATCGACGCCGTCAATGCGTTTGGTCCCGACGTTTTATTTGTCGGGATGACGGCCCCCAAGCAGGAAAAATGGTCATATCTGCACAAGGATGAGTTAAAGGCCAAAATTATTTGCCCTATCGGCGCTGTGTTCGATTTTTATGCAGGAACCATAAAGCGCCCGTCGAAATTTTGGATCAGGCTTGGCCTGGAATGGTTCATCCGCCTGATCAAGGAACCTAAGCGCATGGCAAAACGGTATTTGTTTTACGGGCCGGTATTTATCTGGGAATTGGTGAGGATAAAATTGGGGTACCAGTAACAAACTGTAGAAACTTTTCAGCATATCATTAACACACTTATTTTGTGACTTCACGGGGGGCACACCCGCTTTTGCTCCCTTTCGTTATTGGCATAGTATTTGCGTACGTGGCAATGTCTTTGAACTCTATTTGCGTAATAGTTTATTTTTAATCGGCGATTTAAGCAGATTTTTGAAACTTTTCTTTCGCAAATGGAGTATATTGGACTCAATTATTTTTGAAGACCCACTATGCCTGCAAAACTTGATCTTTTATCACAATTGGTTGATAAGAAAGAAGATGACTCTTCTATGTTCCATGATACTGTAAACAAGTATCTTTACCATTGGCCGCTTTTTGTTCTCGGCGTGCTGATTTTCATCGGAGCCGCTTTCGCTTACCAGCAAACCCACGGACCGAGTTATGATATTACGGCTTCCGTAATAATCAATGACGAAAAAAAGTTGCCTGAGGATGAACAGAGCGGAAAGACTGAAGAAATAAATCTGAAAAGCACGCCGAAACTTGCCGAAAATGAGATCCAGGTTTTTAAATCCAGAAACCTGATCTCGAAGGTGGTTAATCACCTGCACCTATGGGTAAGTTATCAAAAGAAAGACGGACTCAAAACCCTGGAGCTATATAAGAAAAGCCCGGTAGTATTCAAGCTACTGCGTCAAAGCGACGGGATTGGCGGACAGGTATTCACCATAATTATAAATGACGATAAGAGTTTTTTTATCAAGAGAACTGATAAGACGCTTGTTAAGTTTTATTTCGGACAGCCGTTAGAGAATGATTTCGGTACCTGGAAACTTCAGCCTGCACAAAATATATCGCGCTTCAAGGGACAAGAAATTACCATTGCTCTCAGCGATCCGGATAAAGTAGCCGAAGCCTACCAGAGAAACATTGATGCTGACCTGCCTAATAAACTGGCGCCAACTATTGAATTGACGCTTAAAGATGAGTTAAGAGACCGCGGTAAGGATATTATCAACGATCTGATCGCATTTTATAACAGTACCACCAACCAGGAAGAAAACCAGGACAACCAAAGGACCCTCGATTTTATAAGCAAACGGATCAGCGATATTGCGGGCGAGTTGAGTACTTCAGAGAATGCTGTGCAAGGCTTTAAAAGCAGCAAAGGGTTAACCGATATATCCACTCAATCGGAAGTATACCTTCAAAATGTACAGGCGAACGACCAGAAATTGAATGAGACTAACGTCGCGCTTAATATCATTGACGAAGTTCAAAAAAGCGTCAATTCGAAAGATAACCAGTCGGTTCCGTCAACGCTTGGAATAGTAGACGACGGTGTTTTGGCTAAATCGCTTGACAAACTGTCGGAGTTGCAGCTGGAACACGATAAGCTGCTGGCTACCACACCTGAAACTAACCCGGCTTTTGACCCGCTCAACAGGCAGATCAAAAACACCAAGAAAACGATCAACGATGAGGTAGCAAGCTTAAAAACGTCGTTATTGGCAACCAAAAGCCAATTGCAGAAATACGATTCCAAAGTCCAGTCTTCGATCAGGAATATTCCGGCGGCTGAGCGGCAATTGGTGGATAAAACCAGGCAACAAACTATCAAGGAAAGCCTTTATGTATATCTTTTGCAAAAGAAGGAGCAGATAGCGCTGAATTACGCTTCAACGGTGCCTGACGCAAGAATAGTTGACTATGCTTATGCCGGCAGCCCGAAGTCAAAAAGCATGGTAGTTTATGGGGCGGCATTATTGCTTGGCCTTATGTTCCCTCCGGGCTTTATTTATTTGAGGCAGATATCGAGTAATAAGATCACAAGCCGTAAGGAAATTGAAGATGGCACCGAAGCTGATATTGTCGGCGAGCTTTCACATGTTGCTACCCGCGGCTTGCAAATAACTACCCGTGAAGCAGGAAACATTATCATCGGTGAAGAATTCAGATCGCTGAGAACCAATCTGTATTTTTTAAATAAAAACCCTGAAAATGGTTTTGTGATATTGATTACATCAAGCATTTCGAGTGAAGGGAAAAGCTTTGTAAGTACTAATCTGGCATCGGTGCTGGCTCTTGCCGGCAACAAAACCGTTATCCTGGAGATGGACCTGCGCCGGCCGGGAGTTTCTTCGGTTTTCGGGTTATCGGCCGAGCACCAGGGCGTATCTGACCATGTAGTGGATAAAGTTCCGTATGAAAAAATAATTCAAAAGACAGCGGTCAGCCCCGATCTGGATGTGATAAGCAGCGGCTTTTTGCCGTCTGAACCTTCAGAGCTGCTGGGACGGCATGAGATCGATTCACTGATCACGTATCTGCGCGCCCGATACAAATACATTATTGTTGATACCCCTCCGCTGAACCTGGTTACTGATGCCAAGATATTATCCCGCGTTAGCGATATGGCACTCTATATCATCCGCCAGGCCTATACTTTTAAATCGCTCCTCCCTTTCATACGTTCAGTAAATGAAAACAATGAGTTTCCGCAATTGAAAATAGTGTTCAATGACGTTGAAAAGGAAAGGTATGGTTATGGCCATAATTATGGATATGACTATTATCAAAGCTTAAATGGTAAAAAGGCTAAAGCATCGATGTTTAATGGATTCTTCAAAAGATTTTGAGCCCGGTTACTTGCTCATGAGTACCAGGGATCGGATGAAGACAGATTATAAACAGTTATATGCTTAAAAAGATCCTGCACCATAAA
The DNA here is from genome assembly GCA_035551775.1 of Mucilaginibacter sp. Taxonomy (GTDB): domain Bacteria; phylum Bacteroidota; class Bacteroidia; order Sphingobacteriales; family Sphingobacteriaceae; genus Mucilaginibacter. The sequence goes on along the minus strand of DASZMQ010000018.1, from coordinate 267,432 downwards.
GTTTTCAAGAATTTCTCCTATCTGACCGCGGGAACTGTTATTTCCCAGCTCATAAGCCTGGTCACCATATTACGGGTTACTCATATCCTGAACCCCGCCGGATATGGTATTTTTTCGTTCTTAATAGTACAGGGCATATTGCTGCTGAATATATCAGACCTTGGCGTAAGGAATATAGTGGTGCGAACTATAGCCCGCGACCCGAATACGGCGAATGATATGATAATCAACGGCGCCCGGATCCGCACGGTCGCTATGATGGGGCTTATAGTGCTTTATCTTGCCTATAATCATTTCCTAGGTACCCTGAGCACGCTGCAGCTCATGTTGCTTTTTGGCTATTCTTACGCCAACTGCCTGGCGAACATGCTCGAGAACACGTTTATAGGTAACCAGAAAATGCTGATCCCGTCGGTGGCAAATATGACCACCAGCTTGCTTTGGTTAATTGCCGTTTACACACTGCCGGTAAGCCGCGCAAACGTTGATTCGCTGTTTGCGCTGTACGTCATCGTCAGCATTTTAAAGATCGTACTGTTTTATTTTTTCCTGAAAAAAAGACACCTGCTCCTCGGTAAAGTTCAAAGCTTTCGCATCTCTGCTCCGCGTATCATTAAAGAAAGCTGGCCCTATTTCGTGCTGGTGCTTTTAATGCTGCCTTTTTCCGCTCTTTCAAACAATTTTCTTGCGTTAAATGCAAAACCCGAGCAGCTCGGGTATTTTAACTTATCGCAAAGATTGCTTGGGCCTGTTTCGATAATCATCGAAGTAGGGTTCGCTGCCATTTTCCCTAATTTGTCATCGCTGTGGGCCAAAGACGAAGATCAGTTTTATGGGTATATATCTATAGGGTTCAAATACTTTATGATGCTGGCGCTCGTCCTGTGTTTCCTTTTCGCGCTCTTTGCGCAGGATATCGTTAAGCTGCTTTTTTCGGCTAAATACCTGCCCGCTGTTAAGATTAGCCAATTGCAAATATGGTATACTTTCCTGGCTACCGTCGACAGCCTTATAGGATTCATACTTAGCGCGATCAACAAGGACAAGGTGATCCTCAAATTCGGGATATACAAAGCCATATTTTGTACTCCGTTTTTATACATCGGCAGTATGTACGGCGCTTTGGGCTTATCATACGGTTATGTAATATCGCTGGCGCTGTTTAATATTTATCTTTGGATAGGATTTAAACGTGCATTGAATTCGCGGATCAGTAAGGTCGCGGTACTCTGGGTCTTTTCGGCGGCCTTGTTCCTGGTCTCTTATTTCCTACCGGCGAATATTTTTGTAATACGGGTTATAATAGCTTTAGCGGCTATGGGTTTCACTGGTTATTATATTGCAAAGAACTATAAAACGGCGTTGGTGTAATGAAAAAGTTTATCCCGGTATTGATCGTATTTCTGATGGTGATATTTTCCTTCAGATTTTTTGAGGCTACGTTCCTTAGTCAATCGGTGGTTAACTACATCGTTTATCTTTTCATGCTCTTCGCGATAGCGATATCTCTCCGGTATTTTTTTGTAAAACCGCGGTTATTTACGTTGCCCCTGCAAATGATCGTGATATCGATAGTTTTCTCCATCGTAATGGCCTACACGGCCTGGGGGCAGAGTTATGGCGATTCCATTACGGTGATCATACCTTATATGGTATGGATATTCTTTTTTTATTTGCTGCATACAAGAGTGTCCGTAAAGACAATCGAAAATATAACCTTGTTTTACGGCGGGCTTTACGCCATTTTGTTTTTTTATCAGCTGACCCATACGAGCACCATCCTTTTCGGCAGGTCGCTATACGGTGATGAATTTACCGTAGACAGGGGTATAGAGCGGATCATTTTTCCCGGGGGTGGCATTTTTGTGCTGGCCTCTTTTATAGCGTTAAATAAATTGACGACTCAAAAGAAAGGCAGGATACTTTGGGCCATTTTTGTGATAGCCGGCATTGTCATTCCGGTGCTGCAGGTAACCAGGGTGTTCATAGCCTCGGTGTTATTTATCTATTTGCTCCACTTTTTAAAGAGCCAGAATCTTTACCGGAAGATCATTGTTTTTGGTTTTTTTGCCATAGCGATTACCCTGGTCTATAATTCAGACTTAGTGGTCGTTAAGGGCTTAAAAGATGCTTCTAAGGAAGATGCCAGCGCAGGTGCTAAATATGTGCGCATAGAAGCAGCAGATTATTTCCTTGAGCATTTTGCGCCAAATACTTCGACGAAGATATTCGGCAATGGAGCGCCTTTTTATGGGCACTCTAACTATGGGAAGACCATAGAGAAAATCAACGAAAAAGGTTTTTTTCTTGAAGATGTGGGCATTATTGCCGAGTACTCGATGTTCGGGATTTTATCGATAATTGCCTTGGTGATCATATGGTACAAAAGCTTTACCGTAAAAATACCCGAGCAGTATAGCTACGCGAAGTATTACATGTGGTTCATGCTGTTTAACTGCCTGACAACTTATTACATTTACTACCCCTACTACCTGATATCAACCGTATTTGCGCTTTATATATACCAGGAAGTTTATGAAGAAAAATTGTTAGCGCGAGCCATCTTAGGCAAACTTGCGGCTGCCGGCGAATTCAATGAAACTGATGAATTGGCTAATGCCAAAGTATGATCATAGCTAAAATAAAATATAATGAAGATCGCTATAATCTGCTACAATCACTTCGATGCCACAATTCCTTTAAGTAAATACCTGGCCTTGTCGGCTCCCGGTATAGAGGTGGAATTCTATTTTTTGATGAGCCAAACCTACCCAAATGTTGAAATAATAAACCTTCGCGGGAAGGATCACGGGATCGGTCTTATCGGACCTGATAAGCTATCGCAACTTATAGATAAAGAAATATTTGATTATGTGGAAGGCAGGGTGAAATTGAACGTGTTTATGTTTAATAGCAACAAGCTCACCGACTTCAAGAATTATAAACAATTATTCGAGTTTAAGAAACACATAATAGCCGGCAAATTTGACATGCTGCATTTTGTAGGTAACAACCATTGGGTTATTATGCTGAATTATTTATTCAGGAACGAACCCCATATTCATACGCTGCATGAGCCCTATCCTTTTGTAAAACAGTCACGATACCGTCTGATACGCCACAGGTTCAAAATAAACCTGCTGATCCGGTCGAACATCACAATTACCGTTCCCTCCCAGGTTTCCTTTGATCGTTTTAACGAAAAGTTCAAACTGCCCGGTGGATTCCTCAGGCTTATCCCGTTTGGGCCGTTTGAGATATTCAAGATGTATTTGAAAAAGCAGGTTGATAAGCAACCGGATATGCTGCTTTATTACGGTTATATAAGCAAATACAAAGGCATAGAAGTGCTCGTAGAAGCGATGAGAAAAGTAACAACCGATACCCCCAGGTTTAAACTCGTCATTGCCGGCAACGGAACATTTGGCCATGACTTGTCCTCATTGAATGCCAAAGTCGAATTGATCAACAGGTATCTGACCAATGAAGAGATAGCCGTGTATAACCAAATGGCTAATGTTGTTGTCTGTCCTTATATCGGCGCTTCGCAAAGCGGCGTAGTTATGACATCGTTCGCGTTTGATAATCCCGTCATAGCAACGGATGTCGGCGCTTTACCCGAGGTGATAGAAACCGGCGTAACCGGGCTGATAGTAAAACCCAATGACGCCGATGCTTTATATAAAGCTATTTGCGATCTGTTCCGCGACCCGGCCACGATCGACACCATGAGAACGAATGTAAATGCAAAATATTCGGATTCGGAAAGCAGTTGGACGGGCATTACGCAACAAACCTATCGATTATACGAAAGAGAGTTGAAACGCAGAAAGAGCGCATGAAAAAGAAGCTGCTGATACTCTCACCTATACAGTTTGGCTATTTTACCGATACTTTAAAGTATTGCCAGTACGCTGCCGATGAATTCGACATTACCTATCTGTCATGGGATTATGGCAAACCAATGGTCGAAATGCCGGGGATCAAAGTAAAATATATAAGCAGGCGATCAAATATAATAGTCCGCAACATCCGGCTGCTGAAAGCATACCTTAATGAGATCAGGCAGGGCCACGATGTAATTTTTGCGCACTATATTAAAGGCGTGTCCCTCGTAAAGTTGTTAAGCCCCAATCGCAACTTTATAATAGATATCCGTACCCTAAGCGTTTACCCCGGCAAATTTTACCGGTCTATATATAATGGTATACTGCGACTCGAACTCCTTTTTTTTAAAAAGATAAGTATCATCAGCGATGGTGTAGCGCGTAAACTAAGGGTCAAAAACTACTACCTTCTTCCCCTCGGCGGCGAATGTTTTACGTCCCAGCCCAAATCGTTTGAAACACTTTCGCTTTTGTATGTAGGTACATTGCTTAATCGCAATATGATAGAATGCGTTAAAGGATTTCATCAATTCGTCGAGGCTTATTCCCAGGCGCCGGTATCAACGTTTACGATCGTAGGTAATTCGCCCGGCCCCGAACTGGAGGAGATCAGGGCATATATCGCGGCGCATAATTTAGGCGGGCGAATTATTACCACGGGCGAAATACCGCAGAATCAGCTGCATCAATTTTTTGAGGCCGCCAACGTAGGGATATCCTATATTCCTATGCGCTCGTATTTCCAGTATCAGCCCCCTACAAAGACCTTCGAATACCTGGTATCGGGACTTCCGGTAATAGCCACAAGGACCTATGAGAATCAAAAGGTTGTAAAAGAAGACGCAGGAGTATTAATTGAGGACAATGCGCAATCTTTCTTTCAGGGAGTACTTGCAATTGTGAGGAAAAATAATACCTTTGCCACCAATGCGCTAAAGAGTGATTACGCTGGGTTTCTTTGGAAAAATATTGTTGCCGATAAATTCGTGCCCTTTATAAAAGGATCGTAATAGATTCTTGAACGCATAAAAAATTTTTTGACCCTATGAAAAAACTATTGACCTCCGCGGCAGCGCTATGCCTTTTTATGAATGTAAGTCACGCAGCGACTTATTACCTTTCAGCCAGCACCGGCAACGATTCTTACACAGCGGCCCAGGCCCAAAACCAATCCACACCCTGGAAAACATTAGCAAAAATGAGCAGCTATATGGCCAATATCAGGGCCGGCGATAACATTTTGTTAAAAAGGGGCGACACCTTTCCAGGTAGTTTTGTCGTGAATGCATCAGGCACGTCCTCGCTTCCCATCACCATTAGCTCTTATGGCACAGCTACCGACGCACCGATAATTACAGCGCCAGTTGTAACTGGTTGGGTTAATGCATCAGGGATATACTCAGTTACTTACAGGAACCATGCCGGTCAATCTATACTATATGAAGACGGGATGCCTCTTCCATCGGCGTCTTCGGCGAGCCTGGCGGATGGGCGTTGGTACGGTAATAATAAGACATTATACTATAGACCGGCATCCGGTACCTCATCCAATCATACAATTTCATTAGCTGATATAGACAGCACAGGATATATACCTGCAATAAATCTTTCTAATTGCCGATATGTCACTGTAAGCGGGATAACATTTAACTCGGTCGGGGTCGGTGTGAAAACATTCGATACCTACCAGGGTACCATTGGATTAGTTGTGCAGAAATGCAATTTCTACCTTTGCCATACCGGCGTACTTTTTATGCCTGACAAATGGAACAATACCAATGCCCTCGTCCAAAGTAACTACTTTTATCGCAACCACTGTGGTGTTAGGATGTACACCACTGCGGCCGCCGGCGCCAGGCCGGGGCAAACGTGGGGAACCAATATTGCTTGTACCATATCGTATAATGAGATGTCGCAGGTCGGAACAACAGATGGTACCACCCACTGGGCCTATGGCAGTGATTATGAGGCTATAGGATTGCAGAATTTTATGAGCGGGACCATATCCAATAATTATGTTCACGATGGGTTCCAGATAGGCATTATTTTTTGGAACCTCGTCACCAGGAACTCAGACAACAATATGATCATGGGCAACTCTTTTATCCATAATGGAAAAGGTGCTATCATGATGATGGGTGATAACGCTGATCAGGGGCTTTCCGGGAATTATGGGTTCAATAATAATTTCATTGCTGACAACCTGTTTGTTAACAGTGCCTACGTGGGTGTTCTTAGCGGAACGGTCTCAATTTACCAGGGGGCTCTGACAAGGCAAAACAACTACTTTGTAAATAATACATTATCAGGCCCGTATAACGTCGTGTATTTCCCAACGTCAAGGGCGCCATATTTTACTATTGAGAATAACATAATTTATAATCCGGGAACCTACGACTTCGTGGCATGGTATTTTAACGGAAAACCTGGCAGCCTGACGATGGACTATAATTTATACTATGAAACCATAGGGTCGAAACATTTTGGCGTTCCGGGTTCGGGAACATTATCCTCAGTTCAGTCAATGGGTATGGAAAAGCACAGTAAATTCGCCGATCCTTTATTCGTCAATCCAGGTAGCAATCAATACCATTTACAAAGCACTTCGGGCGCCATAAATGCGGGAATAAACGTAGGGCTATCCTACTTTGGTACAGCGCCTGATATAGGAGCGTATGAGTATAACACCGGTACCTCCGTTACATCCAGCAAAACAGCTGACGCGCCGACAAAACCGTAAGCTGTATAAACGTCTACACCATCAACGGCTTTTAGGCCGGGTTCAGATAGCCTCAAAAAAATAATATTTTTGAGGCTATTTTTTATATACGTCCCCGGATGGCAAAAAGCTATCTATCCCGGTTACGGGGCGCCGCCGCCTATTGGATTCCTGTAAATGCCACAGTGAGGTGAAAATCAAACGATTGTGCGTAATTTTTCTTTCATAAAATGCTTGCAATTCTCGAAAAAAATCCTAACTTTAATATCGGTATGACAAATATCATCATGCCGAGTTTCTCTTAAAGCAAATAGAATTTAACCCAAAAAAAAGTTCAATTTATTATTCTCGTAAACCTTTAACAATTTTAAGTTCCATGAAAAAATTACTGACTTTAACGACAGCGCTATGCCTGTTGGCAAGCGCCAGCCAGGCAGCGAATTATTACCTTTCATCCAGCATCGGCAACGATTCTTACACGGCGGCCCAGGCACAAAGCCAATCCACGCCCTGGAAAACATTAGCAAAATTGAACAGCTATATGGCCAGTATAAAGGCAGGCGATAACATATTGCTGAAAGCGGGCGACACTTTTACAATACCCGAGGGAATTAATACCGGCGGCCTTTTGGTGACGGTAAACGGAACCTCTGCATTACCTATTACTTTTACCTCGTATGGGACTGGTGCAAAGCCGATAATTACGTTACCGGCTGTAACTGGTTGGGTTGCTGGTGCTACAGCAGGTATATACACCACGAAATTCACCATTCAAGCCTGCTGCTCACTGATGTTCCAGGACGGGGTTCCTATTACTAAAGCATCATCGTCGGCCCTAACCGACGGAAGCTGGTACGGCGATGGAACAACCCTGTACTATAAGCCAGCTTCAGGCACTGCACCTGTTAACCATACAATTACAGTGGCCAACATCAATAACAGTTACATCCCTGGGATAGACCTTTCGGCAAGGCAATATGTTGTGGTTAACGCACTACAATTCAACTCACTGGGAATAGGTGTAAAAACCTTTGGGGCAACATCTGTCGGGGAAGTTGGGCTGGTAATTCAGAATTGCACATTCAATTATTGCCAGACCGGCATTTTCTTTATGCCGGATGTAGGCAACAATACCAAGTCAACATTTCAGAATAATCTATTCTACAGGTGCCAGATTGGTGTTAGAATGTACACTGCGGCGGCAATAGGCGGTATTTATGGAACCAGGACAACAGGAACTCATATTAACTGCAGGGTGTTAAACAATGAGATGTCGCAGTGCGGCACTATTGACGGGACAACCCATTGGCAAAGCAGCGTAGCCGGCACCGACTTTGAAGCGATCGGAGTGCAGGACTTCATGGGTGGCACTATCTCAAACAATTATATCCATGACGGTTATTGCATCGGTATATCATGGTATAATATTACGACCCGCAATTCGGATAATAACACCGTAACCGGCAACGCAATAATGAACAACAATAAAGGGGGTTTGATACTCATTGGCAATGCATCTTATACTTACAGCTATAATAATAATCTGTTCGCCAACAACCTATTTGTTAATACCAACGGAGGGCCTGGCAATGGCGACGGAACGATATCGATTTACCCGGGCACTTTAACTACAGTAGCCAGTAAATTTGTCAATAATACGCTTTCTGGCTCGCTCAATAATATTGCTTTTGAAAACGGCAACGCCCCTTATTTCACTATTGAAAACAACATAATCAGTACTTCGGGGCAATACAACTTCGTAACATGGCATTTTAGCACCAAACCCGCCAGCCTGACAATGGACTATAACCTATATTACCAAACCGGAACGGGATACTGGGCGATGGGGGCTAACAAAACGCTGGCTCAAATGCAGGCCATGGGACTTGAGACGCACAGCAAGGTGGCCAATCCAATGTTTGTCAATACAGCCGGGAATCAATACCAATTACAAAGTGCTTCGCCGGCCCTAAATGCAGGAGTAAACGTGGGATTATCCTATTATGGCGCGGCGCCTGACATGGGTGCTTATGAGCTTGCTTCAGGCACCGCTGTTTCTGCCACTGTAGTTGCTAATCCGCCAAAGAAGCCATAATCGTATAATGAAAGTCTGACCAACGGGTAGGCTTGATAACGCCAGGTTGGTCGGCTTCTTCGAGGTTGCAATTTATATTACCGCCGTAGGAAAGGGGATTGAATATTCTCTTTCCTATGGCGGTTTTATTGACCGGCCATGAAAAACAAGAAGCTTTGATGGAAATGGGTGTGTTGACCAAAAGATTTACAGAACCTTTTTATATGTTGCCGGATAAATTTATGCAATTTATAACAACCTCATAGCGTTACGTTGCGTAAAACGCCACTAATAGTTTTTGGTTTTATGAGAAATGTGGCGATTTTAACAGTAGTGTTTTGCCTGGCGGTTAATGTAAGTCAGGCAACAAATTATTACTTTTCATCAAGCAGCGGTAACGACTCTTATACAGCAACCCAGGCGCAAAGCCAATCCACTCCCTGGAAGACGATAGTGAAAATAAACGCCGTTATGACAAGCCTCAAGCCAGGCGATTCCATCCTGTTTAAAAAAGGCGATACCTTTTTGATCCCTGAGGGAATCAATACAGGTGGTCTTTTGGTAAAAGTATCCGGCACTTCCACACAACCCATAGTGTTTAGTTCTTACGGCACAGGCGCTTTGCCAATTATTACATTGCCTCCATTGACGACCTGGGCCGCAGGTGCTACCGCAGGAATATACAAAGATAGTTTCACTATTCAAACCTGCTGCTCCTTCTTGTCAGAGGACGGGATCCCGCTAACCAAAGCTTCTTCAACAGCCCTTACAGACGGGAATTGGTATGGCAGCGGAGGTGTTGTGTATTACAAACCGACATCCGGAACACCGTCGAGCCACACAGTAACCGTGGCCAACATCAATAATAGCTATATACCTGGTATTGATCTTTCAGACCAGCAATATATTACCGTAAATGGCATCCAGTTCAATTCATTGGGTGTAGGTGTAAAAACCTACGATCTTACCACCGGAACGATCGGACTGACGATTCAAAACTGCGTTTTCAATTATTGTCAAACCGGGATATTCTTTATGCCCGACGTTGGGAATAACACAAATTCGACCTTTAAAAATAATGTATTTTACCGGGATCAATGCGCGATCAGAATGTACACCACTTCGGCAACCGGCAACCGGCCAGGTCAAACGTGGGGTACCCATATCCGCTGTAAGATATTGAATAACCAAATGAATCAAATCGGGACTACAGACGGCGCTACGCATTGGCCAAGCAGTATTACGGGTACTGACTTTGAAGCCATAGGATTGCAGAATTTCATGAACGGCACCGTACAGGGAAATACAACAACTGGCGGTTATCATATAGGCCTGTCATGGTACAATATAACTTCCAGGGAATCCAGCAATGACACGATCAAGGGCAATACCTTTATCAGTACCGGAAAACAAGCAGTTATCCTTATCGGAGACCAGGTTAACGGTGTGTATAACTATGCATACAATAACAATCTGTTCTGCAATAATGTATTTGTAAATACCAATAATATTCAATCAGGTAATCCAACTTTCCAAATATATCAAGGAGTAAATGCCACAACTCAAAACTTATTAGTTAATAATACCTTTGTCGGCAATATAAATACATGGTATTTTTCCGAATCCAATGCGCCTTACTTTATTATTGAAAATAACCTGGTATATAATGCAGGGTCGTACAGATGGGTTGAGTGGAGTTGGGGCACTAAACCCGCTTCTCTTACTGTGGCCTATAATATGTATTATGAGGATAGCAGCAATTCTGCAGGAACTAATTGCCCGTTTGCTTTTGGTTCCAACAAGTCAATAACCCAGATGCAAACCCTTCTGATGGAGAGTCATAGCGTAGCAGCCGTTAATCCTGTATTTACCAATCCTGCGAGCGGTACTTATACACTGCAGTCAACTTCTCCGGCTATCGACGCGGGGGTAAACGTTGGCCTGCCTTTTAGTGGCAAAGCGCCCGATATCGGCGCTTATGAATATGTAGCTGCCAGCGCACCACCACCACCGCCAGCATCGGTTAAACCTCCAAATCCAGCCAAGAAAAGTGGAACGCCAGTTGTATATTAGCGGGCGTTAACCATTCAGCTACTTGCAATGAATAAAATTCCCGCCGACTTGTCAGGCAAGATATTAATTGTCGGGCCGGATTATAAAAATCATCGTGGCGGTATCGCGGCACTAATTGAAACTTATAGCACCTTATTTGAGGATTTCAAATTCTTGTCAACCTATAAGTCCTTCGAAAACGACTTTGCAAAGATCCTGTATTTTATCAAACAAGCCATAAAGATTCCTCACCGGCTCAGAATTGATAAGAATATTCAGATAGTACATATACATGGTTCGCATTCGGCAAGTTTATATAGAAAGTTCATAGTTTTTCTTTTTGCAAAACGCCTTTTTAGAAAGAAAGTAATTTATCATATTCATTCAGGCTCTTATGATGTCGTATTCCAAAATTCCGGCGCTATCCCCCGATGGATCATTCGCACCATGGTTAACCAATCAGATATGATTATTTGCTTGTCAAATTTTTGGTTCCGTTTTTTTGCGGAAAATTTTAAACCGAACCGATTGACCGTCGTAAATAATGTCGTCAATTCATCAAGCAGTTCAATAGTACTACCCCGGCGCCCCGGTAGTGTTACCAATTTTTTGTTCCTGGGCCGGGTAAATGATGGAAAGGGAATATTCGATCTCCTTGATATTCTATCATCAAAGGCCGATTTTTTTGTCGATAGATTGAAGCTGTATATTGGCGGCGATGGTGAAATTGAGCGGCTGGAAACTTATGTCAGGAATAATAATCTGGGTGCAATAGTTGAGTATATCGGGTGGGTTGATGCGGCAAAAAAGGAGGAATATTTTTTAAAATCGCATATTTTCATATTACCATCTTACATTGAAGGGTTGCCCGTATCTTTATTGGAAGCTATGTCGTACGGTATGCCCATCATTTCGACAAATGTAGGAGGGATTCCTGAGATACTGGAGAATGGCGTTAATGGGTTTATGATTAGTCCGGGTGACAAAAAGGCTATGGAAGCTGCGATACTCCAATTTTTGAATTATCCAGACAAAATTGCGGCCTTCGGCAAAGCATCTCTAAAAAAGATCGAACCATATTTGCCCGAAAATGTGACTCGGCAGTTAGTTAATTGTTACGAGGCTTTGCTGGAACCGACACCTATTTCGTAAAAAAGAATACCTATTTGACCATGTCTTCGTCTGTCAATAAAAAGGAGCTTCATTATTCTTTATTGCAAGAAAGCTTAAAGACATACGACCCCTACGACATTTGGAAAACCGGGTTAGGCCTTAAAGTAAAAAACCTGTTCAATAATAATCGTTTGCTCGGCGCGGGGCCTGCTATGGCATTAACCGTGATTGACCTTGGGCTTAATAACGGGTTAAGGATAGGGTATAAGAAACAAGAGTATCCTATAACAAGGGCTACAGCCGCTTTAGCACTATTGAACCATTTTGAAATTACCGGCGATACCGAATTGCTGGTGCCTGTCACCGGGCATTTGGAATGGTTGAAAGAAAATACCTGCGAAGGATACTCCGGCGCATGCTGGGGCCTGGGTTTTACCTGGCCGGCCGGTTCGGGTTTGGTGTACGATAAGAATATGCCGTTCAGCACGCATACGCCATACGCATTGGAAGCGCTGCATCGCTATACCCAAATAACGGGAGATGAACGGTATGTCGGCCTGATCAAAAGCTGTTTCAATTTTTTTGAAAAGGACCTTTGCGTTATCTATGAAGATGACACGATGATGGCGACATCTTATGGCCCCGTTAGGGACAGAGTTGCAGTGAATGCCGTATCGTACGCGATGTATGCTTATGCCATTTTTCTTTTGTATTTTCAGGAACAGGAAAATTACATTAAAGGAAAGATAGTCAAGCTTTACAATTTCATTCGCAAAAAGCAGCAGGACGATGGCTCCTGGCTGTATTTGGCCGATGATGAAAATTCGTTCATAGATTGTTTTCATTCCTGTTTTGTTGTTAAAAACTTATTGAAAACAGGAAAGCTTGTTGAGCTGAACGGTTTGGACCGGGTTGCAAAATCAGGAGCGGATTATATCTTGGAGCATTTTATTGATGCGAAAGCAGGATTATACAGGCGTTTTACAAAGAATAATAAGCTGTCTTTGATAAAGTTCGACCTGTACGATAACGCCGAGGTGCTGAACATGGCCCAAATGATGGGCTATAAAACACATGTTGAAAATCTGACAGCAGCTATTGACAGGAAATTTACAAAAGGATCGGATATTTATTCCGTCATCGATTTTTTAGGATTTAGAAAGAATAAGAACACCTTGAGATGGGCTGTGATGCCTTATCTGTACGCTTTATCAACAATTAAATAATTATGTGCGGCATTTTAGGTTCTGTAAACACACCATTTGACAACGATATACTTGATACTATAAAACACCGGGGCCCGGACGATTTTGGTATAGAGACATTTGATGTTGCGAGCAATATGGTGACTCTGAGTCAGCGCAGGTTATCCATAATTGACCTGTCACCGGCCGGGCATCAGCCGATGAATACCTTGTGCGGTAATTATTCGATTATTTTCAATGGTGAGATCTATAATTACCAGGATTTAAAGGACAGGCTGCCAAAAGACATCGTTTTTCGCGGTCACTCCGATACAGAAACGATATTATATTACTTAAAGGAATTTGGCATTAAGGGCATCAGCGATTTTAATGGGATCTTTTCCATCGCCTTTCTTGATAAATTAAACAACAAACTGTTCCTGGTAAGGGACCATTTTGGGGTAAAACCAATGTACTATTACCACAGGGCAGAAACAGGCCAGCTCATTTTTTCATCCGAAATAAGGCCTATAAAAGCACTGATAGGGAGGGGTGATCTTGACAACGACGCACTGGCGACTTTATTGAGATTGAGATTTAACCCGGCCCCCGATACACTTTACAAACAAATAAAAAAGGTCAGGCCGGCACACTACCTCGAACTGGATTTGAATGACAGGCCTTCCCAGGTTAAACATCACTCCTATGCGGAACAACTCCCGGTAACTGTAAACTATCCGGACGTAGTAAATTTATATGGCCAGAATCTTGAGCAAGCTGTAAAACGCCAGCTATTATCGGATGTAGAGGTCGGTATATTATTAAGCGGGGGCATTGATTCAGCCGTGGTGGCCGCATTGGCTCACAAACATTATCCAAACAGGCTGAAAGCATTCACTATCGGTTTCGAAGGCGACTACCAGGAAGATGAAATTGCCGATGCGGCCGAGACAGCGGAGATATTAGGTCTTGAGCATTATTACAGGAAGATATCGTTTACCGGCTTTTTGAGCCTGATCAAAGAGTGTACGCGTATTGTTGAAGAACCCCTGGCTACTACTTCGATGATCCCGATGTATTACTTATCGGAGCTGGCTTCGGAAAAGGTAAAAGTGGTGCTGACCGGGCAGGGAGCCGATGAGCCTTTAGGCGGTTATACCAAATACAAATCGGAATTATTATTAAACCAAATACCCCGGTTTATTCAAACGATGGCGCGTCCGTTTGCCCGTATGATGAATTCCCGCGATGAAAAGATAATAAGGGGAATAAAAACACTGGGAATAAAGGACGATGTAACGCGCTTCCTGGCAAATTATGAGCTATTTACTGAAGCGGAGATATCCGGTCTTATTTCTACAACGGATGCTTCGAGCCGGCAAAGTATAAATCATTTCTATGAATTGCTTAATTGTAAAGTAAAAGAATATCCCGTGGAAAGGATGATGGCGCTGGATACCCGTTTGAACCTGGCTGATGATTTACTAAACTATACGGATAAGATTACGATGAATTTTTCAATGGAGTGCAGGGTGCCCATGCTGGACACTGAGCTGGTGAAATTTATCGAATCATTACCTGCCGCCGAAAAGCTGAATTTCAAGGGTGGTAAGCTGGTTCACAAAAAATTCGCTGAGCAGCTTCTTCCGGCGAAAATTATAAATCGCCCTAAGAAAGGCTTCCTGTCTCCTACAAACTCCTGGTTCAGGAATGAAGCAGGTGCAATAAAAGAAATACTCTTATCCGGGGGTTCGAACTTTTCTAAAGTGTTTGATCAAAAGTATGTAGCAGAGATCATCGACCAGCACAAAAGCGGCCTGAACAGGGAGAAGCAGATATTCCTTCTGCTGAGTATTTACTTCTGGTTTGAATTGCAATAGTTTTTTTACATAGGGCAACCTGGGAGCCGGTAGTTTTCACAATTTTTTTCACCACCAATTATTTCCTGCTAGGCAATTTTTTTGCCTTTAAATCCAAATCGCTTATCTTAATTTAATAAATAGTAAAATTTATTATTATTGTTTTTAATTATAACTTATAATTAAGTATCTGTTAAACTTTTGGCAAAATATCCTTCCAAAAGTTGAATTTGTGATAATTATTTTTCTTATTACTTTTACTCAGCGAAGGCCCCATTTTGATAGCTCGTGGAAAGATCTTATCAAAGCAGATTGACGATTAATCACCACTATACGTATATATTATTCCCCAATTTCCTTTTTCTGCGGGCCCCAATTATGTGTTTCCTTCGTTCCAATATCCTATTTCGGCACTGGCTTTATTTTTGTAAAGGTTAGAACATAATATTGCGAGATACGTATTAAAAACTCCCTAAGAAAATTTAAATTATTGGAACCAACCTATGGCACAATTTACATTACAGGAAGTTGAGGATAAGAACGTTATCGACTCATCGGTTTTAGAACTCGATGTGCCGGAAGTCCTCAGCGAGAGCTATCACAAACGGTATCATATATGTAATATCCCGGTCGATGCGCTTACCATGCAGCAGACCCTTCGCCTTATCGATAGAGCGATAGTTCTAAGGCGTCCTATACACCATGTTGTTATTAACGCAGCTAAGGTTGTTAATGCGCAAAAGGATCTGAAATTGAGAGAGTCGATAGTGGGCTGCGACATTATCAATGCAGACGGACAGGGTATAGTTTGGGCCGCAAGATTTTTGAATCAACCTTTGCCCGAAAGAGTAACGGGTATTGATCTGATGGACGAATTAGTGAATCTGTCAGCTCAGAAAGGATATCGCATTTATTTCCTCGGTGCAAAAGAAGAAGTTGTAAAGAAAGTGGTGGACGTATACAGCGGTAAATACAATACCGATATCATAGCAGGCTATCACAACGGATATTTCCAGAAAGACCAGGAAGAACAGGTTGCCGACGATATCGCTGCTGCCAATGCCGATATTTTGTTTGTTGCAATGTCTTCACCCAAAAAGGAGATATTTTTGAACACGTACAAAGACCGTATCAAGACCCCGTTTATTATGGGTGTTGGCGGAAGTTTCGACGTGGTTTCAGGACTCGTAAAAAGGGCTCCGGTATGGATGCAGGACTGGGGATTAGAATGGTTCTACCGGACCATGCAGGAACCCAGGAGGATGTGGAAACGTTATTTGTTCGGTAATTCTTCCTTTATATGGTTAGTATTAAAGGAAAAATTAAAAACAGTTTTCAATGGCCCGGCGAATAAACCGGCAACTCAGGCAGGCTGAAACTTTCACGGTTGACAATATTTGCCTAAACATTATTAACTTTACGTTCCTGTTCAATTAAAATAGCAAAAAAAGTATGAGTGGTTTGGTAAAAGCTATTGCATTAAACAACCCGTCGGGAGAACGGAAAAATCTGTACATATTAAGTTATGAACCCGACGAACCTGCGTTATTCACCGGCGGCCAGCTATCGAACTATTTCAATCTTATCTTTTTATATTACGATCTGTATAGCAGCCATAAAATGGATAATGGCAGCCAGTTAATAATGGCCGAGCTTATAACAATAATAGAGCAGGATGATGACGCTATTGTTTTTGGACATAGTTTCAATGGTTACATTGCACACCAGTTAGCCTGTTTTCTGCCGCAAATATCCTATTGCGTTATGATCGATTCCTATAATTTTTTTGAATTGGGCGCATATAAAGGGAAGCATTTTTTCAGTAATTTATTGGGGAATATGTATAAGCAGATCATTAAAAATAAAGATTATATCTACCCTTTTTGGTTGCTTAGAAACTATTACCGGAACCAAACTTTTGTTCAATCTGATGCTGGTATAGATTTCACCAAGGGTGTAGATTCTTTCCTGGAACATTTCAAAAATAAACTCGCCATTAACAATTGTATTTTCTTTAAAGCCAGCCGTTCGTTTTTCCGGTACAAAGAACATGGGTATAGTTGGGAACCATATGTAAAAGGTCAGTTCTATTTAAAAAATATAATTACAGATCACAAACATATAATGGACACGATCAATACGGCCATGGCCGAATACATTTACGAAAAGGTATCTAAAAACGAATCCGGCGTTACCCCCGCTTTTAATATCACTTAGGCCGAAAGTCATGCGCGGGTATGCTTTTGTAAGCATATTCTGATTTGCACGGCGTAAATCCACTAAACAACACGATGATCCCTGAAAAAATCAATCAAATTAATTCCAAGGTTAATAACTGGGGCTACTTTATCACAGAATTGATCAGGTTAAAGATTGCGCGCAAGGAGAAAATGAAAATTCTATTTTCTGTGAAGCCCGCCTGGGAAAAAAGGATACGTTCAGGATTTGGGTTTACCCATCACGAAATTGATTTCAATGAATTTACGCCCGAGAATATAAAGAAGAGCGACCTGGTTGTGCCCCTGACGATAAGCGATCTTATTGTATTGAATAAAGACAGATCACTGATCGAGAACAATGTAATACCCATCCCGGTTTTGGATACTATCCAATTATGCGGTGATAAATACCAGTTTTATCTCACTTTAAAGGAGAAAGGTTTTGAGTACTTATTACCGGAAGTAGGCAGAAATTTACCATATCCATATATCCTGAAAAGGAAATCAAGTGAACAAGGCTATGATTGTTACCTGATCTTGGATGCTGAAAAGGAAAAGCAGTATAAAGATTTAATTGATAGTGACGATTTCTTCCACCAAAAAGTTATTGAAAGTATCCATGAATATGCCACTCACATACTTTTTAAGAATGATGAGATACAGGCATCTGTCACATTAAAATATACATGGTCGAGCAATACGGCCATCAATGGCCAGGAAGAGTTCATTTCTCGTAAGATCGTTAAGTGCCCGCACCTGGAATTGTTTTCGGCAATTCTTAAATCGATCGACTTCCAGGGGCTTTGCTGTATAGATTACAAAGTTGTAGACGGCAAGCCTTATATATTCGAGATCAATCCCCGTTTTGGCGGCAGCTTAAGCATGTTCTTCTTCGCCTTCATCAGGCATTTGGACAAAAAAGGAACATCAATAGTCAGCCCTGCAATGTCCGAAATGGCTGGAAACGTGAAGATCTAAATGGAGCGCGAACCGTTTCCGGCGATAACAGTTTAAATCCTTTACGACGCAATGGTATGGGTATTTCGCTTAATGCCCATTTTGCGCACTTCTGAAGCTATGGCAGCGGCATCGTAACCGCACTCGGCCCAAAGCTCAGGCTGTTCGCCGTGTTCGATGAAATGATCGGGGATGCCTAAGCGTACCACCCCGGCATTGTAGTTGTTATCGGCCATAAATTCAAGCACTGCACTGCCCATGCCGCCTTCCAGGCAACCATCCTCAACAGTAATGATCTTGCCGAATTTCTTGAATACTTCGTGCAGCAGGTTCTCGTCCAGTGGTTTTGCAAAACGAAGATCGTAATGGGCAGGATCGAACCCATCCTCATTTAGGCTGGCAATGGCTTTAACGGCTTCGTTGCCTACCGTGCCTATAGTTAATATCGCCACATCCTCGCCGTCGCATATCTTGCGGCCCTTACCTACGGGGATTGCCTTCATCGGGCGCTGCCAGTCAACCATTACGCCGGTTCCGCGGGGATAGCGTATCACGAACGGTCCCATGTCTTCCTGCTGCGCGGTGTACATCAGGTTGCGCAGTTCTTCCTCGTTCATCGGGGCGGACACGGTCATATTCGGGATGCAGCGCATATAAGCAAGGTCATAAGCGCCGTGGTGCGTCGGGCCGTCGGCGCCGGCGATACCTGCCCTATCAAGGCAGAAAACCACGTTCAGCTTTTGGATAGCTACGTCGTGGATCACCTGGTCATAGGCCCTTTGCATAAAGCTGGAGTAGATATTGCAAAAGGGAATAAGTCCCTGAGTTGCCAGACCGGCAGAAAATGTTACGGCGTGCTGTTCGGCGATGCCTACGTCAAAGGCACGGTCGGGCATGGCTTTCATCATCAGGTTTAGCGAAGAGCCCGTTGGCATAGCGGGCGTAATACCCATGATCTTCGGGTTCTGTTCTGCCAGTTCTATGATCGTATGTCCAAATACATCCTGGTATTTCGGAGGCTGCGGTTTTTCGGATTTTGATTTCTTGATCTCGCCGGTGATCTTATCGAACAAACCGGGAGCATGCCACTTGGTCTGATCTTTTTCGGCCAAAGCGTAGCCTTTGCCTTTCACGGTAATGCAGTGCAGTAGCTTCGGGCCCGGAATATCACGCAGATCGCGCAGAACTCTAACGAGGTGCTTCACATCGTGCCCATCGATAGGCCCGAAATAGCGAAACTTGAGTGATTCGAACAAATTACTCTGTCTGAGCAGGGTACCCTTGATGCTTTTTTCAATCTTCTTGGCAAATTTAAAAGCATCAGGCCCCATGGATGATATTTTGGTCAGCACATGGGCGATGTCGTCCCTGAAACGGTTGTATGGTTTGGATGTGGTAATGTCTGTTAAATAAGCCTTGAGCGCGCCGACGTTCGGATCGATCGACATGTTATTGTCGTTCAGGATCACCAGCAGGTTGGAATTTTCGATCCCCGCATGGTTCAGCGCTTCGAAAGCCATACCGGCAGTCATGGCGCCATCGCCGATAACGGCTACGTGCTGGCGGTCGGTCTCGCCTTTATACCTCGAGGCCACGGCCATGCCCAGGGCGGCTGAAATAGATGTTGACGAGTGGCCAACACCGAAAGTATCGTATTCGCTTTCGCTGCGTTTAGGAAAGCCGCTGATACCGCCGTAGATGCGGTTAGTGTGAAATACATCGCGGCGACCGGTGAGTATCTTGTGCCCGTAAGCCTGGTGGCCTACATCCCAAACCAACTGGTCGTAAGGTGTATTGAGGATATAGTGCAGGGCGACCGTAAGTTCCACCACGCCCAGGCTGGCGCCGAAATGGCCGCCATTCACGGAAACAACGTCAATAATGTATTGGCGCAATTCCTGGCAAACCTGTTCGAGTTGGTCTTCGCTAAGTTGCTTTAAGTCAGAGGGGTAGTTTATTTTTTGTAGTAAATCACCAGCCGTAACCTGCATTGGTATCCTTCTAAAAGTTCAAAATACAAAGTAAGCTATTTAATTACGAAAATCATCGGGAAAAGGACGAGAAATTAATGCGCTTAACAATAATTAACTACGCTCAAAGGTCAATGATGTGGTAATGTTAGTGTATTTAACCAGTACAAAGGATAAAAAGTTTTCCACGTTTCCGGGCGATTCTTAATAACTTTTATAAGCTTTTGGAGTTATTAGCCTATACTTTTGGATTTGTGATTACGGAAGAAAGCTTTGAGATCAAATTGCCGCAGTTCGAGGGTCCCTTCGACCTGCTGCTTTTCTTCATCGAGCGCGACGAGCTGGACATCCAGGATATTCCTATCGCCAGGATCACCGACGATTTCCTGGGCTATATCCACCAGATGAACAGCCTGAACATGGAGCTGGCCAGCGAGTTCATTTTTGTGGCCGCCACGCTGATGCGCATCAAAGCTAAAATGCTGCTGCCGCGTTACGAGGCTGAAGAAGGCGACGAACACGATCCGAAAGCCGAACTGATCCGCAAGCTGATCGAATACAAAAAGTTCAAAGAAATTTGCGAGCTGCTGCGGCCGATGGAAGAGGAACGCTTCAAGCAGGAAAAACGCGGCAACATCGCTTACGACCTGCAGCAGATCGATAAGGTTACTGTACCTGGCGAAGAGCTTTCCGAGATCAGCCTGTATAAGCTGATGATGGTTTTTGACAGGGTGAACAAACGCTTTGCCAATCGCACTGAAGAAGTAACGCACACTGTTGTCCAGTACCCTTATACCATCGAGGAGCAGAAAAAAGCCATCAACGAATTGCTGGTCATCAATCAGCGGCTTGATTTCAAGGCCATCGCGAAACGGTCAGAAAACAAGGTGCATTTCGTCTACAACTTCCTCGCCATGCTCGAAATGCTGCAGCAGGAACTCATCCGCATCCAGGTAGGTCTGGGCTACAATAATTTCTGGATCACCGCTGCGTGATAGATTTGAGATTTGAGACAGAATCGGTCTTAAGTTTTTGTATTTCGTCTCTTTTTTGTTTTCAAATCCCCAAACCAGGCTACTCACCCTTCTATCTCACATCTCATATCTCACATCTCATATCTAATTCCTAATTTAGCGGCGATTTTATACCTGCAATGAAAAGAGACAAACTGATATTCAAGCTGCTCGATGAAGAACAACAGCGCCAGGAAGAAGGCATTGAACTGATAGCTTCGGAGAACTTCGTAAGCCGCCAGGTAATGGAGGCCGCGGGTTCGGTGGCTACCAATAAATATGCCGAGGGCCTTCCGGGCAAACGCTATTACGGCGGCTGCCAGGTGGTGGACGAGATCGAAAACATCGCTATCGACCGTGCCAAATCGTTGTTCAATGCCGAGTGGGTGAATGTTCAGCCGCACTCGGGCGCGCAGGCCAATGCCGCGGTAATGCTGGCGTGTCTGCAGCCGGGTGATAAAATATTGGGTTTCGACCTTTCTCATGGTGGTCACCTGACTCATGGTTCACCGGTTAATTTTTCGGGTAAATTGTACGAGCCTCATTTTTATGGGGTAAAAAAAGATACCGGCCTTGTCGATTACGACATGCTGGAAAAAGTGGCCCTGAAGGAAAAGCCAAAAATGATAATTTGTGGTGCGTCGGCTTATTCGCGCGACTGGGACTATGAGTTTATCCGCAAAGTGGCCGACCAGGTAGGCGCTTTGGTTTTAGCCGATATTTCTCACCCCGCAGGTTTGATCGCCCGCGGACTTTTGAATGATCCGCTGCCGTACTGCCATATTGTAAGCACGACAACACATAAAACTTTGCGCGGCCCTCGTGGCGGTATTATTATGATGGGCAAGGATTTTGAAAACCCGTTCGGACTGAAAACACCGAAAGGTGAAACAAGAATGATGTCGAACCTGTTGGATATGGGAGTTTTCCCCGGCACCCAGGGAGGCCCGCTGGAGCATATCATTGCTGCTAAAGCGGTTGCTTTCAATGAGGCGCTCAGCGAGGATTATATGAAATACATTATACAGGTAAAGAAAAACGCTGCAGCGATGGCTAAGTCGTTTGTCGATCGCGGTTACAAGATCATTTCGGGCGGAACAGATAACCACCTGATGCTCATCGACCTGCGTAATAAAAATATCACCGGAAAGGCTGCTGAAAATGCGCTGGTAAGTGCTGACATTACAATAAATAAGAACATGGTGCCGTTTGATGACAAGTCGCCGTTCGTTACTTCGGGTATCCGCGTGGGTACCGCCGCAATCACTACCCGCGGATTGAAGGAGAAACAAATGGACCTGATCGTCGAGCTGATCGACGCCGTAATAAATGGCCCTGAGAACGAACCTTCCCTGCGGAAAGTTCGTAAAAAGGTGCATAGGTTAATGAATTCCTACCCTCTCTACAGGGAAAAGGATTCGCGCTAAACAATTTATTACATTATGGTAGAAACAGGCATACAATTACACGTTTTGGTGGTGGATGACAACCAGATCAACAGGTTGCTCATCAGTAAAGTGCTTAGCCGCTGGGGAATAACAATGGATTTTGCGGAGAACGGGGAGCAGGCGGTGGAGAAGATAGAGAACGATCACAACTTCGACGTGGTATTGATGGATGTGCACATGCCTATCATGGATGGCGTTGAGGCCACCCGCATTGTTCGTTCCAAAGACGAGCCCTTCTACAAACAATTGCCAATCATCGCTTTAACCGCGTCGATGCTGATCAGCGAGATCAACGAGATACACGAATGCGGCATGAATGACTATATTCTAAAACCGTTCGACCCAAAGGGCCTGTACGATAAGCTGGCGAAGTACCAGAAGGTTAGTTAATTGGTGGTTAGTTAATTAGTGATTAGGTGGTTGATTGATTGTCAGTCGCCAGGTATAATCCTGTCTATCCGGGAAATCCTTAAATCGTGTTCATTCGGCACAAGCTATAGTTGCTATACTCAATTTCAATCCTTCGATTTTCAGTAATTCTGCGCCGCAGCTTTCCAGGGTTGAACCGGTGGTGATCACGTCATCCACCAGGAGCACGGATTTGTTTTTCAAAGCATCGGGATCAAGTACTGTAAATACTTCCTGCATATTTTCGAACCGCAAAAAGCGGGAACGGTGCGTTTGTGTTTCTGTCGCGCGAATGCGCACCAGGTTGTTCTCAATTACCGGAACGTTCAGCTTCTCCGCAATACCTTGGGCAAAACAAGCGCTCTGGTTGTAACCTCTTTTGCGCTGCCGTTTTCTATGCAGCGGCACCGGGATAATGGCATCCAGGTTATGATAAAATGAGCTTTGCGTCAATTGTCCAGCGGCAATGTGGCCCAGCACATTACCGATCTTCGACCGGCCTTTGTATTTGAACTGGTGCATCAGGTGCTGCATTTTCCCGCCTTTGGCGAAATAGCACATGGCATAAGCCGCCTCTACATTTATCTTTCCCCAAAATTGCTGGGCGACCATGTTATCCGGCTTGAAATGGAAATTAGTGAAAGGCAGGTTATAACGGCAATCGGTACAGATCAATTGCTCACCCTGAACCAGCGTAATACCGCATGCCTCGCAAACTTCGGGGAAAAGCAGGGCAACGAAATCGGCGAGGTATGCGGAGCGGAGTTTCACAGGATGAATTTAGAAAATCCTGCCTATAATTTCCTTAAATTAGAATATTAATATGAGGAGAACATTGATAACATTATTGATTACCATTGTGGTAATCATCGCTATGATCCGGGGATGCCAATCAATAGTCCTGTCAGACGCATTAAAAGTTAATAAGGAAATCTCAAAACTGGATTCCACCAGTTCTTCCAAATATGTCCCAAAAGAGTATTTGGCGTTGTTCTTGAACAAGGGACACGTTATTGCTGACAGCAGCTTGATAAGTAGACATAAGAACCCTGTTGCCGAGTTGAATAATGCACTTTATTATATTCAAGTGTACAAATTGGACTCGTCTAAAAATGTTACTATCAATGATATATTCTATAAGGCTATTGCTACACCTGAGATGTCTTTAAACACATATTATGTTGATGCGTCTATCAACAGGCCTTATTTAGATAAATATAAACTTGGTCCATCAGAGCGAATTTCATCGGTATATTTTAATTTATATGGTGATAGTACCAGTATAATTCAAAGGAATGACAGTGTTTTATATTGCCGCTCGAACTTTGAAAACTTTTCTATAAGATATCAAAAAGATGGTAAAATCGGCATATATGGAAAAGTCAATGACAGTTTTCAAAAGGCGAAAGTACTGCTGGAGGTGATGTTTCTAAGGAAAAATGATGGGTTGTATTTTATTTTACTGACCAATAAAACTCATTCTTCGACACTAGATTCTAACAGTCTTTACGACTTAATCATAAAGTCTTGGCGTGAAGAATAGTTCGAGGGTTCAACTTTTGCCTTCTCCTTTATTGCCAACTGCCCGCAGGCTGCGTCGATATCCTTACCCCGGCTGCGGCGGATATTGGTTATTACTCCCTGTTTCCGCAGATATTCGGCAAAGGCTTCGATCTTATCTTCGCCGGCATTTTGATAACTGGCGAAGGCGATGGGGTTGTATTCGATGATATTTACCTTGCAGGGTACATGCTTGCAGAATTTAGCCAGTTCAGCGGCATCCTGGATGCTGTCGTTGAAATCGTTGAAGACGATGTATTCGTAAGTAACCGGATTTTTGGTTTTGGAGAAGTAATATTTCAGCGCCTCGGCCAAAGCAACCAGCGAGTTTTGCTCGTTGATCGGCATGATCTCGTTCCGCTTTTTGTCATTAGCAGCATGCAGCGAAAGCGCCAGGTTGAACTTCACCTGGTCGTCACCCAGCTTTTTGATCATCTTGGCAATACCTGCGGTGGACACTGTGATCCTTTTGGCCGCCATGTTCAGCCCGTCTTCCGCGGTTATCCTTTCTATCGACTTTAGCACGTTGGCATAATTGAGCAGTGGTTCACCCATGCCCATGTAGACGATGTTAGTCAGCGGCTGGTCGTAATTTTCCTTTGCCTGGCGGTCGATAAGCACCACCTGATCGTAGATCTCGTCGGCGTTCAGATTGCGTTTCCGACCCATATAACCAGTCGCGCAGAATTTACAGGTGAGGCTGCAGCCCACTTGCGATGATACACAGGCCGTCATCCTGTCGGGAGTGGGGATGAGTACGCCCTCAATTAAGTGAGTATCGTATAATATAAAGGAATTTTTTATAGTTTTATCCGCGCTAAACTGTGAGTTGTGAATTTTTGCCTCATTTATAACAAAATTTTCGTCCAGTTTTTTACGAAGTTCTTTTGAAATATTGCTCATCCCGTCAAAATTGACGCATGACTTTTTCCAAAGCCATTCATAAACCTGCTTTGCCCTGTAACCTTTTTCCCCCATTTCGGTAAAACGGTTTGCCAGTGCGTCGAGGCTGAGACTGCGAATATCAGTTTTGTCTTTAGTGCTTGTCACGCTGCAAAATTACTTAATTTAAGGTCAATGCCTCCCCGGCAAAATTTTTATTACCTTAACGGAACAATTCGGGCAAGCCGATTGTATAGGGTCTTGGGGAAGTGGCGCTTTCTTGCGTGACGGGCAGTTAAACCAAGTTGAATGAAGATTTTTATAGCCGATTACGTTTTTCCAGTTCATGCCGCTCCGATCAAAAATGGTGTTATTACCGTAAATGATGACGGTAAAATAGTGTCTATTGCAAATATCCCGCCCGAGGCGGGGACAGGTAAAATAGAGCGCCTCAGGGGCATTATATGCCCTGGATTTGTCAATGTCCATTGTCACCTCGAACTTTCCCACCTGAAAGATAAGATAGCCCCCAAGGGCGGCCTTATCAGTTTCATTAAAAAAATACAAACCTTCCGCGACGCCGATAAGGCCCTGATAGAAGAAGCCGCTGTAAAAGCCGACCAGGAAATGTATAATAACGGCATAGTTGCCGTGGGCGATATCTGTAACAGCAATGTCACCATCCCCGTAAAGGCAAAAAGCAAAATATACTATCATAGTTTTGTAGAGATATTCGGTTTTGTGCCGGACCGTGCTGAAGAAATCTTTGAAAAGTCGCTTGCTTTGCTGAATGAATTTAAGCCCGTGTCAAGCTCTGTCACTCCGCATTCGCCGTATTCGGTATCGAAAGAATTATTCAGGCTGGTCAAAAAATTTTCCGAGAACGGCAAGAACCTGCTGAGCATCCACAACCAGGAAAGCGACGAGGAAAACAAGTTTTTCCGTTACCGTCTCGGCGAATTTCTTGATCTGTATGATCATTTCGGCATCGATATCACTTTTTTCAAATCGCAGGCGCGTAATTCGGTGCAGTCAATGGTGCCGCTGCTTACGAATAAGCAGGATATATTATTGGTGCACAATACCTGCACCAACCTGAAAGATATTTACTTTATCAAACGTTTTGACAGAAAGGTGCATTTCTGTTTCTGCCCCGGAGCCAACCTTTACATTGAAGACAAATTGCCCAAAGTGGAGCTTTTCGTCGATCAGGGTTTTAACCTCACACTCGGCACCGACAGCCTCGCATCTAACACCAAATTGTGCATCCTGAATGAAATGCGCATTTTGCAGGAAAAGTTCCCATCGCTTACTACCGAGCGCCTGATCGAATGGGCCACGCTGAATGGTGCGAAATTCCTGGGTATTGATGACGAAAAAGGCACATTGGAAACCGGTAAAACTCCGGGCTTGAATCTCATTACAAACCTTGATGGATTGAATTTCACAGAGAATTCAAGGGTTAGGAGATTGGTGTAACCAGTTGAAATATTGCTCCTGCCGATGCCTCGTAGAGGCTACCGCTTTGTAGGAAATAAATATCAGGAATAAGCACTGCCCCGTTAGGCGGCTACCCAATTCCCGGGGGCAACCCCTGACGGGGCAAAATATTTATATTATGGCTACAAAACGGCTGCCCCGATGGGGCTTAGCGCTGGTACAACAATAACATCAAATGCATTTCAGTGCAGACTGTTAACTTTACAACTTCCGATAGTTATCAGGACAAACGTCACAACCCTCTAACAAAAATGAAACACCTCAATATCACCGTCAAAGGCAATGTACAAGGCGTATTTTACCGGGCATCCACTAAGGCCGTTGCCGACCAGCTGGGGGTGAAAGGCGTGGTTAGAAATGAGCGTGACGGCAGCGTATTTATCGAGGCGGAAGCCGACCAGGTTGCACTTGATCTGTTCCTGGATTGGTGCAAAGAAGGTCCGGAACATGCCAATGTAATTTCTGTAGGGACGCATGAAGGCGAATTGAAAAACTATCGTAATTTTGAGGTATTAAGAAAGAACCGGTAATTGAATTCCGGATTTCGGAATTGAGATTTCGGACGTGACTTTTATCCAATAAATCCAAAATTGAACATCCTAAATCCGAAATAACATAAGTCTCATTGTCGACCGCTAAGAAATTTGCAGGCCAAACAGCCGTTTATGGAGTTAGTACCATAGCCACAAGGGTACTAACCTTCTTTCTCACCCCTGTTTACACAGTCGCCTACAAGCTCGGTGCCTATGGCATCCTGACCACTATGTTCAGCTATGTGTCCATACTGAATGCGGTGCTTGCGTTCGGCATGGAGACCACTTTTTTCAGATACCTGAATAAGTACGAGAACAATAAGCAGCGGGTCTATAATAACGCCTTTGCCTCGGTATTTACCATCACTATCATCTTCCTGCTTTTTACGTTGCCGTTTACCGGTCATATAGCGGATCATATCAATATAAGCGCCGCGGGTAAATTGCATCATTCGGTCCGCGGTGGCATCATCGGGACGAGCCACAGCGATTTTGTCACTTATATAGATTATTTCCTGGCTGTGCTAGTGATCGATGCCTGGTGTGTGATACCATTTGCCAAGATCCGGGCCGACGGAAGGCCCGGCCGGTACAGCCTGATCAAGACCATTAACATTGTCGTCTTTATTTCGCTTAACCTTTTTTTTATCTGGGGCGTGCCTTTTTGGATGCATCATCATCTTCCCGGCTACGGGTGGTTCGGTCAGTGGTATCAGAAGGGTTGGGTGGGCTATGTATTCCTCTCCAATGTGGTTGCCAGTATTGTAACACTACTGTTGTTATTGCCTGAGTTTTTGAAGCTCAGGTTCGATTTCGACCGCAAAATGTTAGCCGAAATGTACGCCTACAGCTGGCCGGTATTGATAGCCAACCTTTCTTACCTGATAAATGAGAACGCGGATAAACTGATGCTGGGCTGGCTGCTGCCGACTAACCGAACGCTCCATGATGTGGCTATTTACGGCGCCTGCGCCAAAATATCCATCTTCCTCAGCATATTCGTGCAGGCATTCCGGCTGGGTGCCGAGCCGTTTTTTTTCAATCATGCCAAAAACAAGAATGCCGCGCAAACCTATGCGCGCATTATGGACTATTTCGTAATAGCAACCTGTATTATCTTTATCGGGCTGATCGCCAATATTGAGATACTGAAATATTTTATTCCCAACAAGGACTACTGGGTAGGTTTGCCGGTAGTGCCGCCGCTGGTGTTCGGCTATGTATCGCTGGGCATATATATGAACCTTTCGGTTTGGTATAAACTGTCCGATCAAACCAAATACGGCCTGTATATTTCGGGCATTGGCGCGATACTGACGATCATCCTGAATGTGGCGTTCATCCCGGCCTATAGCTATATGGCTTCAGCATGGACGTCCCTCATTGCTTACACCGTTATGATGATCCTGTCGTATACCTGGGGACAGAAAAACTACCCGATCCCATACCGGCTAAAAAAGAACCTGGCTTATATAATTTCCTCAATTTTAATCGTTTTTGTATCGTTCTATATATTCAGGCACAATATATTTGTGGGAGACGCCTTGCTGTTACTGTACATGCTGGCGGCGTATTATTTCGAGCGTAAGAACTTAAAAGTTATACTCAGCAGGCAATGATCATCAGGATAATTAACAGGTCAAAAAACGGCCTTCCGGCATATGAGACCATGCATTCAGCAGGGATGGACCTGCGTGCCGATCTTGAAACTCCCGTTACGCTTAATCCGTTAGAACGGAAGCTGATCCCGACAGGGTTGCATATCGAGTTGCCCGAAAGCTTCGAGGCGCAGATACGCCCGCGCAGTGGTTTGGCGTTTAAACACGGTATCAGCATTGTTAATTCGCCGGGGACTATTGATGCGGACTATCGCGGCGAGATCAAGGTGCTGCTGATCAATTTATCCAACGAGCCTTTTGTGGTAAACTCGGGCGATCGGATAGCGCAAATGATCGTGGCGAAACATGAAAAAGTGGACTGGGAACAGGTAGAAATATTAAATGAAACATCGCGTGGTACGGGCGGTTATGGACATACAGGTGTAGGATGATGAGGAAGATAGCTTTGATAGGTATTGCGATGCTGCCGGCTGTTGTTTTCGCGCAAAAAGCGAAAAAGGACACGGGCAACAGGGTGGTTATGGTGGTAGGAAAACCGATGACCTCTGAGGATAGCCTGCAGGTGAGGAGGCTTTTCTTCAGCGCGCTGCGTTATAAAGAGATCGAAAACTTTACAGGCGCGGCAGAACAATTCGGCCAGGTACTGCAGGCCGATCCGGCGAACGACGCTTCGATGTACGAGCTGGCGATGCTGAAAAAGAACCAGAACGACTATACCAGTGCGCAAGATCTGCTGGAAAAAGCTGTCACCGTGAAGCCCGATAACGAATGGTACTGGGTTGCACTGGCCGATTGCTATGAAAAAGACAACCAGCTCACCAAGCTCGAGAACGTATTCAATGAGTTGGTGAGGATCAGCCCCGAAAATCCCGATTATTATTTTGACCAGGCCAACGTTTATTTCCTCGAACAGAAATATGATCAGGCTCTGGCGATTTACGACAAGCTGGAGCAGATGATGGGCCTGAACGACGACATTGTCGCCAAACGGGAACGTGTTTACCTGAAACAAGGGAAAATAGACAAGGCTGTTGCCGATATTCAGCGCCTGATCTCGTCGAACCCCGGTCAGACACGCTATTATTTGTTGCTGGCGGAGATATACAATTCAAATAACCTTCCCGATAAGGCGCTTAAAGTGCTGAAAGATGCTGAAAAAGCCGACGCCTCCAATGCGCAGGTGCACCTGGCTTTAGCGGATATTTACCGGGATAAGAAAGATTACGAGAATAGCTATAATGAACTGACGCTGGCTTTTAACCAACCGGATATGGATATTGAGGCGGAGATCAAGATCATACTTGGCTATGTGCCGAAATTCCCTGATCCGAATGCCAAAGCCAGTGCGCTTGAATTGAGCCGCCTGCTCACTAAAGCTCATCCCGACGATGCGAGGAGCTATGCGCTTTATGCGGATATGCTGGTCCAGAACGAGAAACTTGATGAGGCTAAGACGAATTACAGGAAGTCACTCGCATTAGATGAGAAAGTTTACGAGGTACATGAGCAATTGATACGTCTCGATCTCGGCAGCAACGAGATCGATAACGCAGTAAAAGATGGTGAGAACGCGCTGTCGCTTTTCCCAAACCAGGCATGGCTGAATTTTCTGACCGGCGTGGCTTATGAGCAAAAAAAGGATTTTAAAAAGGCAATAAGCTATATCAGCAATGCGACCATGCTGGAGAGCCAGGATAAAGAGTTGCTTTCACAGGGCTATTCTTCGCTGGGCGACTGCTACCATTCTACAGGCGATAACCAGAAATCGGATGACGCCTATGGAAAATCACTTACTTACAACCCCGACAATGCCTATACGCTGAACAACTATGCCTATTACCTCTCGGTGCGGGGTGTATCGCTGGACAAAGCGGCTGAAATGTCGAAACATGCCAACGAATTACAACCCAATACCGCCTCATTTGAGGATACCTACGCCTGGATATTGTTCAAGCAGAAAAAATTCACCGATGCCAAAATCTGGATAGAAAAGGCGATCTCGCACGACAAGGACCCCAGCGCTACGCAGACGGAGCACTACGGTGATATCCTGTATAATTTAGGCGATACAAACGGCGCATTGGACAACTGGAAAAAAGCAAAAGATTACGGCGGCAACTCGCCGGCATTGTTACGTAAGATCAATGAGAAGAAATATGTGGAATAGGCTGCTCGTTGTCTTCGCGCTGGCGGCGCTGGTTGGCTGCAAGGCACATAAGCAATTGGTGGTAAACCCCGCCAATCCGAATGCGCCAAAAATCTCGTCTAAAGAAAGGATGGAATTAAGCGCGATACGTTCGGCGCAGCTTGATTTTAAAACTTTTTCCGGCCGGGCGAAGGCAAAACTGCAGATCAATAACAGCAGTAACGATGTAACGCTGAATTTTCGCATCGAGCATGGCAAAAAGATATGGGTGTCCATAACCGCTATTGCAGGTATAGAGGTTGCCCGCGCTATGATCACCCCGGACAGTATCCTGGCAATCAATAAATTGCAGGGGCTTTATATCCGGCAGCCTTTCAGCTACATCTATAAATTCGCCAGCAGCCAATTGGACTTTCATTCCGTCGAAGCGCTTTTGATTGGCAATGCGATCCCGCAATTGTTGAACGACCAGGCGCAAATGTCGGCTGACAGCGCCGGAACCGCATTGAGCGGTAACCTGCAGGAATTGGTTTACAAACTTATCGTTGGCACGGATATGAAGGCTAAGACCACAAATTTGTCCGACCAGGATGCGGCTCAGGCCATGCAGGTGGATAACAGCCAGTTTATGCCTATCCCGGCGACCAATCATGTGATGGCCTCGCAGATTGATATCAATTCAACCGCGGGAACAAAAAAAATAAAGCTCAGCATGCATTATATCCGGCAGGATTTCGACCAGCCGCTTGAATTTCCGTTCAGTATTCCCGATAGTTATGAACCGGCAAAGTAATTTTTATATTTTTGGTTAATGAAGTTTACTAAAATAACCCTATTCCTGTTGATCATTCTTGCCGGTGTGAAGGTTCATGCCCAAACCAGCGACGAATTGAAGCAGAAAAGAGAAAAATATAACCAGGAGCTTGAGGAACTGAACCGTGAGTACGAGGAGACTGCGAACGATAAGAAAAGCTCGATGAAGCAGCTTAATCTGTTGCGCAGGCAGATCGATGTCCGTGAACAGAAGATCAATTCGATCAATTCAGAAGTAAGACAGCTGGATAACCAAATTTCGGAGGACAACACGTCGGTGCATAACCTGCAAAGCCAGTTGGGGCAGCTGAAGAAGGAATATGCGGCCATGATTCAGTTCGCTTATCGCAACAGAAACTCTTATAATAAGCTGGAGTTCATTTTTGGGGCGAAGGATTTCAACCAGGCGTATAAACGCATGAAATACCTGCAGGAATTTGCCGGTTACCGCGAGCGCCAGGGTCAATACATTGAAGGAACGGAAAAAGACCTGAGTAGTAAGATCACCTCGCTTGATAATACAAAAAAGGAAAAGAGTAATGCTTTGACCGACCAAATCAAAGAAAAGGTAACGCTCAGCAAGCAAAAAAAGGACGAGACCAGGGTGGTTTCCGATCTGTCCAGGCAGCAGGGGCAATTGGCGCAGCAGCAGCGCGACCTGCAGCGAAAAATTAACCGGATAAACCAGGAGATCAGGGATGCTATACGCAGGGAAATAGCCAGGAAACGTGCTGAGGAAGCAAAGAACACAAGCACCGGTACGGCGCCGACCGGTACCAAGACTGTTACCAAAACGTCAACTGACAATACTGTGCTTACTGCTACGCCGGAAGATGCCAAATTATCCGCCGATTTTACGAGCAATAAGGGGCATCTGCCCTGGCCGGTTGCAAACGGGGAGATCACGGTGCACATGGGCAGACACACAGAACATAATATAACCAGCGAGAGCGATGGCATCGAGATCAAAACCAACGAGAATGCTCCGGTACGAGTGGTTTTTGATGGTAAAGTGCAGGCTATAGAAAATGTTTACGGAACCTACCTGGTGGTCGTTAACCACGGCGCCTATTTTACCGCATATTCAAATCTGAAGTCGGTGAGTGTAAGCAAAGGACAGAAACTGACGACCAAACAGCTGATCGGGGTGACGGCTAACGAAGCTACCACCGGCGAACCAACCGTTTTGTTTTCGCTGTATAAAGGCACCGACGCCGTTAATCCCGAGGCCTGGCTGAAACAGGAATAGAAATAAATAGCCCCATATCAATTTAAAATACATTATATTTGTAAATTATTTCAAAAGGTATGCATAGTGGAGTATTGTTGTTTTTGAGCGGACCTGACCTGATGCTGATCATGTTTATTGCACTGTTATTGTTCGGCGGCGAGAAGTTGCCCGAGATAGCGCGCGGTTTAGGCAAAGGGATACGTGACTTTAAAGACGCATCCGAGGGAGTAAAACGTGAGATCAACAACCAGATCAACAATTACGAAGAAAAGAAAGCCGAAGAGGCCGCTGCAAAGGCCCAGGCTGCGTTGCCGCCTGCACAAGAGCAGGTAACCCTGCCAACTGCTGAGCATACTGAGATCGTAACCAATGAACATGAGGCCCACGCGCCGGAGCCAGGCACGGTGCCGAATACGATGCCTTATGTAGAAAGTCATAACCCTGTTGCCGAAACACATCTGAACGGAACGCACACAGAAAGTCCGGATGTAAAAGGCGACAAGGAGGAACCAGTTAAAACAGAATCGTAAACAAGTAAATTTTTAAATAATGGGACTTTTAGAACCGTGGCATATTATCATAATTGCCTTAGCATTTTTGTTCTTCTTTGGCGGAAAGAAAATTCCTGAGCTTATGAGAGGCTTAGGCAGGGGTATGAAGGAATTTAAGGATGCCCAGAACGGCGAAACCGCTCCTCCTCCTCCGTCAAATACGACAACAACAGCTGAAGAGAAGCCAAAAAACTGACCCCAGGCTCAGTTTCAACCATATTTACTTATCGTACAAACTTATCCGCTGAAATTCAGGTTTCGACGGATAAGTTTTTTATTTTAGCCCCATGACCAAATTCTATTCCTCTTTGGACGAGATCAAAGAGGAACTCAAGCGCGGTAAGCTAACCGTTGAGGGATTAGTAAAGCATTACCTCGAAAGGATAAAAGCCTACGCGCACCTGAACACCTTTAACGAGGTTTTTGAGCACGAGGCGCTTTCCCGTTCTAAAGAGATCGATGCCCGTATCCGTTCGGGCAATGCAGGCAGGTTAGCAGGCATGGTTATAGCTATCAAGGACAATATTTGTTACAAGGGCCACAAAGTTTCTGCCTCATCTAAAATACTGGATGGATTTACATCTATCTACTCATCAACCATAGTCGAACGCCTGCTTGCGGAAGATGCCGTGATCATCGGCCGCTGCAACTGCGACGAGTTCGCGATGGGGGCGTCAAACGAAAATTCATACTTCGGTCCTGTTAAGAATTATGCAGACAATAAGCGTGTTTCGGGTGGTTCATCCGGCGGATCAGCTGTTGCCGTACAGGCCGGGCTATGCCATGCGGCTATCGGCACGGATACCGGCGGTTCGGTAAGGCAGCCTGCTTCTTTTTGCGGGACCGTCGGTTTGAAGCCGACCTACGGAAGAATTTCACGTCACGGCATTATCGCTTACGCCTCCTCGTTCGACCAGGCAGGGCCGATCACTCATTCTGTTGAAGACGCCGCGCTTTTGCTGGAAGTGATGGCCGGAGCGGATGATTACGACAGCACTTTATCGCAAAAGCCCGTCCCGAATTACAGCGCCGGGGTTTCAGGATCTGTGTCGTCAGGGCCCAAAAGGATAGCTTATATCCAGGAATCGCTCTCAAGCCCCGGTGTTGACGATGAAGTGAAAGGTGTGCTGATCAAGTACATCGATAAGCTTCGCGCCGACGGGCATACGGTAAAGCCGGTAGCTTTTGAATACCTGGATTATATTGTCCCGACTTATTATATTCTCGCCACGGCAGAGGCGTCTTCTAATCTGGCAAGGTATGATGGCGTGCACTACGGCTACCGCAGTCCGGCTGCAACCGATCTTACAAATACCTATAAACGTTCGCGTTCCGAAGGCTTTGGGAAGGAAGTAAAGCGCCGTATCATGCTGGGCACTTTTGTATTAAGCGCAGGCTATTACGATGCTTATTATGCCAAGGCTCAAAAAGTTCGTCGTTTGATCAAAGAAAAAACGGATAATTTATTAGAGGAATTCGACTTCATTTTAACTCCTACAGCGCCGGAACCAGCCTTCCCGATAGGCAGAAAAGAAAAAGATCCGGTGGTAATGTATCTTTATGATATTTTTACCGTACAAGCATCTTTAGCTGGTGTTCCGGCCATTTCATTGCCGGCGGGCGTTACAGAAAAAGGTTTACCATTAGGCCTTCAGCTGTTAACAAAGCGTTTTGCCGAACAGGATTTGCTAAATTTTTCTAAATATTTCTTAAGACTATAAGAATTTTAGTAAATTAGCAATGGAATGTGCAGGGCTTACATGGCAATAAACCCTGGTAGAGATGAAGAGATTATTAACGCTAACTATTGCAGTCCCCTTTTTAATTCAGGTTTCCAAAGCAAACACGCATGTTCAGCTTAGGACGGCTGGTTATTCGGGTGAATTAAGCATTGGACGAAAAGGGAAACACGACACGGCATCCGCTAAGGTCAATAAACCCGCTTCCTACAGCATTTATCGCAATAATATCTACAAAAAACGTTTGGATTCCATCCAGAAGGAAGTTCCGCTGGATTATAATGAGTTCGTGCAGGGCCAGATAGAAACAGACCTGACTACCGGCCGCGAAGACATCAGCCGCGAGATTGGTTTGGCGAAATATTACTTCCCGATTTACGAAAAGGCATTCCGCGATGCGGGCATACCTGATGAGATCAAATACCTTTCGATAGTTGAATCCCAACTGAACCCCAACGCTGTTTCAAGAATGGGCGCTACGGGTCCATGGCAGTTCATGAGCAACGTGGCCAGGACCTATGGCCTGCGCATGGACAATTACGTTGACGAGCGCCGCGACCCGGTACATTCAAGTATTGCCGCCGCGGCCTACCTTAAAGACGCTTATGATCAGTTCGGCGACTGGCTGCTGGCCATCGCATCGTACAACTGCGGCAAAAGCGAGGTGCTGGACGCTATCGATAAAGCAGGCGGCCAGCTTGATTTCTGGGCCATCCGCCAGTATCTGCCCGCGCAGACAAGAGATTACGTACCCTCATACATAGCCATCACTTACGTGATGAATTATTACAAGAAACACCATATTCTGCCGCAGGAATCCAGCCTGCCTGTTAAAACCGATACGGTGCTGGTAAATAAATTTATTTCGCTGAACAGCGTTTCGCGCGTGCTGGGCGTAAACCTGCCGCAACTGATGGTATTGAACCCGGCATACACCCAGGGTATCATAAACGGTTCGCCGGATGAGCCTAAAGTTTTGGTGATCCCGCAATATGCTAAAGACAAGTATTCCGCGATGTATGATAAACTGAATACTGATCTTGGGTATGCAGACCCCCGCGCTTTTGATTTTACATCGCGTAACGCCGACCAGGTTATCGAGAAGCGCATACCGGTGCATCACAGGATACGGAAATTCGAGAGCATGGTATCTCTAAAAAAGGCAACTAAGTCGATAAAAGGTTAATACCGAATGTTAAGATAATGATGCCCGTTCCTGTTACAGGGGGCGGGCTTTTTTTATTGCCAGCCCGAAAAGAATTGTAATTTTGGGTACTCGAATTATAAACCATGAATAAAACCAACCGGAAGCAGGACGCCCTCGATTATCACGCAAACGGGCGCCCCGGCAAAATACAGGTAGTTCCCACCAAATCAACCAATACACAACGTGACCTTACCCTGGCTTATTCGCCCGGCGTTGCCGAACCTTGCCTGAGGATAGCCGACAATAAAGACGACGTTTATAAATACACCGCCAAAGGCAACCTGGTAGCGGTGATCACCAACGGAACGGCCGTTTTGGGCTTGGGCAATATTGGCCCCGAAGCTGCGAAGCCGGTGATGGAGGGTAAGGGGTTATTGTTCAAAATATACGCAGATATCGATGTATTCGACCTTGAGGTTAACACTAAATCGGTCGATGAATTTGTAACGATCGTAAAGTCGCTGGAGCCCACTTTCGGCGGTATCAATCTTGAGGATATTTCCGCTCCGAGCTGTTTTGAGATCGAGCGCCGGCTAAAGGAAGAGATGAAGATACCCGTGATGCACGATGACCAGCACGGTACGGCGATCATTTCAGGTGCGGCCTTGCTCAACGCCTGCGAATTGCAGGGCAAAAGGCTTGACAAGATCAAAATGGTGGTGAACGGCGCCGGTGCGGCCGCAGTTTCCTGCTCGAAGACATACCTGGCGCTTGGGGTGAAAAAGGAGAACATGGTGATGTTCGATATTAATGGTTTGATCACCCCGGAGCGGACCGACCTTGACGACACCAGGATGCAATTCGCTACCGACCGGACCGATATTAAAAACCTCACCGATGCTTTGAAAGGCGCGGACGTATTCATCGGTCTTTCAGCGGGGCATGTGCTTAGCCCGGAGTGCCTGAAAGGCATGAACAAAAACCCTATTGTTTTCGCCATGGCTAACCCGATACCGGAAATAGACTACGACGTGGCCGTAAAAGCGCGTAAGGATATAATCATGGCCACCGGTCGCGCCGATTTTCCTAACCAGGTGAACAACGTGCTGGGCTTCCCATACATTTTCCGGGGGGCGCTTGATGTCCGCGCCACAGCGATCAATGAGTCGATGAAATTGGCCGCTATTCACGCCATCGCCGACCTGGCAAAAAAACCGGTCCCCGAGGCGGTAAATCTGGCCTACAACACGCGCAACCTCAAATTTGGCAAGGATTATATAATCCCCAAACCGATGGATCAGCGCCTGATAACCGAAGTTTCCTCGGCGGTAGCGAATGCTGCTATCGAATCTGGTGTCGGCCGCCAGAAAATAACCGACTGGGACGCCTACCGTGAATCGTTGCGCATGCGTATCGGCGCGGATGACAGGCTGCTGCGGAACATAGCTAACAAGGCGAAGCAAAATCCGAAACGAGTGGTATTTGCCGAGGCGGATAATTACAAGATATTGAAGGCGGCGCAGATCGTCCGTGAGGAATGTATCGCGACCCCTATATTACTGGGGAATATTTCGAGGATCAAAAGCATTATCAAACACAGCGACCTGGAACTAGACGACGTGGAGATCATCGATCCGCGCGACCATCCTGCTCATTTCGAACAATATGCCGAGTACTTGTATAACAGGCGGCAGCGCCGCGGCGTTAACATGCACGAGGCACGCAAGATGGTGACGCAGCGTAACTACTACGGGGCATGCATGGTGCAATTCGGCGAGGCGGATGCGCTGATCTCGGGATTGACCAAGGATTATGTGACCACCGTAAAGCCGGCGTTGCAGATCATCGGAACGGCTGAAGGTGTGAACCGTGTGGCCGGCATGTATTTGATGGTGACCAAAAAGGGACCTGTTTTCATTGGCGACGCAACGATTAATGTTAACCCAACGGTACCGGAGCTTGTGGATATTACCGCGCTGATCGACCGCTCGGTGAAACAATTCAACATCAAGCCAAGGATAGCGGTGCTTTCATATTCGAACTTTGGATCGAACGAAGGCGATATCCCTTTCAAAACGAGAGAAACAGTGCGCATTCTGCATGAACAATACCCGGACATCCTGGTGGATGGCGACCTGCAAGCCAACTTCGCCCTAAACCCCACCTTATTAGCGGATAATTTCCCGTTCTCGACCTTGGCCGGCGCACCGGCGAACACGCTGGTTTTCCCTAACCTGGAGTCGGGCAATATTGCCTACAAATTGTTGCAGGAAATTGGTGACGCGGAGGCTGTTGGCCCGATACTTTTGGGGCTCAAAAAATCAGTGCATATCCTCCAATTGGGCAGTTCGGTGAGGGAAATCGTCAATATGATCACTATTGCGGTGGTAGACGCCCAGGAAAAGGCCAAAAACGAAACCCCGGAGGCTGTTTCACGTACACGTAACTCATAAACTAAAACTGAATATGTACGCTTATATTGATGGTAAACTGGCTTTCAAAAGCCCATCGTATGTGGTGATAGAAGCTGGTGGCGTAGGCTATCACATCAATATCTCGCTCAACACTTTTTCTCGCGTAGGCGATACCGAACGCTGCAAGCTTTTTACTTGGCTGCATGTTAAGGAAGACGGCCATACTTTATATGGTTTTGCCGATGAAGGAGAACGCCGTTTGTTTCTGCACCTGATATCGGTGTCGGGCGTAGGGCCAAATACTGGGCGCATGATCCTTTCATCCATTACGCCCGAGGAAATACAGGCTGCCATCGTGAAGGGCGACGTATCCCAGATACAGCGGATCAAGGGCATCGGGCCTAAATCGGCGCAGCGCTTAGTGCTCGAATTACAGGATAAACTGAGAAAAGAAGGCCCGGACTCCCTGATATCTGTTCCAAAGAACAATACCGTGAAAGACGAAGCGTTATCCGCTTTAGTCATGCTGGGCTTTGCCCGAAACGCCGTTGAGAAGGTTTTGGATCAGGAATTAAACAAGAACGGTAGTAATTTAACTGTAGAACAACTAATTAAATTCGCACTAAAAAGTTTATAATTACGTAGATTTTAGCCTTGACTCTTGACCCGGACTTTTACCACTAAATTAACGGTACTAATACTGATCTGTGCGTTTTGCGGGATACAAGAGGCCTTTGGTCAAAAAACGGACAGTCTGAGCATCAAGGCGCCGTTAAACACCAAAGAGTCGAGGAATAACCAGCTAAAACAAGGTGCATTAATGCCCGATCCGCCTGACCTGGTTAAAACTGTCGTTTATAATCCCACCACCAATCAATACATTTTATATCAAACCGTCGGTGGCTTTGATTACCGGCCGCCGCAATACCTCACTTTCGCCGAATATTTGCAATTAAGGCAACGTGTCGGTGAGCGAATTTACTTCCAGCAGTTGTCCGATAATTACGCTTACGATTCACAGCAGCCGGGATTTATTCCGCAGATCAAAGTGCGCAGCCGCACATTCGAGCAGATGTTTGGCAGCTCGGATATTACCATCAGGCCGCAGGGTTCGGCTGAGATGATCATGGCCGGGCAGATCAACAGCAACCAGAACCCGCTGTTCAATACCAAGCAACGCAACCAGTTCAACTTCAATTTTGATCAGCGGATCCAGATGAATGTGACAGGTTCGATAGGCGATAAGCTGAAAATATCGACCAATTACAATTCCCAGGCCCAATACCAATTCGACAACCAGATCAAGCTGGACTATACCGGTAACCCCGACGAGATCATCCAAAAGATAGAGGTGGGCCAGGTAAGCTTTCCCTTAAATACGACGTTAATCACCGGTGTTCAGTCGCTTTTTGGTGTCAAAACCAAGTTGAAGTTCGGCAAGCTGAACGTGACAAGTGTTTTCTCGCAGCAGCGGTCTCAGGCCAAAACTATTAACATTACCAATGGTGCGCAGCAGGGTAATTTTAGCTTCCAGGCAGGCGATTATGAGGCCAACAGGCACTATTTTCTGTCGCAATATTTCAGGAATAACTATAACAAGGCGCTGGCGAATATTCCGATCATCAGCTCGAATATTAACATTACCCGGATTGAAGTTTGGGTAACCAATCGCAACAACCTCACCAGCGGATCGCGTGATGTGCTGGCTTTCATGGATCTGGGTGAAAACAATCCCTATGACAAAACAATTGTACATGGCGGGCCCGGCTATAGCGTGCTGCCGGCAGGTTTTTCGGGGCCCGGCTTCCCGCAGCAATCTAACTCACTGCTGAAGGGCATACCTGCGGCAGCCAGGCAAACCAATTCGAATGCGATTACAACATACTTCCAGTCGACAGGAGGTACTGATAACTATGCAAAGCTGACCTACGCCCGCAAGCTGGTGCAGGACAAAGACTTTACCCTTCAGCCGCAGCTGGGTTATATCTCGCTGAATTACCCGCTGAACAATGATGAGGTGCTGGCGGTAGCTTACCAATACACAGTAAATGGCCAGGTCTTCCAGGTAGGCGAGTTTTCGACCGACCTGCCGGTAAATAATGCAACACCGCAGGTACTGTACGTAAAGCTGTTAAAGAACGCCTTGCTGAAAACCAGCCTTCCCACCTGGAACCTGATGATGAAGAACATCTACTCGTTAAGCGCGTACCAGCTCAATCCCAAGGATTTCAGAATGACTATTTCACGGCTGGATGAGAAATCGGGCATTGCCAAGCAGATCATGGACGACGGCATCCATACCAAAAGTAAGCTATGGATACAATTGACCGACGTGGACAACCTTGATGCGCAGGGCAATAAGCAGCCGGATGGCGTTTTTGACTATATTGAGGGTATTACTGTCGATACAAAGAACGGACGGATCATATTCCCCGTGCTTGAGCCTTTTGGTGCGGACCTGAAGAAACAATTCGACCCCGGCGAGCAGGACCTCATCAACAGGTATGTTTACCAGCCGATATACGATTCAACCAAGACCATCGCCCAGCAGTTCTTCCCGAATTTGAACCGGTATGTGATCAAAGGTACTTATTCTTCGCAGGGTGGGGGACTGTACCAGTTGAATGCGACTAATATACCGCAGGGGTCAGTCAACGTGACATCCGGCGGGGTGAAACTGGTTGAAGGGAACGATTATACGATCGATTATAGCTCCGGTACCATTCGCGTCGTTAATCAATCGCTGCTTTCATCAGGTCAGCCTATCACCGTGAACCTGGAGAACAACGAGCTCTTCGGTATCCAGCAGAAATCGCTCTTCGGCACGAGGTTCGATTACCAGGTGAACGATAACCTGGCTTTGGGTGCAACATACATGCA
The DNA here is from genome assembly GCA_035551775.1 of Mucilaginibacter sp. Taxonomy (GTDB): domain Bacteria; phylum Bacteroidota; class Bacteroidia; order Sphingobacteriales; family Sphingobacteriaceae; genus Mucilaginibacter. The sequence goes on along the minus strand of DASZMQ010000018.1, from coordinate 225,514 downwards.
CCTTACCGAGCAACCTATTACGCAAAACGAGATGATCGGCCAGGAATCCATATCCAATACCATGTATGGGTTCGATGTGAACTACAATTCGCCATCCCGTTTCCTCACCAGGCTGGTTGACAAGATACCGTTTATCACTACCAAGGTGCCATCGTCGGTAAGTTTCACAGGTGAATTTGCCCAGCTTCTGCCCGGCGCTCCTTCGGCCCTGAACTTTGCCGGATCAAAAGACGGTACTTCCTACCTGGACGATTTTGAAAGCAGCCAGTCGATCATCGACCTGAAAAGCGCCTCTACCTGGCAGATATCGGGTACGCCGCAGCGCTTTAAGGAATCGCAACTTTTTGATAACCTCGGCTACGGTTTCAACCGCGCACGATTGGCATTTTATAACATCGACCCGATATTTTACAGCGGGAGCACGGTGTCGGTTTCGAGGGCCGAACTATCAAAGCCTTATGTGCGGGAAGTTTTGGAAACGGAAGTGTTCCCGTATAAGCAATCAGTTACCGGGCAGCCCCTGACCCTGCCGACTATGGACCTCGCGTATTACCCGATGGCGCGCGGCCCTTATAACTACACCAGCATTGGCGTTAACCCGGATGGTACACTGGGCAGCCCGACCACTCGCTGGGGGGGTATTTTCAGGGGAATATCCAGTACGGATTTCGAATCGCTGAATGTGCAATATATCGAGTTCTGGGTGATGGACCCCTTCATAGGCAAGCCGAATTCTGCGGGAGGCGACCTTTATTTCGACCTCGGCGATATATCGGAAGATATCTTATTGGACGGCCGGAAAAGTTTGGAAAACGATATCCCGGTGAACGGCGATTTCAGCCAGGTGGATACCACGGCGTGGGGCAGGGTATCCAAGATACAGCCGGTGGTGAACGCTTTTGACAGCAACCCTGCGAACCGGGTAACACAGGATATCGGTTTGGATGGTTTGAACGACGCCGATGAGCGTACCAAGTTCGCGCCGGAAATACAGGCGGTGACGACTAAAGTTAACCAGCAGGCTGCAACTGCATTCAGGAACGATCCTTCAACGGACGATTATCAATACTACCTCGGGCCACAGCTGGATGCGCAGCAGGCCGGCATCTTACAGCGTTACAGCAAATACAACGGCACTGAGGGCAATTCCAAAACTTCCGAACAATCGCAGGCGGAGCTGGGAATACCCACGTCAGCGTCGACCTCGTTACCAGATGCCGAGGACGTGGACCGGGATAACAATATGAATACTGACGACCAGTATTTCGAATACCAGGTGCATCTTTCGCCGCAGGGAATGGTTGTCGGCCAGAACTATATCAACGACAAAGTGACCTCGCAGGTAAAGCTGCCAAACGGCACTTCGCAAACGGTGACCTGGTACCAGTTTCGTGTTCCAATCAACAGCAGCCTGAAAACGGCGGTTAACGGCATACAGGATTTCAAGTCGATCAGGTTCATCCGCATGTATATGACCAATTTCGCGGATACAATGGTAATGCGTATGGCCTCGCTGCAATTGGTTCGGGGCGACTGGCGTACTTTCAACAGCGAAAACAACCCGGCGAATGTCATCGCTGACCCGGCGATAGTGAACCCGCCGCTGGATAATTCAGCGCTTAATGTAGGAACTGTAAATATTGAGGAGAACGGTAACCGTACACCGATACCCTATGTTGTTCCGCCCGGCATTGTGCGTCAGCGAAATTATAACAACCTGCAAACCAACACCCAGTTGAACGAGCAATCGCTTTCCCTTACTTTCAGCAATCTGACCGACGGCTATTCGCGCGCGGCTTTCAAAGACTTCAACAACGACCTGCGCAAATATAAACGCATACAAATGTTCATCCATGCTGAAGGTACTCAGCTGAAGAACAATGATGTGCACGCCTTCATCCGCCTCGGCGTTGATTATATAGAAAACTACTACGAGTACGAAATACCGATGCAGGTAACCCAACCCGGCACTGCTGATCCGGCCGCAATCTGGCCCGCATCCAACGAGCTTGACCTGCAGCTTTCGCTGCTGACGAATGCCAAGCTGGCCCGTGATGCCGCCAAACTGGATGGGAAACCATGGCCGCTTACGGTGCCATTTACGATGAGCGACGGACGCAATAAGATCACCATCGTGGGCCAGCCCGATCTGAGCAGGGTTGAATCCGTAATGCTGGGTGTGCGCAACCCTTATAAAGGTAATTCGCCGCCGGGTTCCGATGATGGCCAGGAAAAGGCGGGTATCTTATGGTTCGATGAGCTCCGCATGACCGACTTTGATAACCAGGGGGGATGGGCGGCAACTGGCAGGCTGGACGCTAAACTGGCCGACTTTGCCACCGTCACCGTGTCGGGTACACGGACCACAGTAGGCTGGGGATCGCTGGATTCAAAACTTGAGGACCGCAGCCTGAACGATACCAAGACTTACTCGCTTTCGGGCAATGCCGAGCTTGGCAAATTCTTCCCGGATAAATCCGGTATGAAGATACCGTTGTATGTGAACGTAACGCACCAGGTAAGTACGCCGCAATATGATCCCGCGCAGCCCGACGTGACCCTGAAACAGAGTTTGCAGAGCGCGCAAAGCTCGAAGCAGCGGGACTCGATACAAAATGCGGCCGAGGATTATACCTTGCGAAAAAGCTTCAACCTGACCAACGTGCATAAAGCACGGACAAGTAATACTGCACCGCAGCATGTCTGGGATGTCGAGAATTTAAGCGCCACCTATTCGTATATCGAATACGATCACCATGATTTCAACACGCTGAGTGATTTTGAGAAGACCTACCACGTTTCGCTGGCTTATAATTTTGCGGTTCAACCTAAATATTTCAGCCCCTTCGAAAAGGTGATCAAAAGCAACATGCTGGCGCTCGTCAAGGATATTAATGTGGACCTGATACCAACACGTATCAACTACAGCATCAGCTTTGATCGCTTCTTTGCCGAAAATACGCTGCGGAACAACGATCCGACCAACGTTATCCCGATACCGACGACCTATAATAAAACCTTTAATATCACCACCAATTACGGCCTCGGCTGGAACCTCACCAAATCGCTGATGCTGGATATCGATGCCATCAACCTGGCGACTGTGGATGAGCCTGCCGGCGAGCTGAATGGTTTGAAGCGTGATACCTTATGGCACAACATCCTGAACCTGGGCCGGACGACAAATTATAACCATACCATAGCGCTCCATTATAATGTGCCTATCAGTAAAATACCTTATATGGATTGGGTTAATGTGACGGCAACTTACCAGACACATTTTACCTGGCAGTCGGAGGCGCTGTTTGCTATCAACGACCCGCAGTATAACGTGGGTAATACCATCTTCAACCAGCGCAACATACAACTGAACCCGGTATTGAATATGACGACGCTTTACAATAAGTTCCCGTTCCTGAGGAGGTTAACAGCGCCGCCAAAGAATGGTGATGAGGATAACCAGCCTTCCGGTTTAACTAAAGTGCTGCTTGGGCTGCTGACGAGCGTAAAGAATATAAGCGCGGCCTATACGCGCACCGAGGGAACTACGATACCTGGATATTTGCCCGGTTCAAATTTCGTGGGCGAGGACTTCAATTATAATGCCCCCGGCATAGGCTTCCTGCTGGGCAGCCAGGCCGACCTGAGACAGCAGGCAGCCACGCACGGCTGGATCACAACAGACACGCTGCAAAATCAATTATATATACAAACACTACAGCAGGACATTCACCTGAAAAGTTCGCTGGAACCGTTCAAAGATCTGAAGATAGACCTGATCGCTTACCGCACCCAGGACCGCAGCAACCAGAGCAATTTCAAATATATTCCGACCAACGGCGATTTTGAGAACCTGACGCCAACCATCACCGGCGACTATACGATAAGCTTTATGTCCATCGCCACGGCGTTCTCAAAAACCACAAGCAGTGATAATTCGTCGCCGCTGTTCAGCAAGTTCGAAACCGACCGCTTGATCATTTCGCAGCGTCTAGGTAAGCTGAACCCTAATTCGCTTTCGTTAAACAATAACTATGCGGACGGCTACAGCGCGAATTCGCAGAATGTAATAGTGCCGGCGTTTCTCGCAGCCTATACCGGGAAGAACCCCGCGACCATAAGCCTGGGAGATTTCCCAAGCATACCTATACCAAACTGGGACCTGCGCTATAGCGGATTAAGCCATATACCTTTCTTCGCCAACCTGTTCGAGTCGGTGGACATACGTAACGGTTACAGGTCAACCTATACTATTGGCAATTATGCTACACTGCTGCAATATCAAACGACTAATGGCGCGGTAAGCTCGAGGGATGAGAATAACGACTTTTTGCCGCAATACCAATTCTCGTCCATTACGATATTCGAGCAGTTTGTACCGCTGTTTGGTGTCGATGTCAGGTTCAAGAATAATGTTACTGCCAACCTTGAATACCGCCAGAGCCGCGCCCTGAACATGAGCCTTTCCAACAGCCAGTTGGCGGAGCAAAACGAAAATGACATAGTTTTTGGGTTTGGTTACAAGACCCGGAATTTCCGGTTCCCGTTCGGCTTGTTCAATAACACCACGCTGAACAACGACCTGACCTTCAAAGTAGATTTTTCATTGCGCGATAATAAAACCCTGGTTTTCCAGGCCGATGTGCCGGGTGCGCAGGTTTCATCGGGCGCGCAGAACATCACTTACCGGCCCGAGATCGATTATGTGATCAACCAGCGGTTCAATCTCAGCCTGTTCTACGATTCGAATATCACCAGGCCGTTCACCTCGCAGACGTTCAACACTGCGTTTACCAATTTCGGTATTAACCTAAAACTGCTGCTGCAATAGTCACCAGGTGTCCCTATAGAACACTCAGGTCTGTTTCGTCCTGTAGGGACGACAGGTCGGTAACAAAAAAAGCGATGAGTTGTGAGCCCATCGCTGATACAGTTGATTATGTGTTTTATTAAATTATTCCTTAGTTACCCTACCCGAACCGGTAGTGCTGCTGTTTATTGAACTGGCATTGCCTGAATAGAGAACGCTTCCCGAGCCGGTAATGTGTGCGTTAATGCTCCTTTCAGCTTCAACATAAATATTACCCGAGCCGGTTATCACGGCGCTAACGGCGTTGGTTTTCAAGTCCCTGCCTGATATTTCGCCCGAACCTGTGATCACAAAATCGGCGTCGCCGCTGCTGCCGGAAAGTTTGATATTGCCCGAGCCGCTTATGGTAGCATGTGTACTGCCTGATTTAACCGAAGCGTTAATATTACCCGAGCCGCTGAGCATTGCTTTGAAATTGCTGGCGTTGATAGTGCCGTCAACTTTGATCCCGCCTGAGCCGCTATTGGTAAGCGCTTCCAGTGATTTGGCCTCAACATATACATCGGCCTTCCGGATATTATGGTGCCAGTTGAAATGATCTTTGAAACGTATTTTCAAAGTGTTACCCTCAACTACGGTTTCAATTTCATTGATAATATCGGCATCGGCGTCAACTCTTACGCTTTCGTTGCCGTCTAGCTTCACATAAACATTGAAAGAGCCGGACGAAGTGATCGCATTAAAGCCGGAAACCGAACGGTTCTGCCCTTGTGCAGAGGCTTTTATAGTCACCAATGATAATAGGGCCGCGGATAAAATAACATATGGTAATCGTTTCATTTTTTAATTTCTTTTAACCAAATGACGTGTTAAAATTACAAACGTTGCATCATAGTTTTAAGCGATCTTAATTTAGGGCTGATTTGCCTTTGCTGCTTCTCCTTCCTCTTTTTTGAGTTCGCGGTTCCGGCGTCGCTCAGCCCGTCGCTCTTTACGTTCGGCTTTTTTGATCTGGCGTTCGATCTTGTTTTGTTTTTGTTGCGCCAGCTGGAACTTAATATTTTCCTGCACCTGTTTGGTCACCCCTGCACTTGGTTTTATTCCAGCGAATAAGGTCTGCCAGATGCTACCCCAAAAAGCAACAGTATCAGGGCGGTGATAATTAACACGAACCGAGCGGGGGGCATCGTCTTGGTCATCAGGGTTATCATGTTTGATGACAAGCGAATTGGCAAAAAGCGAAGCGATGGTCATATGTTTCAGCCGGTCGTGAGCGGTATCGGCTTTAAGTACCGTTACGTTCAGGTCATTGTAAAGAACCTCAACCTCTCCCTGCGCATCAGAGCTGTTCGCGCGAATGTCAAACGTCATTTGCTTTAGGGTACCCGAATTGAGTTTTACCAGGGCAAGAGGCATGCTTGCCTGGTTCAAGGCCGGCAGATTCATCGCTCCCACACTGCCTTTATAGGTGAAGGCTCCTTTCGGATCGGACAGATCGAATCTGAAAAATACTTCCGCCCTGCCTTTGCTCATCAGGTGGCTGGTGATATGGGCGGTACAGATGTTGTTTTTTTGCAGCGAATCTTTATTTGTGGTCACATGGACGATATCACCTTCACTATTATTAAAGGCCACAACACCTGTTTGATCTGATTTTGTATTGTACTCGGTGTACGTCACACTGATCCGGTGCGCGTGTATGGTATCAACAGTAATATCGGCATTGACCTGGCGCAACGCTAAATGCGGAAAGCTCATGAGGCGGCTGGCGCCGGGTGGGGTTTGTCTGGGGTTGGCGAAAATAGATAAGCTGCCGGTGTTAAGCGTCAGCGACGAAACATGTATAATGCGGTATTTATGATAACTCACAAAATCGAAATGTTCGGCCTGCACCGAATCGAGGTGAATTTTGAATCTGTCGTGATAGGAATTTTTGTAAAAGATCTGGGGCTTTACCGGCTCCATGTCGAGGCCGCTGATATTTAGCCTGGAAGTTTGTGTTGACAGGTGGATCTGCCTGATCTTATAGTTATATAGTTTATTTGATGACTGCCCGGAGTAATTGTCGAGTATGGCGTCGATATCTTTACAATATAACGTCCTCGACCTGTCGAATTGCGTAGTGGAATCGATTAGCATGTCGGTTGCGCTCAGGCTCAATTCTTTTAGCTCGGAAATGGCCAGCTTGTTACCTGAATAGTCTTCATATTTCAGCTTCACATCACTCAAAGCGATCTGCCCGATATGGATCGACTTGAGCGTTTTTGACATTTTTTGCCACAGGGTACGATGGTCCTTCAGCGTAGTATCCTTAGTGTGGTTCAGCTGGTAACTGATATTGATCTCGGGGTTGCTAAAGATCACTTCACCGATCTCGAGTTTATGCTGAAAATAGGCCTTAAAGGGATGAATGTGCGTCAAGATAAGCCGTTTGACATGCAGCTCCACAAGGTTATTCGGCGCCAGGTGGGCCTTTTTGCGGCGATTGTAAACCGCAGTGTCGGGTTTAAGGCTGATGTTATAGATATCGAGTTCTCCACGTACGATGTGCAGCTCGGCGTCTGAAAAATCGATGTGATACAGGCTGTCACTGCTTTTCAATACCGCTTTCTTTACCTCTTTTGCCAGGATAGGCGACCAGTACCTGTTGACGATAAAGGCGAAAATGATGATGATACCTGCTATTGAGCAGACAGTAATGATCCCTATTTTGTGCGATTTTCGCAGCTTTGCCTTCATGCTTCAGTTTGGGTTGATGGCCTGCATATAACAGCGGGCACTGCAATTTGTTGATTTTCGTTTTATAAACCGTCATAAAAGAGTCGGGTTTTTGCAAAACGTGACAAACTGTCACATTAAATTTAAAAATTGTGTATTTTTGCAGTCCAATTTTTAGGAAATGATGGATTTTGCTGTTCCGGATAAAACGCACGATGAAAGCAGGCAGGGCGAGGCTATGACATTGGAGACGGGGAAGAAAAGCGACCGCAAGCTTTATATCGAAAGCTACGGCTGCGCGATGAATTTTTCGGACAGTGAGATCGTCGCCTCGATACTGGCTGATAATGGCTTCGAGACCACAGGCGACTATAATGATGCTGATGTGATCTTCATTAACACCTGCTCTATCCGTGAAAATGCCGAGCAGCGCGTTCGTAACCGGTTAAAGGAATTTACGGTTGCGAAAGTGAGAAAGCCCGGCCTGGTGGTAGGCGTGTTAGGCTGTATGGCCGAGCGCCTGAAATCCAAATTCCTGGAAGAGGAAAAGCTTGTGGATGTGGTGGTAGGCCCGGACGCCTACCGTGACCTGCCTAACCTGATCGATAAAGTAGATGACGGCCAGCGTGCCGTGAACGTATTGCTTTCCCGTGAGGAAACCTATGCCGACATCAATCCTGTCCGCCTGAACAGTAATGGTATTAACGCCTTCGTTTCTATTATGCGCGGGTGCGACAATATGTGTTCGTTCTGCGTCGTGCCGTTCACCCGCGGCAGGGAGCGCAGCCGCGAACCGCGATCGATCGTAAAGGAATGTACTGACCTCTTTAACCAGGGCTACCGCGAGGTGACGTTGCTGGGGCAGAATGTGGATTCGTATAAATGGAGATCGGATGTCGGAGGTCGGATGTCGGATGTCGGAGATCAGATGTCGGAGGTCGGAGGTCAGAAGTCGGAAGAAGGTGATGCGGTTAATTTTGCTAAGTTGCTTGAGCTCGTGGCGCAAATACATCCGGACCTGCGCATACGTTTTTCAACTTCGCATCCGAAGGATATTACGGACGAGGTGCTATATACAATGAAAAAGCATGACAATATCTGCAATTATATCCACTTGCCGGTACAGTCGGGCAACAGCCGTGTGCTTGATCTGATGAACCGTACCTACGACCGGGAATGGTACATGAACCGGATTGACGCGATACGCAGGATCATCCCGGGATGCGGCATATCGACAGACGTTATTACCGGTTTTTGCTCCGAAACGGATGAGGAGCATAAAGAAACGCTGAGCATGATGGATTACGTGAAATATGACTACGCCTATATGTTTATGTATTCCGAACGGCCGGGCACCCTGGCGGCAAAACGTTATGCAGACGATATACCGGAAGCAGTGAAGAGCAGTCGCCTGAAAGAAGTTGTTACCAAACAGCAACAGCACTCCTACGGGCGTTTGCAGGCGCAGTTAGGCAAAGTGCAGCGCGTGCTGATCGAAGGTTTTTCAAAAAAATCAGATAAAGATTACTGCGGGCGAAACGACCAGAACGCAATGGTTGTTTTTCCGGTGAGTGAAAACTATAAGCCGGGTCAGTATGTGAATGTATTAGTACAACGCACTACGACGGCAACATTAATTGGAGTGGTTGTAGAATAAAGAGTCCATCTTGGCTCTCGATTCTCGACTCTTGATTCTAACAAATGGAAGTACAAGAAATTAAACAACGGTTCGGTATCATTGGCAGCTCACCATTGCTTAACCGGGCCATAACTATAGCTAACCAGGTTGCGCCGACGGATATTTCGGTTTTAATTACCGGCGAAAGCGGCAGCGGTAAGGAGGTGTTCTCGCATATCATTCACCAGATGAGCCCTCGCAAGCACGGGCCGTTCATCGCGGTGAACTGCGGTGCGATACCCGAAGGCACCATTGATTCAGAACTTTTCGGTCACGAAAAAGGCGCTTATACCGGCGCCATTGGCGAACGAAAGGGTTATTTTGAAACGGTTAACGGCGGTACGATCTTTTTGGACGAGATCGCTGAAATGCCACTGGGTACCCAGGCGCGTCTGCTGCGCGTGCTGGAATCGGGGCAATATATTAAGGTGGGTTCATCCAAGGTCGAGAAAACCAATGTGCGCGTGATAGCCGCTACGAACGTAGATGTTTATGAAGCAGTGAGAAACGGCAAATTCAGGGAAGATCTATATTATCGTTTAAATACCGTCCCTCTGAAAATACCGCCATTGCGCGACCGAAAAGAAGATATTTACCTCCTATTCAGGAAATTTACAGCTGATTTTACCGATAAGTACCGTACGCCGCCTATCCAGCTGGATGACGAAGCCCAGCAACTGCTGGTCAATTATTCATGGCCGGGTAATGTTCGTCAATTGAAAAACGTTGCCGAGCAATTGGCCGTACTTGAACGTGACAGGCTGATCACCGCGCCGATACTGATGACCTATATCCCGCAGGAAGCCGGCGGCACCAACCTGCCGATGCGTATCGCCAACCAACCGAAAGAGGATTTTTCCGAGCGCGATATATTATATAAGGTATTGTTCGACATGAAGCGCGATATGGTGGAACTGAAAAAGCTGGTGGCCGATATCATCGAGCACGGCGGGGTCTCAACCAGCTATGCTTCGAATCCGCAGGCAATAAACCAGCTGTACCGCGATATCGAATTGCCGGATAACGGCGCCGAACCACAATTTACCATCCAGCAACCCGTTATTAGCAACAATAATGTTTCGTTCCATGATGCTGAGGAAGTGGAGGAATCGCTTTCTTTGGTTGAAAAGGAATCGGACCTGATCCGCAAGGCGCTGAAAAAGCACAAGGGCAAACGCAAACTGGCGGCCAATGAGCTGGGCATATCGGAGCGTACATTATATCGAAAAATAAAAGAGCTTAACCTGTAGATAATGAGAAAAGCAGTTGTCTTTTTTTGCGCTTTAGCTATCCCGGCGCTGTTTTGTTCTTCCTGCTCAATAACGCTGAACGGTTCATCGATCCCCCCGGAGATGAAGACGATCAATGTAGAGTACTTTGAGAATAATGCGCAGTTGGTAGTAAACAACCTGAGCCAGAACTTTACAGAAGCGTTGAAATCAAGAATACGTTCCACAACCCGGCTCTCTATAGTGCAGGGTGATGCTGATGCACATATGTCGGGCAGCATTACAGGTTACACTATCGAGCCGATCTCGGTACAGGCTACGCAAAACAATGTGGCGCCACGTGCAGGCGGCGAACGTTTGACCATCACCGTCAACGTGAACTATACCTATGCCAAGAATAAAAAAGATAATTTCACGCAGTCGTTCAGTGAGCACCAGGATTTTTCGGGTGACATCAGCTCGCAGGAACAGAACCTGATCAATACCATCACAAAAGCGCTTACCGACGATATTTTTAACGCCACTTTTGCGAAATGGTAAGACAATTTGTAGCTTCACCCCTTGTGGACCAATACCTAAATAACAGGCAGAACGATATATTGTGGAGATTGCTGGCCAACCCGGCCGACAATGGGGATTCGTATGGGTCCAACCTGCAGCAACTGGCCAAAGATTTTCCGCAAAGCGGTCTTTTGCAGGCACTTTTGGCACGGGCAAACGGAGGCGAAAACCTGCCCCATGCTGCGGCTGCGTTCAACACCAGGGCCTTGTACGTTATCATGCACGCCTATCAGGACCTTGCGCCGGTATCGGAGGATCAGATCGTGCAGAGATTGGACGGATCTTCGAATTATGGCGGACAGCAGGAAGAACCTGTCATGAAGCTGAACGATTTCAGCGACGGTAAGCTGAAAGGCATATTGGGTTTTGAGCCTGAAATACATGAAGAGCTGCCGCAAGAAACATCAGCCGAAAAAGTAATTGTAGGTGATGACGAGCGGCATGAAGTGGAAACACTTGAGTCTTCGCATGAGCCGGCAGTTACGGAAGAGATTGTTCCGGCAGAGCAGGAGCTGATAGACGAACCGCAGGAAACTATGGTTTCTGCTGAGATGATCACCCCCGAAGACATAGAAGAACCAGCCGCGCTTACCGAAGCATTTGCCGAGGCAGAAATGGCAGCTGAAATGCCAGTAGTGGTAACGGAAGAGTATCCCGCCGCAGAGACGCCTGCAGAAGACCATCGCGCCGATGCAAATTTGAGCCCTTATGAGGAAGAGGTTATCGACTTGCCGGAGGATACGGCAACAGAGGACGAACATACACCTGATGCCGAATCCACAGAATTAGTCGCAGAAGATCAACCCAAAGAAACTGAGCGGCCAAAACACTATGGCACCTTTGGTGATATAGATGACGAAGTTTTTGAAGAGATAGCCGATATTGGCAATATCAGCTTCGCGTTTGCTCCAAAACCGCCGGAAGCGCCCGTTACTCCTGAACCTCCATCGGCTGAAATCCCTTCAGAAGAAGTTATTGAGTCGGACAAGGCAGCAGATACCAAAACTGAGGAGCATGATACACGCGATGAAATAGGCAAACTGATGTCGCAGGAGCTAATTTCAGCAGATTACCTGGCGTTTGAGAATTATCGCCGGCATGAGCACGACGCTGAAGCGACCGAAGGGCCCGAGGTTTTTACGGCCGAAGCGGAAGTGCATCCCGGCCCTGTCGGCGAGGCCGCCGTGCCGCCTTATGCCGAAGCCGAAACGCAGGATGTATCAAAATACCATGATGAAAAGATGCCTTACACTTTCATGTGGTGGCTGGATAAAACGCGTCAGGAGCATGCGGGCGTTTATCAGCCTTTCAAGCTGGATACTACCCAAGCCATCAGGCACACGGCCGATGAAACCCTTCAGCAGCAGTATTACGAGAATATTTTCCATGTTAGCTCAATAGATGAGCTTGACAAGAATGCGCCTAAGCAGTCTATCGAGTTCGATATGCAAAACAGGGAGGACCGCATCATCCAAAAATTCATCGTAGAGGAGCCGCAGATAGGGCCGCCTGCCGGTGATAAGCTGGATAATGAAAATAAGGCAAAAAGAAGTTCCGAGGACCAGGACGAAATGGTAACCGAAACGCTGGCAAAAATTTATATTGACCAGATGCTTTACCACAAGGCCATAAACACTTACAAAAAATTGATGTTGAAATTCCCGGAAAAAAGCCGTTACTTTGCCGATCAGATCGAACTGTTGGAAAGAAAAATCAATTAACCAGATAAAGAAATGACTATTTTATTAACGATCCTGACCGTTATAGTATGTGTGCTGTTAGGGGGCATTGTATTGATCCAAAACCCGAAAGGCGGCGGTTTGACTTCGAACTTTTCGAGCCAGTCGCAGCTGATGGGTGTGCAGAAGACCGGTGATTTTCTTGAAAAAGGAACCTGGATATTGGCCATCGCGCTGATGGTTTTGTCGCTGGCTATCAATGTATCGGTAAAAGGCACTACCGGGGCAACGAAGAGTGGTATCGACCCGGAAACACAGAAAGCTCTTGACAGGGGCAGCAAGACGGCGCCGGCAAGTACTCCGGCAACTGCGCCAGCCACACCGATCACCCTGCCTTCAACAAAAAAAGGTAAGTAATTAAGCTGCCTGGCAGCAATAAGAAAAAGGCTTTGCCCCGTACGCACCGGGACAAAGCCTTTTCTGACTACAATCGCACGTGCGGGCTGACACGATGGCATTTTGATATTAAGCTATCGTTAAATATCAGGCAACCCCTAACCTAAAAATGACAATTGAACAGTCCGTCATGCCAATTTGAGCCATAAGCCCCGCTTGGCATAATTGATGTGGAAATGAGCACACAACCAAAAAATAAAAATAAAGTAAGTTATAACTATGGCACTGAACATTAAACCTATCGGAGACAGGGTAGTAGTGGAAGCTGCTCCGGCCGAAGAGAAGACCGCATCCGGTATCATCATCCCGGACACTGCAAAAGAAAAACCCCAGCGCGGGACCATTGTTGCCGTTGGCGACGGTAAAAAAGACGAACCTTTAACTGTAAAAGCAGGCGACCAGGTTTTATACGGCAAATATGCCGGTACCGAAATTACCTACGAAGGTAAAGAGTACTTAATTATGCGTGAATCAGATATTTACGCGGTTCTGTAAACATTGTTGTAAAGTTTCAATGTTGTAAAGTTGAAAGGTTGTCTTAGCTAAAACGATATTTAACATTACAACTTTCCAACTTTTCAACCTTCCAACAAAAAAATCAAACAAAGAATCATGGCAAAACAAGTAAGATATAATGTAGAAGCACGCGACGCTTTGAAGCGCGGTGTGGATACTTTGGCCAACGCGGTTAGAGTAACCCTGGGCCCAAAAGGTCGTAACGTAATTATTGACAAGAAATTCGGCTCTCCCGCTATCACCAAGGACGGTGTTACCGTAGCTAAAGAGATCGAGTTGAGGGACCCGCTGGAAAACATGGGCGCCCAGATGGTGAAGGAGGTAGCTTCAAAAACTGCTGACATCGCCGGTGACGGTACCACTACTGCTACCGTATTGGCCCAGGCTATCGTAACTGCGGGTATCAAGAACGTAGCTGCCGGAGCTAATCCGATGGACCTGAAACGTGGTATTGACAAAGCGGTTGCCGCAGTTGTAAAAAGCCTTCAGAGCCAGTCGCAGACTGTCGGCGAAGACAACAACAAGATCAAGCAAGTTGCTTCTGTTTCAGCCAATAACGATGAGCAGATCGGCTCGCTGATAGCCGAAGCAATGGGCAAAGTTGGTAAAGACGGTGTGATCACCGTTGAAGAAGCTAAAGGAACTGAAACTGAAGTGCGCACTGTAGAAGGTATGCAGTTCGACCGTGGTTACCTTTCTCCTTACTTCGTAACCAATGCCGATAAAATGGAAGTGGAGCTGGATAATCCTTTCATCCTGATCTACGACAAGAAAATATCGTCCATGAAGGAATTGCTTCCTATCCTGGAAAAACAAGTACAAACCGGCAAACCGCTGCTGATCATCGCTGAAGACCTTGACGGCGAAGCTTTGGCTACTTTGGTGGTTAACAAGATCCGCGGCTCACTGAAAGTGGCTGCTGTTAAGGCCCCTGGCTTTGGCGACCGCCGCAAAGCAATGCTGGAAGATATCGCTATCCTGACAGGTGGTACACTGATCTCTGAAGAAAGAGGTTTCAAGCTGGAAAATGCTGACCTTTCTTACCTGGGTACCGCTGAAAAGGTACTTGTTGACAAAGACAACACAACCATCATCAACGGTTCAGGCGATACAGCTGAGATCAAAGGCCGCGTGGCACAGATCAAATCACAGATCGAATCTACTACTTCTGACTACGACCGCGAAAAACTGCAGGAACGTTTGGCTAAATTGTCAGGCGGCGTAGCAGTATTGTACGTTGGTGCAGCCACTGAAGTGGAAATGAAAGAAAAGAAAGACCGCGTTGACGATGCATTGCACGCAACCCGTGCTGCTGTTGAAGAAGGTATCGTAGCCGGTGGCGGTGTAGCTTTCATCCGCGCTTTGGAACTCCTGACCGATCTTAAAGGAGACAATGACGATGAGACCACCGGTATCGCTATCATTCGCCGCGCTATCGAAGAACCGCTTCGCCAGATCTGCGAGAACGCTGGTATCGAAGGTTCGATCGTAGTGCAGAAGGTTAAGGAAGGCAAAGCTGATTTCGGTTATAACGCACGCACCGATAAATACGAGAACCTGATCAAGGCCGGTGTCATCGACCCGACCAAGGTTGTTCGCGTGGCTCTGGAAAATGCTGCTTCTATCGCAGCAATGCTGTTGACTACCGAGTGCATCCTTGCTGATGAGCCTGAAGATGAAAAAGCAGGCGGCATGCCTCCAATGGGTGGCGGCGGCATGGGCGGCATGATGTAATAATTTAAGTCCGAAGTCGTGAGTTTTGAGTCTTAAGTCATAAGATTTTTCGACCTGGAACTTTTGACTAAAGACTTAAGACTTAAAAGAAACCCTGTCTGAAATTTCAGACAGGGTTTCTTTTTTTCTGAACCACGGATTTGTCATTCGGCGGTAAGCGGAGCGTCATGAGTTAATCAAATGATTAATTTTTATCACAAAAGCATGCCATTGGGCCTAAATTTGTCAAAGATTGTTAAACAGCCTGTTTCGGGCATAACAATTGAATACACAAGGTCATGAAAGCGATAATCGACAAAGCAAGACAGCTTAAAACACATCTGCTTGAATGGGTGCTCATCAAAGGCCCCGAATTATTTGTTGCCATTTACGGTAACTAATTAAATCTCCGTACTTTTGGTTTCAGCTTATGAAGCCGGAAGAATTCTACCACCAGTTCCATGTATGGCTCGTCGAGAACGGCCAGAACTACATCTTCGGAATAATAGTTTTTGCTATAGGTTACCTGGGCATCAGGTTTTTCAAAATGCGCCTGCGCGCCCGCATGGCCCGCAACAGTGTACATTCATCCTTGCGGCCATTCTTCCAAAGTCTGACTATCATCGGCCTGTATGTGCTCCTTATCCTTACGGTATTCAAGATCATTGGTTTTGAACTGAGTTTCCTGAGCGCCATCGTCGCGTCGTTTGGCGTGGCAGCGGGGCTTGCGCTCTCGGGTACGTTTCAAAACTTTGCCGGAGGTGTGCTGATACTGATGCTCAAGCCGTTTAACATCGGCGATGATATCGTCGCGCAAGGCCAGGAGGGCACCGTTACTTCAATACAACTTTTTTATACAGTCGTAATAACTTATGACAACCGCCAGGTGATCATCCCAAATGGCAAACTATTCAACGAGGTGATTGTCAATATCAACCGCGAGCAAACAAGACGTATTGATTTCGAGCTAAAGCTGGGATATATTGTGGAAGTGGACCAGGTCAAGGACATCATCGATAAGGCCATCAAAACATTCCCGGCCATTATGCATAAACCTGCTCCGCTTGTTGGGGTGATCGCATTGGAGCTTGACGGTATCCGATTCACTGTTCGGGTATGGGTACATACCAAAGATTTCCTCCATGTGAAGATCAAGCTGCAGGAAAAGATAGTAAAGGATCTGCGCGAGGCGGATGTAAAACTGCCTACCCATCACCTGATGCTGCCGGGCACGTGATGCAGCCGACTCCACAGCTGTTTGGATGATTTGTTGTTCAAAGAAAATTCACAGGTGAGGGCCTTGTGCGAATCCCGCCTCGGGGCGGGTGTAGGGTGGGGTGCGGATTATTGTACTGGCCGGTATCAACAGAATTCCGGGATGACTGACAGCATCCGCACCCCTGCCCTTCCCCACGGAAGGAATCGCTCAGGGCCAATGGCATTCTATCTTCGGTTTAATCAAATTCTCTGTTTGGCTTTTAGCTCCAGGTATTTGTTGATCGTGTTCACCGTCAGGTTTTGCGGTGTGCTTAATATCGATTGGATGCCATATTTGGTCAGCTCCTTTACAATAAGCTTTTTATCGTAGATGAATTTTTCGGCGATGGTTTTTATATAGATATCTTCAACATTTTTAGCGGATTCTTCGCTTACTTTTTGCAATTCGGTATTCTCAAAGAAAACTACCAGCAGCAGGTGGAATTGCGATATCCGTTTCAGGTAAGGCAACTGTCTTTCCAATGCCGAAAGGCTCTCGAAATTGGTGAAGAATACAACAAGGCTGCGCTGCTTCGCTACCCTGCGGATGGTCGCGTACAGCAACTCCATATTGGTTTCCAGGTAGCGGGTTTTTTCGTTGTATAATACCTCTAATATCTTGTTGAGCTGTGCCGGGCGCCGGTCGGCAGGAATAACAGAGCCTACTTTTTCGCCTATGGTGATCAGACCGGCCTTATCCTCCTTAAGCAACGCAACATTGGATAATACCAGGCTCGCATTGATGGCATAGTCAAGCAGGCTAAGCCCTTCGAAAGGCATTTTCATCGCCCGCGACTTATCGATCACACAATACACATGCTGCGACTTTTCGTCGGTATACATATTGGTCATTAGGTCGCCATGGCGTGCCGTAGCTTTCCAGTTGATAGTGCGGTAATCGTCGCCGGCAACATAGGTTTTGATCTGCTCAAATTCCAGGCTGTGCCCCAGTCGCCGGATCTTCTTGATGCCAACCTCGCTGAGCCTGTTGGAGATCGCCATCAGCTCATATTTGCGCATTTGGAGGAATCCCGGGTAAACAGGCAGCACTTCATCCTGGCTGAAGCTGTAGCGCCTGCGTACTAATCCCAAAGCAGTACTGGCATAAACACGTACCGCGCCAAATTCATATTCCCCGCGTTTGGTCGGCCTCAGCAGGTAATTGATCAGCTTATTCTGGCGCGGTTTCAGCGATGTTTTGAACCACACATCACGCCTCTGGAACTGAAAAGGTATCTCATCGATAATTCCTATATCTACCGGAAATAAATATAGATTTTCTATATATACCCCCAATTCGTTTTCGTCGCCATTGCTCAAACGCTCCGGGGCATGGCGTCTTGCGAAGATGCCTTTGGGCGTTTGGTACAACATGATAATGTCCACGAGCAGGAGTAATATCAGCACCCAGAAGAACAATAGCGGAAGTATGCCCAGCCAGGTATAAAAGAACGACAGGATAAAGAACACGATGCTGCCGATCAACACAGTGAAGAGCCGGTTGGTGAGGAACAAGTCTTTATAAAATAGCCTGAAGAACTTTTTCACGCGCTTACCGTGGTATTTCTATTTTCTGGATGATCTGTTTAACTACTTCATCAGGGGTCGAGCCTTCCATCTCCTTATCAGGCGTCAGCATGATGCGGTGCCGCAATACGGTTGGCGTTACCCATACCACATCGTCCGGCGTCACGAAATCGCGTCCGCGCATAGCCGACAAAGCCTTGGCCGCATTCACAATGGCGAGAGAGGCCCTCGGTGAGCCACCCAGAAAGAGCGATTTATTGTTGCGGGTCTCGAAGATGATCTTCGCCACAAACTCCAGTATCTTCGGTTCGACGTGCAAGCTTTTTACGATCTTTCTTACGGCAAGAATATCGTCCTTCGTCAATATCGGATCTATATGGGCCAGTTGCTCGCTTGTAACCTGCTGGTGCTGCTGCGTAAGAATAGTGATCTCTTCCTCGAGTGATGGGTATTTGATCTCGATCTTGAACAAAAACCTGTCCAACTGCGCTTCCGGCAGGCGGTAAGTGCCCTCCTGCTCAACCGGGTTTTGTGTGGCAAGTACAATGAACGGTTCGTCCATTTTGTAGCGGATGCCATCAACGGTGATCTGCCTTTCTTCCATCACCTCGAACAAAGCCGACTGTGTTTTTGCAGGCGCGCGGTTGATCTCGTCGATCAGGATGATGTTGCCGAATACCGGCCCCTGCTTAAATTCGAAGTCTATCGTTTTCGGGTTGAATACCGATGTGCCGATCACATCCGACGGCATCAGATCGGGCGTGAACTGTATGCGCGAGAACTTTGCATCGATGGCTTTGGCGATAAGCTTCGCGCTCAGTGTTTTAGCCACACCCGGAACGCCTTCGATCAGGATATGCCCGTCGGCGAGGATGCCCGCTATTAGCAGCTCGATGGCATCCTGCTGGCCCACGATGATCTTGCCCAATGTGGCTTTGATCTGTTCAACCGCATTGCTTAGTTTGCTCAGGTCGGTTCGTTGTTCAAATATTTCTTCTTCCATTTTCAACTTGGTTATAGAATTGCTGGATAAGTCGGTTCAATAATATCAGGTCGCTGTCCGTGACGCGGTCGGGTTTGCTAAGGTGAATAATTTGCCCTACGAGCTCGATCGCCAAAGATCTTTCCACCCCGGTCTTTTGAACGAAACGTTCGGTAAATTCATCATCAAGCGGGTTGGTCTTCAGATAATATTTCGAGCGCAGGTGTTCCAGGAAATAGGTTATTTTCTTTTGGGCGATGTTCTGGTTGTTATGCTGCTCGTAATAAACCTGCCCTACCACGTTCACGAAATCAAGGCTCGCATTTTTTAACGGCTCGATAATAGGTATAATTCGCTGGCGGCGCTTCATCTCGTAAAACACGAAGATAATGAGGCTGAAAAACGCAATGCGAAAAGCCCATCGTAATGGTTCGTTCCGTAAGAAAACCCGCATCGTATTTTCCTCGCCTGCACGGCCCCGGGTATAGTACTCATCCCAAAGCACGGAATCTGTTGGTTCCATGTAGGACAAGGCAGACGAAGCATACCTGGCGCCCTGTTTCTTTAGCAACGCATAATTGCTGAACAGCAGCGGGTTGGCATTCAGGAAAAGCGCGCCCTTCCCCATCGGGTATTTCACGAAGTTGCAATGTCCATAATTGTTCTTCCCTAATACTATGGCTTTTGTGGTATCGAGCTTATTGAAGTAGTACCCGCAAATGCCCTTGTCAAATGTATAGGCGTAGCTGGTATCCAGCGAACGGTTCATCAATTTGGTATCAACACCGCTTTTCGCCTCAAAGCCGGCGCTGTCCGTTAATTCCATTTCGATATTGGTATGCAGCTTTTTGCTGAGCGTATCGCCGAGATAGAATGCGCTGATAAATACCTGATTCCCCGCCTTAATATATTTCACCAGTTTATCATAATCCGGCCCGTTGATGTTCACATAATCAGTAATAAGCACATAGCCGGCGTGTTGTATCCCATGATCATTGATCACATTATATATCGGTTCGCGGTAGGGTGTGACATTCGAACCGGGGAAAATGTCCTTCAGCCGCTGATGCATGATGTAAGTGCCGAAAGGCCTTTTGTCGTCATCGCTCAGCGAGGTGGTCTTCCAGTCGACAGGTTTGGGCCGGTTCATCTCGGCGATGACGTACAGCACCAGCAGGCCGGTCGCGATGAAAAGATATATTCTAAAATCCCTCATTTCAGCCTGCTGTTAAAGTCCCTGAACAGGGAGTCGATGTTTTGAAATACCTCGTTATTTATTGGGAAATCGCCATACCACACATATTCAAAACGCACCGTCAGCGCGCCGAACAGTCGTTTGTATTCTGGGTTTTCCAACTCGTTCAGATAAGCGAGATTGGTTTTTTCCATTCGCCAGTGTATCAGCCCAGCGTCGTTCAATTGCTTCAGGCTGCGCAGGTAAAGCAGGCGCACGGCCAGCCGGTAGTTCCTGTCATGCAGGGCTTTATTGATCGCCTCGTCAAAATTGATCTCGTGAATGTTTTCAGTCTGCTCGCTGTAAGGTATCCCATCATCATTTTTCTTCTTGCCGAACAGCCTGAGCAGGTCAATTTTGAACAATCGGGTTATCAGCCAGATAATGAGGAACGCAAAAGCCGCTATCAACAGGAACTTGATCACAGCAACCACATTTCCGCCACCCGAAAATTTGGGGAACAGGCTGTCCACCCAGCGCCAGAACCGATTCCATAAACGTTCCCACCACGACATCTGTTGTTCTGTGCGTTCATGTGTATAATTGAAATCCGGGTCGCGGCTATAGCGGTTCAAGGCGGCGCTATCCAGGCGCCTGACCGTGAGTTTGCCGGTATCGGAAACCAGGGTATGGCGTACGGCCGGTTTGGCGACAGATTTTTTGCCAACGGCGAAAGTGTTCGTCCGTCCGAAAACCAGTAACAATACCAGAACGATCAAAACCCTGCGCATCTTTTCCTAATATTGTTCCGATGATCTGTCATCACTGAGCGGATTTTTGCCGAGCGCCTGTATGCGATTGATGAGGCTTGTGCCGTGTTTCTGATCAGATAAACTGAAGTAGGCCAATGCCATGGCTATGCAGGGCACGACATAAAATATACGGGCAATGCCCATTGAAACAGACTCGACAATGATTTCGGATGAGTTGAACTTCATGCCGCTTACCCATTCCGCTCCGCCTGAAATGATAGTTCCGGGTAAAACGACCAGCGCAAGACCCGCATAGTAGATAATAAAGATAATGATCAGCAAACCAAATATGAACCACCAGTTTTCCTTGATCAGCCTGAAGCTGTAATTGAAAGAATAGTTCAGCGATGCATTCTCCATGATCATGATAGGCACTACCAGCGCCAATATAGGCGTAAGGTAGATCCCCGGGAAGACACACATGACAAAACCCGCGATAATACAGAGCGTAACGACAATATGGGCGCCGAACACCCTGACGAAGAAATACCTGAAATAGCCCCATACCTCTGTAACGGTAGGCGCTACTTTGCCTTTTTCACGGTAGAGCGCCATATAGGAATAAATGGTGATCGTGATCGCGCTGGCTGTTACGATAGTAAATAGTAATGACCACCAGTATGACGCATTGAAGGGCGAACCGGCGGAACCATCGTCCAGGTCCCTTAATTTGGACACTATTTCAACAGCAATTTGCGCCACCAGGAAAAACCCGCAAATTGTAATATAGGCCCGCATCAAAGGGCCGAAATTTTGCTTGATGAATACAAAAGTGTCATTGATGATGTCGCCGAATTCACGCGCGCGCTGCAGCTCTAATTTCTCTTCTTGATCTTCCATCACAGACTATTCGTTTGTTCCTGTTTTAAAGCTAATATCCTGGGGTATATGATCACATACCATATCACAAATATCAACGACCCTGCAAGGATCATAATGCTCAGCCAGGCTGGCATTTCCGTATGGCGCGTTACGAAGCTTTCAAATATGGCTGCCGTAACTATCATCGGCACAATGCCCACGCATATTTTCAGCCCGTTCATGGCGCCTTTTTTGAAAGATTCAAAGCGCTTGTAAGTTCCGGGGAAAAGGATGCTGTTGCCCATTATAAGCCCCGCACCGCCCGAAATGATAATACACGATATTTCCAGTGTGCCGTGTATCCAGATCACCAGTACCGATTGGAGCCCGAGGCCCTTTGCTATGAAAAGGTATTGAAACGTCCCCACCATCAGTCCATTTCGGAACAGGTTTAGGAGGGTGCCTACCGAGCATATTATACCTGATATGAAGCACAGGAACATGACGAATAGATTGTTCCTCGCTATCATAAAGAACATCAAAAAGCCATTCTCGCGCTTAAAAACACCGAACGGGTCACCTTTGGCGATGTTCTCGTTGGTCATGTTCACATAATCGTCGCCCAGGAAAAAGCGGGTGAAGTTGCTGTCGTACTTAGCCGATATAATGCCGATGAAGAAGAAAGCCAGGAAAAAGATGAATGCGTACAGCAATTGCCGCCTTTGTTTATAGAACAGCAGGGGCACCTCAAATTGCCAGAACTGTAGGATACGGTTAACCTTGCCCTTTTTGTTTTTATAGATCGACTGGTGAAAAGTAGCCGCCAGCCCGTTCAGGTACAGCGTGGTTTTCGACCCGGGGTAAAATGTTTTGGCGTAGCTCAAGTCATCGGTAATGGTGATAAAACGTTCGGCAAGCTCGTCGCTGTCCGCGGTTTTCACAGTCTCGTATTCCTTCCATTTTGCGGAGTTCTGCTTTACGAATAAGGCTTCACGCATAATTGCGATGGTTGATTTTTGCGGTTAAAATAATAACAAATATTTAATCCGGCATACAAAATAATCCTTTTGCTCTTATATATTTGTTTAGCATGCAAACGATAAGGATCACGACATCGCAAAATATTGACATCGACTATGAGATAGCCACGCTCGGCGACCGCGCCCTCGGCCGTGTCGTGGATATGGGTGTCGTACTGGGCCTCTATTATGTTTTTTACATCCTGACGCTTATCATCATCTTTGGTGGCGGCGGCGCGGCTTTTGAAGGGGGCGGTTTTCCCACATTTATTATCGTAGAGCTTATCGTGTTTTCCATAATTTATGCTTTTTACGACCTGGTTTGCGAGGTCTTCTTCAATGGGCGGAGCTTAGGTAAATACGCGATGAAAATGCGCGTGGTGAGCCTTGACGGCGCCCGGCCCTCTATCAGTCAGTACCTGCTGCGCTGGGTATTCCGCGTGGTCGACTTTCTGACAACAGGAGGGCTTGGCGCGGTGGCGATTATATCAGTTTCTATATCAGCTAAAAAGCAGCGTATAGGCGATATTGTGGCGGGTACTATCGTTATTAAAACCACGCCCAGGGCCGCTTTGGACCAGCTACTCTTTCAGCCCGCTGATGATGACTACGAGCCCCGTTTCCCGGCTGTTACCCAACTTACCGATAATGATATGGGCCTGGTGCACGAGGTGATCAACAATTTCAGGCAAACAGGCAACAGCGATGTGGTGTATAACATGTCCGTCCGTTTGCAGCAGCACCTGGGTATTCAATGCCCTCCGGACCTAAATGATTACCAATTCCTGGTGAAGTTATCTGAAGACTATAATTATTTGACCTCGAGAGCGGAAGCGTAATTGGGGAACTAAAAGCTGACGGCAGAAAGTATAAAGCTTTGGTCTTTCTGCTTTACGCTTTCTGCTTATCACACCATCTTCACCAAATACGCTATAATGATGATCGCGCCCGTGATGTAGAAAAGTATCTTTTTAACAGTATCCCGTTGGTCATAATGGAATTTCCGGTCCGGAAGCACATAAGCGGCCGTGAGAAGCAAGGGTATCGTAGCCGGGTAAAGGTGCAGGCTGTCTTTGAGATGACCCTGCATGAGTGCGAGTACCGACCGTTGAAAACCACAGCCGGGACAATCAATCCCTGTCAACTTTTTGAACGGGCAGGCTAATAAATGATTTTGCAGCCACTCGATGAAGCTCAAATGACTGCAAAATACATATAAAAGGTGCATCTATACCGTTATTATGCCTCTGGTGCAGTTGGTGGCGGCGGGGGAGGCGTATTGTCAAACGGTTTCTGGTAGTCAGTTGCGCCAAAACGGTTTACCTGTGCTTCCTTGGCTGTCGGGCCGATATATTGGGCGTCACCGAAACCGAGAATCGGCCAAAAGATAAAGGGTAACAGGACCATTCCTACTGTGAAACCCTCGCTTTTGCCGAAGCTTTTCGCTATCAGGTTATAAACCCAAATTACAAAAATGAAGTTGATGCAAGGGCATATCATCAGCAGGCACCACCATAATGGTTTGCCAACGATCTCGCACATTACCACGTAATTATAAATAGGGATGATAGCCGCCCACCCGGGTTTACCTGCCTTGGTGAATATCTTCCACATTGCAGCTATCAGTAAAATGGCAACGGCTATAATAATCAGAATCGGAATAAGACCCAGAGCCATAAATCCGCCGGAGGAATAAGAAGAAGAATACGAATCGTTCATTGTGTTTCAGGTTTTAAGTGTGCTGATTTAGTTTGTTACTGCAAGATAGAAAATTTCTGATAGTTGGCGCATCAAACCGCAAATTTATTTAGCCCATATTGTTGTAATTTTACCGTGATGAAACGCGAACAAATATCCGTATTCGACATATTCAAAATAGGCATCGGGCCGTCGAGCTCACATACTTTGGGGCCGTGGCGGGCTGCGCAGCAGTTTGTGGCCCTGCTGAATGAGCAGGAGGTATTGCACAAGGTTGATGAGGTTAAGATACTGCTCTACGGTTCCCTGGCCAAAACCGGTCACGGTCACGGTACGGATATTGCTATTCTCCTAGGCTTAAGCGGTGATGACCCGGTTACCTTCGACGTAAGCGCCATCGATGATAAGATCGCCGGTATCAAGACAGCTGGCAGGTTGCTGATCGGTGGGGAGCGCGATATCGTCTTTTCTTACGATAGCGATCTGCTGTTTCTTTATAACGAAGTACTGCCCTTTCATCCCAATGCGGTCACCTTCCAGGCCTTTTTGAATGATGGTCATGCCGTGTCCGAAACTTATTATTCCATCGGCGGGGGCTTTGTGGTGAAGGAAGGCGGAGCGGGTCAGGCTAAGGCTGAGGTCGACCTGCCATTCCCTATCGATACCGCTGCCGACCTGCTGCACTGGTGCCTCAAAACCGGCCTCAGGATATCCGAGGTGGTGATGGAGAACGAATTGGCCTGGCGCAGTGAACAGGATATCCGTGACGGCATCCTCAACATTTTCCGTGTGATGAAGGAGTGCATGTACCGCGGCTGCCACACCACCGGCTACCTGCCCGGCGGACTGCACGTGGCCCGGCGGGCGGCCAGCCTCAATCACCGCCTCATCGGCGACCGGCCCTACACCAACTACGATGAATGGGTGGAGGCCATACGCCAAACGGGCTTCGGTTTTAAGAATATTCTGGATTGGGTGAGCTGCTTCGCCCTGGCGATCAACGAGGAGAACGCCTCATTCGGCCGGGTGGTGACGGCCCCAACCAACGGCGCGGCGGGCGTAGTGCCTGCCGTACTGCAATACTTCATCGCGTTTTGCGATGGCTTCAGCGACGACAAGATCATCAGCTTCCTGTGCGTAGCATCCGAAGTGGGCAGCATATTCAAAAAGGGGGCAACGCTGAGCGCGGCTATGGGTGGCTGCCAAGCCGAAATTGGCGTATCGTCCGCAATGGCGGCGGCGGCGCTTACCGGCGCGCTTGGCGGATCGCAGCGGCAGGTACTGATGGCGGCAGAGATCGCCATGGAACATCACCTGGGCATGACCTGCGACCCCATCGGCGGACTGGTGCAGGTGCCTTGCATCGAGCGCAATACCATGGGCGCTATTAAGGCCATCACTGCCTCACAGCTCGCCCTTCAAACCAACCCCGACAACGCCAAAGTAAGCCTCGACGCAGTGGTGAAAACCATGTGGCAAACCGCGCTGGATATGAATTCCAAGTATAAGGAAACCTCCGATGGGGGGCTGGCGATCAATATTCCGATAAGCTTACCTGAATGCTGATTTTGGTCCATGGTTGATGGTCCATAGTCCATAGTTTTACAGGATTGGCTATGGTCTATCGACTATGGGTTCTATCGACTTTAACCAGTCCGAATACATCGTCTCCTCCGGAACATCCGTCGGGCTTTCGAAATGCAGGCTGTAACCGTCTGGATCCCTGAGGTGCACATCCCACAGGCCATTGCCGACGAAAGGTTCATTTACGTCAATGTTTTTTTTTTAAACTCGTGGTAGAGCACGAGCGAGTCCTTGCATTGATACCACAACGATACGCCTGCGCCGGGTTTATCGCCCATTAAATAAGGCTTTTCTTCCGTTACCCGGGCTTCCTGCAGCATCAGCGGACCGCCATCGCGCTGCAGCCAGCACCATTCTATCGTTCCGCGGGGCGTCCAGGTGTTCATGATCTTAAAGCCGAGACCGTCGACGTAGAACTTCAGCGAGGTTTCCATATTGGATACCATCAGGAGGTTGATGCAATATTGGATGTTGGGTTCCATGGGATTGGGTTTCTAAGCGTGGCTTTTTTGTCCGGATCAGATTTTTTTGAATTTATAAATTTTCGGAATTCTGTTCATTCTTTAATTCAAAGAATTCCGGTTCAGACAAGGATTTCTATGGCAAAATCAAGAGAAAGAATAATTTTCTTCAAATGAACTATTTCTTTTGATCACAACACGTCCGGGCGCCCATATCAATAAAAAAGGACGTCCTCCCCAGGACGCCCTTTAATTGAAATTTAAATTAAACCTCACCCAAAAATGAAATCAGGCAAGTTCTTTATCGGCGCGGACTATTGCTGGTCCGAGCTTTCGATGGCCGTTATTTTGTAGGCCTTTTTGCCATTGGCGTCGGTAGTTTCCTGGTAGTAGATACCGTCGTCGGAAACGTAGAGTGTTTGGCCGTTCAGCTTCAGCTTTTTGCAGCCTTCGGGCAGGGTATAGGTAATATCGCCAACCTTAGGTACTACGGCGTCCGCACCGCTTTCACCGTTAGTATTCAGCACGCCGTCCTTACCGGCTACAACGTATGCCGTTTTACCATCGTCCTTAGTGATTGCCTGGTAATATACACCGTTGTATTCATAATACTGCTGCCCGTCGATCACGATCGATTGCGCCTTAGCCGGCAGTTTGTCCACCTCGGCGCCTACGGGAGGCTCAACCACGGTATACTCGTCGTTATTATAGTTGTAGAAC
Source organism: Mucilaginibacter sp. (assembly GCA_035551775.1). Taxonomy (GTDB): domain Bacteria; phylum Bacteroidota; class Bacteroidia; order Sphingobacteriales; family Sphingobacteriaceae; genus Mucilaginibacter. The sequence goes on along the minus strand of DASZMQ010000018.1, from coordinate 198,119 downwards.
AGGCCGTCGTTATAGTAGTAATAAGCGCCGCCCCACCAGAACGGGTAATAGCCATACGGCAGGAATCCGCAGCTAAAACCCAGCCACGGATAATAATACCGGCCATAATAACCATGGGAGTAGAAGAAGCCGCCATGAGAGCGCCAGCCATAGGGACGTGCATAAACGCCGCCACCTGCATAGCTGTGACCGTAAACAGCGCCGCCGCCTCTTACGTAACCACGGTTAGCCAGCGCATGACCGCCGACATTGCCCGCGGTAACTGAACGGACGTAGCCCCTCGGCGCAACAGCGCCTGCCCGTGCGCCGCCTATGGAAGGACGGCCCGCATAACTACCGCCGCGCGAAACGACCGCACCGCTGCGACCGCCGGAAAAACTGGGACGGCTTCCGGAAAAACTGCCAGATGAGCGTCCGCCTGAAAAGCCGCCGCTGCTTACATGGCCTCCACCTCCGCCGCCTCCGCTAACGTGGCCTCCGCCGCCACCGCCGCCACCGGAGTGACCGCCTCCGCCGCCACCACCGCGCTGTGCCATAGATGGCAGCGCCAGTGCAAAGCACATCGCTGCTGTTAAGCCGGCATGTGCCAAATATTTATATATGGGTTTCATTGTCTTAAATTTTGTGCGTTAACATTAAGGTTCTAAAAACTTATACTGTTCCCGGGGGAAAACGGTTGCCGCGCAGCCGCAAATGAAAGTATCAGATCCTGAATGCGCGTAAGCTAAGATACGCATATTGATGCGCAAAAATGCCATAGCCGCTATTTTGCCTGCGCACCATCACGCCCGGCAATATACGCTGCGCTACGAACAGTACCGCCATTATGACGGCCGTGCCAATAAGCACAAGGCCTATACCGCGTTTGGTCTCGGGCGTGGCTTTGGATATTTTTTCGAGCCATATGCCCTTGTCGGCCTGCGTGTTGTAGTTGCTGTGCCTGATGCCAACTTTAAACGTGGCGTGCGAACCCGCATGGAATCGTCCGCCCTGCCTGAGCAGGTTGTAGTTGGGCAGGTACCACACATAGCTGAACGCAAAGAATAGGTAAAGCACAGCCAACGTGAGCACCACCGCACCCCGCGACCTGTATTGAACCGATTCAGCTAAGTTTGACATACTATTGATTAGACAAAAGGCAGGTTAAAAGGTTTATTTGCTATAACGTGCTATTATCTAATTTACGTATAATTTGCAGCGCTTTTGTGTCATGTGAAGGTAATGTCTTTGGTTGGAGGAGTTGTAAGGGTTGTAGTAGTTGAATTGGTTGACCTTTAGCGCCCGGCAAACAAATTGTCTGGCAGTCAGTTTAACTTTCACAGCCCACTCTGCCATGAAAACCAGCTTACTCGCCGCTTTCCTCGCGCTGTTTGCCATTACCGCAACAGCACAGTCAAAGAATAAACGCACTGATACCTCCAAAACCAATGCCGCAGGTTCGCCCAGCCCTTTCCGCATGCATTTCAGCCAGTTGTTCAGGCAGAATGCGGACGCTTCCTGGTCGCCGGTGCAGCCGCTGATGATCAACGGGGAAATGGTGCCAACGTCAACCAAACTGACCAACGGCATCAAATACGGCGGACTCGACCTGATGGGCAACCAGGCCAACGACCTTTGGGTAGATACGCTGAAGGGCGTGGTGATCGTGCATGGGTTTGCAAAATAATAGAGTCAAGAATCAAGAACCAAGACAGATTAAATCTTGATTCCTGGCTCTTGACTCTTGGTTCTTATAATCCATTCACCAGCATTTCTCCAAAATAGTTGCTTAAATTGCGTCAGTCATAAACCCCCTTGGACTATCGCAAAAAACTCGCCTGGCTGATCGCTGTATCAACGTTATGCCGGATCATCATTGCCTGGAGCCTCGAGCTCGGGAATACAGAGGCCTATTACTGGGTACTGTCTAACCGGCTGCAATTAAATTATTTCGACCATCCGCCTATGGTCGCCTGGCTTATCCGGCTTACCACCCTTAACGGAGCTTTGCACCATGAATTATTTGTACGCCTGGGCGCAATAATCGCGGCGGGTATCTGCACCTGGCTTATCTACCGGCTGGGTTCGGTTATTCACAGTGCCAGGGCGGGTTGGTTCGCGGCGGTTCTTTACACCACTTCTATTTACGCCACCATGGGGGCCGGAATTTATATCATTCCCGACAGTCCCCAGATGATCTTTTGGCTTGCCAGCCTGATCGTTCTCGTTAAACTCATGAATGGCAGCACTGACGGGCGCAAAAGCCGTGAGCAATGGTGCCTGTTCGGCCTCCTTACCGGGCTTTGTATCATGAGCAAGGTGCACGGCGCGGTTATATGGGCCGGTGCGCTGGCTTATATGCTGGTGTATGATCGTCAAAAGCTCAAAGACCCATTTGTGTATGTGTCGCTGGCCATTACATTGGTCATCATTTCTCCCATTATCATCTGGAACATCGATCACAACTTTGCGGCTTACAAATACCATAGCGGCCGGGTCGACTTAACGCAGGGACAGATCGATCCGGTCGGTTTTGTCAAAATGCTGGTCAAAGTCATCATTTCAACCGGACCTATCCACTATGTGCTCATTGTCATCGCTGTTTTGCTCGCGTTCAAAGGGAAGCTGGGGCTGGATCAAAAAGCAGGCAGGGTATTGCTGTTGTGCAATTTGCCCCTAGTCATTTTGATCCTGGTCATTTCATTATTCCGGGAGACGATGTCCCACTGGCCCGGACCGCCATTAAGCGCACTGCTCGTTTTACCGGCCGTGTGGCTCGCGGGCCGGCTGGAACCGGCCGGAGGCAAATTGCTGCCCGTTTTAAAGATCGCCGTTGCTTACGCTATTTTTATGGGCGCGGTGGAAGCGCTGACCATCAATTATCTGCCAGGCACTACATCAGTCGCGCAGGGCATGCGAATAGGCGCTGATGACGCCACCGTGGATATGTACGGCTGGAAACACGCCGGCGAGACGTACGATTCCGTGTACCGCGCTGTTGTCGCAAAGCATTTGATCGATGCGCGCGCCCCGGTCATTGTTACCAGCTGGGTGCCGGCCGCGCATGTCGATTATTACATAACCAGCCGTACCGGGCAGGAAACTTTCGCCCTCGGGAATATCGACAGCCTGCACCAGTATTACTGGCTGAACGACGACAAAAGACACCTGAGGATCGGCGATGATGCCTGGTATGTCATCCCATCCAATATGTTCGACTACCAGACCTTTAACAAACTTACCGCAAGCTTTAACAGTTTCGCCCCCGACCTGATGTTCTCCCAATACCGCAGCGGAATGGTATGCAAACGGTTTTATATCTTCCGCCTGATCGGGTATAAAGGGGATCGGGCGTTTAAGTAAGAAATTTCGTTCGTTATCTCTGAACTGTGCCAGTCATGGATCCGGATTATTGAGTTGAACTTGCGCCGGATTGGGGGGATAAATAAATTGGGTGTTTTCACGGGTTGCGGTTAATTTGTTATAATTAGTACATTTAGCTTCATTATCCATTTATTAAACCTACGTCTTTCAAGTACAACAATTAAAGCAATGGCGTTAGCCGAAAATAATTTCAATGATATAAAGCAACGGGTTCTAGATGCTTATCAGAACGAGGATACAATTATTGAAAAATATAGGGGATATGCTCGGCGCCTTAAGAATGAAATTAAACAAATAAGGCCTTATTCGGTAAATGCCGTTTCATTTGTATCCTCCGACGGAGGTGATAATCGTTTATACTTTAATCCGGGCGTAATAGAATTAGTCCGAGTCGTTGATTCTAAGGGGACCCAATGTGCTTTGGATGCAATAGCGGGAAATTCCAAAGCAGAAGAATTCAACGAACGAGCAAAAACTGATAGTCGACTATTAGTTGAACCCTTAAGACGGCTTTGCGCCGATCTAAAAATGAACGTATTGGATTTATCGTATTTGTTGAAAGGGATTGAAGAACCAGGAAAAAGCACGGGGGCGGTACGGGTTTATAGAGATATTGTTGAGTGGGCGGTTTTGTATGACTTGATGAAATACCGAGATTGGGGAGACGATACAATTATAGTAAGGGAGGGGATGTTAAGAACAAAATCATTCAAATTAACCGTTTTTCCAGAAATAGAAAAGTTGATACGAGAGGCATATCAAAGACACAAAGCTAAAAATATTAATGTATCAATGGTTGGAGTTGCAAAACAAAGCGCGGTCTTAAGTCGACTGTCCCTTGCTTTGGAATTGGAGGAGACTCTGCACAAGCCCTATCCTTGCTATGTTAAGGTCCCTCACGATATTGAAGAAGACTGTTATAATTACGACAGGACTTGGTTAACAACGTATGATACAGCCGAACCTGATGAAAATGGACAGTATCGATACCAATCCATGGGCAAAATGTATTTGGTCAAATTTGGGAATCGTGTTTTTGATCCAGTTTGGCCGGTTGACATAGCGGGTTGGCAAATAGATCAAGCTGACAAAATCATCGGCCAATTAACCAACGACGCCCAGCCCGGTTTCCCTATTCCCGATTTTCCAATGTGCGTACAGAAAGCACATGATTTTGCGAAAGTCAACGGCTTAGAGGTAGATATTTTGCAAGATATTCTTTTTGAAGGCGCTACTCAGAATCTCACGCCTGAAGAAAAGGAAAAAGTTCTACGAATGAAATATTTAGGAAGGAATATAACCAATATAAGATATCGCAATGCCTGAACTATTTTCAAAATCAAAATTAATGGGAACATTCAAAGGCTTTAGTGAGAAAGGCTTTGAATTTGCGGCTGAAATAGTAGCTCCTTATAATACTGAAATGCAAGATAGGCCACAACTAGGCCAATTTCTGCTAATTCAATTAAGCACTCCTGAAGAAGCATCATTAGGGCGTATCACCAAATTCGTGCCTTCTGGACTATTGGCATCTACAGAAGGAGAGGATTACATGAATACTATGCAGGAGCGAGAGCAAGATGTGCCTGAAGACCTTAAGAAGGCTAAACTCAAATATCGCGTGCAGATTAAGCTATTGGGCGCGGTAAAAAATGTCAAAGTTCCGGTAACCCAAGATGGTAAAACCAAGCAAGTTGAGAAAATTATTTTTGTGCCGTCACAACGACGATTACCGCATTTGGGTGCCAAAGTTGCTTTGCCAAGTGACGATGTATTAAGAGAGTTATGCCAATTAAGCGAAGGGAGGACTGACTTGGGAGATTACGTGCTAGGCGAATTTGTTTATTCAGGTAGGACAAGCCTGCCTGAATCGTTATTTAGGCACATTGAGCCAGAGTTAAAGGTGACTTTCAATATAAATAATCTGGTTTCGCGTCGATCAATGGTTTTTGCGAGGGCAGGCTATGGCAAATCAAATTTAATCAAATTCCTAGTCGGTGAACTTTATAGACATGGCAAACCACAAACTGAGCGAGAAACTAATGTTGGCGTTTTAATATTTGACGCAGACGGCGAATACTTCTGGCCAGATTTTAAAAATCGACCGGGTTTATGTGACGTTGATCAACTTAAGGAAAATATTATTGTATTTACGTCTAGACCGGCAGCAAATAAATATTACAATAGTTGGAAAGGTGGAGATGTAAAAATTGACATTAGAGAATTACCAGCAAGGGATGTTATTGGAATTGCGATTTCACAAGACAGGCAAAGCCAACAAAACATTATAAAGTTGAAATCACTCGACCGGGATAGGTGGAGGGAACTGGTTAATCTAATGAAAACCGATGGGTTAAGTGCTGATGAAACTGCTGTTGGACGAATCCTTGGCTATCCGAACGTAAATGACTCAAGGGCCGAGATTATTGCGGCAAAAAGCAATATGAACAATGTTGTTAGTCACCTACATGATCCTGATAGTCAATTGCTACAAGGAACTTTGAATGCGCTAAGGGATGGTTACTGCGTTATTGTAGATATAAGTATGCTTAGCTCAAGCGCCGGTAATAATATTGCTGGTTTATTAATGAGAAAAATATTCAACTATAACCAAGAAAATTTTACAGGCAAATCCCCTATTGCAGTTATTTCAATAATTGAAGAAGCTCAAAGTGTTCTAGGAAGAAATTTAGAAGAAACCAGTCCTTTTGTTGAGTGGGTAAAAGAAGGTCGAAAATATGATTTGGGCTCGATGCTAATAACGCAACAACCTGGCTCAATGGCGCCAGAACTTTTGAGCCAGGCTGACAATTGGTTTTCATTCCATCTTTTGTCGGAAGGAGACGCAAGCACGCTCGGGAAATACAATTCCCATTTTTCCCATGATATTCTAGCTCATATAATAAGCGAACCTATACCCGGGAATTGTTTTATGTGGAGTGCCCCTAAACAGCCCTTTGTATTGCCGGTTCGAATTAGAGGTTTCGAAGAACTTTATGGCAGCAATGTAAATACGGATCCTGACGCTGTTGAATTCGAACAATCGCCCGCTCTAAAGTTATACGAAAAACTCAATGAACGAAATCGAAACCTTGCTGAAGCATTAAGAGCAAAGATAGTCGAAGCCAAAAAAGCAAAAAAACTTTCCGGGAAAACGTTTGAACCCGAATTATGGGGAATATTTGATGGCCAGCTTTTTATTTTCATTAAACAAGTGAAAGAGATGGAAGAGTTTAAAGAAGAATTTCGCAGTGAAAATGAATTGAAGATTATCTTACTAAAAACCTTATTGGACGATGAGATTTCAATGGAAAAAGCGGAACATCATGATAAAGAAAAAGGAATAGTGAACTATTATTGTGCTCCAATTAAAAAATGGGGCCAATTGATCGACCCAAATCATGATTGAAATAGACTTTCATAAACGTCCACAAGAGAGAAATCACAGCAAGGTAGAAGATTTCGTCCACTTTGACCTACGGGGAAAATCCTCTCAAGAAAAGGTTAAGCTTTTAATTCTTAGGGATTTATGGAATGTTAATTGGAATATCCGCTTTGGCCCACAAAAAATCACTGTATCTCCTCCCGAGGAGTATACAAAATCAACAGTCAAAAGCGCGATGCTGATGAAACGACTAGAGATTCTTCACGACAATAAAAAGTGGATCAAAGAACATATAAAAATAGCTAGACAAAACCTATGTAGCGGCGTGGAAATGCTGAGTTCGGAGATAAATCCGGTTATCGAAGTCTGTCGAACCCAAAAAGATATGAATTTGTTTCGAATCTTTAGGTATTACTGGTCGTCTCCTTACAGTGAATACGTCGGCAGAAGAATAAAGTTAATTATACGAGACTACGCTTTGCCTAATAAACCAGTTATCGGTATTGCGGCATTAGGTAGCCCAATAATTCATATTCCCGAAAGAGATAATTGGATCGGATGGGATAAGCAAACACGGACTAAAAACCTCATATACACAATGGACGCTTACGTCGTAGGAGCACTGCCGCCATACAATAATTTACTGGGGGGCAAATTAATCTCCTATATTTTAGCATCTAATGAGGTTAGAGATATATATAAGCAAAAATATCGCGACAGAGTTACCTTAATCGATGGGAAAGTCTCTGATAATTTAGCCGGTTTATTTACAACCAGTCTTTACGGGCAAAGCTCGCAGTATAATCGCATAAGCTACAATAATAAGCTTCTCTATGTCCCCATTGGTGAAACAAAGGGGTATGGTACCTTGCACCTTTCTAAACAAACTATTGAAGCGATGATCGATTTTCTGAAATCTAAGGACATCGACGTAAAAAATAAATTCGGAGACGGCCCAAGTTGGGTTATGAGGGTGATTAGGACCGCTGGTGAAGAATTGGGATTTGACGCGGATTTTCTATTAAAACATTCCTTTAAAAGAAATATTTATTTTGTCCCGTTAGTGAAAAATTACTCCGAATTTTTAAATGACAAATCAAACGCCCCAATATTTGAAGATATGCCGCTAAGTGATTTAGTAAATTTTTGGAAGCAACGATGGTTTGCTAGGAGGAAGTCAAATCCAGACGTATTGTTGCGAACTCTCGAATTTACGCCGGAATCATTCAACATAGAATTCTAATACTTATTGTTAGATTATCCTGCACTTGTTACAGCGTACATCCTGCTTGTTGCCCGCGTGCAAATGCCTGTGCAAAAAATTAGAAATACCGTGAAAACACGGGTGGTTTTTTAATAAATAATTATTCAATTTTAGAAACTTAGAATTTCAACCATATACTAAACCAAGATTCACAATGCCAGAGAACTTAACCTATTATGTAATTAACATAAAATTACAAACAAGTAAGCAAGGAGACGAAAGAACAAATGCTTATGTACGCTTAATTGAAAGAATTTCATCGAAACCATACAAATACTTTGAAGTCAGCAAAAACGAAGCTATCGTCTTATATTCTTTTATAAATACAAAAAGTTCTTCCGAAAGCTTATATTTATACGGCAGAGCGGCCAAAGGCATGTACGTTCCAGGGAATGAAAGAACTGTATTGAAAGACGGCGAATTAAACACAGAGGCCAATAATCCTAATGACATTATTAATCCAGTAATCACAAGGTGTCTATTTTATTCTAAAAGGCATCGGTTGTTTATTGAAAAAAAGGTTGGAGGTCCATCAGGAGAGGAAATTGAAGCGTATCTAAAAAAGGAACTGCCAAAACTGCTGGTCGATAATGATAAGATTGTAGTAGAATTAGAAAAGGACCTCTCCGCGATCGAAGAAATTTTCAGTGCGAAAATTGTGCATTCAATAAGCTACAAAGTCACTTATTCGAATGAAGATTTCCTTGACGAACTTGCCGAAGAATTAGACCAAGAATTGAAGGCGACTAATACTGGTGAGCTAACTGTTATTGCTAAATCAGACAATAATGCTGAGGGTCTGAAAATTCAAGATTCGAAAATTTTGGGTGGCGGAATAAAACTAGCTGAAAATAATGGGGAAATAAGAAATGCATCAATTACTCCGAATGATGGCACTGGTAAGAAAAAAACGGTTAAGAACAAGGCGATGCCTAAATTATTTAAGCTAAAAATATCGGATGCAGACAACTTTTGGAAAAAATGGTATGATACCGTCGTCAATCTTTACAATCAATCTAACTAGTGAGTGAGTTTATAAAAAAAAATCATCTCGGTGATCTCAAGACCCTTCTAAGGATTTATAATGCTAAGGGCGACCTCTATAAAGGAAAATTTTTGTGGATTTCAATCGCCATTGACATTTTATTAACTGTTGATTTAGGTTTAAGTCGATCTGATATATATGGCGCCATTTCAAAAATAATAGAATCATATATTGCAATTTTACCATGCTTATTGGGCTTCAATCTAGGAGCGTATGCATTGTTAATTGGATTCGGTACTTCATCATTCTTAGGCAGGATTTCGAAAAATTTCGACAAAAAAGTAACCTTATTCCAAAGAGCTAGTAGTGTTTTTGGCTTCTGTGTATTGCTGCAGGCTGTGGCTTTAATATTTGTATTTGTGACTAAACAGATAATCGCCATTCAAGAAAGTACCGGATCTGATTTGCTTGCTTCTATTTTGCCGGATAACGCGATAGCTATGATTAACGGCTCCGCCTACTTTATAATTAATTTATTGGGAATTTATTCCATAACAATACTAGTTAAGGTAATTGAAAATATTTTTTCCTTAAGTCAATTGTCTCACTTCTATTCCGGTTTAGAACAAGCTAAAGTGGAACCGACCAAAGATGTTGATCAAGCATAAATCTATTATTTAAGACCGAATAATATCATATTTATGATTTATTACTCTGAAGCGTCTATTGATTTACTAGCCATCCATTATGTAGGAAATAGTTCTTTAGATGAACGCTACGTGCTATCTGAAAAAATTCCATTGTTAGAAGATGAGACATTAAAAAGTCTACTTATCAAATATTTTTTGAATGGTTTTGATAAGTTGAATGAATTATACCGCTTTTTTCACCCAAGTAATGAATTGGATTTAAATGAAGTATTTCATTTCGCAAAATCCATTTTTGAAAACCCTAACAGCTTTCTATCAAATAGTCAGCAGTTGGCGAAACAATTATACGATGTCTCTAATCATCCAAAAATAAAAGCAGGTGAGTTATATGTAGTGTACTTTGAAAATATTCAAATTGAAGGAGATTTGCTTAACGCAATTGGACTATTTAAATCGGAGACAAAGGAATACTTTCTTAAAGTGTATCCAGAAAAGGATGAGCTTTCAATAAGATATGAAAAAGATGCAATTAATATAAACAAACTTGATAAAGGGTGTCTGATTTTTAATACTGAACGGGAGCAAGGTTATAAAGTGGCCGTAATTGATAATACTAATCGTGGACAGGAAGCTATTTATTGGAAAGATGAGTTCCTGAAACTGAAAGTGCGCAATGACAATTACCACCAGACGAACAACGTGCTGGGCATTTACAAAAACTTTGTGACCCAAAAGATAGACGAGGAATTCGAGGTTTCCAAAGCCGACAAGATCGACCTGCTGAACCGCTCGATGAAGTACTTTAAGGAAAACGAGAGTTTCAGCATGGACGAGTTTTCGAACGAGGTGATCGGCAATGAGCAGGGCATCGCCTCATTCCTGAAATACAAGAAGGATTACGAGGACGAGTTTGAGTCGCCGATACCCGATAGCTTCGACATCAACTCAGCGGCCGTCAAAAAGCAGAACCGCGTTTACAAAAGCGTGCTGAAGCTGGATAAGAACTTTCACATCTACATTCACGGCAACAAGGAGCTGATAGAAAAGGGGTTTGACGAGGGGAAGGGGATGAGTTACTATAAGGTGTATTTTAAGGAGGAGCAGTAAGGTGAGGTGAATAGTGAATGGTGAATAGTCAATGATCCATGACTTAGTCCGCAAAATATTCACCATTCACCATTGACTCAATCATCCAGTTACTTCCGCGTTGGGAATTATCCGATCCAGATCGTCCGGGTCGGTTTTCCTTTTCTTCTTTTTGCCTGGCTGTTGAGTATGTTCCGGTTCGGGGTGTTCTTCGGCCGGTTCATCATTCCTGCGGAAAAAATAAAAATAGGCAGCAGCCGCAGCAGCAATGGCGCTTATGGCGATAGTGGCTACCCAGGTTGCGGTATGGTCTTTTGCAAATACGTTTTTCATAATGGTATCCTTTTATTAAGCAACAAGGCGGGGCATATTTGGTTTAGGGGATTTTGTGAATGGTGAGTGGTGAATGGTGAATAGTCAATAAAAAAACCGTCGGGGGGCGCTGGTGACACATTATGCAAAATTGGGGCATACCGTCTATTGACTCACCCGGTCATTGCTTCGCTCGACCACCCTCTCTCCGCAAGCGGAAAGAGGGTTTTTATATTTAAGAAAATTCAAACAGCCCTCTTTGCGCCAAAGGCGAAGAGAGGGCCGACCATCCGCCAGCTGGCGGAGAGGTCGGGGTGAGTCGACGGAGCGCCGGACGGGCTAAAACGCCGGAAACACATCGTGCAAAATTTCGGGATCTGTTCATGTTCGTGGCCGGCTTCGCGGGAGTTTAAAGTATCACGTATAGCCGATCATACCGATGTCGCCGACGGCAACTCTTCGTGAACCACGCTGCTTTCTTCAAAATATTTCCGGCGGACGAGGTGCGCCATTTTGTGGTTCCCGGTGTGGCTCCATCCCGGCGGCATGAAGATATATAGTACCTTATTCCTGATGCCGGGCGCTTTCGCTACGTCGCGGGACAAAGCTATGATCTCGCCGAAATAAGCATCGAGGAAGCTGTTTTTGATCATGCGGCGGGTGATACCGTACTCGATGGGTATGCTGCGGTCCTCGGGCTGATACGTTCTGAATACCCTGTCCCAGATATTCAGCAAATTACAATAATTGGTGTCCATGTACAGCGGGTTGCGCGCATGATGTACCCGGTGAAACGACGGTGTAAGAATGAGCTTGCCTAAAAACCCGAAACGGGCATCGTTGACCAGGTTTTCGCCGATGTGGATGAAGGCTCCCCAGGTGCCGTCGATAAACATGATAACAAACAGCATCGGCGGATTTACGCCCAATAAAATACAGATAGTGGTGCGGATCACGTCGGCATAAGGGGCCTCGAGGAAGAAATGGGCAAAAGTAACCGATAAGTTCATGGATTCGGGTGCATGGTGGGTGGAATGCAGGCACCAGAAAAGACGGACCTTATGCGCCAGGAAATGATAGATAAAATGCGCGAACTCCCAAACGATATAACCGTAAATGAACCAATACCAGGTGAAGGTGGTTTTGAACACGGCATACCTGGAAAACAGGCCAATACATAAAGCCACCATGGCGAAAGAAATAACCCGGCCGATAAAAGCGTTCAATACATAAGTGAAGAACGAGATCTTGTAATGAATGACGTGGAACCGTTTATAGAATGTCCCCCTGATGATCTCGATGAGCAGCAAAAACGGTATCAGCGGGCCCAAAACCGAGGTGACGCCGTGCCACGTTAACAACTGGTCATATTTTCCCGACCGGAGAATATCGATCAATCCGCCGAGTCCCCAAAAACCGGTAAACTCATTCCATATCGCTTTCAGAAAATCCATAAAAGGTATAATTGGGTTTGCTAATTTAGTGTTTGCGGGGGAATTTGTGATCCGTACAAGCGGTAAAATCTCCTAAATCAAATAAACGACGCAGCCCGCGGCTTAGTGTGCCGAAATCCGGGGCATGAGGCGAAAGTTTATCAAGACCGCGTGTACACTAAGGGCTATTTCAGTGTCTTTCCGGGGTGAAGAGCGCCGGAAAACGTGAAAAGTGGTTGGAAATGGTTAATAGTGGTTAAAAGGTGAAATTCAGCTGATTTAGGGTCATTTTTTCTTGATGAACGCAGTCGGCACGTCTTGCTGTAAATGACCACGTTAGCAAAAGAGTGTTCACGAAATGGGCAAAGTTCCTCAAGTTTTGGCCCTTAGTGTAAAGCATCAAATAGGTATTTACCAGTCGATTAATGGTTGATTTGTGTGCGGGAAGGGTAGGATCGTGAACGGATAGTGTAAGTCCATGGACCATGGTCGATGGACCATAGCCGTTCCTTCAAAACTATGGACCATCGACTATGGACTATGAACCAGAAAACCTAACTTTGCCTTCTCAATAATCACACACATGTACACTACGCTGAAACCGGTCCTGGAGAAGGAACTGGCTGGGATAGAAGAAGCCGGGCTATATAAGAGGGAACGCATCATCACTTCGCCGCAAGGCGCCGATATTACGGTGATGGGCGGCAAGGAAGTGATCAACTTTTGCGCCAACAATTACCTGGGGCTGTCGAGCCACCCGAAGGTGGTGCAGGCCGCCAAGGATACGCTGGATACGCACGGGTATGGCATGTCGTCGGTGCGGTTCATTTGCGGCACGCAGGATATCCACAAGGAATTGGAGCGTAAGATCGCCGAATTTTTGGGTATGGAGGATACCATCCTCTACGCCGCGGCTTTCGATGCCAATGGCGGGGTGTTCGAGCCACTGTTCAACGAGGAGGATGCCATCATTTCCGACGAGCTGAACCATGCTTCCATCATCGACGGTGTGCGCCTGTGCAAGGCCCGCCGCGAACGCTACAAGCACGATGACATGGCCGACCTGGAAGAAAAACTAAAAGCTACGCAAGACTGCCGCCACCGCATCGTCGTTACCGATGGCGCGTTCAGCATGGACGGTACCATTGCACAGTTGGATAAGATATGCGCACTGGCCGAAAAATACACGGCGTTGGTAATGATCGACGAGAGCCATTGCTCGGGCTTTATGGGCAAAACCGGTCGCGGTACGCACGAGTATCACGGCGTGATGGACAAGATCGATATCATCACCGGAACGCTTGGCAAGGCGCTGGGCGGCGCGTCGGGTGGTTTTACCTCGGGTAAGAAGGAGATCATCGATATGCTCAGGCAGCGTTCCAGGCCCTACCTGTTCTCGAACACGCTGGCGCCTTCGATCACCGGGGCATCCATCGCCGTGCTGAACCTGCTGAGCGAAAGTACCGGGCTGCGCGACAAGCTGGAGCGCAACACCCAATACTTCCGCACCAAAATGACCGAAGCGGGCTTCGATATCAGGCCGGGCATTCACCCCATAGTGCCGGTGATGCTGTATGAAGCGAAGTTGTCGCAGGAGTTCGCCGCCAGGATGCTGGAGGAAGGCATTTATGTGATCGGGTTCTATTATCCGGTTGTGCCGCAGGGCAAGGCGCGTATCCGTGTACAGATCTCGGCCGCGCATGAGCAGGAACATTTGGATAAGGCGATTGAGGCGTTTAACAAAGTAGGTAAAGAACTCGGAGTTTTAAAATAACAAGCGCCACGCGCCTTGCGCCACGCACAAGACAAAATTATGCAAGACAAAATAGATCAATATACCGCCGAGATCAAAGCCGCCAACCCGGCCAATGCCGATGAACTGGAAACATTCAGGATAAAATACCTGGGTACGAAGGGCATTATCAAGGATCTTTTCGAAGAGTTCAAAAGCGTCAGCCCCGAAGAAAAGCGGGTGCTGGGTAAGGTACTGAATGAGTTGAAGCAGGCAACAGAGGCGAAATATAGTGAGCTGAAGGAGACACTTGACTCAAAACCCAAAACTCAGAACTCAGAACTCGACCTGACACTACCCGGCGATGGCTTCGCACTAGGTTCACGTCACCCGCTATCGCTCACCCGTATCGAGATCATCGATATCTTCAAACGCCTGGGCTTCGTAGTGGCTGAAGGGCCGGAGATCGAGGACGACTGGCATAATTTCTCCGCGCTTAATTTCCCGGAGGAACACCCCGCCCGAGATATGCAGGATACCTTCTTCATCAAAAAGAACAACGGCAAGGACGATATTGCCCTGCGGACGCATACCTCATCCGTACAGGTACGCATGATGGAAAACGGCAAACCGCCGTTCCGCGCCATTATGCCGGGTCGTGTTTACCGGAACGAGGCTATTTCGGCACGGGCGCATTGTTTCTTCCACCAGGTTGAAGGGTTGTATGTGGATGAGAACGTTTCTTTCGCCGACCTGAAGCAGACTCTCTACCACTTCGTGCAGGAACTTTACGGCGAGGGAACAAAAGTGCGTTTCCGCCCGTCTTACTTCCCATTCACGGAACCATCGGCCGAGATGGATATCAGCTGCACCATTTGCGGCGGCGCGGGTTGCAGTATGTGCAAGCACACCGGCTGGGTTGAAATATTGGGCTGCGGCATGGTCGACCCGAACGTTTTGGAAAATTGTGGTATCGACAGCAAGAAATACACCGGTTTTGCGTTCGGTATGGGTATAGAAAGGATCACGAACTTAAAATATGTGATACGCGATCTGCGTTTATTCTCTGAAAACGATGTTCGCTTCCTGAAGCAGTTCCGTACCGAAATCATATGATGCGTAAATGGCTATTTGCTGCAATACTCCTGTTCAGTTGCTTTGGCTGCGGTAAAAGCAGCGACCTTGTGCCCAGCGTTGCCGTAAGTTTTGAGGCTAATGTTAACGATCCAAAGCTTGCCGCATTGAAAAGTCCGGGCGGAGCGGTCATCATACCTGGGTATGGTGTGGCCGGACTGCTTCTTTACCGCGAGGCGGATATGAGCTATGCGGCTTACGACGCCTGTAGCAGCTACCAGCCCGAAAAACGTTGCGCCGTTAAACTTGACAATAACACGCTTACCTG
This sequence comes from Mucilaginibacter sp., assembly GCA_035551775.1. Classification (GTDB taxonomy): domain Bacteria; phylum Bacteroidota; class Bacteroidia; order Sphingobacteriales; family Sphingobacteriaceae; genus Mucilaginibacter. The sequence goes on along the minus strand of DASZMQ010000018.1, from coordinate 182,507 downwards.
CACCGATCCCTGCAGCGGCTCAAAATTCTCACTTATCGATGGTACGCCCGTTAAGGCGCCGGCTACGCGCTCGCTCAGGGTGTATAGCATAAATGTGAGTAATTTTGAGATATTTGTATCAAACTGATACATGGAAGCCGACAAGATCAAAGAAAGCATCAAACGCGCCGCGCAGGATTTGTTCCGCAAATTCGGCTACCATAAGACCAGCGTCAACGAGATCGCCAAACGGGCGCGTATAGCTAAAGCTACCATATATAAGTATTTTGATAGCAAGGAAGCCGTGCTGCATGCCCTGCTGATGGATTATATCAAAGTAAATGTGGACGAGCTGGTGCACGGCAACATCACCGAAATAGACGAGGAAACCCACCTCAATAACCTCATCATGAAAACCTGCCGCCTCTCGTACACGGTGTGCAACGAGTTCATCGGCTGGGATTTTATCCGCGAGTCGGCCAATTCGCAGGAATTTTTAAGGAACCTGTCCAATGAGCTGGAGGATATGCTCGTGGGCTCCTTTATGCAATTGGGCGGTCTGCGTAAGAATGAAAATTATGCCCAGCGTATCCGCTTCCTTATTAAATGCAGTAAGAGTATCGTATTCAGCTTTGCGTTTACTTCGGTGAGTGATTCGGATGTGCGCAAGAATTTTGTTTCTTTTCAGAAAGAGATATTGCCTTATTTGGTAAAGGCGGCGATTGCGGTACCGTAATTATTATACCACAATCCACTCACAATTCACCACTCAGCATTCACTTTATACACCAAGCGTTCACGCTCACACCACTTTCGACCACTTTTTACCATAATATACCTTGAAAAACAGCATTTTAACGTCTACACTATCCCCCAAAACCTGATAAGCTTAGCCATTTTTGTGAGCAGCTGAAGCACAAATTGTTGGAATTCAATTACTTAATTTGCTGATTGATGTACACACAAAAACACCCGATCCTGACGAAAAAGTTAGTGAAATTGCCATATTTTAACATTTCAGCGCTGTTTTAACCGGGTTTTTCTGTTAAAACGAACTTAGTGTATATCGAAAGTGTATAAGCTTTTGGGGTGTTTCTCAAAATGGCAACACTAAGTATTTAGGCGCCCGGGCGGGCTTTCCATTCATACTGCACAGGCATTAGCCGCAGGGCTGGTATCCATTTCAATCTCTGGCGTGGAACTCCTCTACCATGAAAGCTGCTATATAGCTTTGAATGCTAATATTTCAACATAATTGTCGAGATCGCCAATTTTTACAATATCACCCTTAACTGCGCCTATTAAAGATCGTCCAAGCGGTGACTCTATCGAAATACATTGAATCCCGTCATCACGCCTCTCTAATTGATCGCGCTTGGAGACCAGTTTAATGTTAATATTTTTTTCAGTATTAAGATATTTTATATTAACGGTGCTGCCATTCTGTATTGTTTCTTGGAATAGGCTGTTTTGAATAGGTCTTTTATCCGAGATTACTAAACCTTTAATGATGTTACTGTTATCCTCTATAACGTCCGGTATAGAATTTGTTATTTCTAACAAATTATCCGCAAAAGCTTCTGATAGCTCCCTTTGCTCAAAAATTAATGAAGTCTCTTGTTCGGTAATTTTCTGAATAAAATTTACCAAGTTTTCGGTTTCCCGTTTACTGTTTCGCCACCAGTTGGTGCTCCAAATTCGATGGAAAATAAAGCCATGCTGCTCAAGCACTCTTTGACGATAAAGATCATAAAGATAAGCTTCTTGACTTTCGTGGTATTTAGCTCCATCACATTCAATAGCAATTTTGGGTTTACCGCTAATCTTAGAATCATAAACAATATCAATGCGATAACCAGCAAACTGCATTTGTGGAATTAAGTGATCAACATCAAAATGATCGCAAAGCGCCGCATAAACTTCTTCTTCAAATGGAGATTCCAAATCATCGTTAAAAATATCCATCTTCCTACTTACGTTCGAATTTTCCGCAAGTGTTCTCAATACGCTAATACGGGCATCATTGTCTTGATCACTCACTGCTTTACAATAAGTCATATAAGCGAAAAATACCGCACGACGATTATTGCTACCTTCAGCAATAAGTTGGTCTTTATAATTAAGAAAAACGTCTTCTGGGATAGATGAAACAATGAATACCTTATATTTTGCACGAGTTATAATTACGTTCAATAACTTGTACCCTTTCGCCATGGATATTGGTCCAAAACGCTGCATGAACCTTCCATCCTTATTTACTCCGTAGGTGGTGCAAATTATTATAATATCTCTTTCATCTCCTTGTATATTCTCAAGGTTTTTGATGAAGAATCCATTGTTTTCAAGCTCGGCTATTTTCTCATTAAACTCGCCGTATTTTTCAAATTTCTGACGTTCTAAAATCTTGCTTTTTATCAGGTTTCTTTGTGCGATATTGAAGGTAGCAACACCGACGGTCGGGTATTTGCCATCGGGAAGTTTATGAATTTGATGTTCAATTATCGAAAGTACCATTTCTGCTTCTTTTTCGTTGGTGTGCTCTGAGAATGTGCCACCTACGGCGACGTAACGAATTGGAATGTAATCAAAATTGTTAGGCAATGGGCGTAACCGTTGATTATAAAAAGCATGATTTGAAAAATCTATAAGGTAAGGATGCCTAGAGCGGTAATGAAAATCAAGATATCGCTTTTCGAACCCAAGTTCTGTGGCAAAATCTAAAAGCGATTCGCAAGACAATAACAAATCATTTTTATCGATTTTAACCGATTCAACTTCATCTTCTATATCTTCTTCATCTTCAATTGAACCGTCAAATATTTTGCTAAAATAGTTTGATGGCGGCATTTGGTGTTCGTCGCCTGCCACGATTACTTGTTTGCCTTTTAGAATAGCAGGTAAATTATCTTCGAGCCTTAATTGACTGGCCTCATCAAAAATAACCATGTCAAAATAAGAGTTCATTCCCTTAAATAAATTACAACAAACATCAGGCGTGGTTAGCACGATAGGAAAAAACGTTGTGAACAGGTCTGGGTCATGTTGCACGATCAGCCTAAGTGATAACCGCTGGAATCTATGACTGCTTCGTTTATTATAAAGATTCTCTACCGTCAGGTTAGGATGATCCAATTCAAATTGCCTTGCTAATTGGATTTGCTTAGAATACCAATATTCCTTAATGTATCGATACTGCTCTTTCCTGATTTCTCCTAATGCCTGACTTAAATCCACATGGTCAAGATCATTTACCGGCATATCCGCCTCTGCTGATTGTATTAGTAATTTGTTGAGGTAGTAGATTAGAAAAGCACGTCTCCATTCCTTTTTTGCTTTTAAGTTTTTTATAAGCGGCTTAAAGCCGTCTTGCAGGTTGTTGTAATAGTTAAACCAATTAAATTCTATCGGGAAAATGTCCGCAGAGTGATTGAAATATTTTTCTTTCGCATCTAAAAAAAGCTGCAATGATTCAATCGCTTCTTTATAACTCTCAAGCGAATATGCAGGAATTGCCCAGTTATCTGAAGTTATTTTTTGATGTATTTCTTTGAATTTGCCGAGTAACTGAATCGGATACTCACACGGAAAAGGTTGCTCGTCCGGATTAAAATGATCTATTAGCTTAAATTCCTTATAAGTTTTTTCTGGCTGTTCCTTAATAAGCGCATGCTCGTTAATCACATATAACGCTGAAAAAGCGTCCTTTGGAGTAGTTGAAATTCCTAAGTCTTTGCATTGATTTAGCAAATCACAAACATGCTTTTCAGCGCAAGAGAAAAGCTGCTGCCCTGTTTCTGCTACCGGTATTAATGATTGAATTTGTCGGGCATGTTCAAGAATTTCTTCTGTTAATGTGCTCGCATAGGGCTTTTGTACCTGACAAAGAAAATCAATATCGTCAAACTCTTTATCTATGAAGCTCTCTGAGGTCTTTTTAAGATTGGTAGCCCTATCTAACAGTTGGTTACAACCCTCGAGATCGACAGCAATTTGCCCAGTGCTTTTATAAGAAATTAAGTTTTTATATGTGTTCGACAATAGTTCAAGATCACCAAACATATGTAGCAGCTCTTTCTGATGCTGCAGCGTTTGCCTTCGCTTTTTTGAAAACAGTAGGCTCACTCGATAAAAAGGAGTTGCTGTTTCTTTTTCATTGAGATAGAATTTTTCAGCATTATAGCTTTGTGTGTGTGCGGTAATTGAACTAATCGATTTTAAAATTCTGTCTGTGTAGTCGTTTATTTCTGAACTTCGAACTCCGCTATAGCTCTCTTTGAACAAAATAATTTTCGAGCGTAGTTGGTTTAATCGCTCTACCAATATTTTTAATTTTTTAACCTCGTCGATTTGTTGATTAAGTTCATTTCGCCTTTGATCCTGATAGTATCGAAGATAAACATCTTCTATATCAAGCAGTTCATTAAACAACGATTTATAACAACCATAATCTTCGTTGATGTGTTGTTCTAATTGAAAGGGATTGTTCCCAATAAGTTTTGATGGGTTTATAAAACTTAATTCTTTATTAGGTTCATAGGTCTGCCACAGCTTCTGTCCTTTTTGAATAAGATCAAGATATTGATTTAGTTCTATTGCATTGAAATCAAACTTGATATTATCTTCCTGGATTTCATGGTCTTCAATATTTCTTCTTTTTTCCCTTAAGATTTCACCTACAAGTGCCGTCCAATCCCGATTTGCAAGCAACCGACGGCCCAATAACTTGTGTTTTTTATTGACACTGCTTATTAACTTGGCCGCCTTTCCCGTGATCTCATCAAGAGTTTCTTTTGAATATTGATAATTGTAGCTTCTGTACCCATTGACATTACTGTCAATGCGATCTCTAACCGAGTCAACGACAATTTTACGATCTTTAACGATATCCTTGATGAGAACGCAATTATGTTTCAAGCCTTTATTCACAAGAGCTGCTTCAAGAACCTCAAGGGCTGTTCTTTTCTCACAAACGACCAATACTTTTTTCTTGTTCTCAAGTGCATTAACCAATAGTGCGGTCAATGATTGACTCTTACCCGTACCTGGCGGCCCCTGGATAACAACATTTCTTTTCGTGCCTAAAATATTAAGGATGCTTTGCTGGGATGGGTCTGTGTCTATAGAAGACAGCGGTTGAAATTGGTTATCTTCTAAATCATCCTCCTGAATTATACTGCCTTCGAGATTAAGTAGATGATCATAGTCGTTTATGATATTTTGCTTTTGAACCTCGAAAATTGAAAATAAACCACCGAATTCAATAAATGCATTATTTGATGTAATTGGCAAACTCTCGTAATGGGTTCTTTCCTTAATTGGAATGATTCTAAGAAATTTCTCAGCCAAAATGCTTCGTAACTGAGGAGAATGAACAGTATTAATGTTTTCTAATAATTGAACACATATTTCGAGAAGTTCATCTTTATCAATTATGCCATCGTCAAGCATTTCTTCAGAAATCTGTCGAATTTCGACTTGAGCATCGTTTAGCAAATGGTTAATTAAAACCTCATTTATATATATTGGGTCATCTTCTGTTCTTATAATCTCCCATGTGTTAAATTCCTTAGTACGGCGAACGCGAAGAGACCAGATTAAAATAGGAGAAACAGTAAGTTGATTATCTACCTGGTTCCTGCGAATAAGCATTGGGAACCCGAATCCAAAAGTGTTTATTCCTTTTTCAGATTCAATTGTCTCTGTTTGATTTATTAAATTTTCAAAGGACTTCGTGATTCGCACAAGTTGAGTCTGATCTTCCTCAATTAAAGTATTTAAATCTGGTACATTATTTTTCCAGCTAATTCGAAACTTCAGGGGCTGTTGTTCAAGAAGATTTTTAATAAAATTCTCTGGAAGATTCTTCTCAATATATGAGAGTCTACTTATATCAAATTTATAATTAGACTTGCCTGGAATTGCATTTAAATGAACGCCTTTCCGATTGCCAATCTTTAGCCTTTTCTGAAGTTCGTTTAAAAACTTTGCACTTAGTTCCATTGTGATGTAAAATACCCGATAGCCGTTTGGTGAAGGTGAAGATTTATTTGATGATAAGGTGCTATTGACAGCACAATAATAATGGACTAATATAGGAATAAAACACCAAACCGCGCCAGGGATGGTAACGGATACCTCGTGGCTAAGGCGCCCAAATTAGCTATCCATCACTTTCCATACTCCACCTTCCTAATCTCACCCCAGGTCACCAAATGAACACCCTCTGCCTTTAGCAACGCTTTAAACTCATCGCTGGTAGCGTAGTTGTAATCCTGTTGCCGCCAGGCGCTGCCATAATCGGGATGCTGGGTACAAACCGCCTTTAATTCATCATCATCAAAACCCAGGTGAAATACCAGCTCATTTAGCCCGGGTTTTAGGTGCTGCAGGCTGTAGTTATAAAAATTCTTCCATTTATCTGCAGGTGTCACCTGGTAAGCCATGATGAAATTATCTACGAGAACGCCCGAAGTATCAATAACCGGCACCAGTTTAGGCGCCACCATCCGGATGTAGTTTATCGGCGCCAGCACGGGCAGGCCGTATTCCTTGCCAACACGCTGGAACATCTTCATCAGCTCGGGCGAGGCCAGTATGCTGCCCATGTGATTGTCCAGGTGCGTGATGCGGATGCCGAAAGCTTTGGCCTTTTCTATCTGCGCACGGATCTCTTTTTCCGCTTCATCCACTTTCATATGGGCGCCGAAACCCTCAACGGAAGCATATAAATACCCGTCTTTATCCAGCAGGCTCGGTATAGCGGATGATGATGCTACGCCTGCCCATTTATAATATTTCCATTCCGACGTGAGCGACAGGTGAATGCCCCAGTCCATTTCGGGATGCTTTTTGGCAAAAGCGGCTATCTCAGGGAACCACGGACAAGTGACCATAATGCTCGCCGAATTGATGGCTCCTTTTTCATAAGCCAGCATAATGGCCGAATCGGCGCTGTGCGCGAAGCCGGCATCATCGGCGTGGATGATCAGCAGTTTGGCATCTTTTGGGTACCCGAGTTTTTGAGCCAGGTTTTTGGGTTGGGCGGATGCGTGGAGGCAGAAAAGAATGAGGACGATTAAAATGCTATATTTTCTCATAACAGGAAAAATTAATCGGACAGTCAATATACCTTTTCCAAAGGTGAGCCCAAAGCCTGGGGATCAAAGGCATTTAGCCGGGGTGTTAATTGAACGGTCATGCCGGTTTCACTGGTTCAAGCCCATGCGTCTTCATGATCGCCAATATTTTTTGCATGTCAGGCGGCCCCCCTGCATTGATGACTTCAGCAATTTCGCGGAAATAAGCCGGGCCAATGGACGCGGGCGAAAGCGTACACAGTACCCTCACCGTTTTATCGTGCATGTTGTTAAAACCATGCACCACTCCTTTTTTTATAAAACAATGGTCGCCGGCATGCAGCTCGCGTGTTTCAGTGCCTACCAGTTGGGTGAGCGTTCCTTCCAGGATATACAGGGTTTCATCCACATCCACATGGAAATGCGCTGCCGGTACCTTTGCACCGGGCGGAACGACGAATTCAAACTGTACCAGGGTGCCGTCGGTATCGTCTCCATCCAACAGGAAGTTGATATCAAAGCCGCCGCCTATACGGATGCTTTCTTTAATACGCGGGAACATATTTGATGGTGGTTTAAGGGTGATAGGCGAACAAATTAGATACTAAAGGTTGTAAATACAAGGCCGGACCGGATAAAAATTTTCAGCACTTTAACGACAGACATCATAAAAGCGTATGGTGGCGATCAAGTAATATTTTTTATGGTTGGCGGGGGGATAGGAATGCTAAGATGCCTTTAGCACAAAGTACCGAATACGCGTAGGAACCCAAATTACCTACTCTGACCGGGATCTTTTAATTAAAGCTACTGCTATAACGATTATTCCCCATGATACGAGAGGCGTAAAGAGGAATACCGCGGCCGGCTTTACATTCGCAAGAGCCGGTACTCCGTTATAAGCTATAACGGAGAGTATGCAAAGCAAAATGATGAAAAGGCAATGCGCCTTATAGATACTGCGCTTAAACCTGAATTGGGCAAACAATAGCCATGCAAAAGGTGACACCACCCAAATGATGAACATTGCCGGCAGAATTACCGACGCGTTTTTTCTGCCTGCATGGAGTGTTAGCATAGCGGATAACATTGCGCCGGCTAACAGTGCCAGCATAGTTATGGTGCGCAATAAATTATTGAGCGGTTTTCGCGTCGTCATACATCGTTCTTATCTTTTGTAAAAAAAGCCTTAGCCCAATTCCCCAAAAAGCCGCCAACGACACCGGCAATAGCCCCAACCAGGCTGAAGACCAGCGTAAACCCGATGAAAATAAGAATGCTTTTGGTATCGGTTTTTCCGCGGTAAACGGACGAGGTATAAGCCAGGAACAGCACATAGCCGAACAGGCCGCCGTTGATGAGACTGTCGCGCCGCGTTTTGCTTAAATAGCCAACTATGGGCGTGGCAATGACCCAGGGGATGGTGGTGTACCATCCGGTAACAAAGCGGCTGGACAAAAAGCCCAAAGCGATTGCCGCGATTACGAAGGGAAGTCTTTTATTCATCAGTTTTTTGGTCTTAAGATTTGGAAATCAAATTTATAATTATTTACTTTGAAAAACAAAGTGCTTTTTCAATGGAAGAAACCGAATTGCAAAACGAGCTGGCGTCCATACGCAGCATTATGGAACGCTCGTCGAAATTTATATCACTTAGTGGCTTATCGGGCATACTGGCGGGGGTTTATGCGTTGGTAGGGGCGGGGATAGCATATAAGATTATTAGCGATGTAACATCAAAGTTCGACGCTGTTATTGGCAATCTCAGATTAAGAGATCCTGATGTTTCTGTAGGGGTTGTCTATGGTGGGGAGAGTGTTTTGGTCGAAAAGCTTTTTATCATAGCATTGATTGTGCTGATAGCATCTATTACGACTGCCATCATTCTAAGCAATCGGCAGGCAAAGAAAAAAGCGCAACCGATGTGGGGTGCTGTAAGTCGACAACTAATGTTCCATATGTCTGTGCCATTAGTAACAGGCGGAGCATTGATTATCATTCTGCTTTTGCACGGTTATTATGGTATAGTATCCGCTGTGTCTTTGATTTTTTATGGCTTGGCTTTATTCAGCGCCAGCAATTTCACTTTTGGCGAGGTAAAATATCTCGGCATTTGTGAGATCATTTTAGGCTTGATCGCCGCTTGTTTACCCGGTCACGGTTTGCTATTTTGGGCGCTTGGTTTCGGGGTGCTGCACATCATTTACGGCGCCCGCATTTACTTTAAATACGATAAGTGAACATATCCTTTGATAAACTCGATAAGGCCTTTGAGAACCGCGTAAGGCTGCAGATCATGAGCGTGCTGGCCGCCAACGAGCGGTACGATTTCAACTCGCTGAAGGATCTGCTGAACATTACCGACGGCAACCTGGCCTCGCACCTGAAAGCGCTGGAAAAGGAGGAATATATCACCGTACATAAAAGTTTCCTGGGCCGCAAGCCCAATACCAATTACGAGGCGACCGACAAAGGCAAAAAAGCTTTTAAAGACCATTTGAATACCCTTGAACAATTGATTAAACAACAAAAGCTCGCATAATTTTTTTTGTTAATTTACTTTGAAACGCAAAGTACTTTTATTTAAACTGAAATGATCACAGAAGAACCACAACAACAAGGATTTATGCACTGGCTCAAGGAGTCGGTGACAGTCAAATTAGCGTTTATCGGCATACTGGTGTTGCTGCTGATGATCCCATCGGCACTGGTAAGCAACCTGATAAGCGAACGGGCGCAGCGGCAGGAACAAACCATCAAAGAAGTAACCGACCAGTATTCGGGCAGCCAATTGATACAAGGTCCGGTGCTAATGATCCCATACCATGAGCAAGTCACCGAAAATGATGAGCATGGCAATAAGATCACTAAAACAGCTATACAAAACTTATATATCCTGCCGAACGAGTTAAGCTATAAAGGCAGCCTGAAGTCGGAAGTGCTGCACCGCGGCATTTACGAGGTTCCGGTATACAACGGTACCATCAGGGTGTCGGGAAATTTCACCAAAGCAGATCTGGGCTCCTTATCTATCACCGCCGATCAGCTGATACCCGAACAGGCCCGCGTACTGTTCAGCATCAGCGACCTGAAGGGTTTGAAAACTAACCCGCAGGTAAAAATTAACGACCAAACCTATACCGCAGAGCCCACCCCCGGTGAAAATGTGCTCGGTAACAGCCTCCAGGTAGCGGTGAACCTGAAAGGCTTTACCGACGGCACCATCCCTTTTGATTTCAGCCTCGACCTGAAAGGCAGCGAGGAGCTGAGTTTCCTGCACACCGGCAAAACCACCGACGTGGAAGTAAGCGGCGACTGGAACAGTCCCAGCTTTGACGGCCGTTACCTGCCCGATGCCCGTGTGATTGATAACAAAGGCTTTTCGGCAAAATGGCGTATGCTGTATTACAACCGCCCTTTCCCGCAGCAATGGGTGCAGGACGTGAGCCTGCTGACCAACGAAAAGAAAGCCGCCGACGCTACTTTCGGCATAAAACTGAAGCTGCCGGTCGACCAGTACCAGCAAACTACGCGTACCAGCAAATATGCTATCCTTATCATCCTGCTTACGTTTGTTTCGCTTTTCCTTACCGAGCTTATCGGCAAACAGCGGGTGCATGTATTCAATTACATCCTGATCGGCGCGGCTATGATCATCTATTATACGTTGCTGCTGTCTTTCTCGGAACAAATCGGTTACAGCCTGGCTTACCTGGTGGCATCCGCGGCAACCATAGCGCTGATCGCTGCGTTCCTGGTATCGCTGCTGAAAAATAAGAAAGCAGCCGTAATATTCACGTTCATCCTTACGCTTTTCTATTCATTTATCTATGTCATAATCCAGCTCGAAGACTTGTCACTGCTTATCGGCAGCATCGCGTTGTTCATCATCGTTGCCGCGCTGATGTATTCATCGAGGAAGATCAATTGGGATAAAAATTAAGGTTCATGGGATTTTATAATTTGAAATACAGCGCGAAAGTATGGTTGAGCAGTTTGCTGATAGGACCACCAGTGGCAACCTTAGCGGCATATTGCCTTCAGGGTAATTGGGAACCGATATGTTTAATGTTGTGGCTCCCTCCGTTCATTTGCATTGTGGCTCTATTTTCCAGCCTCACCTGGGTAATCTTTTGGGGCATTATTAACTTAGTTATCAGGGTTGTGCCAGAACCATTCCTACAGAAATTCTGGATTATGCTAGCTGGCACGGCCCTGGCTTCGGCCACGGTTTGCCCTTTTTTGATTGACAACTTCTCACTCGACAATGATTTCCTGCCGCTATCTATCGGCTATACTTTCGGGATTATCACCGGTGTATGGTATTGCGATTTGGCCAAACCTGTTATTCAACAAGAACCATAAATGATATGAACAAGAAACTGGTGCAATTCCTTGTGATCTGCATCAACATTACCGCCATTTACTGCATGATGTACCATGGCCTCACAGACCGTTTTGCTTCGACATTCAGGCAGATAGTAGCGTATTTTTTGCTGATGGGCATACTTTCGGCGAACACCTGGTTGCTGGTCAGGAAGGCGAAACCGACAGTCGAAGGTCAGACTCAGCGCAAGCCCAACGCTAATTACGAAGCTACCGGCAAGGGCAAAAAAGTCTTTAAAATATATCATGATTTAACGTAAGGAATAATAACCTGGAACGACAATATGGTTATAAGTGTTATTAAAAACATTCACAAACGTACAAACATGGTTAAATTAGCATTACTTGCCCGCTTAGAGGCAAAACCCGGAAAAGAACAGGAAGTTGCAGATTTTTTAAGTAGCGCATTGCCTTTGGCACAACAGGAACAGGGCACTATCAGCTGGTACGCCCTGAGGATTGGGGCTTCCACTTTTGGTATTTTCGATACATTTGAAAATGAAGAGGGGCGGAAAGCTCATTTAAGCGGCCCGATAGCTCAGGCGCTAATGGCGAAAGCCTCTGAATTACTTTCCGCTCCCCCGGTAATTGAGCAGGTCGAACTATTGGCAGTCAAAGGCTGATAGATCGTTGGCACTTCCCGTTCTGAAATGAAGTTGTGCTTTTTTACAAAAATATCACAATACCATTTTGGTTTTTGGTATAAATAGTTATAAATTAGCCTTCATCAAATCATTTGCCCTATGAGCCCTGAATTAACCGAAGTATCCGAACAAATTGAAGAACAGTTTGAAATAGAAGAGATAGACCTGGAAAGCGACGACTTCTGGCAATCTGTTTTGAACCTGTTTATTTAAGCTTAAAGCAGAAAGCTAAAAGACCAAAGCTTTATTCTTGCAAATAGATCAGCTTTCTGCTTTGGTCTTTCTGCTTTAAGCTTTCCGCTTTCTGCTATATTTGCAGCCTGATGAATAAAGCTGCGAATTACCCGGTTTTTGAGGACGTTGAGATCATTGATATCGCCGAGGAAGGCAAGGGGGTGGGGAAGACCGACAACCTGGTTTTGTTTGTGGAAAAGGCCGTTCCCGGTGATATAGCCGACATCCAGGTTTACCGCAAGAAGAAAAATTTCGGCGAAGGGAAGATCGCGCAGCTGAAGAAAGCTTCGGCTTACCGCACCCCGGCTTTCTGCGAACATTTCGGTACCTGCGGCGGTTGCAAATGGCAGCACATGACCTATGAGGCGCAACTGAAGTTCAAGCAAAAGACGGTTGAAAGTGCGCTGAGCCATTTAGCCAAAATTGATGTGAGCGGCATATTGCCTATCGTGCCATCGCCGAATGACCGTTATTACCGAAACAAGCTGGAATACACTTTTTCAAACAAGCGCTGGCTGAATGACGGCGAGAACCGTACCGATGAAACGCCTGATATGGATGCCCTGGGCTTTCATATTCCCGGCAGGTTCGATAAAATACTGGACATACACCACTGCTACCTCCAGGCTGATCCGTCGAACGGGATCAGGGATAAGATCCGTGCTTATGCTAAACAACAGGGCATCAGCTTTTACGATCTGAAGAACCATGCCGGCGCATTGCGTAATCTCATTATTCGTACTTCGTCGACGGGTGAGTTGATGTTGATCGTCGTTTTTGCCTATCCGTCTAAAGCTGAAGTGAAAGCCCTGATGGATTTTCTTGACCAAAGTTTCCCGCAAATCACATCACTGTTATATATTATCAACCAGAAAAAGAATGACACTATTTTCGACCAGGAAGTAATTGCCTGGCGCGGACCGGAATATATTTATGAAGAAATGGTGGACGGCAACGGCAAAACCATTCGTTTCCGCATCGGGCCGAAGTCGTTCTATCAAACCAATTCGCAGCAAGCGCTTAAGTTATATCAGATCGCGAGAGATTTCGCCGGGTTCAAAGGCGATGAACTGGTTTATGACCTGTACACCGGCGCTGGAACTATTGCCAATTTTATTGCCGGACAGGTAAAGAAAGTAGTGGGGGTGGAATATGTTCCCTCGGCAATTGAGGACGCAAAGATCAACTCGGATATCAATCAAATTACCAATACCAAATTCTACGCCGGAGATATGAAGGATGTGCTGAATGCCGATTTCGTCGCTGAACACGGTAAGCCGGATGCGATCATCACTGATCCGCCGCGCGCTGGCATGCACCCCGATGTAGTGAACCGCCTGATGGAAATTGAAGCCGAGAAGATCGTCTATGTAAGCTGCAACCCGGCCACACAAGCCCGCGATCTGCTTGTTTTGAAAGAGAAGTATGACGTGGCGAAGATACAGCCGGTGGATATGTTCCCCCATACGCAACACGTAGAGAATGTGATTTTATTAACGCTTGGCGCAGGGCGCAAGGCGACAAACGAAAATTAAGAAAGACGCCATGCGCCACGCGCACGACGCCATGCAAAAAATGGATCCCGAAGAATTATTAAATGAAAATACAGGCGAAGAAAAGCCGAAAGAAAGTCCGCTCCTAAGCCTGGAAACCGACCTGAAGCTCTACAGTGAATCGATGCGTGAGGTAGCGCTGGAGATCATGGTGGAAGGCTTGTCAAGATACCCGATCTTTGTCGCGCACCAGCACCAGGTGAACCTTGGTGAGCCGATATTGGACAAGGAAGAGTTAAATACTGAATGGACCATCCACGCCTCGACGTTGGAAGAGTTTGAAGAAAAAAACATCATCAAAAAAGAGCTGAAAGAGCGGTTCATTAAATCGTACAAAAACCCGCACGACTATATGTGCATCTTCGTCATCGTACCCGAAGGCGCCAACTTTGTTTATTACCCCTACCCAAAGGACTAATTTTGTTGGAAGGTTGTAAAGTTTGAATGTTGGAAAGTTGGTTCCTATCTTTACAAACAAGTTTCGGGTTGGCTATAACATTTCAACCTTACAACTTTCCAACTTTACAACAATAAAAATGGCCGCCGACAAAAAACTCCTAATACTGGACCAACACCAGATAGCGCAAAAAATAGACCGCATTGCGTACCAACTGCTCGAGGATAATTTTGAAGAACAGGAGATCGTTATTGCGGGTATAAAGCCACAGGGGTATAATCTTGCCATAAGACTGAAAAATATACTGGATGGGATCGCGCCTTTCAAGAGCACGCTGATCGCCATCGAGATCGACAAGCACAGCAGCAGCCTTAAGGCATTCACGGATACCGACATTTCGGTATGCCACAATAAGGCGGTGATCATTGCAGATGATGTTTTAAACAGCGGCAAAACGCTCGCCTATGGCTTCGGTGTGTTCCTGGATGTTCCGTTGAAAAAATTACGCACCGTGGTTTTAGTCGACCGCAACCATAAAAGCTTTCCGGTTACTACAGATTACGCCGGCATTGCGCTTTCTACCCTGCTCAAAGAGCATGTGGAAGTAACGCTGAGTAAGGATGGGAAAAGTGATTCGGTGTATTTGAGGTAAAAAGCGCCGGGGGTGTCACCCTGAGGCACTCGAAGGGTGAGCGAAGGCCTTTGCCCTCATGCTTCGTCCCGATAGCTATCGGGACAGCATGACACCCATTTTTATTGCATAGATAATATTTCTTCCAACTTCTCAGCCGTCAAGCTCAAGCCATCGGCAATAATATTAGCTTCCATGTAATACTGCTCACGTTCGCCAAGCTTCTGCTCTATGAAAGTCACAAGGCTGTCGCCGTGCTTGCCCTGCAAAAGCGGGCGTTCTTCTTTACCGCTTTCCAGCCTGTCGGCCAGCGTTTTGGGAGGCAGTTTCAGGTAAACGACCTTGCCATTTGCTTTCATCCAGTCCATATTATCGAAAAAGCAGGGCAGGCCGCCACCGGTAGAGATGACGGCATTTTCAGGGTAAAGTGTCTTTTTCAAAACCTTTGATTCCATCTTACGGAAGGAATCTTCGCCAAAAAACTGGAAATATTCGGCGATGCTCAGTTCCACCTGCTTTTCGAGCACGTGATCGAGGTCAATAAATTCGTAGTTCATGCGGGCGGCCAGCTTGCGGCCGAGGGTGGTTTTGCCGCTGCCCATAAAACCAATAAGAAATATCTTCATAGTACTAATCAGGTCAGTTTTACCCGCGGATCGATCCAAACATACAGCAGGTCCACGAGGATATTGATGACCACAAAAATAAAAGTAATAAACAGAATGGAGCCCATCACCACGGGGAAGTCGGACATTTCGAGCGCATCAACCGTGGTTTTGCCCAAACCGTTATAACCGAAAACATACTCTACAAAAAACGAGCCAGCCAGCAGCGACGCGAACCAATTGGCGATAGCCGTGATCACCGGGTTGAGCGCGTTCTTCAAAGCGTGCCTATAAATCACGGCGCGTTCGCTCAGGCCTTTCGCCCTGGCTGTACGGACATAATCTTTTCCTAATTCATCCAGCATAGCGCTGCGGGTAAGTTGCACGATGATGGCCAGGGGACGCAACCCAAGCGTTAATGCCGGCAAGATCAAATTTTTCCAGGTGATGACCTCGCCCTTAAATGGGTCGTAACTGTACAAGCTACCGGACATATTGAGCCCGGTATATTTGTTCAGCACAAAGCCGAAAATCCAGGCGATCAGTATTCCCGCAAAAAATGACGGAGCGGATATGCCCAGTGTCGAGAATGCAATGGATGCCCGGTCGATCCAGGTATTTTGGTGCGTCGCGCTTACCACACCTAAAAATACCCCAATAATAATGGCAAAGATCATAGCGGTTGTTGCCAGGATAAGGGTATTAGGGATAACCCCGATCAGCAAGCCCGCGACATCTTTCCGCGTTTGGTACGAGCGGCGCAGGTAGGGCCATTTGAGCGCGAGCACTTTTTGCTTAGAAACAGGTATCAGCGTCGCGTAATGATATTTCTGCTGCGCCTCGGGCGTGCGGTCATGGAAACCTATGGGCGAAAGATCATTGAGATAATAGGCAAATTGTACCGGGATTGGTTTATCCAGGCCGAACTCCTTACGTACAGCCTGCAGTGACTGCACATCGGCGCGCTGGCCCTGCGTCATTCGCGCGGGGTCGACCGGCAGGATATTGAACAGGAAAAAAACCACGACCACTATCCCCAGCATCACTGCCAGCCCGTAACCGATCTTGCGCAACAGGTAGCCGATCATGTGTTATTGTTTTTGAAAATATTCCCTCGCCAGGTTATCGTAATTCGGTATCGAATGGTAATGCCATTTATTGATCACGGTTCCGGCTTTCATCAGCAATATCCCTGGGTTGGCGCGAACAATGGTTTTCAGCGGGACCTCATCCGCATAATAGATCTCCATCACCAAGTGGTTCGCTTTGGAAAAAGCTTCGGCGTCCGTGGCGTTGTTAGATGTGATCAACACGGTGCGCGTATTGAAATTCTGCAGCAGGTTCACGGCCAAAGCGTTCAATCGGCCAATAGCCTCTACGTTGGTGTGCTTCAGGTCGTAAGCAACAATGACGACGTTGTAGAACGGGTTCGACAATAGCTCTTTAGTATAATCGTTTCCCTGTGCGTCCTTGATCGTAAGATCCTGTATTTTAGGCTTAAAACCTGCCTTGATCAGCGTACGGTCCGACGAGCTTTTGATCTCCCAATTGCTGTCCTTCCAAATAGTGCTATCGGCCAGGTATTCGGAATTAGTCATTACTTTGGTGGCACCTGTTTTTTTATTTTTCAGGTGGTAGCTGATCTCGTATTGGTCGGGCTGAGCGCCGGGAGGAATGATCATTTCATCAGGGATATTCGCGCCAATTTTATACGGTAAAAAATCGATGACAGGTAGAAAGCTGTAAGTATAAAACCCAAATGCAAGTGCGACGACAATGGCGCCGATCAAAAAATTGTCTCCTTTGCTTTTGCTGAAAGCGGGCTTAATATCCTTACGATTGACGAAAATAACCAGCACCAGCGCCAGCAACACCATATCCTTGCTGAAGGATTGCCATGGAGTTAGCGGAATGGCGTCGCCGAAGCAGCCGCAGGTTTGCACTACTTTGAAATAGGCGGAATAGAACGTCAGAAATCCAAAGAAGATGATAAGCAGCAATAACCCCCAGGCGATGGTTTTGCCCCGTACACCGATCAATATGGCAAAGCCCAAAACTACTTCCAGTGTGCACAGGATTATGGCGAAGGCAAGCGCAAAATCGGTCAGGAAATCGAGATGAAAAACCTCAAAATACTCCTCAAGCTTATAGGAGAACCCCAGCGGGTCGTTCATTTTAATGAGGCCGGAAAAAATGAATAATACCCCAACAAGTATCCTGCATATCCAAACCAGCTTCTTCATTTCACCCCAAGTTTTATCAGCGCGAAAACCGAGTAGTTCAGCATGTCCTGGTAATTGGCCTTTACGCCTTCAGATGCCAGCGTCTGGCCCTTGTTATCCTCTATCTGTTTTACACGAAGCAGCTTCATCAGTATCAGGTCGGTTAGCGAACTGATGCGCATATCGCGCCAGGCCTCGCCGTAGTCATGATTTTTGGCGAACATCAGTTCGCGGGTTTCATTGACCTTTTCATCGAACATTTTTCCGGCCTGCTCTACTGAAAGTTCGGCCGGCGTATCCGTGCCGCAACCCATTTGCATCATTGCCATCACGCAATAATTCACAATGCCGATGTATTCCCCGGTAATATCCTCATCCACCCTGGATACCTTTTTCTCCTCCAGCGTGCGGATGCGCTGCGCCTTGATAAAAATCTGGTCGGTGATGGATTCCATGCGCAATATGCGCCATGCGGTACCATAGTCGCGGGTCTTTTTGATGAAAAGGTCCCGGCAAACCCGCATTACCGCGTCGTATTCTGCTGCTGTATTGTTCAATTTTGTTGAAAAGTTGTAAGGTTGAAAAGTTGAAATGTTATTGTAAGCCGGACATGAACGAAAGTTAAAGTAACTTTACAACGTTCCAACTTTCCAACATTACAACCCTTCACGTGGCTAAAGATACATTTTTTCAAAAAAAGCTGACCATAAATGCGGGCGGGAAACTGATCGATCTGTCGGTGCCGAAAGTGATGGGGATCATCAATATCACACCCGATTCCTTTTATTCCGGCAGTCGTAAACCAGGCGTTGAAGAAGCCCTGGCACAAGCGGAACAAATGTTAAGTGAAGGCGCTGATTTTCTCGATCTCGGCGCATACTCGTCAAGGCCCGGAGCGGGCAATATTTCATTACAGGAAGAAAAAGATCGCTTACTACCTGTTGTTGAAGCGATTGCAGAAAAATTCCGGGAAGCTATTATTTCTATTGATACCTTCCGGGCGGAGGTTGCTGAGGCTGCCGTCAAATCCGGAGCCCATATCATCAATGATATCTCAGGCGGGCAGCTGGATGAAAATATGTTCGCGATTGTAGCAAAGTTGAAAGTGCCATACATCCTAATGCATATGAAAGGCACGCCGCAGAATATGAACCAAATGGCCAAATATGACGATATCTTTACCGAGGTGCTGGATTATTTCGCCCAAAAAAATCATCAGCTAAAACATTTGGGTGTGCACGACGTGATCATCGACCCAGGATTCGGCTTTGCCAAAATGAGCGAACATAGCTATGCCCTGATGAACCGGCTGCAGGAATTCGATATGCTGGAATTGCCGGTCGTGGTTGGCGTCTCCCGCAAAAGAATGATCTACAAATTGCTGGGCGGAACAGCAGAGGATGCGCTGAATGGTACAACCGCCTTAAATGCTATTGCCCTGACGAAAGGCGCAAATATTCTTCGCGTTCATGATGTAAAAGAGGCAGTGGAGACGATAAAGATATTTCAGGCCTGCCGGTAGTAGCTCAGTTCGCTATTTTATTATACTCTGTCGTTCCGATATCGGGCATGAATGGCCGTATGATCAACACACCTCCACCTATATTGATCAGCGACTTGAATGTGGTGTCATTATCGAAATACAGCAGATCAGACCTCAGCGCAATCGCCGAAGCGCTAATATAAGTACGTGTATGAAATATGCCCGATCTGCTTAAAGTACCATTAGTGTAACTTTTATAGGTACTGTCAGCATTAAATTGCAGCATATTTCCATTGCCTGGCTGATAGGTGGTATCAGGCGGATAAATGTTGCCGCCGGATCTGCTGTGCAATTCCCATTTGCCAATGAGCATGCTATTTAATACCACAGGTGGCATCTTACTTTTTTTACAGGCGGCAAAACTGCTTAGGGCCAGTATGATCCATAGTATCTTTTTCATCTTAATCCGATATTTTTTGATACGTAGCCGCCATACCGTCGTCATAATCTGTACCGATGACCAATTGTGTACCATTAAGCTTCAGGTACTGACCTGACGTATTGCCGTCATAAAATATTTCATCATATGGCCCGCTTGGGGGATAAACCATTTCAACATGGAACATACCCTGGTTGTATAGCCTACCTTTAATATAATGCTGGTATGTACTGTCGCTGTTCAATTGCAGCACCGTTCCATTACCCGCCTTGTAGGCCGAATCGGTGCCGGCAATGCCGCCTGCCTCGTTACGCAATTCCCATTTGCCAAACAGACCAGGGCTTACGCTGGTCTTTTTGCAGGCCGCAAGGCAACAGATCGCGATTATAATTAAGAGTATTCCTTTTTTCATGGCCGCATTTTTAAACTATTACGCACGGCAATTGTCAGATATAACAAGATACGCCGATTTATTTGATGTTCGGAAGCGAACAGTAATTGTATCGGAACAGTTCAATATTTAGTTCAAATTTCAATATAAAATATTGAATAATAAATATTTATAAAATCGGCATTGCATTTGATATATGAGACCAGAACACGATAATACTATGGGCTACTTCCGCAAAAAGATCGAAAGGCGCACCTTTTCACAAGACCGTTATTACATCCTGATCAAAAGGAAGAGATCAGGAGAGGCAACCCTGCACGACCTGGAGGAATTAGATGAAATAGTGAACCGCGTGCCCGACATCCGCGAGCAGGTGATCCTCGAAAATTTTTATAGCGAGGAGGAAGAAGGGCGAAATACGCCGCCAACCCAGCCCCTGGATACCAAGCCACAACCGCCAAAACGTAGGAGTTGGTTAGAAGCCATCCGGTCGTTTTTCCACCGCCTGTTCATGGTGCAGGAAACTTGTCATAATACTGCTTCATTGTTATAAACGGCACGAATCTCTATTCTTTTTCCCGCCGTTATTGTGTATATTTCAGTCCTGATTGAGTTATGGCATCACCGCAAAAAGCGATCACTATTAAAAGGACGGAGGCCAACGACCCTGATTTTCCTTACCTGGTGACGCAGCTTACCTTAGAGTTGCGCGAATTGTACGGCGATCAAAAAGTAATATACGATAATTACAACGAGATCAGCCAGCTGGAAACCGTTGTGATCGGTTATGTGAATGACGTACCGGTGGGTTGCGGGTGTTTCCAGGAAGCGAACTATAAGATCGCCGAGATCAAGCGCGTATTTGTCAAACCATCCGAGCGCCGCACAGGCATAGGTTCAGCTATAATGGACGAGCTTGAAATTTGGGCAAAAGAAGAAGGCTACAATGAGATCGTCACCGAAACAGCCAAAAAGCTGGATGAGTCCATTTCCTTTCTAAAAAACCGCGGTTACCATAGCATCCCGAAATACGGGCCTTATGTGGATATGGAGACGAGTGTTTGCTTTGGGAAGCATGTATAGTCGTTCAAGGTGAATATTTGGTACCAAAGAACTAACTCCAAAATGAAAACCAATACCGACCGAGTAATGGACTTGCGATAAGGCGTCTTCTTTTTTCAATCGGCACTCCGTTTATTTGTTTCATGACTTCCTCTACCTTAGGTGTTAGTAAACTTGTAAAAATAAATCTTCCGCCTTCCTTCATCTTAATAATCGCATAGTAGTAATTGTCAAAAGGGATATAATTAATTTTGTCATTTCGATATAATGGCGGTGACATAAGCAGAAATATTTTTTCTATCTGGTCAAAGGCAATTGGTTGTTGATTATTAATTGAGATTGTGCCTTCTACATCGTTGATAACAACAATGTCCTTTTTGTTTATTATATAGTATTCAAGATGTAAAAATAAGGCTGGTATTATTAAAATTAAATAGCAAACGGCACCAGCTTTTAGAGCAAATATTAGGCTTTCCATGTCATAGTCGTGATGATTTCTATAAAAAACATACCCTATGATGGCAAGCAAAATACCACCATAAATAACGGCTCTTAAAGCTCTAAACTGATTTTTAAAAGTAATTTTGTACAACATCTGGTTTATATGCCCTACCCCACCAATTCCGCCGTTAGCATGATCGGATCAATATACTCGCTATTATTAGCCAAACGTGGCACTTTATGCTGACTACTCATTTTTATTAGCTTTAAAACAATGATTCGAATATTTTTGATGGAGACTTTGCCATTTCATCCAGTCTTTTCTTTATTACCTTCCAGGAATAAGTCGTACCGATCAACTGAATTGGTTCTTCAAAATTGATGTCATTGTGATACAACAAAGCTTTTAATGTAAGGACCGGGTTTCGCGACGAATATTTATATTCATAGGCATCCATCATTTGTCCTAATGACAAATAACACGATAAAAAAGCCACATCTACGAAGTCCTTTAAGCGCGTTCCGTTCCCTACAATTGCATTCAGTTTCATTGCTGCTATGTCTTCAAGGCTTGCAAGCCTTATACCATTTGCTAATTCTAATTGCTTTACCAAAGGGTAGGAATGGGTTATAAGGTCGATCTTTGTCCGGCCGATTTCTCCTTTAATTGTATTTTTATTCAGATAATCCAGCTTAAATCCTTTCTCAGATTCCAGGTAAGCCAGCATTCCGCTTTCATCAAATGGGTTTAACGAGAAGAGATCGATATCAATACTTATTCTGTGACCAATTTGTAAAGAAAGGGCTGTGCCGCCTACGAGGAAAAAATCGGCCAGATTACTCTCCTTCATTAACCCGGTTAAGAGTTCCAGTGTTGCCGGCGGAACGGTCTCTTTTCGTAGCATTTCATTTCTGATAGTGGGATGTCAAAAACATGGCTTACAAAGTTCATGTCCTTTTCGTTAAGATAAGGTATAGACTTTATAGCATCTTTCATTCCTTTTTCACCGTACAGGTTAAGTGCGGCATACCAATCGTCGGGCCAGCCTCTCTCTATTACACGCTGTACCACCACATTTTTCATTCTCTGAAAGTCGAAATCCGAAAGGTCATATTCCCATAACAGACTGGGACTTATTTTAGCATCAGGATGCTTTTTGTATTCGCTAAAATAAATGTAATTCATTTTATGAGTAAAATTTACCAGCTGGTTGCTAAAGGCTAATACAAATATACCGAATTGCCGGTAAATTTTGAGCTGTCTAACCCACCAACTCTGCCATCAGCATGATCGGATCAATATATTCCCTATTATTTGCCAATCGAGGCACTTTATGCTGACCGCCCAGTTTGCCCCGTTCCTTCATCCAGTGGAAAAAAGTGCCCGAAGGCGCTTTGTGCACGATGGGCCGGCGCAGCGCCATATCCCTGAAACGCTTGGCATCGTAGTCGGAATTGATCTTACGCAGGGTCTCGTCCAGCAGGTCGACAAAGCGATCGAATTCGGCCGGCGGCCGCTCAAACTCGATCACCCATTCATGGGCGCCGTTGCTTTTGCCGTTGAAATAGACAGGGGCGGCAGTATATTCCCTGATAACCGCCCCGGTCTGGCTGCAGGCTTCTTCCAGGGCGCGTTCTGCGTTGTCAATGATCAGTTCTTCGCCAAAGGCATTGATGAAATGTTTGGTGCGCCCCGTTATCTGAATGCGGTAAGGCGCAAGTGAGGTAAAACGGACGGTATCCCCGATGAGGTAGCGCCAAAGCCCTGCATTGGTGCTGATAATGAGCGCGTAATTTTTGCCGGTCTCTACCTCATCCAGCGCAAGCGTTTTAGGATTCTCCTCGTGCAGATGCTCCAGCGGCAGGAACTCATAGAAGATGCCATAATCCAGCATCAGCAGCATATCGCCCGAATCTTCCTGGTCCTGGATGCCGAAGAATCCTTCTGACGCGTTGTAGGTTTCCAGGTAGTACATATCATCCTTTGGGATCAGGTCTTTGAATTGCTCGCGGTAAGGGGTAAAGTTCACGGCGCCGTGGAAATACAATTCCAGGTTGGGCCATATTTCAAGCAGGTTGTTTTTGCCTTTGATCTCCAGTATGCGCTTAAATAACAGGATGTTCCACGTAGGCACGCCGCTTAAGCAGGTCACGTTCACCTCCTTGGTGGCGTGCGCCATCTTTTCTATTTTCTCCTCAAAATCCTCCAATAGGGCGATATCCAGGTGCGGCGTGCGGTAAAATTCGGCCCAAAGCGGCAGATTTTTCATGATCACCGCCGACAGGTCGCCAAAAAAGGTATCCGCGTTCAGCAGGCTCACCTGGTGGCTTCCACCTAAGGTCAGCGCCTTGCCCGTAAATATCCTGGCATTGGGACGGTTGTTGAAATAGAGCGTCAGCATATCCTTGCCACCTTTGAAATGGCACTCTTCGAGCGATTCCTCGCTTACCGGTATGAACTTGCTGCGGTGATTTGTAGTTCCGGACGATTTGGCAAACCAGCGGATCTCAGACGGCCAAAGCACATTTTGCTCACCCTTGAGCATCCGCTCGATATAGGGTTTCAGCGTATCATAGGTCTGGATAGGCACGCGCTCCCTGAACTGGTCGAGGGTATCTATAGTCCGGTAATCATATTTTTTCCCCCACTCGGTACTGGCGGCCTCCGATATCAGCTGCTCGAACCATTCCTCCTGCACCTCGTTGGGATATTTCATAAAAAGCTCTATCTGGTGGATACGCTTTTTGATGAACCAGGTAAATACGGAGTTGATAATTGGCATTCCTTAGGTCATTAGGCTTCGCCGTCATTTGCTTCGCGTCATCAAGTCATTATGGCTTCGCCGTCATTCAATGACTCAATGACAACGCAGTGAAATGACTCAATGACTAAACGAAGGTCTTCCGTTTCAGCACAAAGTTTGAACCAAGATACACTTTTCTTACCATTTCATTCTCAGCCAATACCTCTGGTACGCCTGACTCTAATATTTTTCCTTCAAAAAGCAGGTAAGCCCTGTCCGTTATCGACAAGGTTTCCTGTACGTTGTGATCGGTTATCAATATGCCGATGTTCCGGTGCCTGAGTTTGGCGACCATAGATTGTATCTCTTCCACCGCAATCGGGTCGACGCCTGCAAAAGGCTCATCCAGCAGGATGAAATTAGGCTCGGCAGCCAGCGCGCGGGCAATTTCAGTACGGCGGCGCTCACCGCCAGAAAGCAGGTCGCCGCGGTTTTTGCGCACCTTATGCAGGCTGAACTCGTCGATCAGTTGCTCCAGCTTTTCCTTCTGGCGCTCTTTGGCCATGGTACCCATCTCCAGTACGGCGCGGATATTGTCTTCAACAGAAAGTTTACGAAATACCGATGCTTCCTGCGCCAGGTAGCCGATGCCTTTTTGCGCCCGGCGGTACATCGGGTCGCCGGTAATGTCCTCGTCTTCCAGGTAGATGTTGCCCTCGTTGGGCTTGATGAGCCCCACGATCATATAAAATGATGTAGTTTTTCCGGCACCGTTCGGCCCTAAAAGCCCGACGATCTCGCCCTGGTTAACGTTGAAGGATACATGGTTTACAACTGCGCGTTGTTTGTATTTTTTAACTAAGTTTTCTGCCCGAAGGATCATTATTATTGTCTGAACTATTTTTTCCTGATAACTGGTTAACTGATAACTAGTCACTAAATCTTATTCCCTTTATATTCAATTGTATCGATCGCCTGTCCCTCCACACATTCTCTTCTATGGTATAGCAAATATCGAAAGCTTTTCCCGCGTTTACCTCATACAAAAATTCACCCAGCCCAAAGGCGATGCAATCAAACGTCGGCGAACCTGCGTGGCTCACCGCCATCTTCAAATGCTGTTCGCCCGCGAGCCCCGCGTAGCCGTTAACTTTGACCCCGCGGCTCAGGAATACCGGCGCCATATTCCCCGGCCCGAACGGTGCGAACTGGTTCAATACCCGGAAAAACCTGGCATCCACCTGTATTAGCTCCAATTCACCATCGATTCGTATTTCCTGCACCAGCTGCTCCTCCGTGATCGTCGCGCATACCACTTCCTCGAAACGATCGGCAAAGGCGCCGATATTTTCAGGGCGAAGCGTCAATCCTGCCGCGTATTTATGGCCGCCGAACTGGATAAGCAGGTCGCGGCACTCATACAAAGCCTCGTATAGGTCGAACCCGTGGACCGAGCGCGCCGAACCCGCGATGTGCCCGTTCGACCGGGTTAGAACGATGGTCGGGCGATAATATTTTTCCGTAAGCCTGGACGCGACGATCCCGATAACGCCTTTATGCCAGTTTTCACTGAAAACTACCGTCGATTTCCGGCTGAGCATTACCTCGTCGCCGTCTATCATGCTCAGCGCTTCATCGGTAATGGTCATATCGTGCCCTTTCCGCTCGGTATTATGCATATTGATCAGCGCGCTCTTTTCATTAGCCTCATCTTCATGGCACGAGATCAGCAGATCAACTGCATGTCTGGCATCGTCAATTCGCCCGGCTGCGTTGATGCGCGGACCGAGCAGGAAGACAACATTCGAAATGGTGTACTCGCCCGTTCTCCCTGCAATACCCATCAGGGCCTTTATCCCAACGCAGGGATCGCTGTTCAATTTCTGCAAACCGAAATAGGCCAGCACCCTGTTCTCGCCTGTAATATGAACAATATCGCTTGCAATGCTGATCACCACCAGATCGAGGTAGCTGGTGACTTCTTCAAACGGGATGTCGTTCTTTTCTGCATAGGCCTGGATCAGCTTAAAGCCGATACCGCAACCAGACAATTCTTTATAAGGATAACCGCAATCGCTTCGCTTTGGGTCGAGCACGGCCACCGCTTCCGGTAATTCATCCCCGGCCAGGTGATGGTCGCAGATGATAAAATCAACCTTTCTTGAATTAGCATAGGCGATCTTGTCAACTGATTTGATGCCGCAGTCCAACGCGATGATCAAGCTGAAGCCGTTATCGGCGGCATAGTCTATACCTGCGGTCGAAATGCCATACCCCTCGCGGTAGCGGTCAGGGATATAATATTCTATTTTATCGTGATGTTTTTTGAAGAAGCTGTAAACGAGGGCAACGGCTGTAGTTCCGTCAACGTCATAATCTCCGTAGATCAGTATCTTTTCAGTATTGGCTATGGCCTGTTCTATCCGATCGATAGCCTTTTCCATATCGGCCATCAGGAAGGGATCATGCAGGTGGCGAAGGTCGGGGCGGAAGAAGTATTTCGCTTCATCAAAGGTGTTAATGCCGCGGTTAATGAGCAATTCGCCTAAAACAGGGTCGATGTTAAGCTCCGCGGCCAGTTTTTTAACGCCGTCTTCGCCTGGCCGTTCACTTACTGCCCACCGTTTACTCATCGACTTTTGTTTAAAAAAGTAAATATAGGTATCCCAAACTTATTTTGGTTTTCCGGTCTTAATTTTTACCTTATGTCATCCCACTCAATTAAAACTCACACCATGCCTAAGTATGTTATTGAAAGGGAGATCCCCGGAGCGGGAGGCCTGACTTCCGAACAATTGAAAGGTATTTCCACAAACCTCGTGCGATGTTTTGAACAACCTCGGCCCCTCCATCCAATGGGTGCACAGCTATGTGACCGGCGACAAGATCTATTGTGTTTACATCGTTCCGAACGAAGAAATGGCGCGTGAACATGCTAAACAGGGCGGTTTCCCGGCAAACAGTGTTGCCGAAGCGGCTTCCATAATTGACCCGACAACGGCTGAATAATCGCCTAAAGCTAAATTGATTTTATTTTGT
This sequence comes from Mucilaginibacter sp., assembly GCA_035551775.1. Taxonomy (GTDB): domain Bacteria; phylum Bacteroidota; class Bacteroidia; order Sphingobacteriales; family Sphingobacteriaceae; genus Mucilaginibacter. The sequence goes on along the minus strand of DASZMQ010000018.1, from coordinate 155,181 downwards.
TTACTTCGCAACGGCAATTGCAGCTACGTGATATGGAAATATTTGCGCTCAGCGAGGGTTCGTATTCGGTCGATTCTTCCAAAAAATTTATACCATTTGACCCGCAGGTGGATAATTTCCGCGACCGGCCGGGATCGCTTTTTATCCATATCAATCCATTCCTTGTAAAAACTTCTACCGACCTGATCCTGTTTGATGCCGGCCTGGGCTACAAAGATACCCGCGATGAATTGTATGTTCATCAGCATATCCGCAATTTGGGTTTCGATCCGGATGATATCACCCTGGTGCTGATGTCGCACCTGCACTACGACCACTCGGGAGGATTGGTGACTGAACGAAACGGAAAACTGGAACCGAGTTTTCCGTATGCCACACATGTCATCCAGGAAGGCGAATGGGACTTCGCGCTCACGGGGCGGTCATCATCCTACCATAAAGAAATATTCGAGGCGCTGGATGGTTCGGTCGACATCCGTTTCGTGAAAAATTCAGGTGAACTGAAGCCGGGTATTGAGTATGAGCTTTCCGGCGGTCATACACCATGTCACCAGGTTTTCTGGCTAAATGATGGTGGCCAGAAATGTTTCTTCGGCGGTGATGAACTGCCCGAACCCGAGCAACTGATCCGTAAATTCATCGCCAAATACGATTACGACGGCCGTAAATCAATGCAATTGCGGGAAGAGTATGGTAAAAAAGCGGCGGAAGAAGGGTATACCTGTCTGTTTTATCACGCCAAATCAAACCCCGTGGCATGGGTGAATTACGCTAACGAACAGTTCACAATAATCCCTGTATAGTCAGCAAGAAGAAGAGTTCTGGAGTTTTGCTAACCGGTTGTCAGTCAAGCATGGTTCTCAACCGCGAAAAGTTCTTTGATCTTTTCTACGTTCAACGGTTTTGATACGAAGTCTTTCACTACCGGGTACGAACGCGCTTTGTTGATATCGTTGCTGAAAACGGAAGATGATATGATGTACACTTTGCATTTACCCAGCGGGTCGATGTTCAGGCGGCTGTATTCGTCGAGGAATTCCCAGCCGTTCATGATTGGCATATTGATATCAAGCAGGATGTAATCGGGCAATTTCGTCGGATCTTCACGTTGAATGTCCGTCAAAAGTTCGATAGCATACTTGCCATGCAGGCAAGCCATGATATCCGTATTCGTCAACGCCTTCTTAATCAATTTGATAGAGATAAAGTTGTTTATCTCGTCGTCATCTACCAGCAAAATGCTTACTGTGCCGCTATTCGTCATCATATGTCACTTTATACGGGGTCTCAAATCAAAAGGTTATCTGCCATCACACTTATTCCAGCTTAAAGCGGTATAGTTAGTTTAACGGAAACACAAGTTACTGATTTATAAGTTAATTGAAAAATAAAATATTAAGAAAAATCTCCTCAAAAATGGTAATCGCGTTCAACCTTGCATATTCTCACCTTGTATTTTTTGTACCATTTCTCCTGTCCCTGCAGTTGCGCAAAGCGGTGACGCTCATTGGCTTTCCAATTCTTTATGGCCTCCAATGATTCCCAGTAAGAAACGGTAATACCCAGCCCGTCGCGTGCCGATTCGATGCCTAAATAGCCCGGCTGCTGTTTGGCGAGCTCGTCCATTTCTTCGGCCATATCGCCATAGCCATTGTCGCCTTCAGTGCGAAGAGATGTGAAAATAACCGCGTAGTACGGTGGTTTGGGTGTATCTGCTATCATGATCGGGTTATTTTATAAAAAAAGCTCCCTCGAGGGGAGCCGGTATCTTTTTCACGTTCCGAATTCGGGGGTCGTTATTTCGCTTTCCTCGAACTCATAATCGGTTAATGGGGGGCAGGAACAAACCAGTGTGCGGTCGCCGTAAGTATCGTTCACGCGCCCTACCGAAGGCCAGAATTTGTAAGCGGCCACGTACGGAAGGGGGAAGGCTGCCTTCTGACGCGTATAAGCATGCTCCCAATGATTGGCGGTAACTACAGCTACGGTATGTGGTGCATTCTTTAGTGGATTGTTCACTTTATCTGACTGTCCGCTTTCCACGTCATGTATTTCATGACGAATGGCGATCATCGCGTCGCAGAAACGGTCGAGCTCGTGCTTCGGTTCCGATTCGGTCGGCTCGACCATCACTGTGCCGGCAACCGGGAAGGAAACCGTCGGGGCGTGGAAGCCATAGTCCATCAGGCGCTTAGCGATGTCGATCACCTCGATACCGAAGTTTTTGAAGGCCCGGCAATCTAAGATCATTTCGTGCGCGCAATGACCGTTGGCGCCGAGGTATAATATCGGGTAACTGTCTTTCAAACGTGCCTTGATATAATTTGCGTTCAGGATGGCATAACGGGTAGCGTCGGTCAAACCTTCAGCGCCCATCATGGCGATATAAGCGTGAGAAATGATCAGGATCGAAGCCGAACCCCATGGCGCAGCCGAAACCGCGTGGATGGATTTGCCTTTGTCAATATCGACAACAGCATGGCCGGGCAGGAAAGGCACCAGGTGCTTTGCCACACCGATAGGGCCCATGCCGGGGCCGCCGCCGCCGTGCGGAATACAGAATGTTTTATGCAGGTTGAGGTGACAAACGTCAGCACCGATATTGGCCGGGCTGGTTAAGCCTACCTGTGCATTCATGTTGGCGCCGTCCATATAAACCTGGCCGCCGTTGGCATGAATGATATCACAAACTTCTATAATGGCTTCTTCGAAAACACCGTGGGTCGACGGGTAAGTCACCATCAGGCAGGAAAGGTCGTGCTTATGCTGTTCAGCCTTTTCCTTCAGGTCGGTTAAATCGATGTTGCCGTTATCGTCACATTTTACTACCACGATCTTCATTCCAGCCATCGCCGCTGAAGCAGGGTTGGTGCCATGGGCAGAAGACGGTATCAAAACAATATTTCGGTGGCCCTCGCCGCGATCATGATGATAAGCGCGGATCACCATCAGGCCGGCGTATTCGCCCTGCGCGCCGGCGTTGGGCTGCAGGCTCATAGCGGCAAAACCTGTGATCTCAGACAGCCAGTTGTTCAGCTCATCGAATAATTGCATATAGCCGCCCACCTGGTCGGCGGGGGCGAAGGGGTGCATTTTGCTGAATTCGGCCCAGGTAACCGGAACCATTTCCGTCGTCGCATTCAGCTTCATGGTGCATGAACCCAAAGCGATCATGGAATGGCACAGTGAAAGGTCGCGGGTTTCCAGTGATTTGATATAACGCAGCATTTCGTGTTCCGAATGATGCGTGTTGAAAATGGTATGCGTTAAATAAGCCGAAGTACGCTGCTGCGCTTTTGGAATAACGGTCTTTACGTTAGCCTTCAACCCGTCAAAATTTACATCGCTCAGTGATTTGCCTTTCACTTTGGCAAAGAAACGCACGATGGTTTTGATATCTTCCGGTGAAGTGGTTTCGTCGATTGAGATAGTAGCCTCTGAACCTGTGTAATGGAAGTTCATTTCGTGATTCAATGCCTCAGCATGAATTGAACCTGCCAGGTCGCCCAGGTCGAACTTCAGCGTATCGAAATAAGCGCCGTTCAATTGTTTGTAACCCAGCTCGCCTAAAGATTCGGACAGCAATACCGCCAAACCGTGAATACGTTCTGCGATCAGCTTTAATCCTTCCGGACCGTGGTAAACGCCATACATTCCGGCCATGATGGCCAGTAGTGCCTGCGCGGTACAGATATTGGAAGTGGCTTTATCACGACGGATATGCTGCTCGCGGGTTTGCAGCGCCATACGCAGGGCATAGTTGCCCGCGCTGTCGATCGTCACGCCGATAATGCGGCCTGGTATCGAACGCTTGTATTCTTCCTTCGTTGCAAAAAACGCAGCATGCGGACCACCAAAACCCATCGGCACACCGAAACGCTGGCTTGAGCCAACTACGATGTCGGCGCCCCATTCGCCCGGAGGCGTTAAAAGCACCAGGCTCATGATGTCAGCGACAACCGTCAGCTTGATGCCTTTTTCATGTGCTTTAGCTGCAAAGCCTGAGTAATCATAAACCTCACCGTCGCCAGCCGGGTATTGCACGATAGCGCCGAACATATTGTCGTTCAGCTCAACCTTCCGGTGATCGCCTATTTGCAATTCGATGCCATAAGGCTCGGAACGGGTCTTTAAAATGTCTATGGTTTGCGGGAAAACTTCTTCCGAAACGAAAAATACCTTCGCATTTTGATTTTTACGGAGGCTGTATTGCATGAACATCGCTTCAGCGGCGGCTGTGCCCTCGTCAAGCAGTGAGGCATTGGCAATTTCCATCCCGGTGAGGTCTATCACCATGGTCTGGAAATTCAGCAGCGCCTGGAGGCGGCCCTGGGCAATTTCAGCCTGGTAAGGAGTATACTGTGTATACCATCCCGGGTTCTCCAGGATATTGCGCTGGATCACGCCCGGCACGATCACATCGTAATACCCCTGGCCTATGAATGATTTGAAAACTTTGTTTTTTGAGGCAGTCTGCCTTAGCGTGTTCAGGTAATCAAACTCACTTTTTGCAGGTGGCAATTGCAGTGATCTTTTGAGCCTGATGCGGGCCGGTATCGTTTGATCGATCAGCTCATCAAGTGAATCTACCCCTACTGTTTTTAGCATTTCGGCTGCGTCAGCCTCATTTGGCGCGATGTGCCTGTTCTGAAATTTTTCCTGATAATCCGTGTTCAGCTTCATGGAATTTTTGTCCCGGTTAATTATTGCCGCAAAGGTACGATTTTCGGGAATGAGTAACAATGCCGTAACCTTATCGTGACAGTGCATTTACCAACATGCCGGTACTTCATTGCAGCTGCCTGAGATACATTTGGATGGTATTTTCCAGCCCATAATACAAAGCATCACATACCAACGCATGGCCGATGCTCACTTCCATCAGGCCGGGTATGTTTTGGGCGAAATATTTCAGGTTGTGCAGGTCGAGATCATGCCCTGCGTTCAAACCAAGCCCGACCTTTTGGGCTGCTTTAGCCGCCTGCACATAAGGAGCAACCGCCATCTCTTTGCCTTGGTGATAATGGCTCGCATAGGCTTCGGTATAAAGCTCGATTCTATCGGTGCCCGTGGTCGCAGCGGCCTCAACCATTTCGACTATCGGGTCGACAAAAATAGATACCCGGATGCCGGCAGATTTGAATACACGAATCATGTCCTTCAAGTATTCCTGGTTGGTGATGGTATTCCACCCATGGTTGGAGGTGAGTTGTCCCAAAGCGTCTGGTACGAGCGTTACTTGCTCCGGTTTGTTGGCCAGCACCAGGTCGATGAATTTCTGTTCCTGGCAATTGCCTTCAATGTTGAACTCGGTAGTGACGACCTTCTTCAACTCAAAAACATCGTTGTAGCGGATATGCCTTTCATCCGGGCGGGGGTGCGCCGTAATGCCTTGTGCGCCGAAACGCTCGCAATCTTTGGCGACTTGTACCAAGTCTGGGTTGTTACCTCCACGCGAGTTGCGCAGCGTGGCTATTTTATTGATATTGACGGACAATCGGGTCATGGGTCAAAGTTAGTATAACTTAGAAAGTAACTTAACAATGAAAAAGAAGTTTACTATATTCAAACAATGAAACCTAAAACCATCATTATTGAAATTACTATACTATTAGTGATCGCGCTTTGCACTTTATTGGTGATGTATTATCTCACCGGTCTAAAGCATTTAAACGAATCGGTCTTAGAAGCCGAAATACATAGTTCCTATTTTGTTTTCGCGCGATCAACGCTTTGGATACCTTTATTTTTGCTGATCGCCAGCCTGACCTATTTACTTAAAGAGGCATTTTATCGGTATAAACGCAGGCTTCCGAACCTGATCTTACTGATATGTTTGTTACTGTTCAACCTAGAACTGCTCAGCTTCCTTAAATTTATTGCCTCTCTACACCATTTCGGTCGGACAATTTATCCTCCATTGTCCGCAATTCCAAAGGAAAGTCCCGATGTATCAGATTATAAGGAGACTGTGATGCAGGTATTATTTTTTTTACAAATCCTTTTCCTGATATTATTAGTTATTGTTTCTATCCTTACCGGTAAAAACTGGAATTTGAAAGATGATAAAGCGCTACTTTCATAAATATATATTTCTAAGCCTGATTATTGTTTGCTTGGGCTATGGTGCATCAGCCCAGCAAAATTTTCTTGATATAAAAAACTACCGCATTTACTACGGCTGGGCGCACAATTATCCGCAGGACTGGATCGTTCTGCGCCGTTTTGAGAACAACAAACGCGATTACCTGCTGCTTGTGAATCCGCAGACACTGCAAACCAAAATTAACGAGACCAGCTTTTACCAGGTGCAGGAGATGACCCTCGCCCAAACGCGGGTGAAATTCAAAGGCACGCCTTATGAAAAAGCCATTGCCCAGTCGGAAAAGCAATCTGTAACGATACAGGATGCCGGGATTGAAAAAGGCATTCCTTCTGAAGCCGGCATCAGTCTGACGGCCGACCTGTGCCCCTCGCACAAGCCTTTGGATCGCCGCATATTCACGGATATGATCGGCGAGTTCCAGAAGGTTGAGAAGCCGGCACCTATAGCACTTTCGGTAAGCGGCCTGTGGATGCTGGCGCATACTGCCGATATTCAATGGCTGAAGAAACTGCGCGACGCCGGCGAAATACGCATTACCTGGGTGAACCATTCGTACAATCATCGGGTAAGCGCCAAAGCGCCCCTCAAAGAAAATTTCCTCCTCGAACCCGGTACCGACATCAATTATGAAATTTTAGCCACCGAAAAACTGATGCTGAAGAACGGGTTGGTGCCGTCTTGTTTTTTTCGTTTTCCCGGTTTAGTCTCCGACCAGCAATTGGTTTTTAAGATTACCGATTACGGCTTGATACCTATCGGTTCGGATGCCTGGCTGGCCAAAGGACAACAGGCGCAGAACGGTAGCATTGTGCTGATACACGGTAACGGCAATGAACCGGTGGGTGTAACGGATTTTATCAACCTGCTGCGATCAAAAACCAGGCAAATCTCTCAAAGGCAATGGCTGCTTTATGACCTCAGCAGTACGGTAGAGGATGAGGAGAAGCAGGGGCAGTAGCCATCATTTTGAAGCAGGACCACTCAAAGCCTCGCTGATTGCAGGCACAAGCTTTGCATTCAAATCCTTTTCGCTTTGCGTTTCCGATACGCTTCCGCCCAGGGCATAATACTTGATCTTTCCCAGTTTATCAATCACAAGCGTGGTAGGAAAGCCAAAAACATGATAAATACCTTTGTTGATGTCAGAAGATTTGTCGGCAATATTAGTATTAAAAAACATGTTATCGTCCAGATATTTCTTAAGGTCGTCTTCCGTTTCGCGAGCAATTGAAACAAAAACAACATTGTCTTTGCTAAATTGAGCTGCGATCTTTTTCAATGCAGGTGCTTCGACATGGCAAGGCGCACAGGCAATGAACCAAAAATTTAGCACCACAACTTTGCCTTTCAGATCGCTGAGGCGGACATTCTTCCCGTCAATTGTTTTTCCTATAAAATCAGGCGCTTTAACGCCAATAAGGCAGCCGGATGTATTTAGGTCGAGTAAGGTTTTCTTTGGGCAATTGGCTAAGGCGTTATCGAATTCGTTTCCTTGTGCGTTTGCGTCATAAGCAAAAAATAGCGCCATCGCCGCCAAGGCTATCGTTGGTATATTTTTTTTCATGGGAGGATTGTTTAAGATTTGCAATTTAAGATTTCAGAAACGAATAATTCTGACCTTTGCTGAAAAGAATCAAACTAAGACACGGCGACGAAATAAAAATTCGTGATGCTTTTATATCTTTATAAGGCAATAACCTGATATGTCAAAAACCAGCTTCAACACCCCAAAAGTACCGCGGCTGAACCCGTTCATTCCACAGGCAACCATCTCAGGCAATTTGATATTCGTATCCGGTATGGCCGGCATGGACCCGGAAACCGGCAAGCTCATCAGTGAAGATTACGAGGAACAGGCCTGGCAGGCTTTCCGCAACCTGGTAATCATAGTGGAAGAAGCCGGCGGCAGCGCCGACCGCATAGTAAAAACAACCGTCTTCATGGTAAGCGGCTGCGACCCCGATTTTTCAGTGATCAATAAGGTTTACAGCCATTTCTTCCCCGAAAACCCTCCGGCACGCAGCGCTCCGCAGGTAATGCCATTCCCGGGTAAGATTTTGATATCGGTAGAGTGTATTGCGGTGATATAAGCAGAAGGCACCGCCTCCCGACAGTGCCTTCTGAATTTTTACTTTTTAATTTCGACTTAGTATCGGTAGTATTCCGGCTTGAACGGTCCATTCACCGGTACGCCGATATAGTCGGCCTGGTACTGATCCAGCTCTTCAAGCTCTACACCTATTTTAGCTAAGTGGAGGCGGGCAACTTTTTCGTCCAGGTGTTTTGGCAGGGTATAAACCTTGTTTTCGTATTTATCGGTGTGCAGCCAAAGCTCCAGTTGTGCCAGCGTTTGGTTGGTAAACGAGTTGCTCATCACAAAGCTCGGGTGCCCGGTAGCGCAGCCCAGGTTCACTAAGCGGCCTTCAGCTAGTACGATCAGGTCCTTACCGTTGATGGTATATTTATCCACTTGCGGTTTGATCTCGATCTTGGTATGGCCATAGTTGGTGTTCAGCCAGGCCATGTCGATCTCGTTATCGAAGTGGCCGATGTTACAAACAATGGCTTTATCCTTCAAAGCGCGGAAGTGCTGCTCGCGAACGATGTCGCAGTTGCCGGTAGCGGTTACCACGATGTCAGCTTCAGCGATAGCAGTATTTAATTTCTTCACTTCGTAACCTTCCATAGCGGCCTGCAATGCGCAGATCGGGTCGATTTCGGTCACGATCACGCGCACACCTGCGCTGCTCAGTGATTCGGCAGAACCTTTGCCCACGTCGCCGAAGCCGCAAACAACGGCCACTTTACCGGCCAGCATCACGTCAGTTGCGCGGCGTATCGCATCCACCAGCGACTCGCGGCAGCCGTATTTATTATCGAATTTCGATTTGGTAACCGAGTCGTTCACATTGATGGCAGGCAGCGGCAGGGTCCCTGCTTTCATCCTGTCGTACAGGCGGTGAACACCGGTAGTAGTTTCTTCTGACAGACCTTTAATGCCGGCGATCAGCTCAGGGAATTTATCCAGCACCATATTGGTCAGGTCGCCCCCGTCGTCTAATATCATATTCAAAGGCTTGCGGTCTTCGCCGAAAAACAGCGTCTGCTCGATGCACCAGTCGAACTCTTCAGCATTCATACCCTTCCAGGCATAAACCGAAGTCCCGGCAGCAGCGATAGCGGCAGCCGCATGATCCTGGGTCGAGAAAATGTTGCATGACGACCAGGTTACTTCGGCACCCAGCGCCTGCAGGGTCTCGATCAACACTGCGGTTTGTATGGTCATGTGCAGGCAGCCTGCAATACGTGCGCCTTTCAATGGCTGCGACGGGCCGTACTCGGCGCGCAGCGCCATCAGGCCGGGCATTTCAGCTTCGGCCAGTCCAATTTCTTTGCGGCCCCACTCGGCGAGCGCAATGTCTTTTACTTTAAATTTTACGTAGGTAGTGTCTACAGATGATGACATGCTTTTTCTGGATTTGAAGTTACAAAATTACTAAAGTTGATTATGGAAAACAAACTATGCTGTAACAGCCTCTGCCTTCATTTGTTTGGCGTGGTGAGTATTTGCCGACATCGACAGCTTGCCGTTGTGCATGCCGCCGGTTTCCACCTGTAATACCTGGGTCTTAATGTCGCCGGTGATGCGACCTGTAATTTTGATCTCCAGTGATTGTGCATTGATGTTGCCATTCACGGTGCCGTAAACGATCATTTCCTTGGTTACGATGTTTCCTGTTATTGTGCCCTTCTCGCCCAGGATGAGCCCTTCGTCGATGGTGACATCGCCGTTGATCTGTCCTTCAATTCGTACAAAAGCCGGAGCCTTCATATTTCCGTCAAATACACAACCCTCGCTGATAAGGGTAGCGATCGCCTGCTGATCCAGCTCAATTTTGTTCTTCTTGGAAAACATATTTGTAAAATTCTAATCTCTAAATCCTAAAACGTAAGTTCAACTGATGCCTTAAACCTAGGAAAAATTAACCAATTAGCAAATTAACCAATCGAAGATTAACTAATGGCTAATTATTTAATGATAAAAATTTAACAGGGTTTACCGGCTTACCGTTCTTCCGCACCTCGTAGTGCAGGTGTGGACCCGTGGTGCGCCCGGTTGCGCCTACTTTGCCTATCACATCGCCGGTTTTTACCTGCTGGCCCTCTTCCACACCAATGTGCGAAAGGTGGCCATATAAAGTTTGAAAATCATTTTTGTGCTGAACGATGATGCAATTTCCGTAGCCGCCTTTCCAGCCGGTGAACGCCACCTTACCGTCAGCCGTAACCCGCACCGGGTCGCCTTTTGCACCCCTGAAATCAACGCCCGGATGCAGTTCCGCGCCTTCGTCAGAGTCAAACGGATTGGAACGATAGCCAAACCCTGATGTTATCGAGCTTAAGCGGGGGTATCCCATCGGTGTGAAAGCCATGCTGTTGAGCAGTTTGCCCACATATTCATCGTAAAGAGAATACTTTTCATTATCGCTCAGGCTGACGGAAGCGCTATTGTCGCCACCTATATCCTTGGTTGAGAAGCCTTTCAGGCCTCTTTTTTTCAAATAATCATTGATCTTTTGCAGCTTGCCCTGTATCGACTCGATATAACCTTGAGCTGTGCTTTTACTGGTGACATCGGTCAATGCTGCTGCTTCGGCTGCAGGCAATTTGCTTTTCAGCTGGGCTATTTCCGACAGCAACTGCTGTTTTTCCTGTTCCTGTTTATTGCCTTTCGATGTGAGATAGATTATCGTTCCGGCCAAAGCAAGAATAACACAGCTTATGGCTACGGCATAATGTTTTACCCTTTTTAAATGCTTTGTTTTTACGCGAATGGATTTAGTTTGCTCCTGGTTTTTGTTGACAATGATGATCGTGCTAAAATTGGTCAGCTTCAGGTTCATGTGACGTTTAGAGTTAATTTGGGGTATGCAATATAAAACAATAGACGCACAAAAATCCAAAACATTGCGAAAATTTAACAATAATTTCACCCGGCTCTGACGCTGATCTTTCATTGGCTGGTTATACGGCTTCGGTCAGCAAAATGTTATTATTACACTTCGCGGGTCAGGTATAAAAAGGATTGTTTATTTTTGCACAAATCTTAAAAAATACGGACATGATGTACCCTGAATACCTGGTAACCCCGATGCGGGAAGAGTTGACCAGGGTTGGTTTTGAAGAGTTAAAAGATGCAGATGCGGTGACCAAAGCCATTGAAAGTGAAGGCACTGTATTTGTGATGGTGAACTCGGTATGCGGATGCGCGGCCGGTATGGCACGCCCTGCTGCCCGGATGGCTGTTCAGAACGAAAAGCACCCGGATAAGCTGGTAACGGTTTTCGCGGGAATGGAAACTGAAGCCGTAAACAAGGCGCGTAATTATATGCTGCCTTATCCGCCGTCGAGCCCGGCTATGGCTTTATTTAAGGATGGTACGCTGGTTCACATGATCGAGCGCCACCAGATAGAAGGCCGCCCTGCGCAAATGATCGCGGATAACCTGGTTCATGCGTTCGAACAATACTGTTAATGGAGCAGAAAGCTAAAAGCATAAAGCCGAAAGAACATTTTCTCTCGGCTTTTTTAATGACCTCTTATTAAGCTTTCTGCTTTAGTCTTTCCGCTTTCTGCTTTGGTCTTTCTGCTTTCCGCTTAAATGATCGGGATATCCGGAGACTTCTTCCCTTTGTAATTTTTCTTTCCGAGTTTCTTTTCTTCCTGGCCGGCCAGCATTTCTTCTAAACCCGGGCCATCGGGGTGGCCGATAGCTTCTTTAACCGGGTCTTTGCTGGCGGGTTTGGTAACTTGTTGTTTATTAGTTTTCATAACAGGTCAACAACTGTTCAAAATTTTTTGTTTCGGCTAAGCTCATTCCGACCGAAGGCTTTTCACCGGGTTAGCCAACGCTGCTTTGATACTCTGATAGCTTACCGTAAGCAAAGTGATCAGCAAAGCACCAATGGCTGTTGCTGCAAATACCCACCACGAAAGCCCGGTGTGATAAGGATAATGCTGCAGCCAGTTATGCATGAAACTATAAGCCAGCGGTATCGCGATCAAAAGCGCAATAGCGACCAGTATTACAAAATCCCTGGACATCAGTCGCCATAAGCCGAAAACGGACGCACCCAGCACTTTGCGTACGCCTATTTCTTTCACACGCTGCTCTGCCATAAAAGAAGCCATGCCGAACAGGCCGAGGCAGCTGATAAAAATCGCCAGGCCGGCAAATGCGCTTGCCAGTTTGCCCACGCGCTCTTCTATCACAAACTTCTTTGCGTATTCATCATCCGCAAAACGATAGGAGAATGGTACCGAAGGTGAATAGGTTTTGCTTACAGCAGCAATTTTTTCCAAAGCTTCATGAACACCTGTATTTGGATTGATCCTGATCAGCACGTCATCAAGCGCTCCCCGTCCAAGGCAAAAAATGGTTTGTTTAACCGGCTCGTATGGCGATTCCATTACCATGTTTTTTATTACACCAATAACCGTGAGGGTTCTTTTCCCAACCCGGACAACCTGGCCTATGGGATGCTTAAAGCCCATATATTTTACGGCGGCCTCATTGATAACAAGGGATAATGAATCGGCGACATTGCCTTGGATAAAATCCCGTCCGTCTGCAAATTGCCAGCCGACGGTTTTTCCATAGTCTGTCGTCACGAAGATCTGGCCGAAAAAAACAGCTTGCGACGGATCTTTACCAGTCCAGCTGAGATCGCCGCGATTGTTATTCACACCTGTCGTCGCGCTCGTCGCTTCGGCTATCGCTGATACCGCGCCCGACGACAGCAAGTCGGCTTTTACAGCGGCAAAATGGTTGTGCAGATCGCCATTAGTAACCTGTATGTCGACCAAACCAGCACGGTTATAGCCGACCGGGCGGTCTTTGGTGAATTGTACCTGCTTGAAAACAACGATAGTGCCGATGATCAGTACGATCGAAACAGAAAATTGTGTTACCACCAAAATCTTACGGGGTATTGCCGCAAATGGCCCGGCCTTAAAAGTCCCCTTCAAAACCTTCACCGGGTTAAAGGACGAGAGGTATAATGCAGGGTAGCTGCCGGCGATCATACCTGTAAAGAATGTAAACCCGATGCCTGCGAGCCAGAACAGCGGGTTGCCCCACGGCATAGTGATCTGCTTGCCGGCCACATTGTTGAACCAGGACAGCGCCAGCCATACCAGCGCCAGTGCAACAACAAAAGAGAGCAAGGCGATAAGGAACGACTCCCAATAGAACTGTTTTACCAGTTGGCTTTTCAAAGAGCCGACCGCCTTGCGAATGCCAACTTCTTTCGCCCTTTTTTCGCTTCGCGCCGTGCTCAGGTTCATAAAATTGATGCATGCCAAAAGCAGGACAAAAGTACCGATGATACCGAACAGCCATACATACTGGATCGCGCCGCCGGTATTAACACCGTTCTTGAATTCCGAATACAGGTGCCATTTGCTCATAGGCTGCAGGAAGACAGCCGGTTTAAATTTCCGGTCCTCCCTGCTCATATTATTTAGTTTAATGTCCCGTATTTTGGCCGAAACAGATGACATATCTGCGTTGTCGGCGATCTGCACGTAGACGAATAACGAATTGTTACCCCAGTCGGTGAGCGACCGGTCATTTCCCGGCGTATGGACATAATAATCAAACGGCCCTATAAACGCCAGGTCGTGGAAGGTAGTATTTTGAGGAAAGTCGTCATATATACCGGCAATCCTGAAAACGTCTTTATTGTCCATCCGGACCACCTTGTTCACCACATCAGTTTCACCAAACAATGCCTTTGCCGCTGAGGCCGATAGGAGGATCGACGACCTGTCTTTCAACCCGTCCCGATTACCCGCAAGCATATTTAGGGTGAGCATTTCAGGAGCCTCCGGGCTCATAAAGTTGCCGGTGAAGCTGATATTCTTATCACCAAAATTCAGGACATGCTTCTCATCCCAGCCGGTTACTACAACATGTTTGAAGTACGAACCATAGTTTTTACGCAATGCAGCATCAAAGGGTAGCGACACCACTCCGCTGGTATTTATTGTGCCATTAAATGTTTCTTTCTCCATCACCATGGCAATGCGGTCATAGTTCTTGTGATACTTGTTAAAGGACAGTTCGTCCCATATCCATAGACCGATCAGCATAGCTACGGCCATGCCTACCGCAAGGCCGCCAACGTTAATGGATGATGATGCTTTATTCCGGGTGAGGTTGCGCCAGGCAACTTTTAAATAATTGCGAAACATATAATTACGGTTTAATTTCTCTTCAGACCACTTAGGCTTGGTTTCCTGGTTCGAAATTAGGGCCGCAAATCGTGAATTTTGTCCTAAGTTATAAGCTGGGAGTTCTTTTTTTAGTCCCGTTTTATATTCCGCAGGGCTTTTACCTGTCTTCTCCTTAAATATCCGGTGAAAAGCACTTTTTGAATTGAAGCCGGAATCATAGGCGATGCCCATCAGCGTTAAATGATCATAAGCAGAGTCCTGCATATTCCGGATCGCTTCCGCAACGCGGTAATCATTGATGAAATCATTAAAGCTTTTTTTGAGGACTGTATTGAGCATCCGGGACAACTCATGGGACGTCAGGCCCAGTGTTTCAGCCAGCAAGCCCAGGCTCAAGTCCGGATCCTTGTAATAGCCGTTGGTTTTTACAACATGCTTAAGCCAGGCGCCTTTCAGTTTCAGCTCGGCTGGCGGTGATGGTTTAGAAAATACAGGCGATCCTTCCGTTGCGCGAACTTCCGGTCTTAAATGAGCCGAAACCGCTATCCAGATCAGCATTACAGAAGCACCGAGATAAAAAGGATAATAAACCTGTGGGCCGAATTGATGGTAATAGAAATAACAAACGGCGGTATAAGGTATCCACAAAAGCCATAATAAGCTGAAACCGGTCAGTAATTTATGCAGCCAGCGCAATTCATACCTGTACCGGTCGCCACCATTAAATCTTTGCCGCCTGTAAAACCGTTCGATCAGCCGGTGGGAATAATACAGGTAGGTAATGACCGAGATAAACGTTAGAAACTGCAAGAACGAATTCGACAGGATGAATTGCTCCGACAGTACCGGAATGACATGCAAAAGATCATTTCGGCTGAATTTGTATTCCGGTCGCGTTAATTTCAGCACATAGAAATAAATAAGGGGGCCAAGCGCTAATGAAAACTGTAGCGGCAGCCGGATATCAATAGTCCAAATACTGGCCATCCGCAAAGCCATCACGGCCAGGGCAAGTGCAAGGAACCTGTCGGCAGAGCGGCTGATCCTTTTGGTGAATGTCAGCAACAGGGCAAAAGTCAGCCCGACAAATACAATTCCCAGGAAGGCCAGGTCATAAGGAGTGATATGGGAAGCATGTGTATCCAAGTTGTTTTAAATCGTCAATTTATTCACTCCTTAAGCTGTTTACCGGTTAGCCAACGCGGCTTTTATACTTTGGAAGCCTATGATAATGAAATCATACATAAAATATATGCCACTAAATTAGTGTGTTGAACATCAAAGTGTTGCAATAAAATCAGTATTCCTGCATGTACGATTACGAACAGCCATTGCACGGTTTTGACGCGTGTTCGGGTGAATATGTCAATATCACTTTTTCAAAGTTTTGACGTAACATATTGATTGATTGCACAGTCTGATTTATTTAGCGAAAAACTTCTATTTTAGCTTAATATTAAAACCACATTATTCAATCCTTTATGATGAAACTCAAAACGTTTGCTGCAATAGCGCTTACCGGCGCACTGGCGGCAGGCACAACTTTGTCGTTTGCCCAGGGACAGGGCAAAGACGATTCAAGCTTAATGAAAATTTACCGCGAAACGCCGCCCAAGATCAACGACCTGGTGCATACCAAACTGGCGGTGAGTTTCGATTACAAGAAGTGCTATATGTATGGTAAAGAGTGGGTTACGCTTAAACCGCATTTTTACCCCACCGACACCCTGCGGCTCGACGCAAAAGGCATGGATATTAAGGAAATTGCCGTAGTGAAGGGCGGCAAAAATATTCCATTGAAGTACCAGTACCAGGACAGCCTGAGCCTGGCGATACACCTGGACAAGACTTACCACAACGGCGAATCGTACACTATTTACATCAGTTATACTTCCAAGCCGAATGAGCTAAAAGTGAAAGGCAGTGCCGCTATCAATGACGCAAAGGGCCTTTATTTTATCAACCCGGACGGCAAGGATAAGGACAAACCGATCCAGATATGGACACAGGGCGAAACCGAAAGCTCGTCGGCCTGGTTCCCGACCATTGACAAACCGGAGCAAAAAACTACCGACGAGATCAGCATGACGGTGCCTTCGAAATATGTAACCCTGTCGAACGGCCGCATGGCTTCGCAAAAGGAGAACGGCAACGGAACGCGCACCGATACCTGGGTGATGGACCTGCCTCATTCGCCATACCTGTTCATGATGGCGGTAGGCGATTTTAAAATATACCACGACCACTGGCGCAATAAGCCGGTGGATTATTATATGGAGCCGAAATACGCGCCTTATGCTAAACAAGTTTTCGGCCTGACGCCAGAGATGATCGAGTTTTATTCAAAGATCACCGGCGTTGATTTTCCATGGAACAAATATTCGCAGATCGTAGTTCGCGACTATGTGAGCGGCGCGATGGAAAATACTACTGCCACACTACACGGCGAGTTCGAGAATCAGACCAAACGCCAGCTTTTGGACGCCTATTATGATTTTGCCGCGAGCACAATCGCCCACGAACTATTCCACCAGTGGTTCGGCGATTATGTGACCTGCGAAAGCTGGAGCAACCTGACCATGAACGAATCGTTCGCCAATTACAGCGAAACGCTTTGGGCCGAACATAAGTACGGTCCGGATGTCGCCGCCGATCAGAATCACCAGGACCAGGAAGCTTATTTGAACGATCCTTCAGCTGCTACAAAAGACCTGGTGCGCTTCCATTATGCAGACAAGGAAGAAGTGTTCGACAACGTAACTTACCAAAAAGGCGGCCGTATTTTGGGCATGCTGCGCAATTACTTAGGTAACGACGCTTTTTATAAAGGCCTGAACATTTATTTAAAGACCAATGCCTTCAAGAACGGCGAAGCGCAGCAATTACGCCTGGCAGAAGAGGAAGCCAGCGGCCGCGACCTGAACTGGTTTTTCAACGAATGGTATTATGGCGCCGGGCACCCGGTGTTCGATATTAGTTATAAATATGATGATGCAGCTAAGAAAGAGACCGTGTATGTCGCCCAAAAACAGGACGGACAGGTATTCAAGGTGCCATTGGCAATAGATGTTTATGCAGGGGGTAAAAAAGAACGTCACCATGTTTGGGTTGACGGGAAAAATGATACGCTGACTTTCGAAGCGGCAACCAAACCCGACCTGGTGAACTTTGACGGCGACAAGATCATGCTTTGCAAAAAGACCGACAATAAAACGCTGGACGAATTTGCATATCAGTATGCACATGCCGGCCTTTACATGGACCGCCTGGAAGCGATGGAAGCTGCCCAAAGCAAGCAATCTGAAAAGGCTGGTCAGCAAATACTATTGGCGGCTCTGAATGATAAATATTACGGTTTGCGTGTAACAGCCATCAAAGCATTGAAGATGAACAACGCTGAAGTGCATGACGCTGCTTTGCCTATCCTGCTTAAGCTTGCCAAAGCCGATGAAAACACGCTTGTTCGCGCGGCGGCTATCAATGCCTTAGCTAGATTAAAGGACCCAGCTTACATGAGCGTTTATAAGGATGCAATAAATGGCGAATCATACGCCATCCAGGCATCGGCACTCACTGGTATCAACCAGCTTGATTCTGCGCAGGCTGTAAAGCTGGCCCTGAGTTTTGAGAAGGACAATACGGGTCCGCTCACCCAGGCAATGGTTTCTGTATTTGCTGCCAACGGTGTTTCGGAATCGTGGCCCTTTGTTCATAAGCAATTCGACGAGGGCGACATTAACGTGAAGTTCGGCATGATCAGGAACCTTTGCAACATGGCGGGCAAAATGAAAAACTCCGCTGATGCGCAGGAAGCTATAGCCAGCATCAAAGATTTCGGCATGAAATACAAAGTGTATGGCGGCGTGGGGCCTTTCGTAGTTAAACAGCTGAACGACATCAAAGATGAACGCAGCAAAATGAACGATACCGCTTCGGCCAAAGCCGCTGATGATGCGGCAAAATCATTAAGCGACGCGAAATAATTGAGTTGATATAAATGAAGCCGCCTCCGGTCGGCTTCATATTTTAACATATTACAACCAAAAAATAACACTTTTTAACACCAGGATCGTTTAATTTAGTGGTAATAAAAACCGCATCATGAAAAAGATACTCCTTATCGTAGCTTTGATAGCCGGTGCATACCAGCTAAAGGCGCAGACACTCATCAAACCATATGACAGCACCTTGCTCAAGTCGCCGGATATTTTTGACCAATTGAAGCCTAACGACAGCCCACTAATGAAGCGATATTTTAGTTTGCCGCCATTGCAAAAAGGAACTCCACTTATGGCGTTGGCAAAACAACCTGAAGCAATAGCTTTTGCCAGCCGCATGCCGGTATTGAAAGTGAGCAGTGACGATAAAATGCCGGTAGCAAAAGTGAGCAGTGACGACCGGATGCCGGTAGTGATGGTAAAGCCGGTTGACCCGCTGAAACCGGCTAATCCTTAAAAATCCTTGTTCAGTAGCTTTTCCAACTCCGCAAAGCCGATGTTCATTTTCACACGGCCCTGTTTGGCATAGGATAATTCGCCGGTTTCTTCGGAGATAATAATGGCTGTGGCCTCGTTATTCTCGGTAACGCCTATACCCGCCCGGTGACGCAGGCCGAATTGCAGAGGCAGGTCGGTTTTGTCGGTCAGCGGCAGGATACAGCTGGCTGCTTTGATCTTGTTTTCTGATATCACCACGGCGCCGTCATGAAGCGGGCTGTGCTTTTGAAAGATACTTTCGAGCAGGCGTTTGGATATTTTGGAGTCGAGGAATTCGCAGCTGTTCTGGTATAGCTGCTCATCATAAAATTTGACGAAAACGATAAGTGCGCCGGTGCGGCTTTGCTTCAGACTTTTGCAGGCATCGATGACCGGTTTGATACGGGCATAGTTATCGCGTTCGGTATCCGCTTTCCCAAAGAAATAACGCCACCAGGCTTTATTGCGCTGCAATGAGGCATTCTTACCCACCAGGAGTAAAAATCTTCGTATTTCCGGCTGGAAGAGGATGATGACCGCAATGATACCTACATCGGCTACTTTCTTCAGGATACCGGCCATCAGCGGCATTTTTGAATCGGGTACTATGAAGTAAAGCACGTAAATAAGTGCCAGGCCGATGAAGATATTGGCGGCGATAGTGCCGCGGATAAGGTTATAAAGCTGGTAAATGATAATAGCGATCAGTACGACATCCAGTATCGAAAAAGGAGTGATCTTAAGATTGCTGAATACCGACCATTGCATGTAGCGAAGTTAATGTTTTGAGTCCGAAAGTCCGCATAAGTCCGGAAGTCCGCAAGATGACAATTGATTAACCCTGGTACGGTCCACCGGGGACGCCCCAGCCCCATTTGGGCATTGGCACGTCGGGGCTTTCATTTACTTCATCCAGGTTTGAATTGATGACCGCTATGCGGGTACCCCATTCCAGATAAGCAACGAACGCGGAGCGAAATTCAGGATCATCGGGGAGGGTCAGCTCATCAGCCGTTTGCAATAAAAGTTCAACCCAGCGCATGCGGTGCTCGTTGGTCAGGTGCCGGCTCAGGTGCTTTTGTATCATTTTAAAATGACTGCCTTCTGAGTCGCTGTATAATGCCGGTCCGCCCAAAACCTCGGCTACAAAATGCGCCACGTGCTTTCTATGCTCCGGCGACATGTGCCTGAAAACGGGCTCCAGCAACGGATCGGCCAGCACCTTATCATAAAATTTGTCAAAGAGATTTTCAAAAGTCGCTATACCGCCTGCCCATTCGAACAGGGGAGGCACCGGGGTATTATTGTTTTCCATAATACGCTAAAGGTATCAGGCTTTACTTTCAGTCTTGTCAGGGAAAAGCAAGGAAGCGAGAATGCTGACCGCCAGTATACCGAGTATGATCAGCAATGAAACGCCCGTGGTGAGCCCGATCATCGCCGCATAGTCTCCCGCCAGCATTTTGAGGCCGATGAAGGCCAGCAATACCGATAACCCGATTTTGAGAAAGCGAAACTTCTCGATGATGTTCACCAGCAGGAAGAACATCGATCGCAGGCCCAGGATGGCAAAAATGTTTGAAAAGAAGACGATGTAAGGGTCCTTGGTGACCGAGAATATAGCCGGTATGGAATCGACGGCAAAAAGCAGGTCGGTAACCTCGATGATCATCAGCACCAGGAAAAGTGGCGTGATCAGCTTCCGGCCGTCGACCTTTATGAAGAATTTACCTCCTGAAAAATGCGGATGAACGCCCAAATACTTTGAGGCAAATTTCACCACGCTGTGATTTTCAGGGTCGATCTCCTTTTCCTGGTTTCGCTGGATGAACATCATGATGCCTGTGTATACCAGGAATAATCCGAAAATATACAACACCCAGTGAAAATTTTCTATCAGCGCCGAACCTACAAAAATGAACAGGAAGCGCATTACGATAGCGCCCAGGATACCCCAGATCAATACTTTATGATAGTATTTAGGATCGACCGAGAAAGCGGTAAAGATCAACACCATAACGAAGATATTGTCGACCGATAAAGCATACTCGATCACATACCCGGTGATAAACTCGAGCGAAAGGTTCTTACGGTAGAGCTCCAGGCCGGCCGCGAAATCGTTCGGGTTCAGCTGCAGGTGATGGAAGTTTTTGGCGTTGATGTCCTGTAGCTTTTTAAAACTGTCGACGTGATGCAGCAGGTGCCCGTACTGGTAGATGAGCCAGTAAAAAACCAGCGCCAATGATACCCAAACGGCGCTCATTACCGCCGCCTGACCGATGCTTACGGGTTTGCCTGATTTGGCGAACAAACCCAGGTCGAGCGCCAGCATGAGGCAGATGAACAGGACAAAACCAATAATAAAGATCAGCTCGCTGGGCATTATTTGTTCCTTTCGGTAGTAAAGCGCACCAATTGTTCAAGGCTGCGGCGCGAATCACTGTCGGGGAAGGTGTTCAATATCGCAAAGGCTTCTTCCTGGTAACGTTTCATCTGGGTTTCGGCATATTGCAATCCGCCGGTCTCGTTCACAAAGCGGATCACTTCGCCTATTTTCTTCGGGTCATCATTATGGTTCTTTACCAGGTTGATAATCCTTTTCCGGTCGGAAGACGAGGCGCGTTTCAGTGAATAAATGAGCGGCAAAGTCACTTTCTTTTCCTTGATATCGATACCCAGCGGCTTGCCCACGTCGTCCGTGCCAAAGTCAAACATATCATCCTTGATCTGGAAAGCAATTCCGATCTTCTCGCCAAAGAGTTTCATCTTCGCCACGGTATCCTCGTCAGCGCCTGCTGAAGCAGCACCACAGGCGCAGCACGAGGCAATCAGCGACGCCGTTTTCTGGCGGATCACCTCGTAATAAATTGGCTCGTCCACATCCATGCGGCGCACCTTCTCCACCTGTAGCAATTCACCTTCGCTCATCTGTTTGATGGCTTCGGATACGATCCTCAATAATTTAAAGTCGTCGTTCTCAAGTGAAAGCAGCATGCCTTTCGAGAACAAAAAATCGCCTACCAAAACCGCGATCTTATTCTTCCACAAAGCATTGATAGAGAAAAAACCGCGCCGCTGGTACGAATTGTCTACTACATCGTCGTGCACCAAAGTAGCCGTATGCAGCAGTTCGACCAAAGCAGCGCCGCGGTAGGTAGAGTCGTTAATATCACCGCAAATGCTCGCCGAAAAGAAGACGAACATAGGCCTGATTTGTTTGCCCTTACGTTTGACGATATAATGGGTAATTCGGTCGAGCAAGGGTACCGAGCTTTGCATGGAGGCTTTGAATCTTTCCTCAAAAGCATCGATTTCGGCAGCAATAGGTTTCTTGATCTCGTTGATGCTCAGCATTTGGATGGCTCGCTCGCGTTTAGTTTGACCATTCGCACAAACATAAGTGAATTAGTCCGAAAGTCCGCATAAGTCCGGAAGTCCGAAAGATTATTTCCGGCACTGGCTTTCGGATTAATACCAATTAAACCTATCTCAAAAAATTCAGTCTATAATATAAATGAATTGTGAAAGAGGATAAGTGATATAATAGAAGTGAGTGTTGATTTGATGGAGCGTTCCGTTCCGCCTCAGGCGGACGGGCGCTTTTTTGTATGCATCACTTCATTTTGCTGGCAAGCACCAATCCCCAAATAGCGAAAAAGAAGCAGCCAATAGCCGGTACGACAAACAGTACGCTCCAATATGGTGTTGACAGGAGCGAGTAAGCGATGGCAAAGGTTACAAGCGCGGCAACAACTGCTGCTGCCCGAAGTATATTGCGGCTCACCGATTCGCGGGAAAGCGCAAAAAGTAAAACGCTGATGGCTATTATATCCAAGCCGTCATGGAGCCATATATGATTTGAAAAGGCTGTTTTTGCATTTCTGCCCAACTCGGTCTGAAATAGATCCATCAGCCGCGGATAGAAGGTCGTTATCAGGCCGAATACCAGCCAGTAAGCGGCCATAATAACAAAGAATGTCCTGGTTTTACTTGTCGGGTTGACTTCCATTTTAAATATGTGATCAGGTTAAAAAGGATTAAAGGTCATTTGCCAATCGGCAGGCGTAAAGTACCAAGAATTTCCTGAATACCAAATCAATTTGCTTATTCCGATGGCGCATAATACCCGTTATTCCGCCAAATAGTTTACATTTGCAATCCAATTTTTCCGGAGAGGTGTCTGAGTGGTCGAAAGAGCACGCCTGGAAAGTGTGTATACATCAAAAGTGTATCGAGGGTTCGAATCCCTCCCTCTCCGCCTTCGCTCGCCGAAGCGAGCTACGGCGGACAAAGTCCGCTGCACTTGCGAAGAAGAGATTTGCCCGCCGAAGTTTCAACGAAGGGGGGCTTTTTATTTATTCGACGGTCGTCCCAGCCTGCTCGTACCAACGCCTGGAATTAACGCCCATAATAATGAGCCATAACTGTAATGGTACTTCTGCCAAGCCGGATGCGATGGCAATAACCATAAATATGCTGTAGGCAAACTGAGGGAAAATGTACATCATCCATCCAAGGCCATCGATCATCAGCAGTACGCCGATGATACGTGGCATGAAGGTTGATTTTGAGATCAGGTAGCCGCTTAAAACACACCATAACCCAAAGAATACCAGGTCGATTTCAAATGCATAATTGTTCAGCTTGAGGAAGAACATCATTAGTTCCTGCAATTGGGCGTTTGAGAAAGAGCTCAGAGAATTACCATGCTGCAGAACGATCATAGGCGCTGCGTACAACAGCGCCGTAACCGCCTGCATGGCGCTGCATAGGATAACAGTAAAAGCTGCAAACCGGGCTATGCTGGCGTTCACGGGCTTGAACAACTCATAAAAAAGATACCCCCATGCGATATGAAAGGCAGCGCCCAGGACGGATATGGCAAATCCGAACCAGAATAGTTGCTGATGCCCCAGGATATTTGCCGCTGTTGCAGCCGAATTGCCCGCAACAACCAGGCTACCCAGGATACTGACCTGTCCATAGGCGGAAAGCAAGCCTTCGAAAAATTCACAAATACCGGCTACCCTCGCTTTTGCGCGTGGCGATATTCCGGCAATACGATTTGTAATGATTGCTGTACTCATATGCTCAGGCTGAAAGAAATAAGGTATTCTGATATAAGATCAGGCAACGAATGCCCTTATTATAAGATGCTTACATCGTAAAATAGACTAGTGCCGAAGACATTTGTTACATACATACAGTTAAAAAAAAAACATACAGGCTAAACCAACGTGAGCAGGAGGGGAAGCCTATTTTGCTTCCCCTTTATCCAAACTCAACGTTCAACTAAATCTAACCCTCTCAAGGAAATCTTTAGCGACAGGGGGGAATATCGCTTTATTCAATTATTTCGTTATCCAGATTTTGGTGCCCGTGGCATCCGAACCGCCTGTCGCGGCTTGCCAGTTGGCAGTATTTAACTGCTGTTCATCGGCCGGGTACTGGTAGCGTTGCAAACTGCCATAATTTGGGGTGTAACCTGCCGGATTGCTGGTATCTTGTGGGGTAGCATAACCTGTCCGTCTCATCAGGGCCCAGGCCACCCATGGCTGGCGGAAAAGGTCGATCCATTCCTGCGCATAGATCAGGCTAACGGCGTTTCCAGCATTAAAGGCAACTTTTGGATTAGTTAGCACAGCGCTGATCTCCCCAGCGGTTGGCGTAGCCGAAGCCGGCTTATTCACCACCCATATGGTAGAATTGAATGCCATATTTTTCCAGAAGGTGAGCGATGCGGTTACACCTGCTTCATATTTTGTTTTTGCGGTAGTCATATTCTGGGCAATGCCGGCAATACCTCTTGCATAGACCTCAGCTTTCAAAAAATGTACTTCTGCCGGGGTCATGAAAATTTCAGGGCATGCGTTGGTTGATCCTGTAGCAATTCCGTCCCTGCCCAGGTAGTAATTGTAATCAGAATACAGGTTACCCACTTTATCAACCGACCAGCCTTTGTTGTCAGCATCTCTTTCAGGATTATACGGCTGGCCGCCGTCTGATATAGGCGTGACCGGGTTTTGCGGGTATAGAACCCACTGGCTATTTCCATTTACTTCAAAAAATATTGGGCACCTCAGGTCAAATATCCCGCTGCCATCAGTATTGTTATTATTGCTGAATAAATTCCACAGAGTGCTGCCCATTCTTGCGCGGCTTTCCTGGTGGAAAAAGAACCCTCGTCCTGCGCCATATAGATATTTTGTTGCAATATATAAATATATGAACGTTTATAAATAACGAACAAACTTTCAATACACTAAGCATATAAAAAAGCAAAAGACCACCTGCAAGAGTGGTCTTTGTAATATAATAAATATGGAACTTTAATCCGGTTATATCCTGTTGAAGAAACGCTTCGCTTCAATATTGGCCTTCGTTTCCTGCCTGGCTTTCCTGTCGTTCACAAAATCGGCCATGGCTTCATACCAGTCGTTTTCGCAACTGCTCATGTACGACAGCCTCAACCCCATCAGGAAGTTGTCGACGAACAACACGTTGTGGTCCCTGTCGCTGATCTTGGTGTTCATCAGGTCTATTCCGCCCTCATACTGGCCGGTATACTTGCTCGTCACCGAATCTATTACGTATGCCATCTGGCTTGTGTTCAACTGGTTATAGATGTAATTCACAAAAAACGATTTGTTCCTGTAGAAATGAACCTCGCAGCGGGTGCGGATACCGTTCAGCTTCCATTTGTAAACATAAACGGAAAGGTTTTTTTCGGTGAAAACAAAATCAGGCTTGCCGTATTTACCGGTAACTACGCGGGCTTCCATGCCAAGAATGTTCGACTGGATAGGCACCTCTGTATGCACTGTGCCCAGTTTCAACGTCTTATTATAAATATTGATATAACTGTTAAAATTCACGTATTGGCTTAAAACGGCTTTGTAATAGTTGGCACTACTGTAGTAAGTTGCCCCGGACCATAACTTTTTGCCCAGGTCTGAAATAATATGTCCTCTTCTCAGGTAATCGTAAAAGCTTCGGGGTGATGCTAATGTTGCCATGTTGTTGTGATGGTTGTTCGGCCGTTAATAAGTCAGCGATGAATAATATTTGGTCATTTTTATGATGCTTTGTACGATAAATATTGCTTAAAGGTTGTCATTATCAGTGCATAAGCAGATATTATAATATCGGAAAATAGAATTTTGTGTCAATTAAATTTTTTATTTTAGGTTTATTTTTTTAATCAATAGTTTTATGATTTGATAGAAATATCCTATTGGTTACAAAATGATTTGTTTGTAACACGAAAATTGATTTTTAAAATTCAATTTTGCCGATGAGACAAGGGCTGTATGGATTATTATTCGACAATGAAACGGTGAACATTGGTAATGAGTTAGTCCCCCGTTTCTTGCGTAATGATCACCTTTCCTTTATCCACCCTCAGCGGCAACCATAAATAATCCGATTTGGGCAGGTTGAGCTTATTCCAGCGGTCAGCCATAAAAATATAGCTGTTGGGTTCGTCTTTCGAAGGCAGTACAAAAGTGCTCTGCGCGTTGAAAGTGGTTTCGGCGCCGGGCCCCTGGCAGGGGTTGCCTATTTCATGGAACGGGCCCATTGGCCGGTCGGCGACAGCATACATAGCCGCATTGGGCGACCAGCCCGTACACGACGAGGTGATGAGATAATATTTCTTCCCATTTTTGAACATCGCCGGCGCCTCCCTTCTGCGGCCAACGAGAATGCGGGTATAGCTTTCCGTTGGGCTCAGATAGTCAGCGCTCAGCAGGCACACTTGCATGGTATTGTTGTTCTCGGAAGAGTAAATTAGATAGGCCTTTCCATCGGAATCTTTGAACACCGTCATATCCCTGGCCATTTGGACGTTCGGCTTCACGCTATGCATATACTGGAATGGGCCCTCCGGCCTGTCGCTTACCGCAACGCCTGCCTGTGAGTAGGAATAGTCCTTTTTATCGACGTGCATCCACATCACAAATTTTTTGGTTTTGGCGTTGTAAACCACCTTCGGCCGTTCGATCACGCGGCTTGTGTCCAGGTCCTTAGTAGTATCTCCGGTGGTCGCCGCCAGCGCAACTCCCAGGTATTTCCAATGCTCCAGGTCCGAAGAGGAATAACAGGAAACGCCTCCTGCAGGAACGCGATAATCTTCCCATTGCTGCCCCGGTACCAGCCAGGTTTTGCCTTTTTTGATCTCGCCGAACAGGTAATACATGCCATTATAGAAAAGCACACCAGCGCCGTGCGCGTTCACAAAACGACCGCTGATGTCGTTCAGGTCGCCTTTTACATATTGGGCCCTGGCATTGCCGGCGAAAAGCAGTACAGCCAGCGCAACGGATAAGTATTTCATCTTTAAGAGATTTTAATTGGCCAATTCAAAAGCTTTTTTTATCCGTACATCGTCCGAGGCGCTGCCGATCATCACCTGGAAATCGCCCGGTTGCGTCACCCACTCCAGTTTGTCATTATAAAATTTAAGCATATCGCGGTTGACGGAAAAAGTTACATGCTTGCTTTCTTCGGGTTGCAGGAATACTTTTTTGAAATCCTTCAATTCCTTTACAGGCCTTAGCGGCTGCGATACCATGTCACGAATATATAGCTGTACCGTTTCCTCGCCGGCATACTTCCCGGTGTTTTTTACAGTGAAGGATATCGTCAGCGCATCATTATCCTTCAGCGAGGTTTTAGTATTGTTGGTATCGTCATCGGTGTACTGGAAAGTGGTATAGCTTAAGCCATGGCCAAACGCATATTGCGGCGAATTGGGCAGGTCAATGTAAGCTGATTTGTAGAAAACATCCTTATCACCCGACGCCGGGCGGCCGGTATTCAGGTGATTGTAATAGATCGGAATCTGCCCCTCGGTGCGCGGGAACGTGATCGGCAGCTTGCCGGATGGGTTGTATGCGCCATAAAGCACATCGGCGATGGCATCACCGCCCTGGCTGCCCAGCCACCAGGCATATAGTATCGACGGAACATTATCCGCCGTCCAGTTGAAAACCATCGGGCGACCGGCCATCATGATCACAACTACTGGTTTTTCCGTCGCAACGACCGCTTTGATCAAGTCTTCCTGGACACCGGGCAAATGGATATTCGATTTGCTTTTGGCCTCGCCCGTCATATCCGGAGCCTCGCCCACTACCATGACCACCACTTCAGCTTTTTTTGCCGTAGCGACAGCATCGGCGAAATCGGCTTTGGACTGATCGTCAATATTGCAGCCTCCTGAGAACAGGAACTGCGTTTTGGGATGCTGTTTTTGTAAAGCATCCATTACAGAAGGGATATTTTCGTTCGGATCAATGTCCAGCGACCAGAAGCCCTTAAGCTCCTTCTTCGCTTTTACCAGCGGCCCTATCAGTGCTACTGTTTTCAGATTATTTGAAAGCGGTAATAATTGCTTATCATTTTTCAGCAGCACGATACTTTTGCGCGCCATATCGCGCGCCGTTTGCTGGCTTCCGGGCAGGTTGAGTGAAGTTTTTTCGCGCTGAGGATTGATAAAGCGATAAGGGTCGTCAAAAAGCCCCATCTCGAATTTCTTTCGCAATATCCTGGTTACGGCCTCGTCTATCAGCCTAACAGGTACTTTTTGGTCGTTCACTAGCTTTTCCAGGTTGCCGATATAGCTGCGGCTTTCCATATCCATGTCGTTGCCGGCGGTGATTGCCTGCTGCGCTGCCTCATAATTGTCCTTCGAATAACCATGATTGATCATTTCGCTGATGGAGCCCCAGTCGCTCACTACGAAGCCCTTGAAATTCCAGTCCTTTTTCAATATCTCGCGCTGCAAATATGTGTTCGCCGTGGCAGGTGTGCCGTTCAGATCGTTGAACGAATTCATGAATGTAGCAACACCCGCATCGGCCGCTGCTTTGAACGGGGGCAGATAATATTGCCACAACGTATGTAGGCTCATATCCACGCTATTGTAATCGCGCCCGCCGATAGCCGCACCATAGGCTGCGAAATGTTTGGCGCAGGCCATCACCGCATCGGTATTACCCAGGCCGCGCCCCTGGAAACCGTGTACACGCGCGGCGGCGATCAGTGAGCCGAGATATGGGTCCTCGCCGGCGCCTTCCATTACCCGGCCCCAGCGCGGGTCGCGGGCAATGTCCACCATCGGCGAGAAAGTCCAGTTGATGCCTGAGGCTGAAGCCTCCTTCGCCGCCACGCGCTCCGATTTTTCGATCATGTCTGCATCCCAGCTACAGGCTTCGGCTAATGGGATAGGAAAAGTGATCCGGTACCCATGTATCACATCCTGCCCGAAAAGTAGTGGTATTTTCAGACGCGACTGCATAGCCGCATCCTGGAAAGTTTTAACGTGATCCGTACCCATGATGTTGAGGACAGCGCCTACCCGGCCCTGGCGTATCTCGTCGAGTTTGTTGCCCACGTCCTTGGTAACCGGGCCGGTTGCTTCCCAATCGCCATTGTACTGGTTCATCTGGCCGACCTTTTCGGCTAAGGTCATTTTAGCCATCACCGAATCCACTTTTTTATCGATGGCATTTTGCTGTGCGAAAGCTTCATCGACTGCGGCAATGCTCAATACTGTGAACGCAGCGCAAAAAGAAACGTAAATCTTTTTCATGGTGTATCTGGAGTGACGTTAGGTATTCAGTGTGACTATAAATTCCCTTTTTTCATTTCAGCGGCGGCATAATTCGCGGCCCTGGCAGTAAGCGCCATGTAAAGGATTGACGGACTTTGATTACCTGTGCTGGTCATGCAGGCGCCGTCGGTCACGAAAACGTTTTGGCACAGGTGTAACTGGTTCCATTTGTTTAACAGCGACGTCGCCGGATCCTTGCCCATGCGGCAGCCGCCCATCTCGTGGATGTCCAGGCCGGGCGCCTGTTTGTTTTCATAAGCCTGGATATTTTTGCAGCCTGCTTTTTCCATCATTTCCTTCGTTTGTTTCAGGAAATCCTGGATCATCCGCTCGTCGTTATCATCATATTCGACAGAAGTGATCAAAAGAGGAACTCCCCACTGATCTTTCTGGTCGGTGCTCAACCGGACGTGATTGGTGATCTTCGGCACCGTTTCGCCCTGCAGGTACATATAAACGTTCCAGCCGCCCGGTTCGGTAAGCGCGTCTTTGTATGCGCCGCCAACGCCTTCGACTTCGGCATGCGGCTCACGGTAAGCGCCCATAAAGGTCGTAAAACCTCCGAAATAGTCGGTCTCGTGCTTATGCAGGTTGCGGTAATTTGCGAGGATCAGCTCGGTTGGGTTTCGTCCGAAATAATATTTATCCAGGAAGCCATCCATTTCAGCATTCACCGAAGCGCGATAATTCTGGAATGCCACGTATTTACCCAGCAGACCGTTATCATTACCCAATCCCTTCGGGAAACGGTTCGAAGTTGAATTGAGCAGCACCAAATTACTGTTCAGCGCCGAAGCATTGAGGAAGATGATACGTGCTTTGTATTCATAAACCTGTTTGGTATTTGTGTCGATCACCCTGACGCCCGATGCTTTTCCCAGCTTTTCATCGTAAATAATGGATTCAACTACGGAGAAAGGCCGGATAGTCAGGTTACCCGTCTTTTTCGCCCAGGGCAGGGTAGAGCTGTTCGAGCAGAAATAGCCGCCGAACGGGCACCCGCGCATGCACATATTACGCGCCTGGCATTTCACGCGGCCCTGCTCGAAATGTATCGGCTCGGGTTTGGTAAGGTGCGCCCAGCGGGCGTGCACCAAATGGCGGTCTGGATAATGTTCATTGATCTTTTTGCTGACCACTTCCTGCACGCAGTTCATTTCGAATGGCGGCAGGAACTCTCCATCTGGCATAGCCTCGATACCATCTTTTGTGCCGCAAACGCCGATGAACTTTTCCACATGTGAGTACCAGGGCGCTACGTCGTCATACCCGATGGGCCAGGCGATACCGTAGCCGAATTTTTCCGGGTTAGTGAACTCGTATTGGCTCCAGCGCTGGCAGGCGCGTCCCCAGGTAAGCGATTTGCCGCCCACCTGGTAACCGCGTATCCATTCGAAAGGCTTTTCCTGTATATAGGGGTGGTCTTTGTCTTTTACGAAAAAGTGTGCGTCGTCCTCGCCATAGCCGGCCGCCTTGCTGATGTAGGGATTCTCTTTGAGCCACGCGGTCGTCATGCGGCCGCGATGTTTGAAATCCCACGGCGGCATAGTAGCTGTCGGGTAATCTTTAATGTGCTCCACGTTACGGCCGCGTTCCAGCACCAGCGTTTTCAGGCCCAGGTCACACAACTCCTTAGCGGCCCAGCCGCCGCTGATGCCCGAACCGATCACAATGGCATCATAGGAGGTCTTAATTTCACTACTCATCGATGGCAGTTTAAAATTGGAGCACGAAAGGTAGGATTTTGTAAAACAACGCGCAACAAAAAGCCCCATGCTTTTGACGTGGGGCTTTAGTGTTTTGTAACAAAAAAATCTTCCCGACTTTCGGTCTTCCCGACTTTCGGACTAAATTTATCTCCTGCCGCCGCCGAAGAAAAAACCTAAGTTAAAAGCGGCATAATTTAAGCTGTTGCCATTAGCGTTTTTGCCCACGACATTATATTCAGCCGATAACCTGAAGTGCCCGGCTTCAAAACCGGCACGCGGGAAGAACCCGAACTTGGAACCGAGGCTCACATACTGTGACGCGCTACTGCTGCTAAGGTCCCCGCTGTTTACGGTAACTGATCCCTGGTCATAAATGCCGGCGCCGCCGCCGATAAAAGGCCTGAAGCCGCCATTCATCAAATAGAAATCAACCGAAGGACAAAATGAGTACAACACCGAAACATTAACGTTCGCACTATTGCCGTTGTTACTATCGGCATAACCCAAACCTGCTCCCTCGAACCTTAAACCAACCGCAACTGCATCCGATACGCGGTAGTGCGGCTCGAGTACGAAGGTGACACCCGCTTTCACATTGACATTTGCGTCGCCGTTTGAGGGTGGGATAGCATAGCCGAAAGTGAGGTCGACCTTGAATTTATGGAACTTTGATAGTTGTTTGGTGGAAGACGAATCTGAAGCCGGTGGTGTCATCGTTTTTGCGCCGGCTGTTAATGAAAATACAGCGAACACCGCAATGAGTAATAGTTTTTTCATGATAATCAGTTTAAATTGAATTATAGTGGTTAAAAAAATAATTCAGCTCCTTTTACGGATTAGTGTTTTCGGTTGTTGCCAATAAAAAACCCCGCGCTTTTGACACAGGGCTTTACTGTTTTATGGCGAAACAATCTTTCGGACTTCCCGACCTTCCGACTAAATCTATCTCCTGCCGCCGCCGAAAAAGAAGCCGATGTTAAACGCGGCGAAATTTTGGCTGTTGCCATTAGCGTCGTTGCCAACTACATTGTATTCAGCCGATATCCTGAAGTGCCCGGCTTCAAAACCGGCGCGCGGAAAAAATCCAAATTTGGAACCAAGGCTCACATAACCGCTATTGCTTGTGCCCTGGCTGTCACCGCTAACGTTTATCGACCCCTGGTTGAAAATGCCGGCCCCGCCACCTATAAAAGGCCTGAAACCGCCGTGCATTAAATAAAGATCAATCGTAGGGCAATAAGAATATATAAACGAGACGTGGGCCTTACCGCTGGTTCCCGTACCGCTCCCGCTTGTGTCGGCGTAAGCCAAACCTGCTCCTGCAATTCTGAAGCCAATCGCGACAGCATCCGAAACGCGGTAATGCGGCTCGAGTACGATTTCTGCACCCGCCTTTATCTTCGCATTCGCATTATTGCTATTTGATGGCGGGATCGCATAACCTAAGGTGAAATCGACCTTGAACTTATGGAATTTAGATTGGTGTTTGGAGGAAGATGAATCTGCACCCGGTGGGGTTGTTCTGGCGCTGGCAGTAAATGCAAATGCGGCAAGCGCTGCAATGAGCAATAGTTTTTTCATGATAATCAGGGTTTAAATTGAATGATGGAAGTTAAGTAAAATAAATTAAAATTCCTATATTTCAACACTTTATAAATGCTATGATAAAAATTACGACGCTCTTTTACTTATTGATGTTTTCAGTTGTCGCTTGCGGGCAACAGGTAAAATATGGCGACAACCCGGCGGCCGGAAAATACTATGATGTGCGGGGCATTAAAATGTATGCCGAGGTTTATGGCCAGGGCAAACCCTTGTTGCTGATCCATGGTAACGGCGGTAGTATCGAGGCGTTTTCTAAAACAATTCCTTACTTCTCAAAAAAATATAAAGTGATCGCCGTAGACAGCCGCGCGCATGGGAAGACTGTCGACCCGAAAGATTCACTGAGTTTTGAGCAGATGGCTGACGATTTTGCCGGCTTGCTTGACAAAATGCATATTGATTCGGCTTATGTGATCGGCTGGAGTGACGGGGGTATCAATGCGATCCTGCTGGCCATGCGGCACCCCGATAAAGTGATCAAGTTTGCCGCGACAGGCGCAAATTTGACGCCAGATTCTTTGGGCATTAAACCGAGTGAATGGAATGGTATGGTGAAACAATACAACCGTGACAAAGACAAACCGCGTACCACTGCCAAAGAAAAAAACGACTGGAAAATATTTATGCTGGATTATGTTCAGCCTAATATTCCTTTTTCTGCCTTGAAAGTGATCAAATGTCCGTCACTCATCATTTGCGGCGACCACGACGTGATACCGATAGAGCATACGGTGAAAATTTACCAGGCTATTCCGAGAGCCTATTTGTGGGTGGTGCCCAATTCGGGGCATCCTACGCTGATACAGCATGCTGATGACTTCAATAAGCTGGTCGATGAATTCTTCCGAAAGCCGTTTCATAAGTTTTGATACGGGCGAAGACTTACGAAGTTTCCAAAACTTCGTAAATCTGTATCAAGCCAATTGTAATTTCTTCAAATAATCAATATTGATCTTGGCGCTTTGTAACGGCGTTTCGTGAAAAAACCGGCTTTGCTCCACAAAGAAATACTTCATGCCGTTATCCAAGCCCGTAGCCAGTAAATGCGGATAATTAATAATTCCCCGCCCAAGGTCGCAGGCCGATTCTTCGGTGCTGCCAGGCGGAAGCCGGTGTTTCAGCACGTCGCGCATGTGGCACAGTTTAAACCGGCCGCTGTATTTTTTGATATAGGCCTCCGGGTTCTGTCCCTCGGTCACGGTATAATAAAAATCCATTTCAAAATCGACCAGGTTTTTATCCGTATTATTTAAAAGAACATCTATCGGCAATTGCCCGTCTACCTTTTTATAAGGATAATCATGCGGATGATAGCCAAAGCGCATCCCGTACTTTTTGCATATTTCGCCGTTGTGGTTAAACTCTTCAGCGAATTGTTTGAATTTATCAATCGATTTTTGCGGGCCCTTCCATGGACAGATGAGGTACTTCATGCCTATTTCAGCAGCTTTTTCAACCTGTTTTTCAAATCCGCCGGGCTCGTCATTGTAATGGCTGGAAACCAGCGTCAATCCATAATCACCGGATAGTTTTTTGAAATCCCTGTTGTTCATTCCCCAAAACATGCCTTTATCTCCGCCAAAACTTTCCAATTGCGTATAGCCCATTTCACCAATTTTTTTCAGGGTTCCGGGCATGTCCTCCGCCATTTCATCGCGGACCATGTAAAGCTGGATGCCGAATGCGGATATTTTGTGAGCGGTTGTATCAAAAAGGTCTATTTTAGCTAATGGAACGCTCAAAGCCAAAAGGCTTGTATTTTTTAAAAATGTTCTTCTATTCGACATGGGTTTTATTATAAATAGTTGTCATAAGACTTGCGAAGTTTTTAAAACTTCGCAAGTCTGGCCTGACTAAACATTCCCCTTCTTCATTTCCTCAACCGCGTGATTCGCCGCCCGCGCCGCGAAGGCCATATACAAAATCGAAGGGCTTTGATTGCCCGTACTCGTCATGCAGGCACCATCGGTCACATATACGTTATTGCACAGATGCAGCTGGTTCCATTTATTGAGTAATGATGTCTTAGGATCATTCCCCATCCGACAGCCGCCCATCTCGTGGATGTCCAGGCCCGGCGCCTGGTGGGTGTCATGTTTGAAGATGTCCTTTACACCGGCCGTTTCCAGCATTTCAGCGCTCTGATCGAGGAAATCCTTCACCATCTTATCGTCATTGTCATCATAGCCAACCGAAGTGATCAATTGTGGTATACCCCAGGAGTCTTTCTGATCCTTGCTCAGGCGCACATGGTTCACTTCTTTCGGGATAGTTTCGCCCTGCATATACATGCCTGCGCGCCATGGTCCGGGCTGGGTTAATGATTCTTTCAGGTCGGCACCTACGCCCTCGTCCCACCTTTGGCGCCCCCGGTTCGAATAAACGAAAGTGAGGAACCCGCCAATGTAATCCGTATCCTTTTTATGGAGGTTGCGGTAATTGGCAATGATGGGATTTGTCGGGTTTCGGCCATAGTAATACTTGTCCTCAAAACCTTCCACCCGGCCATGAACGCTGCCGCGGTAATTCTGGAATGCCATGAATTTCCCTAACAGGCCGTTATCATTACCCAACCCGTTCGGGAAGCGGTTCGAGGTAGAGTTAAGGAGAATCAAATTGGTATTCAGGCAAGCTGCATTCAGGAAGATCACTTTAGCATAGTAATCGTATTCCTGTTTGGTATTGGTATCAATAACGCGCACGCCGGTCACTTTGCCTTTTTTATCATCATAGATCACTGAATGCACTACCGAGAAAGGCCTTATAGTGAGGTTGCCCGTCTTCTTGGCCCAAGGCAACGTCGATGAAACCGAGCTGAAATACCCGCCAAAAGGACAACCACGCGTGCAAAGGTCGCGTGCCTGGCACTGGCCGCGGCCCTGATCGAGATGGATCTGGTTGGGTTTGGTCAAATGCGCCCAGCGGGTTTTTACCATATGGCGATCGGGGTAACGCGTTTTGAGTTTGCGCTGGATATCTTCTTCAACGCAACTCATTTCAAAGGGAGGCAGGTAGTCGCCGTCAGGCAGGGCCTCCAATCCGTCTTTATCCCCGCAGATTCCGGAGAATCTTTCCACGTGCGAATACCACGGT
The DNA here is from genome assembly GCA_035551775.1 of Mucilaginibacter sp. Taxonomy (GTDB): domain Bacteria; phylum Bacteroidota; class Bacteroidia; order Sphingobacteriales; family Sphingobacteriaceae; genus Mucilaginibacter. Next base: position 119,340 of record DASZMQ010000018.1, on the reverse strand, counting down.
GCGATGTCGGCATAACGAATGGGCCAGTCGACCGCAAAACCGTAGCGTTGCGGAGTCGAAAATTCAAAATCGCTCCAGCGCTGGCAGGCGCGCCCCCACATGATGGATTTGCCGCCAACCTGGTATCCGCGTATCCAGTCGAAAGGTTTTTCCTGGATATAAGGATGCTCCTTGTCCTTCACAAAAAAGTGCTGGGTGTCTTCGCCAAAAGCGTAACAGCGGCTTATTACCGGGTTCTCCTTGGTTACCGATAATGGCTCCTGCATATGGTGCTCAAATTCCCACGGCCCTTTGGTCGCAGTCGGGTAGTCCTTAATATGTTCAATGTTTCGCCCGCGCTCCAAAACCAGGGTTTTTACGCCCAGGTCGCACAGTTCCTTCGCGGCCCAGCCGCCGCTGATGCCAGAGCCTATGACAATGGCGTCATAGGTATGTTGTTCAGTTCCCTTACTCATAGTCTTTATTTAAGTTCGAACAAAACCAGGTTGATCGCCTTTTTGCTCGTCGGAGACAGGTAAAACGAGATGCCCGGTTCTATATAGGTTTCCTTGTTCGCTTTTATGGTGATAGTTTTATTATGCGTGATATCGTGCAGGATGATGTCGTTTCCCGCCACCAGGCCCGCGATCATGGGCCCGCGGTTGCTGACGGTTAGCTTTTGATTGATCGATGTATCGGTTACCCGATAGGCGACTGCTCTTTCCTCATTAAACAGCAGGGTATACGGAAGCGGTTTGCGGCCGTCGCCCGGATGGTACGCCGAAAGCAACTCGATATCCGTAACGTGGTAAGGAACGTCGTCCCAGTTGCTTACGCGGTGTATAACCGTATCCTTGCTGAAATCACGATAAAAAGCGCTGCCCGCAACACTGGTCGATTTCACCCAGCCCTGGCCTTTGAGCTGCGTGGCCGTCACCGTATTGCTGAACATCAAAATGACCGAAGGCGTGGAATGAATATGCTGCAAAGTGGTGTCATGCGGCGGGATATTTACATCCAATACCCTGAAATATTTGTTTTCGATCACATTATGATGCCGCGGTTCATTGCGCACCTGTACCTGGGCGTTCGCCAAAAAAACTATGCCACAAAGAACACATAAAATAAGTGACAGGTGTTTCATCTCTTAACTATCATTTTCGCAATACAGGCATTCCACATCCGGGTGCAGCCACAGGAGCGAGGCTGGTAAATGCGTACTTACTTTCTCATCCATCAACTGCTGCATGATGGCCCTTTTGTTCTGCCCGAAAACAGGCAGAATGATCTTCCTCGATTGTAATATATCGGCAAGCCCCAGCGTGAAACCATATTTCATCTCCACGTCGGAATCTTTGATCATCTGGTGGTTGAGTGAGGTTGGGCTCAATGTGGAAAGATGTGCATGAGGCTCGAGGAAATCTGCAGGTTCGTTAAAACCCAGGTGACCGTTCTGCCCAAGTCCTAAAACGCAAACATCTATCGGGCCATGTTCGGCGAGATATTGATTTATTCGTTTACATTCTGCCTCCGGTTCGGCTTTGCTATCGAACCCGGTGACCGAGGTTATATCCAAAGGACCGATCAAATGTTTTTGCAGGTAATATTCGCAGCTCGCCGGGTGATCCATCGGCAGGCCGTACCATTCGTCCAATTTTAGCAGGTTGAGCCTTTTGGTCTGAATGGCATCTTTTCTTTCAGCCAGCAGTTTGTAAATGCCTGTGGGCGAATTTCCCGTTGCAGTGCAGAACAGGTTTCGCGGGTTCCTGGCTAATTCATTGATGATGAGATCGGCAGCCTTTTGGTTCAATTCGGCGACGGTGGTGCAACGCGTGATACGCATAAAAAGAAGTTTAATAATTGGTAGTAACCAAATATAAAGCTTCCTCATTAAAATGAATAAGATAAATCTATTATTTGAATCTCGCTATCAGATCCGGTGCAGCAACCGGCATTTTGATCTTATATCGATACATGCCGTTATAAGAATCCTCTTCCTTCAAAAACTCATGATTCTTCTTGCTGATCCAGTAGGTTTCCGAATAATGCGTTCCTTGACTATCTCCTTCGGTGAATAGCTTCCAGCAATCTACTTTTTCATTATTCAGCAAAGTGATCGTTTCGCTGCCGATCACTTTATAGCTGGCCCATTCGGGCGGGCTAAGGCCTGCATCATAAAAATTGATGATGAAATTCTTGCCTTCCGCCAGGGGCAGCATTTCAAAAGTTTCGATATCAAGGTTCCAGTTGAAATTGGGTAGCTTGAAATCAAGCGCGAAGGACTTTTGCAGGTTGTTGGCAACAGTGTCTGCGCCGGTGATCCTGTTTGGTCCCCAGTTGTATGCTTTCGTTTTTGCGCCGATGGTCTCAGCATGATAGATCGGTGCGAAATCGGATGCCCGGTTTACCGAATAGATCGAGCGATAGGTAGCCGTATCAGTATTGTACCAATGCTGAGTGATAGTGAACACCTTTTCGCCGTTTCGCTCTTGCAGTCTGATATCGCGCAGCCAAAACCAAAACCTCAAGTTTTTTGGCGTTTTTGGATTCTGGAAATATACCAGGTATTGGTTTAGCACGGGCTTTAAGACAGATGTGTTCAGGCGCTTATCCTGCAGGCGGATGGTATCGTTCTGTGCAAAAGCCGAAAGACCGGCCAGGCAGCCTATTGCAAAAAGTATATATTTCTTCATAATCGTATTATTTTTTTAATCAGTCACGGGCATTGCATTAAGCAGGATGTACTCACGCTGCTGCGCCGTGTATTTCAGTGAATCGGATGTAAGTGTTACATTACGTGTTGACAGCAGTTCATCGCTGATCACCCGGCCACCTTTGAAAGTAGTATAACCGAGCCAATGCGTTGTGCCAGGCATAACATTCATCTTTAGAGGCTTTCCGTCTTTAGTGATGCTTAATTGCCTCGCGTCATTATCATAAAACCCGCTGGCGTTTCCTTCGCGTTTCAGCATGACCGTGTGGTTTGTAGGGTCGATTTCCACCACTGTGATCGTTTGACTGCCCGACCCGCCAAGTTCCCACGGCCCGGGTATGGTTACTTGCCACGAATCGCCCTTGCGTATCTTTACCGGTGGTTTGCCCCAGATCAGCGAATTGTACAGGACTCCGCTGCCATCGGTGTTAGTTGAAACTTTTCCGTTGTAACTTACCGTTTTGCCGCCGTCGGTCATTATAACCTTATAATGACTTTCGGGTCTGCCGTCGTACCGGAATATGCCGTCAAATTCAGGCGCGGCCGGGTCGTTTTTGGTGACGGTGTAAATGCCCGTTCCTCCGGCGCGGAAAACAATTTCCGGGAAGTCATCCGATTTGTAGGATATGGTTCTTGTGAAAATGTTTCCCAGCTTTTCACCGACTGTGGTATTCAGCCTAAAGAAATCATCACTGCTGTATTGCTTACCTGTTTGACTGTAGACAAGCAATCCCATCGCGCTGAAAAGCGCACACAATGTTATTGTTTTCATATTTACTACTGCTTTTTAAATGACATATATCTGTGTTTCGGTGGTTTTTGGTGTCAACTTTTCGAAGTAGTAGATCAATAGGATGAGCATGAGACTGATCAATTCGGATATAGCGGCATACGAGTCCGAAAATGGATCGCGGTTATGCAGGTGAGTATAGATCGCGCCAAGCATGATCGCCATCAGGCCGATAGCTGCATAAATGCCCGTCCTCAGTTTGAAATGCAGTAATATTCCGAGTGCGCAAAGCGATTCTGCGGCCATAATGAAATACAGGAACCATACGGCATAACCGGATTGTTTAAAAAAACCGATCATATAGGATATATTCTGCGATTTACCCAGCGTCGCCACGAGGAAGGAGTTGGAGATCGTAATGGATACCGCCCATAAAGTGATACGCACGATAGCCTTCAGCCCGCTGCAATCCTTAAAGGTATCTTTCAGCCAAACTTTGAACAGGATATTGCCTGCCAGAAAACCCAGTATCAGTCGCGATAAGTAGCCGCCATATCGCATTGAAAAGCTTAAAGCATTTAATACTGTAGTATTTTTTATTCCTGTGAAATAAAACAGCCAAACCATCCCGGCCAGTATAACCGACAACGCCAGGTAAACCTTAGCCACGATACTGGCCGGCCCGAAGGCGGGCTCCCAGATGAGGTTCAGCAGGCAACCTAAGATCAGCAGGCCGAGTATGATCAGGATATCCATTTGCATGGTCTTTACTTTGAAGCAGGAGGGATGTTTACCGGGACCATCAGGATTCCCGGCGCCTTATCCTGTGAATAATAAAGCAATTTACCGTCGGGTGAAACATAAGGATCGGAATTGCCCTTGCCGTTGTTCACATTAGCCGCCAGCTTTTGGCCCTGCGACCAGCCATCGCCTTTACGATAGCTGATGTACATTTCGTTGTCACTTACAAAAATGATATAGTGCTCATCGGGCGCTATGAAGGGATCATAAATTTCTTTGTCTCCGTTCAGTGCCAGCATCCTCGGCTTATCGTAGTGGTCGCCCAGCCACTTGATATAATAGCCCCTCATTCCCTGGTTACCGTCGCGGTTGCGTGAGCAGAAGCAGACGCTGCCAAGGCCGCTTACCGAAGGGCCGAAATCATTGAAACCTTCCTCGTTTACCGGTGCGTCGAAATGCTTTGGTTCGGACCAGTTGTCGCCCGAAATATGATCGACGTACCAAAGATGGGCGTTCTTTTGTGCTTTATCCTGCGGCATTCCATCCAGCGGCCGCGTTGAAACGAATATCAGTCGCATGCCGTCGGGGCTCATTGCCGGGTCCCAATCTTTCCATTGACCCGAGAAGGGCGCAGTTACCGGTGTGCTCCATTTACCGCCGGTCTTTTTAGATATCACGATGGTTTGACCGTCGGCGATAAATACTGTTTTTTGATTTGGCATAAAAGCAGCTACCGATTCGTTACTGAGATCAGTTTTACCCTTCTGCGAAAAAACTTTTGGCTGTGCCGCCGGGTCTACTATATCCTGGCCGGAAGCAGAAAGGGCTGTACAGAGTACCGCGATACCCGGTACAACCCATTGGATTAACTTTTTCATCAATAGATGTATTGAGATTTAGCTGATCTTATTAATTAATATCCTGACCGGCCTGCAGTTTTTTCACGAAGGTGTCAGTGATATTCTTATTGGCCGGGTCGGGCGCCATCGCTTGTGCTTTGAGGGCGTACGTAAGCGCCTTTTTGTAATCGCCTACAGCAGAATAACCGCGAGCCATCCCGGCGGTGGGCAGGAATTGGTTGGGGAATTTGTCATAAGAATATTTGAAAACTTCCAGCGCCTGCGGGCCCTTTTTCATGCGTGTCAGGCCCCGTGCATAAAAGTAGAGTTCGTTCATGTTGGCAAACGGGTAGGCCTTTTTCATCACATCGGCCGACTCCTGGGTTTTACCCAATGCGTCCAGTACGGATGCTTTAGTGCTCCATGCCGTGAAGCTTTTATCTCCGCCAAAGTTGATGCTGGTGGCGGTATCGGTCCACATCAGGGCCTCATCCAGGTTGATTTTGTTTTGAACACAATATTGCGCTGCCTGGTCCCAGCCCTCCCAACTGAAACCCTTCTCACTTTGCAATTCTCTACGGAATGATGCCAATTGCGTGCCGACCACATCAACGTCTATTTTAAAAGGGATAACCAATTTCTCCCATTGCAGCGCAACAGTAGCGCTCGAAGGAGTTTGGTCGGTGAACTCATATTTCAGCCATTCCACGCTGTTATCCGCATGAACTGGTTTCACTTTTACCCGAAGCACATCCTCGCCGGGTTTGTAAAAAAAGCTGCCCCAGGAAGTAGAATTTTTGGAGAAGATCAGCGTGCATTCATTCGGGTCGTAAGCTATAAAGAAGCCATATTTGCCGGCCGCCAATGGCTGGCCCTCGATCTTTACGTCAGTACTGAACTCCATGGTCGTGTTCTCATTGGCACCCGCACGCCACGGTGCCTGTTTTGACGGGCCGAAACCCTGGTCGACATAACCTACCGGGATCAGTTCGCCCCAGATATGGCCGTCGCGTTTTTTCACTGCCGGACGGCTGTAAGTGATGGTGACATTGGTTACGCCAATGCCTTCGCTTACCGAAGCCCTTTTGTTACCCCCGTTCGGCAGGGAGGTTAATTGCGCCTGGGCTGCGTTGCCAAAAGCGGTTACAAGAATTGCCAGTGCAATGCCGGTGATCAATAGTTTTTTCATATTCGTGATTTGATGGTTAATACTTATTTGGTCCCTCACCGGGCTGAAACCACACCCGTCAAACTCACGATGGGCATCCGCTTTAGCACATTATCAGAGTGTGACAGCAAAAGCAAAATGGCGGCTACCAACGGCGCTATCTTCTCTGCTATAGGGTGTAGTTTCATACCGGTTAAGGGTCTTCTCAATTAAATTGTTAAGCCAAGCTCACCGATATCTGCCTCAATCTGAAATCATTTCAACCTCATCAGAAGTGTTTTTAACGGTTCGGTGGCTGTTTTCAATAGCTGTGGCAGTTGAGTTTTTTGAGATAGATATTGAATAAATCAGGCAAGCTGTTGAAACCCGCTTTACGGAATAGAAAACCTTTGTACTTTTAAAGAATGAATGCTGTAAAGAGAAGCAAGGCGATAGTGCGTTTGCAATGGCTGATCTGGATAGCCGTATTTCTCATCATTTTCTTTTCGCTATTGCCTGAAGAGGGCGTTGCCCACGCGTTGATCTTCAGTACCACCAGCGTGGCATTTTATACACTGGTCATTTACGGTAATATCCTGGTCCTGTTCCCGAAACTTTGGGAAAGGGGGCATAAGGTGGAATATGTGATCTGCGTGATCGTGCTGCTGATTGGCGGCGGCCTGGGTCGCGGTTATTTGGTAATTTACCTGGCTAATCATTTTGTGCTGACGAAACCGGAAACGATGGATCTGGGCATGGCGCTCAACTTCATTATCGCCGGCGTGCTCAATTATATGCTGAGCTTCGTGTTCCGCATTGCAATAGCATACTTTACTCTAAAACAGCAAGCCGAAGAAATATTACTGCAAAAAAGCCAGGCCGAACTGAACCTGTTAAAATCGCAGGTGCAGCCGCATTTCCTCTTCAATACCCTGAACAATATTTACTATGAAGCCTACCGCGAAGCGCCCCGGACCGCGGGATTGATCGAGCGCCTGTCCGACATCATGCGCTATTTTGTGGATGAAAGCCCGAAGGACGAGGTTTCCATGCAGACCGAGGTGAGCTTTATTGAGAATTACATCGCTCTGGAGAAAATTCGCATCCGTCATAAAACCGATGTGAACTTTGTAAAGGAGTACAATGCCGAATCGCGTATACCACCCATGCTGCTCATGACATTCGTGGAGAATATCTTCAAGCATGGCATCGATAAATCGAGCAAGGATAATAAGGTCGATATTTCGCTGATTCAGCAGGAGGGCAACTTGCTTTTCCAAACCTGTAACAGGATACACGAAATAGCGTCAAAGGATGAGACACACGGTTTCGGGATCGAGAACCTGCGTAAACGCCTGGCCATGCTTTACGGTGAGAAATTTGAGCTGAACATTGTGAATAACGGTCAAACCTTCACAGCGTTTTTAAAAGTGCCTATTGCATCATGAACTTGAGCTGCATCATCATCGACGACGAGCCCAATGCGGTGAATTTGCTCGAGATACTCATCCGGCAAACCACCGAATGGGAACTTAAAGCAAAATGTTATGATGCGTTGGAGGCGATGACCTTTCTGAAAAAGAACTGCGTTGATTTCATTTTCCTTGATATCAATATGCCTCAGCTGACAGGCATGGAACTCGCCGGACTGTTGCCAACGGAAACCAAAATTGTTTTTACGACCGCCTATTCAGAATATGCAGCCGAGAGTTACAGCTTCCAGACCATCGACTATCTAATGAAGCCGATCACGCTGAAGCGCTTCCTGACGTCAACTCAAAAAATCGAATCACACTTTGGAAAGAAGGAAACTGTCCCGGCACCCGGGCCGGTTCATGAAAAGGAGTACTTTTTCGTGAAATCAGGCAAAACTTTAAGCAGGATACGCCTGGAAGAGATACTGTATTTCGAAGGGGAAAAAGAGTATGCACGGCTGGTTACCAGCACCGGGCAATTGCTCATTTATCGCCGGCTTAAAGATATCCAGGAACAGTTGCCTTTGCCTTTTATCCGGGTACATAATTCCTATATTGTGAATACCAGGCAATTAGAAAAAATACAGGACAACCACATTTTTATTGCCGGTAAGCAGATACCTGTGAGCGAAAAATTCCGCGCTGAACTGATGGCGGTGATACAGCAGAGGATTTTTTGAGCAAGGCGCATGGCGTCCCCAAAAAATGTCATTGCGAGCGGGCTGAGGGGTGGCTCGCGCGGCGAAGCAATCTCGTAACTGTGCGTTCGACGAGGTTGCTTCACCGCCCCTTTGCCACTATCCCTTCCGCGGTTCGCAATGACATAAGGGGGAAATCAATCCGGTAACTCCCTCAAATAAATATCCCTATAATAAACATGGGTGCCGTGCGCCTGTAATTCTATCTGTTCCTTCGGAAAAATAGGCTGGTTATAATTCCAATAATTATCCAGCACCGTATTATCCACCACCAGTACGCCATTAAAATAGACGGTCACTTTATCGCCTTTCATAATAATATGGAAGGTATTCCAGTCGCCGATTGCATTATCGGCCAGTTTCAGCGGCTTGCTTTCGTGTGTCTTATTGTTGTACAATCCGCCCGAACCTACTTGTGCGCCAACATCTACCCTTGAGGTATCCCATATCTGCACCTGTGGCGATCCGCGCAGATAAATACCTGCATCGCCTTTAGGACCGATCTTCCAGTCGACGTACATTTCAAAATTGCGGTATTGTTTCGTGGTGCAGATATTTTCACCTTCGCCGCCAAAGTTAAGGACGCCGTTTTCCACATACCAGCCCTTGCGCATGATGGAGTCGGCTTTTTGCTGTTCTTTGGCTAAGGTCTGCGGATCCATTTTCGCACGGGTAAGCGGGTTGCCCACCAGCCCTTTCCAGCCGGTCAGGTCGGTGTTGTTAAATAATGGCACTAATCCGGGATCATTTGGCATTTCAGCGATGAACTTGCGGATGGCCACTTTTTCATAATCGCTGTCGCCGCCTTTTTTGATCTGGAGGGCCTTGTTCAGCCAAAGCTTTACGTTTTCGCCATAAAAATCCTTGCTCGACAAAGCGATGTTTGACACATCATCCGCGGCAACGTCCTGCAATTGCGGATCGTCCAAATACTTGCTTACGAATACCAGTGCAGGAAAGGTCTTATCATTGCTGATATCTTCAAGTATCATTCTCTTTTGCGAAACTTTCTGCGCAGCATCCATTGCATCGCGCAGGTAGATCACCTTTTCATCATCAGGGTAAGATGATTTGCTGATCATCGCCACATAACCTTTCAACGCCTGGTCCTGTACCCCGGCATCAGCGGAAGTTTTGCTGACGGCAAGCAGCTTTGGAGCGGCACTCATATTCGACCACTGGGCCAGCGCTGTAACCGCCGTTTTTTGCGCAGCCGCATCTCCTGAATCGTAAGCTTTGGATACAGCTGAGAGCGAGGCTTTATCGCCAATCGCCGCCAGGATATTGAAATAGAGCGGCTTTTTATCGGCAGACTGTTTGTCCATTTGAGCAAGCACAGCTGCACTTTGCGCCGACTTATCGCTGGCTTGCCCTACTGCCGAAATAATAGCCGATTGCAAATTTGTTGTTTCTGTAGGCTTATCCGACGAGGCCAGCAGGCTGAATAACTGGTCAAGATTATCCGGACCTGAAAGCTGAGCTAACGAAGCGTAGGCCGCTGCACGAACATTCGGATCGGAGCTATTAAGCAATGGCGTCACAATATTGATCTGGCTGTGCGCCTTCCGTTCGGCTAAAACGGCAATCAAAGCAGGCTGAGCCTGTGCAGGTGCATCGGGCAATGCCTTAGCGACTTGAGCAACTACGCCGGGGCCTTTCATTACCATTAATGCGTTTTGCACTGCGGTTATTTCATCAGCATCGCCGGTTTTCAATACTGCGAGCAAATCACTCAAGGCTTTATCCTGGCCGATCTGTTGCGATGCTTTAATTGAAGCAAGCACTACACCTTTATCGGTATTTTTCAGTCCATTCAAGACTGAAGGCAATGCTGCTTGTACATGGTTATTGCCCAGCATAGTAATGATGGCTGCTTTTTCCGGAGCTTCCGCTTTACTCATTTCAGTGATCCACTGCCCATTGGTAGCGGCGAGAAGATATGGTCCTGCAAATTTCAACGCGGCATCGCGGTATTGTTGATTGCTATTGCGTGCCGCCGCGATCAGCAAAGGCACGCTCTTCGCGCCCTGCATATCTACTATTACCTTCAGGGCAGCTGTTGCCGTTTGTACCTGGTTAGCCTGACCTGCTTTGCTGTTTAACGTTTTTGCCAGGCCAACGGCCGTTATCGCATTCTTTTTACCCAGGTTTCTGATGTAGAGTAAATAAGAAGATGTCGCATTGGTCACGTCATAAGTAAAGGCGGCTTTTTGTGCTGCGTTCGCCATCATTTTTGCGGAAACCGGACTGGCGATGTGTGCCAGGGCATACAGCGCCACCTTATCGGTGTTATTATCTTTACCCATAATGGCGCTGATAGCCTTTACCGCTAAAGCATCCCTGCTGTCACCCAAAGCCTCGACTATCGACAGTCTGCATGAATCTTTTGATGCCGGTAATGCTTGTCTCAATGCCATTTTAGCTGCAGGCGTGCCCACCTTTATCAAGGCCCTTGCCGCAGGATCGCATAAACGTTTATCGCCTAAATACTTTTTCAACGTTGCAACGGCATCATCCTTACCCACAATTTGCAGCTGGCTGATAACGAACGCCTCGTTATATGGATCAGTTATTTTGGGCAATGCCGTGCAATAGGCTTTTGTTGCCATAGTTCGCCAGGCTTCCTTACCGGGTTGCGTAGTGTAAAATGAAAAGCCGGATATGGCATCATAAATTTTAGTATTGTCAGCTGCGCCGTTTGGTTGCAACATCGTCAGCATATTGACGATGCCTTGCTCGCCCAGCTGTGCCGTCGCGGCGGCGTTGGTATTCAACTCAGTCGCATTGTTAGCCGGTTCTTTATCAAGAATGGCCGTTATTTTATCGGATTGCGCGTTAACGGTAACCGCCAGCCCGGATAGTAATATTATGGTGTAAAATACTTTCTTCATGGTCGGTTCAGATTAAATGGTCCAGGGGCCCCGCATCGGCGGGAAGATCAGACGGTTGGCGCCCTCGTCGCCGATGAATTCCTGTTTTACCGGGTCGAATTTCAGCGAACGTCCCAGCCTTAAGGCGACAAGCCCCATATTGACAATGGTGCATGAACGGTAACCGTTCTGCTCGTTCAGCGCGAATTTCTTGCGTCCTTTTACAGCTTCGATAAAGTCGGTCACCTGTGGCTCAGGATCGGGGAAATCGGCTAATTTCTTTTCCAGGTCGGAAATATCTGACTTAAAGCCCGGATACAATTTGCCTTTTGGCCCTTCAATGTACGGTACGCCTTCAATGGCTCCTTCACCGTCGAGGATGATCTTGCAGCCGTCTGCATAAGTGTAAGTGATCTTTCGCCAAGTGCCTACGGCGTCCATATTTTGCTGCGGGGCATCCAGTTCGACAGAGATCGGGCTGTCATCGTCTTTGCCCAAAAAGTATTGGATCGGGTCGATATAATGCTGACCCATATCGCTCAGGCCGCCGCCGTCATAATCCCAATAACCGCGGAAGGTTTGATGCACCCGGTGTGGATGGTATGGTTTGTATGGCGCGGGACCAAGCCAGAAGTCATAGTCCAGTTCAGGCGGAACGGGCGTAACAGGCAGGTTGGTTTTGCCCACCCAGTAAAATTTCCAGTCGAAACCGGTGTGCTTACCGACTGTAACGGTCAAAGGCCAGCCTAACAAACCGCTTTCCACGAGTTTTTTGATCGGTTTCACCGTAGTGCCCATCCCGTAAAAATTATCCGTAAAGCGGAACCAGGTGTTCAGCCTGAAGATACGGCCGTTCTGCTGCACAGCTTCCACAAGGCGCTTACCTTCACCGATGGTATGCGTCATTGGCTTTTCACACCATACATCCTTACCGGCCCGTGCCGCGTCGGCTGCGATGATGGCATGCCAGTGCGGCGGTGTTGCCACGTGTACAATATCAACTTCAGGCAATTGGATCAGCTCGCGGTAATCGCCGAACAGCTTAGCGCCGTTATTCACCATATTGGCGGCTACCTGCAGATGGTTCTTGTCCACATCGCATAGGGCCACCACACGTGTACCGCCGTAAGGAATATGGTTCTTACCCATGCCGCCAATACCGACGATGCCTTTGGTCAGCTGGTCGCTTGGAGCAATAAAGCCCTTGCCCAAAACAAAGCGCGGGACGATAGTAAAGGTGGCAGCCGCTATCGCCGACTTTTTGAGAAACTCGCGGCGGGAGTTTGGTTTGTTTTCTTCTTCCATTACTCTTGAATAAAAACGGAATGTCATTTCGAACGATAATGAGAAAACTTCGACTACATGCCAAGCAGACTATGCAGGGCGTATAAGGTTTCTCCTCGTTCCTCGTCGAAATGACATTTGTTATTAGATTGGGTGTTTATAGCTCCTTAATCATTATATTCTTATAATACACCTTGCCTGCCTCGCATTGCAAAGCGATAACGCCGGTTTTGGCTTTGCCGTAATCAGGATAATCTTTCCATTTTCCGGCGAGGCGTTTTTTGTTCCAGTCGGCATCCCAGGCAATAAACTCTACTATCTTTTTGCCGTTCAGCCAGTGTTCCACATGCCCGTGGTTAAAAATAAGGCGACTGGTATTCCATTGGCCCACGGGCATTAATTTTTTCTGGCTATTGGCAGGGTGCATGCCATAATCGGCTCCTGCTTTCTGCCACTCTTCCAGTTTTTCAGCGGGGAAGCCATTATCGTCTATGATCTGGTATTCAGGTCCTGTTTCATACGGCGAGTGGTGTTTTGCATCTTCCTGCACATGATATATTACACCACTATTGCTGCCTTTATCTGCCTTCCACTCCCACTTTAATTCAAAGTTTGCATATTTCTTGTCGGTTGTAATATAACTATGATCGTCTTTCTTTTTGGGAGCCCTGCTAACCAGCGCACCATTCTGCACAGTCCAATCAGTAATGGGTCCTTTTCGACCGTATTCGTGCCAACCGGTGAGCGTTTTACCATCGAACAGGCTTACCCAGCCGCTTTTTTGCTGAGGTTTGATCATCGTAAATCCCGCCAGGCAGATCACCGCCGGGATTATCGCTAATTTGAGTGAGGTCTTCATTTGGAATGTGGTTTATAAAGGTTAACACTGGTAAATTTAGAATATTAGGTATACAAATCAAGTTTGTCCATCAATTAATATCGAATAATGAATATCGAATATCGAACGCCGAAGTACTTCATCATTCGACATTCGATATTCGGTGTTCGGCATTCTAAATATTGCACCAATACGTCCATTTAATGATCAGCTGCCGGTTCTTTGGCTGATAGGGCGTAGGGATGGAATTCTCGCCATATACAATAAAAAAGTCTGATGCCGGGCGGTAGCGCCACTGGAAACGGGTATTGATGTTCATATTCTTTTGCTGATCGTCATACTGGACATAAGTAGTTAAGTACAGCGTGTTCGTAAAAGTGATATCCACTTTTGGGCCGACCAGGGTAAAGCGCGTATCACCGTAGGGCTGGGGCAAGCGCAGATCGGTATAGTTGGCGTTCACCGCTATGTTCACATAAGGCTGAATGCGGTAGCCAACGGTTCCGCTAAAGGTGAGTCTATGTCCGTTATCATAATAACCCCCGCCGATACCTTCGACAGAATAGGTAAATACACTTTGAGGTTTGGAATTGATCAGGATATCCAGCGAATTATATTGATGTTGTGTGCCGGCAGCCAAACTGTCCCTACCGGTATTGGTCGGATCAAAAGGCGTTTGCAGCTTCACATAATCGTTTATTCCGGATATGGTGATCGTACTTCTGTTACGGAAAGTCAGGATATAAGACAGTACGCTTTCATTGTCCGTACGCTGGAAACTTTCGTTAAAGAAGTAATTGGAGGTGACTTGTACGCCATGGCTCAGTATTTTGCCTTTTTTCGGAAACCAATTATGCAGGATAAGCGGGCTTAGCTTCACATAGCCAACTCTCGGCACAAAGCCAACAGCTGCGGTATAGTTTTTACCGACGTATTCTTCCTGCAGGTAAAGCGTCCAATATTTACTTAAATATTGCAGGTTATCGGCCAGGACAAGATCATGCCCCTCTTTACCGGGGGTGAACGATTTGAGGCCGAGCAGCTTACCCGTCCACATATTACTGGTGGATGCCAGGTTGAATTCGGCGCCGATGTTGCTGTTGTTCAGGTTGGTAACGCCGGGCAGTGACCCGGTAACATCTTTATTGATGAACATAAACGCGATATTCGACCGGTCGAGCACCCGGCGCTGCAAGGTCAGTATGCCGAAATTTGCGCCATCGATAGCGTTGGCGGCCGAATTTTCTGTTTGGATATCCATAACGCCAATGCGCCAATCCTTATTCAGCTTCCCGGTAAGCCTTGCGCCCGCATCAATAGGCTGTAACAACCCTATCTGCCTTGAAAAGAAAGGCCTGATATCCGAATATCCGAAATTGTAGAACAAGTCACCGTTCTCCAGGAAGAATTGCCTTTTCTCCGGAAAGAACAACTGGTACCGGCTTAGATTGATCAGCTGCTGATCGACATCAACTTGCGAAAAATCAGGATTAACGGTCAGATCCAGGTTCAGCGAGGGGGTGACGGATATTTTGGCATCGCCGCCCAACTCTTTCTTGAATTGCGGAGCTGTACCGGCCTGGTAATCTTTGGTAACACCGGCAAGCGCATAAGGTATTATGGAAACGTTGCTTGAAGCAGTCGGCGGGTCCTCATCCCAAACCAATGTACCGGTATAGGCTAAAGAAGCGGTAGGGAACTGCCTTGGCACTGGCGCCCAGCTCGATTTCTCGGCAGATTTCAGGTCGTTGCGGCTGAAGTTGATACCCCATTCGCGAATACCTTTTTTATAGCGTATGCTTTTGAACGGAATAGCCGCTTCAAAAACCCATTTATCCGGGTAGTTCTTGACCGCCGAATACCATTTATTATCCCAATTGAGGTCGACGCTGCCACCCGCGTACATGCTGCCGTCCCACTGGCCGCCTGCCGCATTCGCCCCAAAGGTAAAGCCGTCCGTACGCGCATCGAAAGGGTCGATAAAAAAAATAAAGTTGTCGTTCTTCACAAAACTCCAGTCGCGCTTCATCGATTCCACCATGTAGGGGCCCGGCAGCACGTTGTAGTTGATGACAAGAATATACAAGTTCTTGTCATCATAGGTCATCCGCACTACCGTTTTTGCTTTGGACAAGCTGGTATCCATCGGCAGTACCATGTGAAAATTGGCAGCCGAATCAGCCTGGAGCCAGGCTTGCTCATCCATCACCCCGTCGATCTTGATCTCGGATGTTGCCCTTTTAATATGGTAGCGGTAATTAGCGTTGGCCTTTTGTGCGAAGGCATAGTTCCCTGCCAGGCAGCAGAAAGCAATAAGCACAAGTAATTTTGCCGTTCGGCGTGTATAATTTGGTCTCAATACTTAGAGGTGGGGTATTGTCGACCTAATATAGGGGCAAAAAAGGAATTATGAAATAAAAGTGTTAAAGCAACAATTTATTTACATTAGTGAACCAAGACAATCCTGGTTCTTGGCTCCTGGTTCTAACGCACCTGCCAAAAAGTCGCACCTGCATACATTTTGTAACAACGGTATAGGTTTTGTCATCAAAGATTGTAAATTCAACTTTTAAATCATTAGAAGAAAGCAATGAAAACTTCGTACATAGTATTAATCGTGATCGCGGTCATCCTGTTGATCGGCGGCTGCGGCGGCTGCAACAGCTATAACAGCATGGTGTCGTTGAATCAAACCACTCAAGCAAAATGGGGCGTTGTTCAGTCAGACTACCAGCGCCGCGCCGACCTGGTGCCTAACCTGGTAGCCACAGTAAAAGGCGTTGCCAATTTCGAGAAAAGCACTTTAGTTGATGTAACCAATGCCCGCGCTAAAGCCACTTCTATAACCGTAGATGCAAGCAAGCTCGACCCCGCTGCTATCCAAAAATTCCAGGCGGCACAAGGTCAGCTTTCCACCGCTCTCGGCCGTTTATTGGTCGCTGCGGAGCGTTATCCCGAGCTGAAGGCGACCGAAAATTTTTCGACCTTGCAGGCTCAATTGGAAGGCACCGAAAACCGGATAGCCGTGGCGCGTAATGACTTTAACGACGCTGTGAGAGCATACAACACCAAGATACAGTCGTTCCCAAGCAATATTTTGGCGGGGATGACGGGCTTCAAGGAAAAAGGCTATTTCCAGGCGGAAGCCTCGGCTGCACAAGCACCTAAGGTTCAATTCTAATTAATTTGATTACACCGATTTTGAGGGTGACTACACCGATTAAAATTTGATGTACCTTTAGAATCGGTGTGATCATAATATGATCGGTGTAATCCTAAAAATATGGCATTATTCAATGAAGAAGAGCAGCTGCGTATCCGCAGAGCGATAGAGGATGCCGAAAGGCATACCTCCGGCCAGATACGCGTCTGCATCGAGAAAACCTGCAGCGAGGATACCCTCGACCGTGCGGCCAAATACTTCCACCAGCTGGATATGCACAAAACCAAGCTGCGCAACGGCGTGCTGATCTACCTGGCTACCGTCGACCGGAAATTTGCCATCATCGGGGACCGCGGCTTGAACAAGCTCGTCCCCAAGAACTTCTGGGACGACGTGAAGGAAGAAATGCTGAACCATTTCAAGTTCGGCGACCTGGTAGAAGGCATTGTGACCGGCTTGAAAATCTCGGGTGAGCACCTACAAAAATACTTCCCTCACCAGGCGGATGGCAAAAATGAGCTGCCTGATGATATCGCCTTTATGGATGGCAATTAAGCGAAAAGAAATGTTCAAAAAGATCATATTATCCTGTTGCTTCATCGTGTGCGCTTTCGGCGCATGGGCGCAGCAGCTCCCGGAAAAGCCCAGTACCCTGGTAACTGACTATACCAATACGCTTTCGGATGCGGACAGGCAAAGCCTGGAACGGAAATTGGATGCTTACGACGATTCAACGTCGACGCAGATCGCTATACTGATCATGAAATCAGTGGGCCAATACGATATTGACGACTATGCACAAAAGGTCGGCCGCAGCTGGGGTATCGGGCAAAAAGGCAAAAATAACGGCATCCTGATTCTTGTCGCTATGGGCGACCGCAAGATGACCATTCAAACGGGTTATGGCGTTGAGGACCGTGTGCCCGATGCGACTACGCACGAGATCATCGAAAACGACATGAAGCCGCGCTTCAGGTCCAATGATTATTACGGCGGCCTGAATACAGCGGTGGATGACCTGATCAAATACACGAAAGGGGAGTATAAAGGGTCACCAAAACCTAAGGAGCATAGCAGCGGCGGCAATTACATGGCACTGATCATTATCGTTATTGTTATACTCATCATCATTTTCCGCGGACGCGGAGGCGGCGGACATATCATCGACAGCCGTGGCGGTGCGAGCCCGTTCTGGTGGTTCCTCGCTGGAAGCGCGCTCGGTCGCGGAAGTGGCGGCTGGGGTGGATTCTCAGGCGGCGGCGGTGATAGCGGCGGCGGCGGTTTCGGCGGATTCGGCGGCGGCGACTTTGGCGGCGGCGGTTCGAGCGGGAGCTGGTGAGATGGCTTATAGATCATGGCAAGATTTTGCTACATTAGTTGGGTTTTACTATGATCTATGAACTATAGGCTATGAACAGCGAAGCTCTGCGTTGGAAATTCCTCTCCTCAAAATATCTTCACAAAGGCAAGTGGGCCACGCTGCGGGTGGATACGTGTGAAATGCCTAATGGCACTATTGTCGATGATTATTATGTGCTTGAATATGGTTCCTGGGTAAACGCTGTAGCGATCACTGAGGAGAACAAGGTGCTGATGGTAACCCAATACCGTCATGCTGCGGACATTATTTCATTGGAAATTCCCGGTGGCGTGGTGGATGAAGGAGAGACACCTTTACAAGCCCTGCGCCGTGAGTTGCTCGAGGAAACCGGTTACCAGTTTGATGATTTTGAACCGCTTTGCGAGGTGTGCTCTAACCCCTCTACTGCCAATAATTTCGTCTATAGTTACCTTGCGCGCGGTGGCAAAAAGGTTCAGGAACAGCAGCTTGATGACCACGAAGAACTTATTGTTCACGAGTATAGCATCAAAGAGGTAAAACAGCTACTGCTGGATAACAAGATACTCCAGGCGATGCATTGCACGGCCCTATTTTATGGGTTGGGGAAGCTGGGGGCGTTGTAACCAGTGAGACTTACGAAGTTTTAAAACTTCGTAAGTCTGGCCCTTAATCAAATAAAAAGCGCCATTGCTTTCGCAATAGCGCTTAATTCTTGTGAGGGGTCGCAGGTTTACGACATTTTTAATTTCTTCTGTATATCGGCAACGTAGCCTTTGAACTTCTTGTCGGTATCGATCAAATCCTCAACAGTCTGGCAGGCATAGATCACGGTCGAGTGGTCGCGTCCGCCGAAGAAGCTACCGATAGATTTCAGCGAGCTCTTGGTATGTGCCTTGGCCAGGTACATGGATATCTGCCTTGCCTGCACGATCTCGCGCTTACGGGTTTGTGATTTCACCATCTCGATAGGCACCTCGAAGTATTCGCATACGAGGCTTTGGATATACTCCATCGAAATTTCCTTGGAAGAATTCTTTACAAAATTCTTCAGCATCTGCTTGGCAAGGCCCAAGTCGATCTCCTTGCGGTTCAGCGTCGATTGCGCCAGCAGGGATACCATTGCCCCTTCCAGTTCGCGAACATTGTTATCGATGTTGTGGGCAACGTACTCCAGCACGTCGTTCGACAGGTCGATACCGTCCTGGTATATTTTGTTTTTGAGGATGGCCATGCGGGTTTCCAGGTCCGGAACCTGCAGATCAGCCGATAAACCCCATTTGAATCTTGACAATAGGCGTTCTTCCAAGCCTGCCAGGTCCTTAGGCGCTTTATCTGACGTGATGATCAGCTGTTTGCCCGACTGGTGCAGGTGGTTGAATATGTGGAAGAAGAAATCCTGTGTTTTTTCCTTGCCGGCGAAGTTGTGCACGTCGTCCATGATCAGCACATCGATGGCCTGGTAGAAGTTCACAAAATCATTAATGTTATTGTGCTTCAGTGCATCGACGAATTGCTGGGTAAACTTTTCGCACGATACATACAACACCAGTTTGTCAGGTAGCTTGGTCCTGATCTCGTTGCCAATGGCCTGTGCCAGGTGCGTTTTACCCAAACCAACACCGCCATAGATCATCAGCGGGTTGAAAGAAGTGCCCCCCGGTTTTGCCGCTACAGCATAGCCGGCCGACCGTGCAAGACGGTTGCAATCGCCTTCCACAAAACTTTCGAAGGTATACTGGGGGTTTAGCTGTGGATCCACATTCAGTTTCTTCAATCCGGGTATTACAAACGGATTTTTGATGTCCTTATTAATGGAGATGGGTACGGGCATCGATTGATTTTTGGTTTCGGCACCGTTCCCGTTCGAGGGCATGTTTGTTGTATAGGGCTTGCTCGAAGACGACTGTTCTACAACGATGTTGTACTCCAGGCGTCCTTCTTCTCCAAGTTGTTTTTTGATGGTTTTACGCAAAAGGCCCACGTAATGTTCCTCGAGCCATTCGTAGAAAAACAAACTTGGCACTTGTATCGTCAGAACGCTTCCTTCTATCCTCAGAGCTTTGATCGGCTCGAACCAGGTTTTGAAGCTCTGGGCCGGGATGTTGTCCTTTATGATCTGTAGGCAGTTGTTCCAGACGGTAGTACAAGTTTTATCCATATAGTTTCAATTAATATCTTGATTTACAATACCCCAGGCAAGCTTCCATTGGGGCTGCTACGGAACATCGAATATTCAAAAAAAAGTCTATTTAAAAAATAATATTTGAAATTTTTATTAAATAAATTCATCATTTATTAACCTGTCGTGTTGTGCAAATTCAGAATAAAAATCTTATATTTTGCACGTGCGCGGTATAATTAACTGTAGGTTATAAAAACACAATTTTTTAATTTTTGCCGCGCTTATTTCAGGCCTCATCTCTATTTCAACGTGGCTTCGGCCATGAATGTTTAAAAAGTTTTGTCAGATTTTAGGCATTCAATATTCGCCGAACACGGTCCGCAGGGTATCAGCTATCTCGCCCAGGGTAGCATAGCTTTCCACGGCGCTGAGTATAAATGGCACAAGATTTCCGGTGCCTGCGGCAGCCTGCTTCAGTTGGGCGAGCGTATCCCACACAGCTTGGTTATCCCGTTCGGCCTTTAAAGCTTTGAGCTTATCGGATTGGGCCTTACGGATAGAATCATCAACCCGGAACACGCTTTCTGCAGGCGCTTCATTTTCGGTGAATTTATTCACACCGACGATAATGCGCTCACCAGCTTCCACCTCGTTCTGGTATTCGTATGCCGAGCGGGCAATTTCCTGCTGTATATAATCCTGCTCGATGGCCTTTACCGCACCGCCCATCGCGTCGATCTTGTCAAGATATTTTTGCGCTTCGTTTTCCAGCTCGTCTGTCAGCGCTTCTATAAAATAGGAGCCCGCCAGCGGATCGACGGTATCGGTAACGCCGCTTTCAAAGGCGATGATCTGCTGGGTACGCAGGGCAATTTTTGCCGCTGCTTCCGTCGGGAGCGACAGAGCCTCGTCGTAACCATTGGTATGCAGCGACTGCGTTCCGCCAAGAACAGCTGCCAGCGCCTGGGTGCTTACGCGGACAATATTATTCATCGGCTGTTGGGCCGTTAAGGTCGAGCCGCCGGTTTGCGTGTGGAAACGCAGCTTTTGCGCGCCGGGATCGGTTGCGCCCAGGTCTTTGGTGATATGCGCCCACATCCGGCGAGCGGCGCGGAACTTGGCGATCTCCTCGAAGAAATTATTATGGCAATTGAAAAAGAACGAAAGCCTTTTAGCGAAAACATTAATATCCAATCCTTTTTCCAAAGCTGCCTTGAGATAAGCTTTGCCGTTGGCTAAAGTAAACGCCAGCTCCTGTACTGCGGTTGAACCTGCCTCGCGGATATGGTAGCCAGAGATCGAGATGGTATTCCATTTCGGCACGTCCTTACTGCAATACTCAAACACGTCGGTGATCAGGCGCATTGAAGGGCCGGGCGGATAGATATAGGTGCCGCGCGCCGCGTATTCCTTTAATATATCGTTCTGTATAGTACCCGAAAGTTGCTTCAGATCGGCTCCCTGCTTTTTGGCGAGGGCGATATACATAGATAACAATATGGAGGCAGTGGCATTGATGGTCATCGAGGTGGTGATGTCCTTCAGCTGGATGCCGTCGAACAAAACCTCTATATCCCTCAGCGAATCGATTGCTACGCCAACCTTGCCCACTTCACCTTCGGCCATGGCATTGTCCGAATCATAGCCGATCTGCGTAGGCAGATCGAAGGCTACGGAGAGGCCCATAGTGCCCTGGCTCAATAAATAATGGTAGCGCTTGTTGGATTCTTCGGCGGTCGAAAACCCGGCATACTGGCGCATGGTCCAGGGTTTACCGCGGTACATGTCCTTTTGGATGCCCCGGGTAAAAGGAAATTCGCCCGGCAGCTCGTTCATGCCGGAAGGTTCGGTGTAAACCTCTTTTATTTCGATACCGGATGTAGTGGTGAATTTCATTTTCTATTTCGGATTTGGGATGTTCGATTTCGGATTTCAATTGCGGATAAACAAAAATCCGAAATCGAACATCCGAAATCCGACATCAAAACAATTCTTCCATATCCTTACGGATCATGCTGGTGGCTATGTCGTAGGGGTTATCCTGCAACGAGGCCAGGTGCGCCAGGATGGTTTTTCCCAGATCGAGGCCGGTGGCTGTTTCGGGCAGGGCCTTTACAGCATTGGTCACCACGCTCATCGTATCGTCCTTTACGCGCTTTACTACTGTCCAGGCGCGTTCACTTACATATATCTGCTGGGTAACATTATGCTGAAATTCGTCGCGTATCTCTTTCACCACCAAACTATGCAATTCGTGCGCCGAGTAAGAAGTGCCATGCAAGCGCAGCAGCATATTAGCCGGGTTTACCCTTTCCACAAACAGCACCAAACGCTCGTACGCCTGGAACTTTAACGGTAATGTTTGATTGGCAATGGTCTTTTTCAGCTCGACGAGGTGGAGCTTTTCAGAACGGTCAAGGTAGGGCTTCATCAGGTAAAACGCTACATAGATGGTTCCGACGCCGGCAAGCGTGAGTTTTAATATGTCGAGTAAATAATTTATTCCCATGTTGAATGTTGTGCTGAGGTCATAATTGGCTGACAGCGGACAAAAATCTGCAATTTACCTTATATTTGTATGTTTTAATTTGAAATAAGATGAGTACAGCTGTTGAAACCGCACCCGTTAGTTTTACCGAAGGCGCGGTGAAAGAACTGATGAAATTAAAGGAGCAGCAGGAAATAGGCGAAGAGTTCGGCCTGCGCGTTGGCGTTGAAGGCGGCGGCTGCTCGGGCATGAGCTATGTGCTGGGCTTCGACCAGAAAAAAGACGGCGACCAGGAATACGATATCGAAGGTATTCGGGTTCTTATGCATAAAGCTCATGGCTTGTACCTGGTGGGTATGGTAGTGGATTTCCAGGATGGCCTGAATGCGCGCGGGTTCACTTTCAATAATCCCAATGCATCCAGTACCTGCGGCTGCGGCTCATCGTTCTCCGTTTAATACTTTTCCATAATTCAATAAGAAGGGCACCTGTGTAAATGGGTGCTTTTTTATTTTTGTGGGGATTGCCTATATTTAAGTAAAAAATCAACGACTTAGCCTAAACTGACGAACAATGAAGAATTTAATTTGCGTGTGTGTAATCATGTTCCTTGCATTTCAAACTCCTGTATACGCACAAAGCCCCCACCTGTCAGCCGATAGCATAACTAAACTATTGTGTAAAAAATGGGAGTTGGATTATGCCATTTTTCAAGGTAATAAAATCGATTATCCATCATCAAAGCCTAAAGTCTATGTTGAATTCTATAAAGAGGGTACTTTTTTGATGAGTGGTGACGAGCCGGGCGGTATTGAAAAAGGTAGTTGGGAATATGATGCCGCTAAGGGCACCATTTCTATGATACTTACAAAGGAAAAGGACCGTAAAGAGATCTTGTATTTAACAAAGGATCAATTTGCTATCTTTTCCGACGACCCAGCCCGAGATCCTAATCACCCAGAGAGAGTTGCATTGAAAGCCAAGGTATATTTTAAGGTCAAGAAAAAGTAACCGCGCTTGGGGTACATTTTTCTAACCGCAGGATCCCCTTTTAGCAGACCCGCTGGCACAAATGATATTAGATACAAATGCAGCATTAAAATTTATAAAAAAATATTTTCCAAATGAAAAATAAATCGAAAGAGCTTGATGTTGACTTCATCGGCGAACAAGATTCGCTTATCAAAGAAGAAGAAAATCAAATAAGCGAATTCATCAAATCCCAAAAAATGCTGAGGGGTAAGAAACAAGTTCGCAAATCTGGATTTAGAAAGAAAAGCAAAACAATTGTTTAGTTCAAAACGGACTGAACGCGAAGCCTATATTATTTTTCCTTCGCTGATTTAAATGATTCGCATTTTTCAAATATGTATTTGAAGTTTTCAAAAAAATCATCTTCATTCTCTTTCTGTGTCTCCAAATATTGTTGAATCGAATCATTATTCCATGCAGCACGGATATACCAGCTAAATGAGTTATATACATTGTCAATGGCTATTAACCCTTGCCTTTCAAATTTGCCAATATCTTCAAAATACCCTAAAAAATCATCTATTTCGTAACAAGTATAAATTTTCTTCATCGAATCTAATATTGTGTTGTCCAAAGGTAATTGTTCGATAATTTCGCTATTGACTTCGAAATAAGGGTACAATGAATCTGTTACGTTCTGATTTGCATAGTCAATCTCTTTGGTTTTATATTTTAGGGCGAAATTGTCGCATAATAGAATTAGGTTATGATTTTTCTCACCAAAAAAAGCCAAGGTAAACTTTAGAATAAAATCTGCTTTTGAGGTCTTTTTAATATCCCCAAGCTGCGAATAGGCTACAATGAGTAGAAAAGCTGTAATAGCCGTTAACGCTAAAGTGGCCCAACCAGTTAAAGACTCGTCAAAATGTGAATTTGAAGCAGTGGGTTGCGCCTCACAAATGGCAAAAATAAGGGGCATATTGTAAAAGTAGTTAATTCCAGAAACTTTTTTCACCATCGTCAGTGATTTCGCCAAATTGGCGTAAGTCTTGAACACGCTTGGGGCGATAAATAACTTATATCTTATAGTTCTTAGCAGAAATTACCAGCCCGTAACCATCCGTCCGGACTTCGACTATTCAATTCAGCCATCCAAACTTACCAAATAAAACGCCGGCGATGTTATTTTAATGTATCTTTTTCCCCGCCTTTTCGTATAAAGGGAAGGTGAGCATGCCGCAGACCTGACCCAACCCGCTCCTTCAACTCACCTGTAAAGTAATCTTTGTTATGATATTTACCCCAAAACATAAGATCATTACAGGCCTCATAATAATGATGTTATGTACGACATGTAACCCGGACAGGCAGCTTAAAGATAGCCAGGCTGGAACTGATATGGGAATGGCCGGTTCGGATGCGCTGGGTACGTCGAAAAGCGGGAAGAGTCCAAAAAATTTCCTGGATAGCGTATATGCAAAAAAAGCGTTTACTTTTCGTGAGATCAACGAGCACGCTGATATCGACAGCATTTATTATAAAAAACGTGTGCGGTTTGTGGGAGACACGGTTTGGTATCGTCATGGCCGGCATCCGCTGGCCGTTATCAGGTTAGGCAAGGGCACCATCAATAAAAAACTGCTGTTGGTATTCAACCGGCACGGCGATTGTACTGCCAGTTTAGTTGTTGCCATGGATGGGGATGTAGATTCCTACGATTCGGTTATTTTGAATTACAAAATGCTTGGCGTTAATTCTTTTTCTACCACCGAGGTATGGACCTACCGGGGCGGAAGCAAGGAGGACAAGATCACCGTAACCAAACAGTTTTACGTGGTCAATAAAAAGGGCAGTATTATGGCCCAGGACAATATTATCCGTTCATTTACCAAACCAAAAGCCATCGCAGTGATGCACCGGCAATGATTTGGCTGAATATTTGCACGTATAAGATGCATCTATTCACGAAAGCCTATGTTATCCGTCTATTATAAAATATGGGTCGACGCCATCAGGGTCACTAAAGCCATTAACCCCGAAAAAAGGCACTGGAAGCCGCTTACCATCATTCCCATATCCGTTCTGCAGGGCATCAACATGGCCACCGTACTGCTTTGGATCAAAGCACTGGATTCTAAATTTACCGTGGTAATCCCGGTTAGGATATTAAACGTGAACCCGATGAATACGGCCATTTCATTAGTGCTGACTTTCTTTCTTCCCTTTGTTATTTTTAACTACCTGCTTATTTTGTATGACGACCGCTACCTGGCGCTGATGCAAACATACAGGCCGCGCAGCGGCAGGCGTTATTTTTGGTATATTGCAATTACTTTGAGTGTGTTTGCGCTTCCTTATATATTGCAGTGGATATTTTAGGCCACGGTCTGTAACAAACCAGCACATCTCATAGTCATAACACCCGAAATTAATTTCAATGGCTGTAAGAACCACGCTTCGCGAGAATATATCCATCGCCCTGCAATCCATTGCGGGCAACAGGCTGCGCGCATCGCTCACATCTATTATCATTGCAATAGGCATTATGGCGCTGGTGGGTATTTTAACCGCTATCCAGGGTATTAAGGCATCAGTAAATAATGCCTTTTCCGACTTGGGCGCCAATTCGTTTACCGTTCAGAATACCAATGACGGCCTCAATTTCGGCAACGGCGGACACCGGAAAGTATATCCGCCGATTACCTATACGCAAGCGCAACGCTTTAAAGAGGAAATGAGCAAATACCCGGTTACTACCACAGTCGACTTGAACCTGACCTTCACTGCGGTAGCGAAATACGGCGACCAAAAGACCAATCCCAATATCTATCTAAGCGGTTCAGACGAAAACTATTTTATTAATACCGGGCATAAACTGGCTTTTGGGCGGGCATTTTCTGCTGCAGAACTTGAACACGGCGAAAGCGTAGTGATTATCGGCAACGAGATCAGGAGACGGCTGTTCAAGAACGAAGACCCGCTGAACAAATATATTTTTGTAGGCAAGGACAGATACCGCATTATTGGCATCGTTCAACCCAAAGGCAGCAGTGGCGGTTTTGGCCCCGGCGACAAATTTTGCGTGATACCGGTTCTAAAGGCCAAACAGATCGACAGCGTTTCCAATCCTTCGTTCACCGCAACGGTAAAAACATTGAACCCTGAGGTATTGGATGCGACTATAGGTGAAGCCACGTCAGTGTTCAGGAACGTGCGCGATCTGAATGTGATCAGCAAGGACAATTTTGAATTTTCACGCAGCGATTCGATCCAGCAACAGCTGTCCGGCCAAATGGCAGGAATGACAGCAGGCGGTATCGCTATATCTGTTATCACGCTTTTAGGCGCTGCAATCGGTTTGATGAATATCATGCTGGTGTCCGTAAAAGAACGCACCCGTGAAATAGGTATCAGGAAAGCCATCGGTGCAACACCATCCATTATCCGCAAACAATTTCTTATTGAGGCTATAGTGATCTGTATCATGGGCGGGATAGGAGGTATTATTTTAGGTATCGCCGCTGGCAACATCATTGCTGTGAGCATCAGCGGTTCCTTCGCTGTTCCATGGGACGCGATGATAGGCGCCATCATCACCTGTACAATTATCGGCTTATTGTCGGGCTTTTATCCTGCAGAAAAGGCCTCCAGGCTCGACCCGATAGAAGCGCTGCGGTACGAGTGAGAATCAAGAGCCAAGAATCAAGAGCCAGGATTTAGCTTATTCTTTATTGTCTTGCCTCTCGGATCTCCCACGGCGTAGTGCATCTTCAGCCTTAAGAATTTCCTTTCGAAAAAATAGTAAGACAAACACGCCGTGCCAATCATGCACGCTAAGCGCAAAACATCTGCAAGAATGAACAATGTATTGTTCGTTACCCAGTACATGGGTATCCAAACAAATATTTGCTGCCAGATATAAATGCTGTAAGACAGCGTTCCCATCCATGCCAGGAACCGCGTGTTCATCAGGCGGGTGAACAAATTAACAGAGCCGGTGCTCATTACTATTGTAAAACCGATCAGTACATCGAATACGAATTCGGACAGGTAAGGGGTATAAAACCAGAACGTTCTTGAGCGGATAATGATCGCTGTGACAAGCAACACAAAGTACAGGATGCCCGCATATTTCACCTTGCCGTTTATGATCCCTTTAAAAGCAAGCACCGAGAATAAGCTGCCGATCAAAATAGGGAACGGCCCTTCCCAGAACGCATCCATTGCTATCCTGCAAAAACGATATAACACCGCATTGCTATAAAATATCCCGGTGTGATTGAACCCCAGTAAGGAAAAAATTAGGATGCCGATGACCGCCGTCGCCGCCAGCACAGCGGTTTTATTGATATTGACGAACAACAGCAAGGGGAAGAATAAATAAAACTGCATTTCTATTGATACCGACCATAAATGCGTGGTCCAATGATCGTTGATGTTGGTTATGGGTAAATTTTTAAGATACAGGAACCCAAACAGGAAGCTTTTGACAGTGATGTTAAGACTGAAAAGATAGTTGATCAATATCATCGCCACCAGGAATAAATAAGCCACAGGAACGATTCTCAGTGCCCGCCTGGCATAGAAGCGCTTTAAGGAGATATTGCCCGAGTCAATTTTTTCTTTGATCAGCAGCGTTGTAATCAGGAACCCGCTGAGGACAAAAAAGATATCGACCCCTGTGCGACCGAAAAGCCAGCCATCGTAGTGCCGCAGCCAATGGTTGATACCCAGGTGATAAAGTAAGACGAGGATAATAGCGAGGCCTCGTATGCCGGTTAACGCCGGGTAATTTTTGCTTTGCAGATAGCCGGGCACCCCGGTAATCTCAGCGGAAAATTTATGCCTTATCGTGTTAAGGTATCGCATGAAGCCAAAAGCTAAAAGCATAAAGCCGAAAGTTTATGCGCTCGCTGTTTGCCGAATATATGTGAAATTATTATAACAGCTTGAAATTCTTCAAAGGATAGCTTGCGGCCAGCAGTTTTTTGACGTGTGAGAACTTAAGCGCGTTCTTCAGCGCCTCGGCATGCTTGGGGTGGTGCATATCGCTCGAAATAAAATCCACCAGGTTGTTATCTACCAGGGCCTCGGCCATGGTCTTGCTGGCTTTGCCATAATAGCCTGTAAGCGATATGGTATTCAACTGCAACATGCAACCCCATTCGCGCAAGCCGTGTAATTCTTCAATTTCCATGTAGTTATAGCGTTCGGGGTGGGCGAGGATAGGCTTGTGGCCCAATTCGATCATGCGCTGTATAACCGGTAACAGGTTTGGAGGCTGGCTGATAAACGATAGTTCGAACAATACATATTGCCCTTTGATCAGCATTAGTTTGCCGTTGTTTATGCGGTCCTCAAATGTCTCGTCGAAATAATGCTCGGCAGCTGCCTCGACGGGGATGTTGATATTTTCTTTTGCTAATTCTTCTTTCAGTATTTCCAGCGCTCCGTTGATGCTTTCGGCCGTATTGCGATAATAATCGGCCATAATGTGTGGGGTGGCGATAATTTTCCTGATACCCATCTCCATCATTCTCCTGACCAGGAAAATGGATTCCTGCGGGTTTTGTGCGCCGTCGTCAATACCGGGCAGCACATGCGAGTGCATATCAACCGCAATGGATCTATAATCGGGGGCATTTATTTGGCTTTCCTTCTTTTTGAAGAAATTAAACATTGTTATCTGTTAGCGTATTGTTCGTTATAATATTGCTGGTAGTGGCCCGATGTCACGTCGTTCAGCCAATCCTGGTTGGCCAGGTACCAGTCTACCGTTCTCTCTAATCCTTCCTCAAATGTAATGCTCGGCACCCATCCCAATTCGGCCTTCAGCTTTGAAGCGTCGATGGCATATCTTAAGTCATGCCCGGCGCGGTCGGTCACAAAGGTGATCAGTTTTTCTGACTCGCCCTCGGCGCGGCCCAGTTTCCCGTCCATAATGCGGCAGAGAAGCCTGATTAGGTCTATGTTCTTCCATTCGTTATGCCCGCCGATATTATAGGTCGTCCCGGGCTTTGCTTTATGAAAGATCACATCGATAGCGCGTGCATGATCCTCGACCCAAAGCCAGTCGCGCACATTCTCGCCTTTACCATATACCGGAACGGGTTTGTTTTGCTTAATATTGTTGATAGCCAGCGGAATAAGCTTCTCCGGGAAATGGAATGATCCGTAATTGTTCGAGCAATTGGAAACCACGGCATCCAACCCATAAGTATCGTGATAAGCCCTGACAAAATGATCAGAGCCTGCTTTTGATGCGGAATACGGTGAATGCGGATCGTAGCCGGTTGTTTCGGTGAACATGCCGTCTTCGCCCAAAGTACCGTAAACTTCGTCCGTCGATACATGGTAAAAACGGGTTTGGTCATAACGACCCTTCCAGTAATTACGGGCCGCATTCAGCAATACAACAGTGCCCACCACGTTCGTCATTACAAAATCTATCGGGTTGGTGATCGAACGGTCGACATGCGATTCGGCCGCCAGGTGGATTACCGCATCAGGTTGTTCCGTAGCAAAAAGTTCGTTCACAAAATCTGCGTCCACGATATCCCCTTTCACGAATTGATAATTCGGCTCATCTTCTATATCACGCAGGTTGGCCAGGTTACCGGCATAAGTCAGCTTATCCAGGTTGATGATGTGATAGTTGGGATAATTTTTCACGAACCTCCGCACCACATGCGACCCGATAAAGCCTGCTCCCCCCGTGATGACTATCTTCTTCTGCATATCCGCAAAATTACAAAGGATTATTGGATAAATACTTTTCCCATGCCCATGCCGATTTCATCATGGTATCGATACCCAGCTCAGTTTGCCAGTGCAGCTTTTCTTTGGACTTGGTTACATCGCCCCAAACCTGCACGATATCGCCGCTGCGGCGCGGACCGATCACATAGTTGAGTTTAATGCCGGTATTCTTTTCAAAAGCGTGTATGATCTCGAGCACCGAATTTCCTTTACCCGTCCCGAGATTGAATACATCATACCCATTGAAGCTATCTTTCTCCATCAGCTTCAGCGCCGCAATATGCGCTTTGGCCAGGTCGACCACGTGGATGTAATCGCGTATGCAGCTGCCGTCAGGTGTGTTATAATCGTCGCCAAAGACGGTGATCTTTTCCCGTTTGCCGATCGCGGTCTGCGTAATAAACGGAACCAGGTTCTGCGGCACACCAATAGGCAGTTCGCCGATCAACGCCGAGTCATGCGCGCCAACCGGATTGAAATAGCGGAGCGCTATCACTTTATAGTCGGTGCCCGAAGCTACCAGGTCCCTCAGTATTTCTTCAGCCATCTGTTTAGTATTGCCGTAAGGCGATTCGGCCGGTTTTACAGGCGCGTTCTCATCAACCGGCAAATGATCGGGCTGACCGTAAACCGTACAGCTTGACGAGAATACAAAATTCACCCGCCTGCCGTAATACGCGTTCAACAAGTTAATTAGCGAATAAATATTGTTGTGGTAATATTTTAGTGGCAGTTGCACCGATTCGCCTACCGCCTTTGACGCTGCGAAATGGATGATCCCGGTGATGTCATGCTCGATGGTTACCAGGTTTCTTACCGCGGCCTCGTCGCGAAGGTCGAGCTTGTGGAACACCGGTCTTTTGCCCGTGATCTTTGTTATCTGATCCAAAATTTTGGGATGCGAATTGGAAAGGTCGTCCACGATTACCGGCTCATAGCCGGCGCTCATCAGCTCGGCCACCGTATGCGAGCCGATATAACCCAGGCCGCCCGTTACTAATATCTTTGACATTATTTTTTGTTGAAATAGGTAAAGTCCTTGTGTTCGATCTCTTGTTTTGGCAGCGATTTGAAATATTCGTAGGTAATCTTTAAACCTTCCGCCCGGGAAACCTTAGGCTCCCAGCCTAATATTTGCCTTGCCTTGGTGATGTCGGGCCTGCGTTGCTTAGGGTCGTCGGTAGGTAACGGTAAACTGATGAGTTTCTGGTCGGTGCCCGTCAGCTTGATGATCTCCTCGCCGAATTCGCGAATAGTGATCTCGTCCGGGTTGCCGATGTTCACCGGCAACGCATAGTCGCTGAAGAGCAGGCGGTAAATACCTTCGATCAGATCATCTACATAACAAAATGCACGGGTTTGCGAGCCGTCACCGAACATAGTCAGCGGTTCGCCCCGCAACGCCTGGCCGATAAAAGCAGGCAGTACGCGGCCGTCGTTCAGGCGCATGCGCGGGCCGTAGGTATTGAATATCCTGACGATGCGCGTTTCCAAACCGTGAAAGGTATGATACGCCATCGTAATAGCCTCCTGGAAGCGCTTGGCTTCGTCATATACCCCGCGCGGGCCGATCGGATTCACGTTACCCCAATATTCTTCCGGCTGAGGGTTTACCGTCGGGTCGCCGTAGATCTCTGATGTCGAAGCGATAAGCACCCTGGCGTTCTTCACACGGGCAAGGCCTAAAAGATTGTGGGTACCCAATGAGCCAACTTTAAGGGTCTGGATCGGGATCTTCAAATAATCTATCGGGCTTGCGGGCGATGCGAAATGGAGGATATAATGCAGCTCGCCCGGGATATGTACGAATTTGGAAACGTCGTGATGGTAAAATTCGAAATTATCAAGCTTGAACAGGTGCTCGATATTACGCAGGTCGCCGGTGATCAGGTTGTCCATGCCGATGACATGAAAATCTTCCTGAATGAACCTGTCGCACAGGTGAGAACCTAAGAAACCGGCCGCGCCGGTGATCAAAACCCGTTTTCGGTTAGCCATGCTGTTCAACTATTTTTCTGCCGATGCTGTTGTAATAGTACCCGCAGTCGATCATTTTTTGTAGATCGTACAGGTTACGGCCATCAAAAATAACTTTATTTTTCAGCAGTGAATCCAGCAAGTCGAAATCCGGCGTACGGAAGGCCGACCATTCCGTAACGATCAATAGTGCATCCGCGTCTCTCAACGCCTCGTACTGGTCGTCCGCATAGCTGATCTTATCGCCCAACAAGCTTTTCACGTTGTTCATTGCCTCTGGGTCGAACACGGTAACGGTTGCGCCTTCTTTCAGCAATTCATCGATGATATATAGTGAGGGCGCCTCGCGAATATCGTCGGTCTCAGGTTTGAAAGCCAGGCCCCACATGGTAAAATGTTTGCCTTTAATGCCGCTCTTGAAATATTTCTTCACCTTTTCAACCAGTACCTTCTTCTGTATCTCGTTCACTTTGATCACCGAGTTCAGGATCTTGAAATCGTAATTAATGTCTGCGGATGATCTCACCAATGCCTGCACGTCCTTTGGGAAACAGCTGCCGCCGTATCCGATACCCGCGAACAGGAAGCGCCTGCCGATACGGTCATCAGCGCCTATGCCGCGGCGGACCATATCTACATCCGCGCCTACGATCTCGCAAACATTGGCGATCTCGTTCATGAACGAGATTTTGGTCGCCAGGAACGAGTTAGCTGCGTATTTGGTGAGTTCTGAAGAACGTTCGTCCATGTAAATGATGGGGTTGCCCTGGCGTACATATGGGCCGTACAATTCACCCATTAGCTTGCGGGCACGCTCGTCCATGGTGCCTATCACCACGCGGTCGGGCTTCATGAAATCATCCACAGCGACACCTTCGCGCAGGAACTCTGGATTTGATACCACGGCGAATTCCACATTGGTATGTTTCTTCATGGCGGCGGTCACCTTATCGGCAGTACCGACCGGTACGGTTGATTTGGTAACGATAACCTTGTATTCAGTAATGATTTTGGCAATATTTTCAGCCGCGCCCAGCACATAGCTCAGGTCGGCAGCGCCGTCCCCGCCCGGGGGGGTAGGCAAAGCCATAAAAATGATCTTGGCTTCGGCGATGGCTTCGGCCAGGCTCGTAGTGAACTTCAGCCTACCCTGGTTTATATTCCGGTTGAAGATGACCTCGAGGCCCGGCTCATAGATCGGCAGCTTGCCATTCTTCATCATTTCAACCTTTTTTTCATTTATATCAACGCAGGTAACATGATTGCCGGTATCGGCCAGGCAAGTGCCCGTAACCAACCCAACATACCCTGTCCCCACTACTGCGATTTTCATAGATTTTAATATTTGTTTTAAGGTTATGAAGCTATCATGAGCTATTTTGTTTTTGAGTGGCGGCTCATGATGGTTTCATAGATGTATATGTGTTTTTTGTTCTTTACTTTTATGCCCGGCTAAGGTAACAATTAATCAAAAATAATGCTTCCGCTATATAACCTCGGTTTAAGATTTTACTTCTTCTTTATCTACATCGCCTCTTTCTTCAATAAAAAAGCAAGACTCTGGATCAAAGGCAGGCAGCGGATCCAATACCAGCAGTTTGATAAAAGCGCCTGGTTCCATTTTGCCTCGCTGGGCGAATATGAGCAGGGCCTGCCGGTTTTGCTGGCCTTCAGGCAGTTGCACGCGGATATCCCGGTGGTGGTTACCTTCTTTTCCCCGTCAGGTTACGAAGTCCGCAAGAATACGCCATACGCTGATGCTGTATATTACCTCCCGCTGGATACAGCTGGCCATGCGCGCAATTTTATCGATGCCATTAACCCTTCAATAGCCGTATTTACCAAGTACGAATACTGGTTCCATTATTTCCACGAACTGAACAGGCGCAATGTCCCTTTGTTTGTCATTTCGGGAATTTTCAGGCCCGACCAGGTGTTTTTCAAATGGTACGGCAGCCTGCACCGCAGGATGCTGGGTTATGTGAAACGTTTTTTTGTGCAGGACGAAGAATCAAAGAGATTGCTGGAACAACTGAACATTACCAACGTTTCTGTAAGCGGCGATACGCGCTTCGACAGGGTATGGGCCAATGCACAAAATCCCAAATCGTTCGAGATCGTCGAAGATTTCACCAGGGATCACAAAGTGCTGGTAGCCGGCAGCACCTGGCCGCAGGACGAAGATTTGCTTGCCGAGCTGATCAAGAGTCAAGGGAACTGGAAATTCATCATCGCGCCGCACGAGATCAGGGAAGAAAAGATCGAAAGGCTGCTCGGCATGTTGCCTCAAAACCTGACAACAAGATATTCCCAATTAGATCCGGAAAGCTACCACGGGCATGTATTGCTGCAAACACAGGTTTTAGTGATTGACAATATCGGGATGCTGTCATCGCTGTACCGTTATGGCGACATTGCCTACATTGGCGGGGGCTTCGGTGCGGGAATACATAATACGCTGGAAGCCGCGGCTTTCGGCCTGCCGGTGATCTTCGGCCCGAATTACCAGAAATTTAAAGAGGCACGGGAGTTAGTGGTGATGCAATTAGGCTTCAGCGTCAATAATGCGGAAGAGCTGCTTCGTGTTTTTGCAGGTATTACGGCGAATGAAAACAAGCTTCATGCATTACATAAAGACATTGAACGCTATGTAGTGGAGAATAAGGGGGCGACGAATATGATAATTGGGGTTATCGGCAAGTACTAACAGGTTGTTTCTTTTCGAGGGCCGGGTGACGCCCCGTTTTTAATCCTTTAATACGGATTATTCCAAATATTTATCTGGCGGCGTTTTATCAAAATAGACCTTTTCACCTTTTCGTGATTCAAAATAAGAAGGATTTTTACTGTCTTCAAGGTGATATGTTCCATCTGCATATACCCCATAACCAAAATGGCATTCGCCGGCTGCCGTTTTAATAATTATCTTGTTTTTGATCCGGGTAAACACAAGCTTGCAATCATCAATTGTATCCTTAGGCAGATATTCATATTTGCCGCTTTTCTTATTTAGCGTCAGTTTGCCGTACATAGCACCCGAATTCATATCTAGCATCCGCCAAGCCTCAAGATAAAAAAGAATATTGTCTTTGCTGATATAATGTATTTTCAAAAAGCCGTCGGGTTTATAACGTTTTTTGCCGCTATCATAAAAACGTGAATAAGACCCCTGGAATCGTGGTGTTGATGGGCCGACTTGGATAAATATACAGCAAAGAGTTATAAGGAGTAATTTCATACGAATGTTCAGGTATATAAAATTATAAAAATTAGCGCATATGCAGAGAATCAAAATTCCTTAATATTGCCCGTTATGGGCTTTCTGACGATCGCCGGCTTAGGCAAAGTGCATTACCACGAATATGGTAATGGCGACAAGCCCATGCTGGCCTTTCACGGCTACGGCATGACGGGGAAGCAGTTCCATGTGCTGAAGGAATCTGTGCTCACCAAATATCATGTTTATGGGTTCGACCATTTCTTTCACGGCGAAAGTACCCTGGACGAGGATTGGGATGAACAACGCATCCTGCAAGGCATACCACGCGAGATCGTAAAAAGTTATTTAGAAGAATGGTTCAAAGTTCACGGCAGGCAGCGGATATCACTGTTGGGGTATTCCATTGGGGCGAATTTCGCGCTGATCCTTTTGGAAAAATTCCCGGATTTGATCGACGAGATCATCCTGATGGCGCCGGACGGGTTGGCGATTTACAAGGGATTTCATTTCCTGATGCACCGGCGCACCGGCAAGTTCTTTTTCCGCAGGGCGACGAAAAGCAAATGGCTTACGCCATCGCTGCTAAAGAACCTGAAAAGGATAGGCTTTATCGATGACAGCCTTTATACTATCGCCTATAATGAGATCGACACGGAAAAGAAACGGCAAGATGTTTATTATACGCTGAATATCATTAAGCAGCTAAAGCCCGATATAGAAAAGGTCGCCCGGTTGATCAATCAATACCGTATCAAATGCACGCTGATCTTCGGGCGGGATGATAAACTGTTCCCGAAACCGCCCGCGATGACGTTCATCCAAAAGCTTGAAGAGGCCATTGTTCATGAAGTGCCGCTGGGCCATTGGTTGGTGGTGCCCGCTTTGGACGAGTATTTAGTAAATTCGCAAAGATGATACCCGCCCGCCGCATCAGATGGATGAGCAATTGGTTTGCCGCGTACATGCGCTATCGCATGCGCAAAGCCTTCAACCAGGTGGTGGTAATGCCTTTCGAACCTAAACCCGGGCATTCCATTTTGTTGCTATGTAATCATTTCAGCTGGTGGGATGGTTTCTTCGGCAATTACCTGGCCTACTGGCACCTGAAGCGGAACTTATACATTATGATGCAGCAGGATCACCTGGAAAAACGCTGGCTTTTCAATTATTTCGGCGGCTTTTCGATAGAAAAAGGGTCGCGCGAAACGGTAAAGTCGCTTCAATACGCCGCTGGCTTGCTTAACGATCCTGAAAACCTGGTGGTGGTGTTCCCGCAGGGTGAACTGATGTCGAATCATGCTACAGAGATAATCATTGAAAGAGGGATCGATAAACTGATCAAAAGCATCAAGGGCCCATGCCAAATAGTTTATTCCTGCGTGCTGATCGATTATTTCGAGAGCCTGAAACCGTCAGCCTATATCCATTTGTTTGATTGCGGCGTTGCGGGCGAGGTGCCTTTTGATGATCTGGTGCTGAATATTAATTCCTTTCACCAACAGGCGCTGAAAGCGCAGGTGAACGTGGCGCATTGAGTGGAAGTTATTAGTGACTAGTTATCTGGCAACTGAAAACGGGTTAACTGGTAACTAACCACGAAATCCTTAAATTGCAGCACTAAATTTCAATTCGCAGGTGTTTATCGCAATCTACGCAACTTTTATTTTCCTCATCCTGCGCTTTGTCGTAACGCTTTTCAATTTCATATCCGACCCCAAGCTGCGCCGTGTAAGCAGGCATTATAATGATTTCGTATCGATACTGATCCCCGCGCGCGACGAGGAAAGCAATATTCTTACCCTGCTGAATTCTATTCTTGAACAGGACTACCAGGACTACGAAGTGATCGTCCTGGATGACGATTCGTCCGATAATACTTATAAGCAATGTGCCGACTTCGCAGCGAAACATCCATCTTTCCGTGTCATAACAGGTAAACCATTACCGGACGATTGGCTTGGCAAAAACTACGCCTGCTACCAGTTAGCCAATGAAGCCAAAGGAGATTTGCTGCTTTTCCTGGATGCGGATGTCAAATTAACTGATAATGCGATCAACAGCGCGGTGCACCGCATGTATTCGGGCAAATTGAGCCTGTTCAGCCTGTTGCCTAACCAGCAAATGGATACTTTGGGTGAAAAAACTGTGGTGCCGCTGCTCCATTACGGCGCGTTAAGCCTGATAGCTTTCAGGCTGGTTCAATTGGCTAAAATAGCACCATTGTCCCTCGCCTGCGGGCAATTCATGCTGTTCGAGGCCGGATGCTACCGGCATTATCAATGGCATGAAAAGGTGAAGGATAAAGTAGTGGAGGACCTGGAGATAGCCAAACTGGTAGTTGGAACAAAGCTGAACAGCGAATGCCTGCTGGCAAATAACCTGGTGAGCTGCCGCATGTACAAGGGCTATGATAGCGCCATTAAAGGACTTGGTAAAAGCGCATTGGGGGCGTTCAATAATAGTATTTTCAGCGTCCTTATATACCTGCTGCTGCTTATAGCCGGGCCTATGATCGTGCTGATGACATTGAACGCCAACCTGATCATGATGATGGCCGGCCTCATTATACTCGCCCGTACCATGGTTTCGTTCATGGCGGGTCAAAACCCCCTTTTAAACATTATTTTGCACCCGGTTCAAATGTTCAATTTTGTGCTGATCACTTTTTCTGCCACTCAAAGGCAACTTACACGAACGAATGTATGGAAGGGGAGGCGAGTTTGAAAACTGTTGCAAAGTTGGAAGGTTGTAAAGTTGTAATGTTAAAATAGAGTACCTTTGTAACAGGATGAGCGAGTATAACTTACAGGTGACGATTGACCAGGATTCAGGCTTTTGCTTTGGGGTGGTGTATGCCATCGATATGGCCGAAGAGATACTGGCCGAGGACGGCTACCTATATTGCCTGGGCGATATTGTGCATAATGACGAAGAAGTTGAACGCCTGAAAGCTAAAGGGCTGCGCATCATCGGCCACGAGCAACTGAAAGAATTGCATAACGAAAAAGTACTCATTCGCGCGCACGGTGAAGCGCCCGAAACCTATAAGCTTGCGCTGGAAAACAATATCATGCTTATCGATGCCTCGTGCCCGGTGGTGCTGAAACTGCAGAACCGCATCAAAACTTCGTTCGATAGCGATGAAAAAATATTGATCTTCGGTAAACCAGGTCATGCCGAGGTGATCGGTCTGCAGGGGCAAACCAACAACGAGGCGCTGGTTTTTATGGATATTGCAGAATTGGATAACGTCGAACTGCCCGATAAATTCACCCTCTACAGCCAAACCACCAAAAGCACTGAGAAATTTTACAGCATCAAGGAAGAATTGCTTTCGCGGGGCTACGAGGTGAAGGCAAACGATACCATTTGCCGCCAGGTTTCCAACCGCGATAAGGACCTGCCCGCATTTGTGGCCAAGTTTGACAAAATAGTATTCGTTTCGGGGCGGAAATCATCCAATGGCAAGGTGCTGTTTGAAGTTTGTAAAAAACATAATCCGGATACCTATTTCATTTCTTCACCTGAAGAACTTGATAAAAGCATGTTTAGTCCCGGCGATAAAGTTGGCATTGCCGGCGCCACATCAACGCCAATGTGGCTGATGGAGCAAGTGAAGACGGAACTCGAAAAATTCTAAGCCTAAATTAATATTGTCTCGACCCCATCGGGGTCAAACATTGGTAACAATGCTGATGTCGCGTCGTAGGTGCGTAACGCGTGCGATTGTTGCGTACCTATGGCACGCAATGATTTCGTTATATCAATGTTTCTACCAATGTTTTGCACCTACGGTGCGGACGGATTATCTTCATTGATGAGTAATAAAATCTATTGAAAAGATTACAGGGATAAAAATCTTTTATTTTTGCGCCTCGAATATGAGTAAAAAGGGAGTTCTGCTAATCAACCTGGGCACGCCGGATAGTCCTTCATCGGCTGATGTAAGCAAATATCTTCGGGAATTTTTGATGGATCCCCGGGTGATCGATATCAATGCTTTTTCGCGCACCTTGCTGGTGAAAGGCATTATTGCGCCAACCCGTGGGCCAAAATCTGCAAAGCTTTACCGGGAGATATGGGATGAAAAAACAGGCTCGCCTTTATTGCATTATAGCCTGCTTCAGCAAAAACTATTACAGGAGAAATTAGGCGACGATTATGTTGTGGAACTTGGTATGCGTTACCAAAGCCCATCCATTACGTCAGCATTGCAGCGGCTAAAGGATGCATTGATCTATGACATTGTAGTGATTCCACTGTTTCCGCAATATGCTTCGGCAAGTACCGGCTCGGTTTATGATAAACTGATGAAATTGCTGATCGGCTGGCCAACGAAACCAACCATCCGCTTCATAAATTCGTTCTACGATAATGCGTTGATGATCGAAACATTTGCTGACAACGCCCGCAAGTACAAGCCCGAAACTTACGATCAAATATTGTTCAGCTTCCACGGTCTGCCGCAGCGGCAATTGATCAAGGCTGATCATACCCATAATACCTGCCTCAGATCAGCCGATTGTTGCCAAACGTTAACCGACGCCAACCGCTACTGCTACTCAGCACAATCGCACCATACCGCAAAGCTGATTGCCGAAAAACTGAATATCCCGAAAGAAAAATATATCGTTTGTTTCCAATCGCGGCTGGGCAACGACCCATGGGTTCAGCCTTATACCATCGACATTATCCACCGAATGGCAAAAGAAGGCAAAAAGCGCCTGCTGGTGTTTTGTCCTGCGTTTGTGGCCGATTGCCTGGAAACGCTTTACGAAGTGCCGGTTGAATACGGTACCGAATTCAAAAAGTTCGGCGGAGAGGAAGTGCAATTGGTGGAAAGCCTGAACGACTCGCCGAAATTTATCGAGGCACTGGCGAAGATGGTTCTCTCATAAGCTTTCGTAAGCCTTCAATCTTTTTAAAAGAATTCTTTGAACTTTTAATCGGAATATTTTACTTTGTATTTCAAAGTACCTTATCCTTATGAAAAGAAAGATCGCCATTCTATTTATAGTCGCAGTTATTCTGGTTTGCGTTTGTGCATGGTTAAATAATCTTTATGCGACCTATCCCGAAAAAATGTTTCAGAGATATACTGGCAGCTACCAGGTGCCCAGGTTCCAGATGATATTGTTGTTATAACCTTGCGGTATTTTGTTCAGTTGTTCGGTGGTCAGGTCTTTGATGCCTTCGAGCAGGACGGCGCGTACTTTTTTCAGGGTGTCGATCTGCGGGTTCATGATGGTTGCGAAATGTGTTGCAATACTAATTATTATCATAAATTAGCATCTATCCAATTACCTTAATTGACAATTGAATGACTGCCTCCAAACTTTCAGCGTTAACCGCCTGCGGTATCGCTTTGCTGTTCAGTTCCTGTAAAGATCATGGCTCCGGTTACTCCACGTGGCGCGTCTCGGGCGGGTCGAAGACGGCGCAGCATTATTCTTCGCTCACACAGATAGATACAAACAATGTAAAACAGTTGCAGGTAGCTTGGGAATACCATACCGGCGATGCGGACACGACGTCTCATTCTCAGATACAGTGCAGCCCGATCATGGTTGACGGCGTAGTCTACGGCACAACCCCGAAATTGCGTTTGTTCGCAGTGGATGCGGCGACGGGGAAAGAAAAATGGGTATTCAACCCGGCGGGAAACGCGAACAAATCGTTTTCGAATTTTATCATGAACAACAACCGCGGCGTCACTTATTGGGAAGATGGCGATGACAGGCGCATTCTCTACTGCGCCGGTTCGAATATCTACGAGCTGAACGCGGCTGACGGAAAACTCGTAGCCAGTTTCGGCACCGACGGCAAAGTGGACCTGCATAATGATCTCGGCCTTGATGCCAGCAAAATGTACATTACAGCGACATCGCCGGGCATCATTTATAAAGATTTGTACATCATTGGCAGCCGGGTAAACGAAACAGCCGACGCCGCGCCGGGGCATATCCGCGCGTACGATGTGCGGACGGGTAAACTACGTTGGATATTCCATACCATACCGCACCCGGGTGAGTTTGGTTATGATACCTGGCCGGACACGGCAGCCTACCGACATATCGGTTCGGCCAATAGCTGGGCCGGGTTTAGTATGGATGAAAAGCGGGGCGTCCTTTTTGCACCAACAGGTTCGGCGGTATATGATTTTTATGGAGGGAAACGCCTTGGCAAAGACCTTTTCGCCAATTGTGTTCTGGCGATAAACGCAGTGACAGGCAAGCTGAAGTGGCATTACCAGGTCATCCACCACGATATGTGGGATAAAGACCTGCCTACGGCTCCTGTTCTGGTGACGATCAAAAAAGATGGGAAGGATGTTGACGCTGTTGCGCAGCCTACGAAACACGGGTTCATCTTCGTGCTCGATCGCGAAACAGGCAAACCACTTTTCCCGGTGAAGGAAGTGGCAGTAGAAACCAAATCCGACCTGGCAGGTGAACAGCCCTGGCCTACGCAGCCTATCCCCGAACTGCCCGTGCCGTTTGCCAGACAAACTTTTACTGACAAGGATATTAACCCGTATCTGCCTGACAGTTCCAAAGCCGAAGTGTTGAACCGGCTGAAAACTTATCGTTACGGCAATATGTTCCTGCCGCCGGGTAAGCAGCCATCGGTGATCTTTCCTGGCTTTGATGGGGGAGCTGAGTGGGGTGGCCCGGCTTATGATCCTTCGACGGGCATTATGTATATCAACGCCAACGAAATGGCCTGGGTAATGACCATTACGGATACCAAAACTAATATTCCTAAAAATGAGACCTTCGTGCAGGCCGGGGAACGGTTGTTCATGAATAATTGTATGAGCTGCCATGGACAGGACAGGAAAGGCACGGGCAATTATCCTTCGCTCATCAACGTCCAGGCAAAATATAAACACGACCAGATCGATACCCTCATCCAAACCGGCAGGCGCATGATGCCTTCGTTCAAGCAATTCACGGTGCAGGAAAGGCAGGCGATCGTTTCGTTTATTACGAACGACCAAAAGATGGGTGCGGCCAAATTTGTGATAGCCAAACAGGTGCATGATCCATACTTAGATATACCGTATGAGATGGTTGGATACAACAAGTTCCTGAGCAAGGAAGGTTACCCGGCCCTGTCGCCTCCGTATGGCACGCTGAACGCTGTGAACCTGAGCACCGGAAAAATGGTTTGGAGGATACCACTTGGT
This sequence comes from Mucilaginibacter sp., assembly GCA_035551775.1. Taxonomy (GTDB): domain Bacteria; phylum Bacteroidota; class Bacteroidia; order Sphingobacteriales; family Sphingobacteriaceae; genus Mucilaginibacter. The sequence continues at coordinate 76,794 of DASZMQ010000018.1, read as the reverse complement.
AATTACGATAAAATGAACCCCAACACCGCTAAGCCAACCGGCACGGAAAACTATGGCGGCCCGGCAGTTACGGCAGGTGGCGTCGTGTTTATTGCAGCCTCCCGGGACGGCAAGATGCGGGCGTTTAATAAGCGCACCGGCCAACTGCTATGGGTATATAAACTCCCGGTGGCGGGTTTTGCCACGCCCGCGGTTTATGAGGTTGACGGGAAAGAATACTTAGTTATTGCCTGCGGCGGCGGAAAATTGGGGACGAAAGCAGGGGATAGTTATGTGGCGTTTGCGCTGGGGAAATAAGTAAAGCTTTATGTTTATCACCAAAACTAAATTAATAATTGTTTTTACGATCATGACCATTATAGGGCTGGGATCGTTTAGGATTCACTTGTATGAACGGCAGGATTCATTCAGAGTTGAGAATTTTCCTTATAGTCAAGTGAATGCAGTTAAGATTTTCGGGAGCGGAATTTCACGCGCTACGCCCGTTATAATTAGCAATAAATCCGACATACTTGAAATAAGTCAAATATTGCTCGATTCAAAAGAAGTCGATTTTGACAATATTAATGTCAAATCTAGTAAAGACACGTATGAGATAAGGTTTTATATAAGAAATCGAAAAAATTCAATTATGATATATTATTTTAATACTTCTTTTTCGGGAGGAATTATTCAGTCAGGGGATTATTATTATAAAAATGATCGCCTATTGAGCTTTATCACGAACAAACTTATCTCGCTCGATCACGCATCCACGCTCGCCGGAAAGAATTTAGAAAACTGAAATGGTCGGCAAATTTAATGCGCAATAGAAGCAGCAACAGCTTTCTTTCTTTTCAGAAGCGTGTAAGCGGCAAATATTGAAGAAGCTGCTGCGAGTAGCATTACCCAGGAATCGATAGGACAGCTGGCATCGGGGTCCGTTCCGTCACAAGGTAAGTTTTGCGCATGTGAAGCTGCACTGAACAATAATAACAGGACGATGATAAACCCGATCTTTAATTTCATGCTGTGGTTTAAAACCCAATAGTACGGATTTTCGCTTTTACCTTTATACTTTTACGATGACTTTTGCTTAAAAGTTTCAACGTTTCGCTCAAATATATGAATATAAATACTTTCTTTAAAGGTATCAAATTAATTAGCAAGTTGGTAAAATGGGAATCATAGCGAAATGGTGACGAGCCCGAAAACTTTTTTTTATAACCAGGATAAAACCTCGCTGTTGCTAAAGGCAACCTGTTTGTTTTGGCTGCTCGCCAAGCTGATGAGCTGGAGGATTTGGACCACATACAGGGTATTACCCACCGTGCCCTTTTTTGAATCCCTTGATCGCATTCCGGCAACAATACATACCGTTTTGTTCGTATTGTCACTTTTGTCGATCCTGTCAATATTTTTCAGCACTAATAAATTTTTTTTAACCGGGTTATTGATAATAGAGATCTGTTCCTGTCTTCTCGACCAAAACAGGTTATTGGTTTGGGAGTACTTTTATATTTTTATCATTTTTATTTCGCTTGTTAATAATCCAAAGTTTATGGCGCCATGTATCGCTTTTTTGCTGGTCGCTACGTATTTCTATAGTGGTCTTTGTAAATTAAATGAAGGCTTTTTGCATGTGGTGTGGACCAACATGATCCTTACACGCTTCCTGAGAGTACCGCCCGGTATCAGAAGTCAAAGCTGGGTATATTACAGCGGCTATTTATTGGGACTGGCTGAGTTGCTTGCAGGCACCGGTTTACTTTTTATAAAAACACAAATAACATCTGCAAAAATCCTGGTTGCTATGCACCTGTTTATTCTTTTATTGCTTGGCGCTTCAGGATTTAAAGCGTACGAAGTGCTCTGGCCCTGGAATATCTCATTGATCTTGTTGCTGTACTTTATTTTTCTGAAAGACAAGGAAAAAATAGTCGTTTTTGCTTCGATTACCCGGGGTTGGAATAAACTGGTAGTTATATGCTGGGGCATTTTGCCTGTCCTGAGCTTTTGGGGATATTGGGATAAAAGCTTGTCATCGAATTTATTTTCTGCCAACCTGCCGGGGATGATCATTTGTATCAGGGATACAACCGCCTGTAAACCACTTCAAAGATTCTGTTACACAAAAGACAGCCGGCACCTATGCAACGGGCAGGCAAAAATAGATATTCAGACCTGGGCGCGGATGGAAACCAATGTTTCAGTTTATCCTGAAATGAGAGTATATGAAGCTTTACAGAAGAAATTGGAAAAACAATACGTGGGCGCCGGCTTAAGTTTTGTATATTTTGCCGGATGGAACAAAAGACAATGATTTAACTATGGCCTTGAAATTTATATATTGTCGCTGACAACGATAGTATTTAATATTTCGTTTTATCAATAACTCCCTTTTCGGGAAGAAGTAAAACAGCTTTCACGGAAAAAAATGCAGTTCGATTTATTATTATGAGATAGATGAAAAAACTTTACGCTGCATTAATTACGGGTGCTATTCTTTTCTCTATCTCAGGGAAAGCTTTTGGCCAGCAAATACCACTTTCGGCCCAAAAGAAGCTGGTCTTGCAGGCGCTGGCCCTCAAAGCTAAGGCCGATTACGATACATCCCATCAAAAAGCCCTGGCGCTTGCCCGGAAATACAATTGGACGATCCGCCGTAAAACCAAGGGGGGCGGCATTATGGCGTTGGAGGGCGTGGATAAGAACGGGTTTCCTCATTACTTAATTACGCATGAGAACATTATCTCGGCCGTTACTACGAATACCAACGCCGTTCAGCCGGGCGGGGCGCTCGGGTTGAACCTTTCCGGGTCGAGCACTTTTCTGAATAATAAATTAGCTATTTGGGACGGCGGAGCGGTATATACCGCTCACCAGGAATTTGCAGGGAAAAATATCAAAGTAAACACCCAGGCGCCGGTGATCGATCATGCTACGCACGTGAGCGGTACGATGATAGCCAAGGGGGTGTACCCTCCGGCCAAAGGGATGGCCTTTAATGCGGCCACGCTGCAGTCGTATGATTTCGATGACGACATCGGCGAAATGAGTACTGCCGCGCCCACCCTGCTGCTGTCAAACCATTCCTATGGCGATGAAGCGGGCTGGATATTTGACAGTGATTTTAACCGCTGGGAATGGTTCGGCCTGCCTGGCGACACGGTGGATTATACTTTCGGTTTTTATGACCAGCGGGCGCAGCAGTGGGATAAAATAGCCTACAACGCCCCGTATTATCTTATTGTAGAGTCGGCGGGTAACGCCAGGGGCAGCACAGGTCCTGCCGTGGGGCAGGATTATTGGGGTTACAAGAGCGTAACCAACCCTACGATGGCGGATCTGGGCCCGCGCCCGGCGAATATCAGTAGTAATGACGCTTATGAAACCATCAGCACAACCGGTAATGCCAAAAATATCATGACCGTAGGCGCGATCAACCCCTTGCCATTCGGACCAACGAATGTGCAAAGTGTATCAACTACTTTTTTCAGCAGTTGGGGACCCACCAATGACGGCCGCGTAAAGCCGGATATTGTTGCCAATGGGTTGAACGTGCTGTCGTGCGGTGCCGAAGGCCCGTCAAGTTATGTAATTTTTTCAGGCACGTCGCAGGCAGCCCCGAATGTAACGGGCTCACTTTATTTGCTGCAGGAATATTATGCCGAAAAACACGGCGGGGCTTTCATGCGCTCGGCCACGCTCAAAGGCCTGGCTTGCGCCACCGCCTTTGATGCCGGTAACCCCGGGCCGGATTATATCTACGGATGGGGACTATTAAATACCGGTAGAGCCGCCCAGGCTCTTATTGACAACGGTACTAAGAGTATCGTCCAGGAAAACACGCTAACACAAGGACAGGCCAAAACCTTTAATGTGGTCGCTTCCGGCGGCGGCCCGCTGATGGCTACCATTTGCTGGACAGACCCGGCAGGCGATACGACCAGGACCGGCGTGATCAACGACCGTACCCCTAAGCTGGTGAATGACCTTGATATCAGGATCAGCGATGGCACTAAAACTTATATGCCCTGGGTGCTCGATCCGAGTAACCCTTCGGCTTCGGCCACAACAGGCGATAATATTGTAGACAACGTGGAACAGGTATACATCGCAGGCGCTGTGCCCGGCAGAGCTTACACGATCACTGTTTTGCATAAAGGCACGTTGCAATCGGGTTCGCAGGATTACTCGGTCATTATCACCGGCGCAGGCGGCGCAGCTTATTGTACATCTGGCCCGGCATCCAGCGCCGACTCCAGGATCAACAGGGTTACGCTGTCCAACGTCAACAATACGCCCCCAGCAGGCTGTACTACTTATTCAGATTATACCAATTTGACGGTGCAACTGGAGCAAAGCAAAACGTATCCGTTCAGCATCGCTCTCGGCACCTGCGGCGCTAATTTCAATAAGATGGCTAAAGTGTTTATAGACTGGAACGGCGACGGCGTTTTTGACGCGAGCGAACTTGTGGCTACTACAGGTGTGATCAACGGGACAGGCACCTATACGACCAATATTACAGTTCCCAATACTATTGCTCCCGGCAATTTCAGCCTCATGCGAGTAGTTTGCGAGGAAACGACCGATCCCACAACTATCGCACCATGCGGCAGCTATGCTAAGGGCGAAACACAGGATTACCGCGTACAGTTTTTACAGGCCGGTGTCGATGTAGGCGCGATAGCAATCGTCAATCCGGCTGCAGGCGGCGTTTGCAATGGCAGTTCGCCGGTTACAGTGACTCTGAAGAATTTTGGCGCCAACAACGTCAGCAATATCCCGGTTACAGTGACAATAAAGACCGCCGGGGGTACCGTAACAACGCTCAACCAAACATTTACCGGAACGCTTGCCCCTTCTGAAGAGGATAATTTTACGCTCAATTCTTCTTTTAGCGTTGCGCCGGGTACGACCTATTTCATCACCGCCGCGACCACGCTGACTACCGATCCCATACCAGGGAATGACCAGGTTACGGATACCATAACAACGCCAACCCCATCGGTTGCGTCGAGCCTCGTGGCAGCCTATTGTAACACCACTTCACAGTACCAACTATCAGGCACGGGCGACGGTGAGTTGCTCTGGTATAGCGCGGCCGCAGACTCTATACCCGTTGCCTATGGAGCTGCGACCACGACCAGCCAGGCGCCGGTGAACAATACCTTTTATGCCGGCCTGAATGATTTTAAGGGAACAGTTGGCCCGGTCACAAAGAATGTTTTCAGCGCGGGAAGCTATGACCAGTTCACGCCTTCGGTGAACGTTTTCACACGCATACCGGTGATAATTTCGAGTGCGAGGCTGTATATCGGTTACCCGGGAAAGATCACTTTTAATGTGGCTGATTCGACAGGGGAGATCGTATCAACTACAACGATTGACGCAGCAGCGACAAGATCGAACCCGCAAAAGGGTACGCAAACTGATGACCCGAATGACAAAGGCCAGGTGTATAATCTTAACTTATTGTTACCGTCCGCAGGCACTTACAGTATCAGCACTGTATACGATGATGTGGCGACGATTTACCGCAATAACGGTGGCGTAACGGGCTATCCTTTCAGGATAGGTGATGTATTCAGCATCGTCAGCAATACTGCTACTTCCAGCACAGATACGGCTTATTACAAGAACTTCTATTATTACCTGTATGATATTCATCTCATCAGTCCCGGATGCGCATCGGTAAGCAGGCAGGCCGTAACGCTGACGAAACCCACGATCACACAAAACGGAACGACATTGAGCTCGAATTTTGCCACGGGCAATCAATGGTACCTGGAAGGCAAGCTCATCAGCGGGGCTACTAGTCAAACCTTTACGCCGCTTCAAAGCGGTAACTATACCGTGGGCGTGACGACAGCAAGCGGGTGCGAATCGCTGTCGGATAAATTTACCTATGTGGTACTGGCGCAGGCACCGGAAAATGACGAGATCGGTCTTACGGTGTTTCCTGTCCCGGCCAACGGCCAGCTGAACGTGGTTTTCGCGGCGCCGGCTGCCTCGGCTATGAGCATTTCGATGGTAAACAGTGGCGGACAAATCAGCACACTGCTGCAGCAAGCTATACCGCAGGGCAAATATAGTACGATACTCGATACCAGCCACCTGCCTGCGGGGGGGTACATACTAAAGGTACTGTTGGGCAGCAAGAATTATACGCGAAAGGTAATTATTGAACGATAACCGGGTCCCGGCGTCGAATTATTTGTACTTTTACAGGCGACAAATTAAATTATTATTCGTTGACCGTCGCTTCTATTATATTCTTCTCGGTTTTTGTATTGCCATTGGTGGTATTCTTCATCTGGCTGATGCGCCAGGACAAACGCAAAGGCACAGCCGGCCTCATTATCTTAGCTATTTTGGTAAGTGCGGCAATTATCTATACTTACCTTACTACTAAGCAAGCCATGAAACAGCCCGTTGAACGTTCGGGCGAGGTGCATCCGCGGGATACCTGATTTGTCTTTGGCGTTATGAAGCTTGAAAATAACTGGCAATCGAAGTCACTGTTTAACTTGTATAAGATGACCGATTTTCGGCCATCGGAAAATCCGGCTTCGAGATTAGTGCAACGCTGTGAGGAATTATTGTCGATACCATTAAATCAGTACTCAATCGAGGACTTGCGTTTGATGATAGGGCAGTCGTTTTGCCTGGAATATCTAATCCCTCTTGCCATTGAAAAGTTAAAAGATGATCTTTTTGCTGAAGGCGATTTTTACCCTGGCGACCTTTTAAAAAATGTCTTAAACACTGATCCGGATTTCTGGAAACAAAATCAAAACTTTTACCGGGAAGTAAATAATCTTATCAGTGGCAGGGAAGATGCAATTTTCGCAGAAGGCATAAAGGTCGATGTGTTTAAAAATGCTATTCAATAATAAAGGCTCCCTGTTACTGAGAGCCTCTATCAAAAATCACTTATTAAATCGGTGTAATCTTCAAAGAATCGGTGTAATCCCACTTAATCTTCCTCTACCATCATCTTGTCGCCTGTAACGGTTTCCTTGATCCTGGTTTCGAGTTCTTCCATCAGCTCAGGATTGTCGAGCAGCAGCTGCTTAACCGCATCACGTCCCTGGCCCAGGCGCGCATCGCCATAGCTGAACCACGAGCCTGCTTTTTTTATGATGTTATAATCAACGCCCAGGTCTATGATCTCGCCGGCTTTGGAAATACCTTCGCCGAACATGATATCGAACTCAGCAATGCGGAACGGAGGGGCAACTTTGTTTTTTACAATTTTCACTTTCACACGGTTACCTGATACTTCATCAGTATCCTTGATCTGCGAAATGCGGCGGATATCCAAACGAACGGAAGCATAAAATTTAAGCGCGTTACCACCGGTAGTGGTTTCGGGGTTGCCGAACATCACGCCGATCTTATCGCGCAGCTGGTTGATAAAAATGCAGCAGCACCCGGTTTTGCTGATGGTTCCGGTGAGTTTACGCAATGCCTGCGACATCAAACGCGCCTGGAGGCCCATCTTACTGTCGCCCATTTCGCCTTCAATTTCGCCTTTGGGAACCAAAGCGGCTACCGAGTCGATAACGATAATGTCGATAGCGCCAGAGCGGATCAGGTTGTCGGCAATTTCCAATGCCTGCTCACCGTTATCGGGCTGGGAGATCAGCAGGTTCTCCACGTCCACACCCAATTTTTTGGCATAAAAGCGGTCGAAGGCATGTTCAGCGTCGATGAAGGCAGCAATGCCGCCCTGCTTTTGCGATTCGGCAATGGCGTGGATAGCCAGCGTGGTTTTACCGGAAGATTCAGGGCCATAGATCTCTATCACCCTGCCTTTTGGCAAACCGCCTACGCCCAGGGCCAGGTCGAGGCCGATGGAGCCGGTTGATATTACGTCGATGGGTTCGATAGCGGTATCGCCCAGCTTCATGATGGTGCCTTTACCGTATGACTTTTCCAGCTTGTCAAGTGTAAGCTGCAGTGCTTTCAATTTTTCTGAGTTGCTCATGCTTTTAGTAATTCGGATAGCAAACGTAAGTAATAGATTTGATATTTGCTAATTTATTTAGTAAATTTTTTAGTTAAGTGGTTGATTGAGTTGGATTAGGTTGATTGAGTTATTTTCCAGCATTCCAATCATCCACTTAAATCAACTCAATCAAACTTAATCAACTATAGAATACCAATCAAATATCTTTCTCCACACTGCGTTTCTTAAGCTCTTTGGCGATAGTATCCAGTTGTTTTTTCTTTTTTTGGCCTTTCGCCTTCTTGGCTTTGGCGACTTCGGCGCGTTTCAATGCGGCTTCGGTGTGAGTTTGTTCGTAGTAACGGCAAAACCAGTTGATGGGGCATATTTCACATTTGGGATTGCGCGCGATGCAGATGTAGCGCCCGTGCAGGATGAGCCAATGATGCGCGAAACGGACGGTTTCTTCAGGCAAATATTCCAGCAACTGCTTCTCGGTTGCTAAAGGCGTTTTAGCCTTGTTGGTTAGGCCGATGCGGTTAGCCACGCGGAACACATGCGTGTCAACCGCCATGGCCGGGGCCTCGTAAACCACCGAAGCAATAACGTTGGCGGTTTTTCGGCCCACACCTGGAAGCTTTTGCAATTCGTTCAGATCCGAAGGAACTTCGCCATGAAAAACATCCACCAGCATTTTGGCCATCCCCACCAGGTGTTTTGACTTGTTATTCGGGTAGCTTACGCTTTTGATATATTCAAAAATATGCTCGGGCGTGGTTGCTGCCAGTGACTCAGGAGTTGGAAAGTCACGAAAGATGGCCGGTGTCACCATATTAATGCGCTTATCCGTGCATTGGGCCGATAGGATCACCGCAATAAGCAGCTGAAATGCATTGCCGTAATGCAGCTCGGTTTGCGCATCGGGCTGGTGAGTAGAAAAGTATTCAATAAAATGGCGATAACGTTCGGCGCGGAGCATTGGGTAAAAGTACAAAGTCTTAAGTCATAAGTCAATAAAAAGTCCAAAGCAAAAATCGTCTGACTTTCGGCTTTGGACTTAAGACTTTCGACTTAGAACTAACGCAAGCTTCTTGAATAATCCAGTATCTTGTGGATCGTTTGCGGACTTGGGTTCTTTTTTAAGAGATCCAGATCAACTCGCAGCGAGTGATAAAATATCAAATCATCCGCCTCCAGATTCTCAATGGCATCTGACTCGTTCATAGCCTTTTGGTTAGATGTGTCGTTTAAAGTAGTTGTAAAAGTTTCATCCATACGCTTTCAAATTCCTTCTTATAGTTTATAATTTGGTTTTGTTATAGAGTGATAACGTACACAAATATAGAATATTATACCGAAGATGAAATTTTGATGAAATTTTGTGCGGGATTAGTTGTAGTAGATATTAAACGACGAAAGGTTATAAATATTGCAGAGTTTAACTTCTTCAACATTTACAACCTTTATAACCTTTTTAACTTAAAACTAATTCTTAAGGCTCATCTCTTTACTCTGCATCATTTTGCGCAGGTTATTGAGCGCGTAACGCATACGGCCAAGCGCGGTATTGATACTTACATCAGTTACCTCAGCTATCTCTTTGAAACTCATATCGCCGAAGTGGCGCATGATGAGTACCTCTTTTTGCTCAGCTGGTAAAAGGTGGATAAGCGCTTTCAGGTCCCTGTGTGTTTGTTCGCGCACCATACGGTCCTCAGTGCTTTCGTCGTAATGCCCCAGCACTTCGAAAATATCGAAATCCTCGCCGCCGTCAACCATTGGGGCGCGTTTTTCGCGCCTGAAATGGTCGATCACTAAATTGTGCGCGATACGTGTTACCCAAGGGAGAAATTTGCCTTCCTCGTTGTATTTGCCTGCGCGCAACGTATTAATGACCTTTATGAAAGTATCCTGGAAAATATCTTCGGCCAGGTATTCGTCCTTGACCAACAGATAAATAGAAGTGTAAATTTTTGCCTGGTATCGTCGGATCAGTTCAACCAGCCCTGCTTCATCCCCCGCCACATATTGATGGATAAGGTCCTGATCACTATTTAATTGAAAATCCATAGATTACTACTTTAAACTAAGTTCTTTAATCGTTAATTGATAAAGTAGAATTCGATCTATAGCGCCCTTTCTGTTAATATAATGTTACCCAAATAAAGCGAATTCCGGTCGAATATGCAAGCGGCCCTCCGTCACAAGGCCGTTATATTGCATAAAAAGTGATTTTTTAACATTATTTAACAAATTAGACTAAACAATGACGCTGAAGTTTAACCGCGATATTTTGGCTTATAAAACAATTACAATCAGCCGACTAAACCATTTGGAAAGTGCTAATTTTTTTAGGAATTTTGCATCCGCAAAAAGCGAGTCCCCGGAACATGAATAGCGAAGCAGAAAAGGATCCACAACACAATATCATTATCAAAGGCGCGCGGGTGCATAACCTAAAGAATATGGACGTGGCCATACCCAAGAACAAGCTGGTGGTGATCACCGGAATGTCGGGTTCGGGCAAGTCATCGCTGGCTTTTGATACGCTCTATGCCGAAGGGCAGCGGCGATACGTGGAGAGCCTTTCGAGCTATGCCCGCCAGTTTTTGGGGAGGATGAATAAGCCAGATGTCGATTATATTAAAGGTATAGCCCCGGCAATAGCCATCGAGCAGAAGGTGATCACCTCGAATCCGCGCTCCACGGTTGGCACGTCAACGGAAATTTATGATTACCTGAAGTTGCTGTTCTCGCGTATCGGGAAAACCATATCGCCGGTTTCAGGTGGGGTGGTGAAGAAGGATAACGTGACCGATGTGATCAATTTCATCATGACACTCCCTGACGAAACCCAGGTAACCATACTTTGCCCGCTGCACCCGCACAACAACCGCAGCCTGAAGGAGGAATTGGCGGTGCTGCTGCAAAAGGGTTTGGTTCGCGTGGAATATCAGGGGCGTATTTCGAGAATTGAGGCAATTTTAGAAGATACTTCGATAGGTAATGATCCGCTTGAGGCGAAAGGTGAAAGGCGAAAGGCGAAAGGTAAAGCAACAGGCGCCGAGGGTCATGCGCCAGGCGCCACGGCAGTATTTATAGTTATCGACCGCGTAACCAAAAATAATACTGACGAAACCATTAGCCGCCTGGGCGATTCGGTGCAAACGGCATTTTTTGAGGGTAAGGGCGATTGTTATATCCGCTATCAGAAACCGGAAGATGAAAAGGAAAGCGAACGCTTCTTTTGCGACCGGTTCGAGTTGGATGGTATCACTTTCGAAGAACCCTCGCCGAATTTCTTCAGCTTTAATAATCCTTACGGTGCCTGCAAACGCTGCGAAGGCTATGGTAAGGTGATCGGCATTGACGAGGACTTGGTAATCCCTGACAAAAGCAAGACCATTTACGAAGGCGCTATTGCGCCGTGGCGCGGCGAAAAGATGCGTGAATGGAACGATGAACTGATCAAACATGCGTTGAAGTTCGACTTCCCGATACATCGTCAGTATAACCACCTGACACCGGAGCAGCAGCGCCTGCTGTGGACGGGCAACCAATATTTCCGGGGACTGGATGCTTTCTTTAAAGAATTAGAAGAACAAACCTATAAGATACAATACCGCGTGATGCTTTCGCGCTACCGCGGAAAAACTACCTGTCCCGAATGCAAGGGCAGCCGTTTACGACAGGACGCATCTTATGTGAAGATTGACGGTAAATCGATTACTGATATTGTGCTGATGCCTCTGGACAAAGCTTATGCATTTTTCAAAGAGCTTAAGCTTGAAGAGCGTGACCAAAAGATAGGCAAGCGCCTGTTGGAAGAGATCACAAACCGTTTAAGCTTTTTGAATGATGTAGGCCTAAGTTATCTTACATTGAACCGCTTGTCGAACACGCTTTCGGGTGGTGAATCGCAGCGCATTAACCTGGCTACTTCGCTGGGCAGCAGTTTGGTGGGTTCGGTATATGTTTTGGACGAACCGAGTATCGGTTTGCACCCGCGCGATACGCAAAGGCTGATCAGTGTGCTGAGATCGCTGCGTGATGTGGGTAACACCGTTCTGGTGGTGGAGCACGAAGAAGAAATTATGCAGGCGGCAGACCATATCATCGATATCGGTCCGGCAGCGGGAACACATGGCGGCGAGCTCGTGTTTTCGGGCACTTATGATGAAATTATTGAAGACGATAACAGCCTTACGGGTCGTTACCTGGCACGTAAAGAGCAGATAGCCATACCGGCACACCGACGCAAGTGGAACGATTATGTAGAGGTAAAAGGTGCCCGGGAAAACAACCTGAAGCACGTGAATGCGAAGTTCCCGCTGGGTGTTTTGACGGTGGTAACGGGTGTATCCGGTTCGGGTAAAACAAGTTTGGTGAAACGCATCCTGGCGCCTGCATTGCAGAAGACGTTAGGTAACTATACCGGCGAGCAAACCGGCGCTTACGACGAACTTACCGGCGATTATAATAAAGTGGAACAAGTAGAGTTGGTGGATCAAAACCCGATAGGTCGTTCGTCCCGCTCAAACCCGGTTACTTATGTAAAAGCCTGGGACGAGATACGTAACCTATTTGCTTCTCAGCCTGTGGCTAAGGCGGCGGGATTGAAACCGTCTGCGTTCTCTTTCAACGTAGAAGGCGGCCGCTGTGACGTGTGCCAGGGCGAAGGCGAGGTGAAGATCGAGATGCAGTTCATGGCCGATATTTTCCTCACCTGCGAAACCTGTGGCGGCAAACGCTTTAAACAACATATTTTGGATGTGACTTACCAGGATAAGAATGTTTCGGACGTACTTGGCATGACCATCGAGGAAGCGCTGGAGTTTTTCCGCAAGGAGCCGAAAATTCTCAGCAAGATCAAACCTTTAGCCGATGTTGGGTTGGGCTATGTGCAGTTGGGCCAATCGTCCAACACGCTTTCAGGCGGTGAGGCACAGCGCATCAAGCTGGCGTCGTTCTTAGTGAAGGGAAACAATTCAAACAAAACACTTTTTATTTTTGACGAACCGACCACCGGTCTGCATTTCGACGATATCAAAAAGCTTCTCAAGTCTTTCGATGCCCTGCTTGACCAGGGGAACACCATCATCGTCATCGAACATAACATGGACGTGATCAAATGCGCCGACTGGGTGATCGACATTGGTCCGGAAGGCGGCGATAACGGCGGGCAGATCGTGTTTGAAGGCGTGCCCGAGGATTTATTGAAGAAAGAAGATTCTTATACCGGGCAATATTTAAAGGAGCGGTTTTCGCATCCGGGAAATAGGTTGAAGGGGATGCTGGTGGGGTAAATAACTGAAGTCACAATTTGTGACTTCAAGTTGTAAAATTTAAACTTCACTAAGAGATGCCATGCAGAAATAGATTCTACATGATGATATCGAATAATCTTCTTAGCTTTATTATCAAATCCTAAAATCACGATGAGCTCAAAAGTATTTCTCCGAATAGCATCGGTACTGATGCTGATCCACTGCGTACTGCACACGATAGGTTTCGGCACATGGAAAGATGATCCCGCGAGGCAGAATGTGGTCAAAGCGATGAACGGGCCGAGGCTTCCTTTTATGGGTTCGAGCCGCAATATTGCTGATTACTACGAAGGGTTTGGGTATGCTTCTACTATCGCAATGATCTTAATTTTTGTCTCGCTTTGGCTGGTCTCAGGCGATCTGGCTAAAGGTTCGTCATTGGCTAAAAAAATGACCTTGACGCTTGGCGTTATCCTGGTACTTTGGGGCGCAGACGAGATCATTTACTTTTTCCCGTTCGCCGCGTCGATCTCGTGGTTATCGGGTCTATGCTGTTTTATAGCTTACGCGAGAACCCCTAAGGTCCAGGGGTAATTTAAATGTCCGGATTACCGTTCAACCCGGAAATATTGCTTCAGATCGTTGACAAGGGTGAAGGGCAGGTTGGTATTAGCTTTCAGCTTGAGCATCATTATACCCTGGCGAAAATCTACCTCAAGATAATCCGAAAGCTGTTTTTCGTTCGCCCTGAAAAAAATATCGTATTTATCTTCGATATAGGCCAGTTTTTCTATTGCCTCCGCCTGTATTTCCATCTCGCTCATGATAAAAGTATTAAATTGTGATAACAAGCAGCTTACAAAAATTGCGCCAACGACTTAAATGGACGTATCACGACTTCGGTACAGTTCAATGTAACATTAAGCACAGCGGTGCAGTCTATTCCTAAAGCTGGAATATGAAGACAATTTTCCTCAGTTTGGGTATCGCGTTAATAACTTTTTCCGCACCGGGTCAACAACGAAAATTTGATGATTTTTCGGTTGAATTTGTCAAAGGGTACAAAGCCCTTAACTTGCCTCAGCTGGAACTTAGTTATGCCAGCGGCTTTAAGCATATCCAATCTGCCGACAGCGTGCAAAAGCAGATGGATTTTTTTGGAAAGATCAAAGGAAGGCTCGCTTCTTACAAAGAAAATGAGCTGGCGGCGTCGCAGAAAATAGATTACGAACTGATAAAATATGAGACGTCGCTAAGCCTTGAACGAATTGCCCTGGAACAACGATGTCTGAAAGAAAAACCTGCGCAGATATCAGCCGGTGGAATAATTACTGTGCCCAATGGTAAAGCATGGTATGCCTATTTGCTCAAACGCTGGGTGGGCGACGATGTCACGCCTGATCAAATCTACCAATTTGGCCTCGGCGAAGTTAAGAGGGTACAGAGGCATATCGAGGACGTGCGCAAACGGACCGGCTTAAGCGAAGACGAGTTTTACAAGCATTTGAATGACGCGTCATTCTTTACGTCGGATTCTGAAGAAGTGCAACACGCATTTGAGCATACCAAAAGCGTTGTTTATGCCAACCTGCATAAGCTTTTCAGCGATACCGCAATACCGCCATTAAAGATCGAACGCGGGGAAAGCAAGCAATTGGCGCAAACCCCGGGATATTATAACGACAGCACTTTTTATTATAACCTGTTCGACAAGCCTTACTGCAAGCGGCAATATGACTGGTTGTTTATCCACGAGGGTGTGCCGGGACACCACTACCAGTCGTCCATTGCTGCAAAAACAAAAATTTTGGATGTACAGCAGCTGTTCTTTTATTACGGCTTTGCCGAAGGATGGGGCGCTTATGCAGAGGAACTCGGCAAACAGCTCGGCGTGTACCAAACCCCGTATGATGAATTGGGTAAATGGGAGTGGGACATTGTCCGCTCGGTGCGGGTGCCGCTGGACGTAGGGCTAAATTATTACGGATGGACGGACGAGCAGGCGCTGGCATTCTGGAAAAAGAATATTCGCGGGCAGGACGATATCGCGATGCGCGAGATCGCCCGTATCCGACGTTGGCCGGCGCAGGTAGTGACGTATAAATACGGCGCGCTGCAAATTATGCACTGGAAGGAAGAATTACAGAAAAACCAGGGCAGAAATTTCAGCATCAGAAACTTCCACGATCGCGTGCTGGACCATGGCAATTTGCCGCTGTTTATGGTGAAGGAGAATGTTTTCGGGAATACGTGAATATGTTAATAAGTAAGATCCTTATCGATCTCCTTTAAAAGATATTCTTTTTTGTCCGTAGCATATTCCCAGAACATAACGCCGCCAAGGTTATTGTTCTTAACGTATTTGCATTTGTTCTTTACCGACCATTCATCATCGAAAGTGACAAATTGCCGCAATGAATCGTTGTAAAGGTAGGCTGCTTTTGCATCATTATCGCGGTAGTACTTGAAGCCATTACGGTTGATCAGGCTGTCCCTGATAAAGGTATACCCGCCCCCGCCCGGGCGACGTATGTGTGCCGGAAAAGTACGCGCCCCCAGGATGGTTTTCGCCGAATCAACTGCCACAAAAGTATGACCGTAAAATGCAGCACCGACAACCAGCTTGCCGGCAGGAACACCGGCAGCCTCAAAATCTTTTACCGCCAATTGAACCGAGCAGGTGGTATTATAACCCTTCGAAGAAAAAAGATTGGTGTGATGCATGATCATGTGCAGGGTGTCCTGGGCCAGGTCGTAGGTCATCAGGCTCACATAATCCAGGCATTTGGCAACATCAGCCATTTCGGTCAGTTTTATAAAACGACTGAAACCGCCAACCGCAGCTGTGAGCTGCAATTTGCGACCGCTCTGCCTTTCAAGCGTATCCAGGTCGAGACGCAATTTCTGGAACATCAGCGTATAGTTGTGCCTGTCCTCTGGCCTGAAAATATTTCCGGCGCCGATATCGTTCGGGTATTCCCAATCGATATCGATGCCATCAAGGTTGTATTTCTTTACGATAGCCACTGCGCTGGCTGCAAAAGCATTTCGTGCCGTATCGGTAAATACCGCGTCCGAGAAAAACCGGCTGCCGCCCCATCCGCCTATCGAGATCAATACCTTTAGATCAGGGTTTATCTTTTTTAGCTTTAACAGGTTGCGAAAATTGATGGTATCCGTGTTCTCATGCTCCAGGTAGGCCCGGTTGTTTTTGATCACAACAAAGGCATAATTGATATGCGTAAGCATTTTGGGGTGAACCATTGTCGTATCATACAAACCATGGTAGCCACCAACGTAACCGATGATCACGTGCTTTTTAACCTTCGATTGAGCGAAAGCTGAAAAGGACAATGAGAGTACAAGGAGGCAAATAAGCCAGGGGCAAAATTTCTTCTTCATGCAAGCTAGTATAGAGCTTAGTTATTTTTATAGATACGACCGATCATCGGGTCGTCGAAGATAATCTTTTTCAAATTGTCCGGGTCAAAGGCGCCTTCCTTGGCATAAACGATCTTGCCGCCGGGTTCAACCAATACGGTATAGGGCAATGCGCCCTGCCATTTCGGGTCTATGGCGTCGATCATTTTGTATTTGCTGTCGCCTGAGTATATAAAATTAAGTCCTGACGCCTGTTCTTTTTGCAGGAATGCAAGCGCATTGCCTTTTTTCGATAACTCATCAGAGCTGATGGTAACCAATTGCAGGCCCCGGTCCCGGTACATGTGATTGATGGTTACTAAGTCGGGGAATTCGGCCACACACGGACCGCACCAAGTGGCCCAAACGTTAATGAGGCGCAGCTTGTCAGTTTTATTTTTAAGAAGATCGCCGATGCCGTCAGCGCTGATGTTTTGCAGGGCGACGGGTTCTTTTGCCCACTGTATCTCAGCCTTTTTGATCCAATCCTTCTTTTCGATCCACTTGATAGAGCAACCAAATACCTTGGTGGTCGTCACGGGTACTTCCCTGCCGGCCAGTATTGCGTCGATAGCATTTCGGGCGTCATTACTCGTAGGCGTTTTGGCCGGATTTTCCATATCATCTATCCGGCCCTGATAACGAAGTTTGCGCTGCCGGTCGAAGATGAAAATATGCGGGGTGGAAACAGGCCCGTATTTGTTGGACGCTATTTCGGTATCACCGTCGTATAAGTAAGGGAAGTTGAGATGCTCGTTTTTGGCGCGGATTTTCATTTCGTCGAAGGAATCGCCCAGGTCGCTGTAGCCTAATTCGTCCAGCCTCAGCGAAGCCGGATTATTGGGATTGATAGCTACTACGCTTACACCTTTCGATGCATAATCACTGGTGAGTTTGATGACTCGCTTCTCATAAGCTTGCGAAGTAGGGCAGTGGTTGCACATAAAAACAATGGCAAGCACCCTGGCATTTTTGAACGATTCCAGCGTATAGGTTTTGCCATCGACGCCCGGCAGACTAAAATCGGGCGCGGGAGAGCCGATAGCCAGAGTTGTATGTTCGTCGAAAACAAAGCTCGATGATATGATGAGGGCAGCTATGGCGCATAGCACCAATGAAAGACGCTTTTTCATTGCAAAATGGATAATCTATCTGTCAGGGGGATATGATCAAAATTAGGAAATTGATCATATCGCTCAAAGCAAAATCAATTATAAAGTATATCCGGCGTTATCAGCTTTTTATCGGTGGCGCCGGGTGTAATCATATACATACGCAACGCGGTTTGAGGCCTGCGTCGTGCGTTCGGCGGTGGAGCGTTGTAAAAATACTTCACCGTTATTTTATGATAGCCCTTCAGCAGCGAAAGCGCGCCCTGGTTATCGTCGATCCGGTTGCCGTCGATCCATAATTGGGTGTCTTGATAGTTTGCCGGCGAAAAATTGTAAACGCCATCAACTGGCAGCGATATGTAGCCGTTATAAATGATCCCCGCGTTTGAATATGTTTTTCTAAAATCAGCGGTTTCCAATGTTTTCGCAATACCCGAATCGGCCGGCTGGGCATATTCGGGCTGATCAGGCGACGAGAATGTACCCTTCATCAGGGCGTATTTGAGGCCGAGGCTGTCGCGGCTGTAATTTACTGCCGGAACAGGCGCCTGGTTGTACATTACTGTGCTGGTTGGCAGGCTGCGCCTGCCTGATGGTGTGATCACGACGGCCTTGAATATCCTTTTTTCACCCGGCGGCACATTGATGGTAACCGGCGAATCATAGCCCCAGTCGGTATCAAGCGGGTCGCGGCCGTTGAGCGTATAATGTATCTTCGCGCCCGGCACAACAGAAAACGGCGTCATCACAAACTGCGAACCGATCAGCATGGTATCGATCACTTCGAAAGCCGTCGGTACCCGGTAATTATAATGCATGGCATCCAGCCGGGCAAAGTGTTTGGCCAGCCGAACCTGCGAAAAATTGCTATAATCTTTTTTTGACGGGTCGGTCCAGGCCACCTCCGATATGGCGAACAGGCGCGGCAATATTTGGTACTGCAGTTTTTCAACAGTCGGCACATATTCCGTCCACAGGTTGCCCTGCACCCCGATAATATATTTCTTTTGATCGTCGGTGAGCACTTTCGGTACCGGATCGTAATTGTAGGTTTCCTTCAATTCCGCATATCTGCCAAAAGAAACCGGTTCAAGCGGTGAACGACTTTGGTAGTGGTCCATATACATACCCGTGGTTTGCGGCGTCATGATCACATTGTGATTTTGCTGCGCTGCCGTGATGCCCCCCTGTTCGCCGGTCCAGCTCATCACGGTAGCATTTGGCGCAAGGCCGCCCTGCAATATTTCGTCCCAGCCGATAATGCTGCGGCCCTTTGAATTCAAAAACTTCTCTATCCGCTGGATGAAATAGCTTTGTAGCTCGTTTTCATCCTTAAGTCCCAACTGTTTGATCAGGCTCTGGCAAAAGGGAGATTCCTTCCAGGGTTGTTTATTGGCCTCATCGCCGCCGATATGAATATACTTGCTCGGGAACAGGTCCATTACTTCGGTCAGCACATTTTCGAGGAAAGTGAACGTTTCTTCAGTAGGGCAGTATAGGCCGGTGGTCCTTGCCGGGTTTTTGATGGATGAATCCGGCACACATTGTAACTCAGGATAAGCACGTAAAGCCGCATCCGAATGCGCCGGCATTTCGATCTCGGGGATCACGTTGATATATCTTTCAGCAGCGTATTTTACCACATCGCGGATCTCGTCCTGGGTATAGAAACCGCTGTAGGGCGTATTATCAGGCCAGTCGCGGTTGGTGCCGAACATCGGCATCATGCGCGTAGAGCCAACTTCGGTTAGTTTAGGATAACGCCTGATCTCGATGCGCCAGCCCGCGCCGTCCACCAAATGCCAGTGAAAATTATTCAACTTGTAATAGGCCATTAGGTCGAGCACCTTTTTTACCTCGGCAACAT
Source organism: Mucilaginibacter sp. (assembly GCA_035551775.1). GTDB lineage: Bacteria > Bacteroidota > Bacteroidia > Sphingobacteriales > Sphingobacteriaceae > Mucilaginibacter. Next base: position 57,189 of record DASZMQ010000018.1, on the reverse strand, counting down.
TGAAAAAGTGCCGCGACACGTCCAGCATCATGCCCCTGTACCCAAAACGCGGATGATCTTCGATCGTTACGCAAGGTAGTTTTACCGTATTTTCCGAGTTTACCGGGAACAGTTGCATAAATGTTTGCACACCATAGAATAAACCGGCGCCTTTGCCGATTATGGTAACTTTTTTCGGCGTAATGATCAGCTTATAGCCTTCATCGGGCAGATTGGCGGCGCCAATTGAAGTAAGCACTATATTGGAGCTTTTTACCCTTGCTTTCCGGTAATATTTAATGACCCTGTTGTTGAAGTGCTGGTTATTTACCAAAAAATCCTTCAGGAATCCGACGGACCTGTCTTTCGGCTTATCCGCACGCATGATAGTAGTCTTGTTGAAAGTGAATGTCCCGGGCAATTGGACAAGCGATGCCGGGGCAGGGATAATACCAAGATTCGGGTCGTTATCCTGGGCATAAGCAGAGCTGAAAACCAGTGTTACGGCTAATACCGTCATAACGGGCATAATTACAGATCTGCTGCAGAATTTAAAACTGATCATCGAAAATAAATTATAATGAAAACGCGGGTGAAGCTATTATAAGAAATATATTCCGATGCGGGCGCCGATGTAATCAGATTAATACAATTTGTTGTTCGGCAAACCGTGCCAGAACAAACAGCCAATTTATTTGTTGAGTATGCAGCTTTTAGTTTGTAAATTTATTGTTACCAGTTATACAAGCTAAATAGGTCTCTCTTATGAGAACCTTGTTCACATTGGTTCTTGCATGTTTTCCTACCGCTTATTTTGCCGATGGGTAACCATCCTTTTTGTGCATAAACCTTATCCGGTTTTGTGTTCACCTTTTAATTTGATTACCATGAGAAAAGTTTTAATGTTCAGTACCCTGATCGCCTTTATCCTGTGCGGATGCGGTAAGGCGAAAAAGGAGCCATCTCAAACCGGCATATACAAAATGAACAAGCTGACGGTAAGCATTGGGGGGAAAGATTCAGTTTATGCCCGGGCACAAATGAAAATTTACACGGATAAATATTTTTCGTACGCCAGTCTGGCGCCCGATTCATCGGTAGGGTTTGGGGTGGGCAGCTGGAAAGCCGATACAGGGAAAAGTATTACCGAAAACGGCATCTATAGTTCGCTGGCGCTCGATTCGCCAAAAACCTTTCATTTATTGATAAACAGGAAAGATTCAACCTATACGCAGATCATTCCGATGACCACAACCAAGGGTGTGAAATATAACCTGAAGGAAGAATACACCCAATTACCAACCTCGGATACCTCGAAGATGGACGGTGTGTGGAAACTCGACAAGGCTTATATTGTAAAGGGGAAGGATACCACCAAACAAAAAGAGGTTCAATACAAGACCTACTGGGGAGGGCATTTTATGTTCATCCATCGTTACCCGCTGGATAACGCCGCCACGAAGTTTAAAAACGGTTTTGGTTATGGCGATTTCAGCCTGAAGAACGATACGCTTAGTGAGACGGAGCAGTTGACCAGTCATGCCACGCTGATGGGACGGTCGTTTGCCATCAAGATCACCTTCAATGGAGCTGATGAATATTCGCAGGTAATAACAGACAAGGGTACAGGCGAACAATCTGTAGAGGTGTACCGCCGCCTCAAATAGTTTAATCAATAGTGCTTGTGAAGCTTCCGCGAAAGCGGGGGCTTTTTTTGCACAACCCCTAAACAATTTTATCACAAGGATTGTACTATAAGAGTATTAAGCACTGCTTATGAACGAACTTCTATAAACACTAATTCCCTCCTGACCAATGATCGCTGTTGATGCCGTCCAAAGAACTATTATCCTGGTGAAAAAGTTCGGGTTGTACGCGTTTGTGCCATTGTTTCTCCTAATCGCATACAACTATACCAGTTCTGCCCGCAAACAATACCGGGCTACCGCCAAAATTGCCCTGAGAGATGTTGCTGTCACGCAAGCATTAAGCGACCTCCATTCCGAATACCTTGTGAAAGAAACGCTTGACAACCTGCCTTTCGAGGCAAGTTTTTACGCTGCGGACTCGCCGCGGACCGAACTGTATGGTATTGAAGTACCCATTCGGCTGCAATTCGAGATACCACGCAGCATGGACGCCGCCGAGAGTTCGCTGACGATCGATGTGGAGCAAAAGAACTATGCAATTTTGAATGAAGATACCAGCGCATCTCATGCTTATGGCGAGCCGGTGCATGAATCGTACGGCGATTTTGCAGTCCTTCGCCGCCCGGATAAAAATTTTAAAACGGGAGATTTGCTTGTAGAGTTTGAGAACCGCTCCAAACAGCTCGGCGAATATTACAACAGCCTGCAGGTTAGGACGGCAGATGATGACAAGACTTTGGCATTGAGCATTACCACCGGCAACGCAACAAAAAGCGCCGCCTTCCTGTACAAATTGCTCAAGCAATACGGCGGGACGGCGGTTGACCGCCATGGCGATATGATCAATTCAAAGTTTACGCTGATCGAAAAGCCGGAAAACAACACCAAATCAGCCTCCCTTAGCCCCGTGTGGTTTTATATCCTGGCGCTGATTGCAGGGCTCGCCATACCGCTGGGAGTACCGGTCTTCACGAAGAAACGCAGGCACATATTGCCGCGCCAGGTTTATGCCATCCCCAAATTTGTCGACCACATGATCCAGAACGGGTTTGTATTCAGGCAGGCGGATTGATGTTTGACATAATGCCTTAGATCGACCCAAAACTAACAGCTCAATCCCGCAACTCAATGCTGACTTACACTTTGTGTTCATGTTTACACCACCTCCGACCATTTTCGGCCATTCAATACCTTAATTATTAGGATTTTGACGTGTACACTAAGGGTCAAATCCTGATAAGCTTTGCCCTTTTCGTGAAACAGGAAAAGTGCAAAATGCTGTTGTTTAAGGTATTAGGCTATTTAATGATGTGCACACAAAAATGCCTTATTCTGACGAATAAGTAAGTAAAATTTCACTTTTTTACACTTTTTGCACTTTTCGCTGGCTTTTATCCGCATGTAATAGGGTTAGTGTACAGTGAGTCTTGATAAGCTTTCGCCGCATTTTTGGAATTGGAGACACTATGTGTGTCGGATTTCTTCTGATAGATCGCAGCGATCACAAACTATCCGGGCTCAAATAAATTCCCTTGCCGGTTCTGGGTAAACCGCCAAAATAGATCACATATCCCGGCTCTTTGATGTACTTGTCCTTGAATCGCTGGTGGACAGCATCTGGTTGCCGCTTATCATTAATGACCAGTTCGCTCTCATTCAGCCGGAAACTTCTTACTGTGTCCTTACCTAGTAATTGTTCTTGTTGTATGTCAGCAATTACATTCCTGATCACCGCCCTGCGCACGGTAATGTCATTGCCTTGCGCATGGTAATTCTTTAGTATCTGGCTCCATTTAGCCGGGTCCTTCAGGATTTTCTGCAGCAGATCCGGATGTTTTTTGAAATCGAGGACCGAATCAGTTTTTCCCTTGACAGCATTTGGTTTTAATAGCTGAGCCGGCTTTGTTTGTGCTATTACGCCTTTGTCAAAATAGCTGCGGTAGCTATTATCTGTATTTGACGCTTTGGTAAAGGTAGGGGCCCCCAGTAGCGCAGTCAATTTTTCACCTGCGTTCAGTGTAATTATTTGTTGCTCCTTCTTTACGCCTACAATGCCGGTTTCAACAATCACTTCAGTGGTGTCGCCCCGGCTTTTTACGTTGAACGAAGTGCCGAGGACGGTTATCAAAAGGTCGTTGGTTTCTATAATAAATGGTTTGGCCGGATCGTGCCTGACATTGAAGAAGGCCTCACCAGCTAGTTTCGCATAGCGTTTATTTCCCGTAAATGAAGGAGCAAAGCTTAGGGTGGAATATTTATTCAGTGTTACAACCGATCCATCCGGCAAGCTGTCGGTCTCAACCTGGTTTGAGGTCACCTTTTTGATAAATGTTGCTTCCGTACGCGGCGACACTGGAATTACCGTGCGTATATCATCATTTCGTTTGATAAAATACGGCACAAATACAGCCAGGCCCGTAATTATAACCAGCGCTGCTGCCACTCCTATCCATTTTAGATAATATTTAGGCTTTGGCGGATCATAATAAGCTGTTTGCACTCTTGCCCTGAACCGCTCCCAGGCCGCGTTTTCGTCAATATTGCTCGTGCTGGCAAGCTTTTGGCTTTGTTCCCATATCAGCCTGAAATGCTCAAAATATTTCCTGTTTTCCTCGTCGGCTTCAATCCATAATTCGGCCCGGGCGCGTTCCTTTTGGTCCGCCTCGCCGGCAAGGTATTTTACCAGCAGTTCATCCATGTCCATATCCCGTTTCACCCGATGTTTCTTAATTTTAACAGCAGCCATACCAGCAGCGGTAAAAAATCCGCTAATTTGTTCCGCAATATTTTCAGGGCCTTACCCATTTGCGCCTCAACGGTTTTTATCGAAAGACCCAGCTGTTCAGCTATTTGACGGTATTTCAGTTCGTCAAACCTGCTCAAATAAAATATATTGCGGCATTGCAAGGGTAATTCATTTAGTGCTTTTTGCAGCTGTACCTCCAGCTCCGCCCGTTCTACCCGCATCAACGGATTCTCATAATTCACCTTAGTTTTGTCCGAATGCATTACATGGTCCGCGTGCCTGGTTTTATATTTCTGGCGCTTCAGGTAATTCATGCATTCGTTATAAACAGCCCGGTATAAAAACGCCTTTACTGAAGTATGAACCCTGAACCGTTCCTTCCTTTCCCATATCCTGAAGAATACCTGCTGCACGGCCTCTTCGGCTAACATCTCGTCCTCCAGCATCACCCTGGCATAGGCATGAAGGCTTTTGAACCAGGTTTTAAAAAGTTCTTCAAAAGCCGTTTCACTGCCTTCTGCCACCTGTGTCACCAATTGCAGTTCGCTCAATTCCACTTAATGCGTGCTTGCCTCATCAAATATACTTAACTGTCAAAGGTTATCCCTGCGCTGAAAAATACCGTTGCCTTTCTTTTCGCTGTTGCCGTAGTAAACCACGTAATCGTCAGATTTGATGTACTTCGCTTTCAGCTCTGTATGCATGCTTTCGGGCAGTGTTTTATTATTTACGGTGAAAGACTTAGCCGTGAGCATAAAGCTGTTGACATCGGTTCTTGATTCAACAATCTTATTGTTGACGAGGTAAGCCAGGATGTCCCTGATCACCTGTTTATTTTTTGCTACCGGCGACAGTGCATTTTCGTAATCGTAGGCTTTGAGGATAATAGGCCAGTTGCTGGGATTTTTGATAATCGCTTTTACCAATTCGGGATGCTTGCTAAGATCAAGCGTGGTATCGGTATCGCTTAGTTTTAAGATCCTGATCTTCCCGTTTTTGATCATGCCTTGTACTTTAGCCATTATTTCGGAATGCTTATCCAGGTTAACGGTAAAAGGTCCCTTCTTAGGGTCGATCGTTGTGTCAGCTTTTACGTTCATAGAATGAACCGGCATTGCTTTGGTGATCATCGGACCCGCCAGGCTGATCAAGGCGATTACCGCTGATAAATTAAGTAACTTTTTCATTTAGTCATTTTAAATAAGACAACCGAACCGTGCTTTACCCTTATCGGTTCAGAAATTAATTCTTTACCCGGTCCTGCTCATCGCTGGATGCATCGCTGCGATGTTGACGCAGGTCTTTGATCGCTTTGCCGAACCGGTAAGTGATGCTGATATTGAAACCGCGGTCATCAAATGTGTTTTTGTAGGTGGCGTTGGTAAGCGTCAGGTTATTGAATGATCCCTCATATCGGAATGTATTCAGCGGATCGGTCACGACCAGCCGGGCTAAAAAATTATCCGAAATTTTCTTCTGGAGCACCACATTGAGCCGACCGGCTCCTTTTTGGTGGTATTGCAAATTGGTTTCCCTGGATTGATAAAAGCCGTTTAATTCCGTATTCCAGCCGTTGCCCAATTTAAACTGCATATTGCCATTCAAAAAAGCGACGTTCCACCACGCATTTACGAGGTTATTGTTCAACAGGCCCTGGGCGTGTTCATACCTGAAATCGGCATAACCGTTCAGGCTAAACCACTTTGCCGGGTTTAAACTGCCGCTGACCGATATGCCCCTGGCATCCTGGTACCCCACGTTACCGTACGTACTATAAATGATGCCATTCTCAACCCGGTTGATCACTTCTATATCTCCTGTAGTTTTGCGGTAGAATGCCTTGACAGTCAAATTATTCTTATAAGTGTATGATAGCTCCAAATTTTGATTGTAGGATGGATTGAGATAAGGATTGCCGACATCATAATTGAATTTGTCCTCAGGAATAATGAAAGGGTTAAGCCATTGATAAGTTGGCCGATTGATCCGTCGTCCGTAATTAAAACCGAATTGGTTCACGTTGGCCGAATCCAGCTTGTACCGGAGGTAAAGCGTTGGGAACAGGTCGGTATAGTGGTTTGTAAAAGAAGAATCGCGCTCAATGGCATTGCCAAGTTGGTCGCCTTTAGTATTTGTGTTTTCAACGCGCAAACCCAGCTCTGCCGAAAAACGCTTCCAGTCTTTACTGGCATTGATATATACCGCATTGATGTTCTCGTCGTAGATAAAATGGTTGGTTTTTGTATAATCGGCCTCAGTAATATCATTCACGGTGTTGAAATAAGCCGCTGGGTTGTCGGTGTGTGTAAAGCCGGTTTTAATACCCATTTCCAGCTTCAGGCCATTCTTCAGCGGGCGGGAGTAATCGGTTTTAAAAGCGTAGATGTCGATAGCCGACGGTGTCGAACCGGTTTCCTGGCTTTGATTGGTTATAGTTTGATCGGGCAGGGTGGTGAGGCTGTTAAATAGCTGGTTATTGCCGATATTGAACAAGCTGTAGTCGAAATCGGCGGTTAGCTCGTGACCGTTTTTATCGAATTGATGACGATAATTCAAATTGCCCCAGAGGTCTCTTACAATGCGGAAGTTATTGAAAGACTGATTAACCGAGGAATCGGGTCGTCCGGTTTGGTCGGCAAAACTGCTCGTTGTTTCACCTAAGGTGGTCAGCGGCCTGTAAACGTCGCCAATGGTAATGCCCCAGGTGGTTTTGTCGGTGGCATAATAGTCCAGGCTCAATTGCGGGTATAAAGAATAGCCCTTGCCATGGGTAAAGTTATTTAATCCATAATACGACTGTGGGCTGCCGTCAGGATCCAGGTATTGGCGGTTTTGATAATTGGAGTTGGCCCAATTTTGCTGGTTATCGTCAAAATTACCGGCAAGGTTGAATTTGCCGCTGCGATAATCGAAATTAAAACGCTCTTCGACTTTCCCATAAAGCCAATGGCCGTATAGCTGGGTATAGCTTCCGTTGAAGCCTTTGATCACATTCTTTTTTAACCGGATGTTGATCACGGCGCCACCTGCGGCGTCGTACCTCGCCGGAGGGTCGGTCATTAATTCAATTTGCTGCAATGTGCCTGAAGGCAACGATTGCAGGTAAGCAACCAGGTCGTTCCCGGTCAGGGAACTCTTCTTATCATCGATATAGACTACGACGCCAGGTTTACCTTCCAGGCTGATATTGCCGTTTACCGGATCGATAATGATGCCAGGTGATTTTTCCAGCACATCGGCGGCTGAGATTCCCTGGTTAGTCGCCAATGCATCCACATTGATCACCGTGCGGTCTATTTTATGTTCCACAAAAGGTTTCTTACCAGTGATGGTCACCGTGGACAATTGCCTGGCTTTACCACGGGCAAGGGCTATCTGCCCTAAGTCAAGATCGATTTGTGTAATGCTGACCAGTCTGCCCATATAAGTTTGATAACCCAGGCAGGTTACCCTAACGCGGTAATTACCGGGCTGGAGAATTTGTATTGTGAAACGGCCGGCCGAATCGGTAATAGCAGCTTTGATTACGGTGGAATCAGCGGTATTGATCAAGGCGATCGTTGCTGCAAAAACGGGTTTGCCCGAGTCAGTTACCTGCCCGGTAACATTTGGCGACGATTGCGCGAGCAACCAAAATGGTGCGAAGAATAAAAAACAGGATAAGACAAACTTGTACATGCGGTAGTGTTTGGATGAGGACAATCCAAACACTGTTTACCCTTATGCGAAATTGATTTTTGGCGGGTGTACGACACTAAAAAAAGCCCCGTTCAGGGGCTTGTCTATCTAATTCCTGCCAAGCGCAGGGCTTTGAAAATGAAGTTTTTTCAGCCCGCGCTGTATTTCGGGACAGCTCATAAACAGGTTCCAGAGCAGGCCGCTGCGGTAATTTTCGATCATCACCACTATCGGGCCCTCATCGATCGCGAGGTACGATTTGGCGTACCAGTTATGGCTTTCGCTAAAGGCATCGGTGAAACCATAGCGTCCCCATATTTTGTCGCCCAGGTCGTAATAGAAATGGCGCAGCGCTTTCATCGAATATTCCGGTGTATAAGGGAACGCTGACAATGCCCCTGTCGGGCTGATCACACCCAAGTCGTTCGTGGGCGAGTGGGCATTGTAGCCTTCAAAGTTATCGCTGGCGGTAAGTCCCCAGCAATCTTCGCCGTAGCCTTTAAAATGCTTCGGGTTGTCAACGCAATAGTCATGGTTAATGAGCGTCCAGTTCACGTTTTGTTCCCAGTAGTTAGCATACATATCTTTCAGCCCTTTAGGGTTCAGCCCCATGAAGGAATATTGCGTGAAGAATAGCGGGCCGCCATAATCCCACCCTAGCGGCAATTTGTGGCCGTAAAAGGTTTTGCCGTTCTTGAAGAAATCACTCTGCGCCCAGCCGTTGAAATATACGCTTGCCGGCACGGGGTAACGTTCTCCGCTTTCGGCCAGGATGTAAGTGATCATACATTCGTTGAAGCCTCGTATCGCGAAATTCATCGCCCAGCCATTATTCGGCGACCAGTGCCAGTACAGGTTGTCGCGCCCGTCGCGGGTGAACCAGTTCCATTCAACGTCGTTCCATAGGCCGTTAATGCGGCTGCGTATTTCATCTTCTTTCTGGTCAGCACCGTTAAAGTACTGGCGTGCACATAAAAGGCCCTCGAAAAGATAGGAAGTTTCCACCAGGTCGGCGCCATCGTCTTTGCGGCCGAAGCGGATGGTTTTGCCGGTCTCGCCGTTCATCCAGTGGGGAAATACACCATGGTATGAATCTGCTTTTTCCAGGAAACGCACGATCTTCAGCATACGGTCAACAGCCTGTTCGTGGCTGATCCATTTGCGGTGATCGGCTACGATCAGCGCCATGATGCCAAAGCCGGAGCCACCGGTGGTTACCACTTCGTTCCCGTAATCATAGGCCACGTTGCTGCGTTCACGCGCCAAGCCGCTGGTGGGGTGGCCAAAATCCCAGAAATAACGGAATGTTTGCCGCTGCACCACATCGAGCAGGGCGCTATCGGATAAACCTTTGATAATACCGACCGGTTTGATGCTGTCGAGGGCAGTTTTTTGCGCATAGCCCGGAAGCGTAAGCAGACCCGCGAATAATATGGTAAAGATGACTTTCATTTTATATCAAATAATGCGTTATAGGTTCGGGCTTTGGAAGCTCAGGTTTTTCATGCCGGTTTTTACTTCAGGGCAACTCATAAACAGGTTCCATAACAGGCCGCTGCGGTAATTTTCGATCATACAAATGATCGGTCCTTCGTCTATAGCCAGGTCCGATGATGCAAACCATGGATTATCCAGGTCGAAGGCATCATAGAAGCCATATTGCCCCCACAGCTTATCTCCGAGCTTGTAATAAAAGAAATGCAGCGCCGCCATAGATTGTGCCGGCGTATAGGGCAGCGATGCTATAGCCGCCGTAGGCGCTATTACGCCCAGGTCGCTCGTCGGCGAATTGGCGTTGTAGCCGTTTGGCACATCGCTGGCCGTAAGTCCCCAGCACTCATTACTATAACCGTAGTAATTTTGCGGATTGGCCGTACAATAATCATAATTGATCATCGCATGGGCCTTATTCTGCACATCATAGCTTGCATATGCATCCGACAAACCGTTAGGGTTAATCCCCATAAATGAATAGTGTGCGAAAAATAGCGGTCCACCTTCAACCGGCCCCAGCGGCAAAGTAATACCGTAATAGCTGCTGCCATTCTTCATCTGCCCGTTCTGCGCCCAGCCGTTGTCGTAAACGGCTTTTGGTACCGAATGCGTATTTGAAGAAGCCGCAAGCACATACGTGATCAACGCCTCATTCCAGCCGGCGATCTGTTGCCCGGTCGACCAGCCATAATCCGGGCTCCAATGCCAGTATAACGTGTTCTGGCCATTCTGCCTGAACCAATCCCATTCCACGCCATTCCATAGGGTATTGATATTGTTGCGCAGGGTGGTCTCCGCTGTTCCCGGATCATTAAAATACTGGCGTGCGGTAAGCAATCCTTCCATCAGGTAGGCAGTCTCAACCAAATCGGCGCCGTCGTCCTGTGTGCTGAATGGCACTACGGCGCCGCTAACGCCATTCATCCAATGCGGGAACGCGCCGTGAAATTTTTGAGCATTATTCAGTAAGAAGCCTACGATGGTTTGCATTCTTGCCAGGCCCTGTGCGCGGGTGATGAACCCGCGATTAGTTCCCACCACAATAGACATTATCCCGAAACCTGAGCCACCCATCGTTACTACATCGCCCGAAGTGTTTCGCTCACGCGCGAGGCCACTGACAGGGTGGCCGAAATCCCAGAAATACTTAAAAGTTTGTTGTTGTATTAATGTAAGCAATGCGTCATCACTGATCTGCGGAAATTTATCCGTAGAATCGATCGCGGTATTCAGTTGAACCGATATTGCGGAACCTAAACTGCCTTTTTTGGATGACTGCAAACCAGTGGAAACCGCAAGCGTATATTGCGACAGATTTTGCAATGTAGCTGACGGAGTGATCACCATAGTGCTATCATTATTCTCATAAGTTGCGCTGTAAGTCACCGCCGCACCGGTTTTGCTGGTAAAGGCCACGCTGCCCGAAACCGAGTTTGGGTCAAGTGCGGATGAGAACGATATTTTCACCACTGGCTTGGTGTTCAATCCCCTGTAGGTATAGCCGTTATAAATGCCGTTGACTTTCAAGGTATTCATACTGAATGATGCCGGTGGATTGGTGGGCGGCGGGTTATTCTTTTTGCCGCATGAGCTGATAAGCAGCGACAATATCACTACCGGCCAATAATAGATGTTCTTCATTCCCCGCAAATATCGTTTCAAAAGGCAAAATTTTCTGATTAAAAAAGGCTGCTGCCCGCCGCAGCGGACAAGCAGCCTCAACTCAATCAATCAACAATTATCTTCCCAGTTTCTCAAGGTTGTACAATGCCGATACTTGGGTTGACGAAAGCACTTCATTATAAAATCTCACATGCTCCATCGATCCGGTTATATAATCAGCCCAGGGTTGGGAGCCTGTGGCATTAGTTAGAGACGGAGCTGTTTCGAACTGCACCGTGCCGAAAACCATTTTGCCGGCGTTCGACCAGTTGAGCGGCGCGAACGATGCCGAGGTTACTGTACCCACCTGGCTGCCATTAAAGTAAATAATGGCAGTGCCGGTATTGTCGTTATAACTAAACACCATTTGACACCAACTGTTGAATGGTTGGGAAATATGGAAATCACCCACCCACAAATCGGCCCCGTTTGAACCGACTGCCGTATTATACATATGCAATTTTATGTTCGCTGAGGTGTCTGCCGGCGGATTTTCTATGAAAAAATCCATCGCTCCCCAAAAATAGGTACTATCAACAATGTCAACCGGGTTGATCAAGCCGTTGGTGTTTTCAGGATTGTTATACCAAACGCTCATTGTAAAACTGTGCAGGGCCTTTATTGCATTCGGCACCTGTGATATTACATAGGCGTTTTCCGCGCCCTTTAGCGCCTGACCAGTTATACCCTGGGCAAAGCTCGTGCCGGTCGATGCACCGGCTATACCCGATATACTGTCTTTCAGGTCGCCGTTGAACGGCCAGTAAGCTACCAGGTGAGAAGACTCGATATCCTTCGAGTTGCTATAACCGCTAAATGTTGGCGGCGGTTTTGGCGGATCGTATGATTTTGGGTTGAACTCCTTCTGGCATGACGATAATGCCAGGCTTATCGCTGTTCCGATCAGCAGCCCGGTCAGTATATTTTTGGTCGTTTTCATCTTCATTTACAATTTGAAATAAATTAATTATAACCGGGATTTTGTTTCAGCAAGCCGCCGCTCAGGTCTATCTCGGTCTGCGGGATGGGCCATAATTCGTTCTTACCTGCAACGAAACCCTGCGGGCCGAATATTTGCGTACCCAATCCCCAGCGGATCACATCAAAATGCCGCTCGAATTCCATGCCAAGTTCAACGCGCCTTTCATGCTGGATAGCAGTGCGCAGTGCGGTTTGGTCGGTGGTTGTAACTGTGGGGAGGATGGCGTTGTTGCCTGCGCGGGCGCGGGCCCTTACTTGCTCTAGCGCAGTCAAAGCAACAGTACTGTTGCCCAATTCGTTGTTGGCCTCGGCATTCATCAGCAATACATCGGCGTAGCGCAGCACCATCTTGTCCTGCTGGCAGCCCTGGTTGTAGCCCGACACATATTCGGCGAATGGGACATAGGACTTGAGGTTATAATATGGGTCCGGGGCCGATGCATCGATCATGTCGCCTTCCGGTGTGGTTTGGCCTGTGTATATCACCGTGCCTTTCAGGCGCGGATCGCCTGCTTCAAAAGCTGCGATAAGGCTCGGGCTTGGGTCGTTAAAGCCCCAGCCGCCTGCTGCCTCAGTAACGCGAGGCATTTGTACCTGCGAGTACTGCGAATTTGATGCCGCCGGGTTGTTTGGGATCAGCATGTTCTGGATCTCGAAGATCGATTCCGAGTTGTTCTTGTTCTGTGTCCTGAACATCTTCTCATAGTTAGGAAAAAGCGAATAAATGCCCAGCGCTATAACCTGGTTGCTATAGTTTGCCGCATCGCTCCATTTTTTCTGATACAGGGAAACTTTGGCGTGCAACGCAAGGGCGGCACCCTTTGTAACATGGCCGATGTCGGCATTAGAATAGGTTGTTGGCAATACGCCCGCAGCGTCGGTCAGGTCGGTTTCTATCTGCGCCCATACCTGCGCCGCCGGTACCTGCGGCAGGTTAAAGTCGGCGGTGGTTTTAGGCGGATGAAGGCGTAACGTTATATTGCCAAAAGCGCGCACCAATCTGAAATAATCATAAGCACGGATAAACTTAGCCTCAGCCAGGTACCTGGCTTTCAGGCTGGCATCCATGTTGATGGCAGGCACATTATCCAGTATCTGGTTGGCAAAATTGATGTTAGCATACATGCCCGACCAAAAACCGTCAAGCTGACCTTCGCCGGCGGTAACTGAGAAATTAATGTATTCGTTCATGAAACTGGCGTCAGTAGGTACCGAGCCTTTGGTGATATCGTCCGAACCCATGCTTTCAACAGCAATGGACGCGAAGGCGATATCGTTCCAGTTGTGCAGGTCGGCATACATCGCGTTAACAGCAGAGGTCGCATCGGCCTGAGTCTTCCAGAATTGGGTCGACTTGACGCTGCCGTTTGATGATGCCGTATCCAGGAAACTCTTTTTACAGCCTTGTGAAAAAGATAGGGCGATAACTACACCAAGTATAGTTGCTCCCTGTAAATATTTTTTATGATTCATCGTATTATGAATTAAAATGTAACGTTCACACCAAAATTGTAAGTAGCATATAGCGGATACACATTAGCGTCTATACCCAGCCCGGTCGCCGCACCGCCAACTTCGGGGCTGAAACCTTTATAGCCGAATATGTTGATCGCATTCTGTGCATTTGCATACACACGAAGGCTGCGAATGCCCCAATGGCCGGTAATGCTTTGCGGAAGTGTGTATCCTAACTGCGCGTTACGCAACCTGAAATAAGCACCGCTGGTTACATAGAACGAGTTCGGTGCGGAATCATAGGTCGATCCGATATTTACTGAAGGGTAAGTATTGGATGTGCCCTGCCCATGCCAGCGGTTATCATAGAAATCCTGGGTAAAGTTTTCATTACCAAAACGATAAGCCAGGTTCGCATTGTAAATGCTCACATCCGCGCGGCCCTGGAAGTCGAGTTCAAGATCGAATTCCTTATATTTAAAATAGGTATTGACACCATAATAGTATTTAGCATTAGGGTTACCCAGATTTACGCGGTCTGTGCTGGTGATTGAGTGGTCGCCGTTAGTATCCTGGTATATAAAGTCTCCTGCCTGCGGGGTGCCAACACCGCTTGCAGGGCCGCTGGCTATCTGTTGCGAAGTTTGGTAAATTCCGGTAACCTTATAGCCATAGAACTCGCCGATTGGCTGCCCTACAATAGTACGTGTTGCCAAAGCGCCATTGGTAACACCGTTGCCGCCGCCATAAAGAGGGATGTTACCCGAAATAACTTTGGTCACTTCGTTGGTATTGATGCTCAGGTTAGGGCTTAGAGAGAAATAGAAATCTTTGTTCACCTGTTGTTTCCAGCTTAACAAAAATTCGAAACCCTTATTTTGAATATTGGCCTGATTCGACAGCAGGCCGCCGTTTGGCCCGCTCTCTCCGATCGATCCCAGCACAGGGATCGGGAAAATCGCGTTTAGGGTCAACCGGTCGTAATATTCTGCTTCGAACGATAAATGGTCGTCCAAAATAGAGCCTTCAATGCCGAAATCTGAAGATTGGGCTATTTCCCAACCTGTAGGCCTTGAAATAGTATTGATACTGGCTCCTGCAGCAGTTGTTGGCGGGTTGCCAAATACAGCAGTGTACTGGCCTGGATCGGTCGTAACTAATTGCACACCCGGCACCTGGGTAACGTTTGCATTACCTACACGACCAAAGCTGGCGCGCAATTTCAGCGTATTGAAGAAATGCTGATTTTTCATAAAGTCCTCATTGGATATCACCCAACCGGCGCCAATGGAAGGAAACCATCCATAGATTTGCTGCGGATAGAACTCAGATGCTCCGTCATAACGCTCAGAAGCATTTATAAGATAACGATCGGCGTAAGAATAGTTGATCCTCCACAGCCAATAATCTTCCGTATGCAAATAATTTGGCGAGCCGGTTCCGGTGGCCTTGGTATAAGTTACAGTTGTGCCTGACGGGAATGAGGTATGCAAGTTACCACTTTGGTCAAACGGAACATTTTTGGCAGTAGCGTCCGCGTAATCATTTTCATTATGCTGGGCACCCTCGCCCATTAAAGCAGTGATATGGTGCTTGCCGATGGTTTTATTATAAGTTAGCGTATTTTCCCAAATCCAGTTGCGGTCCTCGTTGTGGTTCAGATCCAAAGTTGAAACATTGCTTTGCTGACCCGCTGTAGCATCATAGATGGGCGTAAAATGCCTTGCCTCGGCTTGTGCAAGCTCGCCGCCAAGACTAGTCTTAAATACCAGGTCCTTTATGATGGTGTATTCGCCATAAATATTGCCGGTAAATTCGTGAGTCTTAGAATGCTGGTGGTAAAAGTCTATGGTAGCCTCCGGGTTATAGTTGGCGCCGCCGCCCACGTTATAGTCGGCCGGATCGCCGTATTTGCCGGTATTATAGAACACGGGAACGATAGGTGCCGCCGTATATAATTGGTGATATATACCCGGGTCAACATCGTCAGATCCACTGGATAGCACGCTGAACGTATAACCTATTTTCAGATTTTTCACTACTTTCCAGTCGCCCGAAATATGGCCGGTGTAGCGCTGGTAATTGTTGGTTTTTATAATACCGTCCTGGTCAAGGTAGCCAAATGAATAGTTGTAAGTGTACTTATCTGTACCACCGTTCAACGATATCTGGTGATTGGTTACAAATGCGTTGCGAAGGATCTGGTCATACCAGTTGGTGCCGGTGCCGTATGAGGCCGGGTTGCTGCTGAACGCAGGAATGATATTGTTATCAGTATATAACTCATTGATCATAGTCGCATATTCCGCACCGTCAGCCATTTTAACCTGGTTGGTAACCGATTGCCAGCCCACATAAGCATTATAGTTGATCGTCGGTTTACCCGCTTTTCCGCGCTTGGTAGTGATCAGTACAACGCCGTTGGCTGCCCGGATACCAAAAATAGCTTCACTCGAAGCGTCTTTCAGCACGCTTAGGCTTTCAATGTCGCTCGGGTTTAGAAAGCTGATATCATCAATACTGTTGTACCATACCCCGTCGACGATAAACAGCGGCTGGGCATTACCAAACACAGTACCTATACCACGTATATTGATGGTGGGCGCCGAGCCGGGCTGACCGCTGTTAATGATCTCGACGCCGGCAACCTTACCCTGCAATCCGCTAATTGGATTTTCCGAAGCTTGTTTTGCAATGTCAGAGCCTTTGACCGTGGCTATGGCACCCGTGTTATCGATCTTTTTCTGGGTACCATAACCGATCACAACTACCTGCTGTAATTGGTTGGCCGACGAATTAAGGCCGATGTTGATGGTGGTTTGCCCGTTAACGGGGACGTTTTGCGAAGTGTAGCCAATATAGCTGAATACTAAGGTGGCATTGGATGGAGCGCTAATGCTGTAGTTACCGTTCACATCTGTCTGGGTGCCGGTAGTGGTGCCCTTTACGCTCACCGAGACGCCAACGAGCGTACTGTGGTCGGCAGGATCGGTGACCTTACCTTTTACGGTCACATTCTGCGCGAGCGCCGGTGTAATAAAGAGAAACAAAAACAGTACCGACACTGAAATAGTAAAGAATCTTTTCATGTGGTAATTTGAATAGTTAAGAATTAGAAATAATTGGTTATGATGTATTGCCCGCTGGACGATTGAGATGCCAATGGTTATACGAAGTTGTTGAGATAATACCTTATTAACAAAAAACTAAACTCTACATTATTACATCATTCAAAAAGTGATTTCTCATTATCGCGAGTTGTTTTTTTATAATAAATTGATAGTGAATTACTTACAGATGGCATAGTGTATTTAGGACATACTACATTTAAGAAGTTTTGTACAATAAGCGAAAAAGACAGTATGAGAGGTAATGATGTAGTGCTTAAAGCTCCATGAGAAACTCCACCAGGTTCTTGTCATGCTCCAGGTTGAGCTTTTTGCGCAGGCGGTAGCGCCTGATCTCGACGCCCCGGAGCGATATATTGAGTAAGGAAGCCATCTCCTTGCTGCTCATGTTCATACGCAGGTAGGCACACAGTTTCAGGTCGTTTGGTACCAGGTCGGGGTGCTGTGCCTTCAGTTTTTTGAAGAAACTCTCATGGGCTTCGTTGAAGCTGTTCTCAAAAAGGTTCCAGTCGCGCTCGTCGCTCATGCCGTCGTTGATCACTTTTTGCAGGCGTTTCAGTTGATCGGGCGACAGCGGCTTACCCGAACTATCTTTCAGGTGCGCTATCTCGTCGCTGATCTTTTGGAGCAGTTCGTTCTTGTAAACAATGTTCATGGCCGAGGCTGCCAGCTCGCGGCTTTTGCCGGCGAGGTCCGCCTGCAGCTGTTCATTTTTAATCTTTACAATTCGCTGCTCATTGGCCAGCGCCTCCTGCTTCAGGTACTCTTCGTGTTCTTTTTGCAGCTTTTCGTGTATATGGTGCTGGTGCCGCTTGATCTTCACCCGATAATAAGCCCGTACTGCATAATAGCCCCCGACGAGCGCTATGATATAGAAAAACCAGGCGATCTTCGTGGCATACCAGGGCGGCAGGATAGTGAAGCTGTAAACCGCTTCGGGTGACACATTCAAATCGTTGATGCGCGCCCTCACGCGAAAGTGATAGGTACCCCTGTCGAGGTTGGTAAACTCCTTTTGGGTTTGCACGCCCCAGGCCGACCATTGCCGTGAATAGCCATCCAGGAAGTACTGGTAACGCACCTTTTCCTGCCGGTAGAATGGCAGGGCATAAGATATCCGGATATTGTTCTGCGAATAAGGAATTTCTACCTCTTCATCGCCGCTGCTATCAGTCAAAGGTGTGGGTATATCAGTAATGTTCTCCACGCGGCGGATCAGTACAGCGGGCAGTTTAATGTTGTTGCGCTGTGCGATGTCAGCATCATTCAATATGGCAAAACCGTCATCAACGCTTACCAGGTAAATGGAGCCATTGATTTTGCTGATGCTTTCATAATTCTTCAGCATACGGCCGTCCAGCACGCTAAAGCGGTTTGAATCGACGCTGAGCTTGCCCGGAACGGAAAGATCGGCCAGGGCAATACGACCATGACTGATGAACCAGTACTTTTTCCCCAGCGCGGGTATGATCTTGTTCGACTGCGCGAACGAACCCAGCGTATGATTCAACTGCTGATATTTTTCAAAATGGTCGCTGATGTCGTCGTACACGTAAAAGCCTGAATCGGACGAAAAAACTATGCGGTTATCGAGGTTGAATACATTGACATTATAACTTCCGGGCAAGCCGAAATGGCTGTCGTAGTATTTTACCGCGATAGCCTTTTTCAGGTCGGGGCTTAAGGTGACTTTGTAAATGCCGCGGTAGGCGTGGCTCACCCACACCTGGCCCTTGCTGTCCTGCTCCACATAGCGCGAAGGCTCTCCAAAGCCGTCCACTTTATGATCGAAGATCCAATTGCCCGCCGCGTCCTTGCTGTAGATCACCAGCCCGGTATAAGTACCCTGTATCAACCGGTCTTGATTCAGCCGTTTCAGCGTCCAACCGCCGCTGATGTTAGTGATCCTGGATATCGAGCCGCCGTTTACCTGGAAAGAGCCAGCGTTGTGGCCGCAAAGCAGTTTGCCGTCCTGCAGCGAAAGTTCCCATACCTGCCCCTGTGAGCCGGGAATGAGCGTAAAGTTAAATTCCTGCAAAGCCTTTCCGTTGGCATTCCAGTTGCTATAAAAAAGCCCCTGGTTAGTGCCGAGATATATTTTGTTGTCGAAAATGATACTTGAATAAACCGTCCCAAAACGACCCGACTTATCAAAATAGAAATAAAGCGGCGAATTGAGCTCGATGCGGTCGATGCCGTTATCCAGCCCGGCCCAAAGGTTCTGTTCATTATCCGTGTAAAGGCTTAGCACCGTGTTGTTTTGCAGCCCGCTCGATTTATTGATCTGCTGCACTACATTGCCCGCCGTGTCTATTACAATTATGCCATTCAGAATAGTACCGTAAGCGAAATATTTACCGGGTATCACCGCGCCATTGTTCAACTGGTAAGTTTCCAGGAAAGCATTGGCCTGGTTGGCCCAGGGCTGTATTTGTTTGTCGTCGTAAATAAACAGGCCGTTATGCGCAGTGCCGATAACGTACCGGCCGCGAGTAAAGGGAAGGATGGACAAAATGCCGCCGTTACCCATAATATTGCTGCCCGCTATATATTCCAGTTTTTTGTTTTTCAGTTCGAAAAGGCCGGCATTCACCTGCTCTATAAAATAGCGTTTGCCGACCTTGAACAGAAACAGGTAAGGGTAAGGGTTGGGCGATTGGATCGCATCGATCTTCCCGCGTGAGTAAATGAAAATGGTGCCAAACGACTGGAAAATCACCTGGCCGTCGTCGACATAGATCTTCCATATTTCTTCGTTCAGCGGCTGGAAATTCTTTGGGATCAGGCCAATGAGCGAATGATATTTCAGCTCGCCTTTTTTATTGTTCTCCCAGTAGCCAAATTCCCCGAAGCCACCTGCATATATCTTCCCTTTACCGTCAGCCGCCACCGAGCGAACGATAAGGCCGTTGGGCATGGCATACGATTGCCAGTACCGCCCGTCGAACGAAAGCAACCCGCCCGAATTGCCGAAATACATAATGCCATGCTCGTCCTTCGTTACCGACCAGTTCTGGTTACCCGACTGGTAAACGGCTTTGGGATAATTCTGCACGTAGGGCACCCCGATATTTTTGATATCGGCGGCAGAAGCATGCAGCATACTCAGCAGCAGTATTGTAAGAGCAAAAAGCGACTTCCGCATCGGTTTACCCGGTTACCCGGAAAGCGAAAATACGTTTTGAAGGGGAGAAATGGTAAAAAGGCGTTGTTTTGTTCTGCCACCTGTTTTATAATAAGTTAACAAACAGCATGGCGGTTTGGGCTAAAGCCGTGTTTGTTGCAAACTCCCAGTCCGTTGGCTAAGCCAACGGCAATGAAACTGTTGAAATGCATTGCCGACGCATTTATGGGTTATTATCCCGGGATAGATACCCATTTATGGGAGGGATGAATAAAAGAACACGAAGGGCTTTAGCCAAACTATAACCAGGACCGTGAACGCTTTCACCGGATGTTTCCTATTTTTAGAAGCCCATGGTCCTGGTTATGATCCTAAAAAGGCGAGCCTCGCGCCCATTCTGCTGTTTTTCTCTATTTATGCTTTTGGGCAGGACGCCGACTTTTTTAAATCCAACCCGCACCGGCGCGAATTGAAGGCAGTAAAGATAACCGGCAATATTAAGCTCGACGGCGTGCTCGATGAACCGGAATGGAACCTTACTTTAGGCGCGTCGGAATTTATCCAGGTAGAGCCTTACCAGGCAAGCCTTCAAAATTTGTCACCATTGTAAAGATTCTGTATAATCAGAACTACCTGTATTTCGGTATTATTTGCAGGGACCCGCAAGGCATCAACCTAAGGGTTTAGGTTAGCCGAAATACGCAATTCCAACAAGAAAGTTACAGTGAGAGGTTGAGATAAACCCTGCAAAAAACTGACTGGCATGACATTGAATATTAGGTAAAAAATTAACTAATATTTTATAAATAGCTTGCCTCTGGTTAATTTAGTTACGGATTTTGTGTTGACGATTGAAGTTACCTATGAGAACATTTGCCTTTGCCTTTCTGCTACTAGCGTTAAGCGCCTGTAAGAAATTCGATGAGAATAATATCTCTCTCCCAAAAGGAACAAAACCGGTTTGGGTACCTCCGATGGATACTATTCCGGATAATGCCACATTAACCTTAAAGCTTATCGAAGACAGCACCGCTCATGACGAAACAGAATTCATTTTCGATCAGAAGGCAAGCACTGCGTTTAGTTATGCTAATGATGCTCCGTATTTCACCGGATTTGGCAAGGTGAGCCTCGCCAGCATTTCAAGTGATGGCAGGGATATGGCGATTTATAGTCTGCCATACAAAACAGGCATGTCCGTAGATATGGATGTGCGCGGCAGAAAAGATGGAAAGCTTAACCTGGAAATTAGCCGGGAAACAAATATTCCCCAGGACATCCGGGTATTGGTGAAAGACAAGTATGCCAACGATAGTCTCGACCTCTGCAAGGGTGTATACAGTTTCAAAGTAGCCACGGCCGATTCGAATTCATTTGGCAAACACAGGCTGACGCTTGTTCTGCAAAGTGTGCCGGAACATTGAGGAGTTGAGGGCAAAATCAGCCTGAAAAGATAATAGACTAAACGGTTATAAACCTATGAATGTAGTGTTTGAGGGGCTGATCGCCATAGATATCCTATGCGTGCTGGCGATCGTATATATGATATATAACCGAATACGCTGGAAGGACGAACTCCACGGTTTTTTTGGCAGCCTGCCCGAAGACGAAGAGGAAGATGCTTAATCATCCCGGGTGACCGGGCCGAACGGCCATAAAAAAGCCCGCTGATGCGGGCCTTGTGAAGAATATCGGAATCGAACCGATGATCTCTTGCATGCTATCCGGAACTTAATTGGTTTAAAGCAGTTTAAAATATCGTTCAGGCATTATGATAGGCACTCATCAGGCAGTTATGCTATAAGCTGAATTTTGACCGCCACCTATTTCTTTCTCCAATATACCTTTCATTATTAGATCCTGTATATCTCTTAGCGCAGTGTCGGGAGAACTCTTTGTCATCTTAGCCCATTTAGTACTGGTTAATTTTCCATAAAACTTGTCTAGTCCAAAATGGCAACTATCCATTTTGGCTGCGCCGGAAAATGTAGAAAAACTTATTGCCTCGGCCCTGGATGAGATCAATAAATTAGAAAAGGACGGCCCTCCGCAGGAAAATATGGATAAATGGCGTGCTGAGGAGAAGACCAGCTTTGAGCCTCAGCTTAAAACAAACAATTTTTGGCTTGGATATTTAAACGGACAATTGCAGAATGGGGAGGCGCTTAATGAGGTGAATAAGTACAATACTTTATTGGATAAGGTAACGCCCGGCGATGTAAAAACCATGGCAGGTAAATATCTGAGTGGTGAGAATTACATCAGACTTGTGCTGATGCCGGAAAGCGTCAATGCAACCGTTAAATAAAAAAATCAGATAGACCTTCTTGCACAAATTGTTCTTTAAACGTCAGTTAATAGTTAATTTAGTTTTAAACGCCGCCTGGTGCAAGCGGCGTTTTTTTAATAGCTAAAGACCTGCGATTATGATTAAATCGATAGTGCATTTTTAGGTGATACCACAGATATGGATTTTGTAGTCTTTGAACAGTTTTGAGGATATTGAGCAAATCGGTATTATAAATGTCAGCTGGGTTCACTTCGTATAAAATAATCGATGATAGAATTCCCGATCGGCTCATCCAAATTAGAGCCATTTAATCCAGCTACGCAGTCTTACCCAGGAAATTATCGGCCCGAAATTTGGTTGGTGTGATTCGCTTTATCTTTTTAAACACCCTATTAAAATGCGGCACGTCATTGAACCCTACTGCACTGCATATTTCCGAAACAGAGAGATTTGTTTTTTGAAGCATTTGACTTGATGACTCCAGGCGATACTCCGTTAAGAAAGTAAAAAATGACTTACCTGTCATTTTTTTGAAAAAGGTACAAAATGAGGACCTGTCCATGCCGACATATTTAGCGGCTTCATCAAGCGAAATATTCCTCTGGAAGTTGTTAACGACAAAATAATATGCCTTCTGCATTCTTTTACTGTTCCGGTCTTCAATTATTCGACTACCCACGATATCCGATTTGTCATCTGTTGCAATTAACGAGAATATCCTAAAGATACTTGAGAATTGTTCTATCTCGGTTTCTAATGGCATCGCTTTCATCAATTGCTGTACCTTCAATAACGTAGTTCGTGTCAGGACAATTGCGTCCCGGCGGTATTGAATTTTGGATATGCAATCCTGAAGCTGCGGAAAATTATCGTATGCATTTTCGAGCAACTTGGGTGAAAAGAATATACAGATATTTTCTATCGTTCCGTCAGCGTAGGTATCGAATGAATCAAATGACCAGCAATGAGGAATATTAGAAGGGATAAACACAATCTCGCCCTGCGAAAAAGGCTCCATGGTATTTCCAATTATTCTTGTTCCCGAACCCCGGATGATATAAGATATCTCCAGGTTTTCATGCTGATGAAATGCTATTTGATCTTCAGGAGGAATGCGCACATGATCGACGAAATATGTACGCTTATAATCCCTTGAAGGAGGACAATATTTAATTTTCGGATTAAACTTTCGCATTTATTTTAGGCTAACTACCAAATATACGACAATAGTTTTCAATTATCCGACAAGAGCATGCCTGCTTTTACCTGTAGTTTTGTTAAATTTTAATAAATGAAATTAGTCGCCTGGTTGGTATAAACCACTGCACATGGAAGAAAAAAGCGAATTACATAAAATGCTTGATGGAGAGCTTTACGAGGCCTGGAATGAAGAATTGACAGCCATGCGTGATAAAGCAAGGCAGTTGAACGCAAAGTACAATACGCTTATGGGGGCGTCTTTAGAAGAACGTAACGCAATTCTAAGGCTGTTGCTTGGTCGATGTTCAAGTATTGATATACAACCGCCATTCTTCTGTGATTATGGATCACACATTTTTGCCGGCAAAAACTTCTTTATGAATTTTAACTGTGTCATCCTCGATTGTGCGAAAGTCACTATAGGCGACAACGTAATGTGTGGGCCCTATGTCCAAATTTATACGGCATATCACCCGGTGCTTGCGTCTGAACGACTCAGAGGCCCGGAATTAGCCGCATCGGTTACAATCGGCGATAATGTATGGTTGGGCGGCGGCGCAATCATTTGCCCTGGGGTTACGATTGGTGATAACACCACAATTGGAGCAGGTAGCGTAGTGACTAAAGATATCCCAGCAAACGTATTTGCTGCAGGGAACCCTTGCAGGGTAATCAGAAAATTAGAATGTTAATTAAATAAAGGCGGTGAATATGAGCAAATGGCCTTTTTTGATTTGTCTTTTATCATTAGTTTATACTGTCGAAGCACAGGATAACTCTGCGATTTTGGCTGATCTTAATAAGGCAATTGCAGACAAGGCCAGTTTTACGAAGGAGAAGGAGGAACGGATCGAGTCTATAAAATATACCCGGAATACGCTTAGTGCCCCCGCAGAATTATATAGATTGAACCGCCTGTTATATCAAGAGACGCAAAAATTCAAAATAGACCTTGCCGTTCATTATGCCACTGAAAATTTGCAAATCGCGAAAAAGATGAAACGTGCGGATTTAATGACCGCTGCTAAACTTGATCTTGCAAATGTTTATTTCCCTTTGAATAAATTCCTGGAGGCAGAGGAAATATTGAAAAGTATCAATCCAAAACTTCTCTCAAAACCAGAACTGTCTTATTATTACTTAACAAGGATTCAATTCTTTGAACATTATATTACGAATGACGACGAGGCGATATACCTGGACCAGGTGCATAAATATGAAGACTCACTACTACAAGTAATCGACCCGTATTCATTGGATTACAAGGTTACCAGGGCATCAAAATATATTTTTTCCGGTAAGTTGAATCAGGCTGAAACTTACCTGGTACAACTCTTGAAAACAACAAGCGACAATTCGGCCGACTACGCAATGTTATCTTACTATCTCGGCCTGGATTACGAAATGCAGCATAAGAATACTGAAGCGGTCGGGTATTATGCGGCATCTGCGGCGGCGGATGTCCGCCTGTCAATTAAAGACAATGCTGCCATGCAGGCATTAGCCCTTCTTTTATATGCAACAAATGACATTGACCACGCATATCAATATACGCGATCTGCTTTGGAAGATGCGTGGTTTTGCGATTCGAGGTTTCGCACGCTTCATATGTCAAAATTTTATGCCATTATCAATATGGCCTATCTTCAGAAGGAGGCTGCGAGCAAGAAGCAATTACAATATTATCTTATTCTGATCAGTCTGTTGTCCTTGTTCCTGGCCGCCGCGGTCATCTATAAGCAAATGAAGCGGGAATCGCGTATTAAAAAGGAACTTGATCATAAGGACTCAGCAGCTCGCCGATCTTAACAATGAGATTACAAATAGTAATTCACGTCTAAAGGACGCGAACATCCAATTAAAAGAGGCAAATAAAATAAAGGAAACGTATATCGCCAACTTCTTTGACTTGTGCTCCTCTTATATCGATAAACTGGAGAATTTCAGAAAGTTGATCAGCAAGAAAGCATCTGACAAAAATCTTGAAGGGCTTCAAAGGATGCTGCGTTCTACCAATATTGTTGACAGCGAAGCTGAAGAATTATACAAGATCTTCGATAATATTTTTTTGAGCCTATATCCAACTTTCGTTATTGAGTTCAATTTGTTATTGGGTCAAAAGGATCGAATTTCATTAAAACACGGTGAGCTGCTGAATACCGAATTGCGTATCTACGCTTTAGTGCGACTTGGGATCACCGATAGTAACCAGATCGCATCCTTTCTAAGATATTCGGTAAGTACCATTTATAACTATCGTACCAGCGCAAGGAATAAGGCAACGGTATCTCGCGATAGTTTTGAGGAGAAAGTGATGAGAATAGGTCTAATAGAATGAATTATAAAACATTGGCGGCGAATGAAGACTACTTTTTTTGCATGCATTATTGATATAATTCATTTAAAATAAGATAGTTATCAATTTAAGTCGGCTACTTTTTTAGTACATTCAAATTGAAACGGTGTATTCACAATTTACATTTACTTAGCAAGACGCTGAGAATTAGGGACTGATCGGTCGGCGATTGCTCCCTTCCCAATCTTACTGTGGAACCTAAAAGAAGCATGATGAAGAATTTACTAATAATTTTGACGCTCGGTATCTTATTTGCTTCTTGTGGCGGTAATTCCGGAAATACAGAAAAGCCCGCAGATAGCACCGTCGGCAGTACCCCGTCAGTTGCAATTGATTCATCGAAAGCCAAAGGGGATTCATCTTCCAGTTCTGGCGCTGGCGGTGGGGCTGCCAAACAGGTATCTATCGCTACTTCCTCTGATCCTGGTGCGGATCTTATCGTCAAAAATGATTGCAGAAATTGCCATCGCGAAAGAGAGAAATTGATCGGACCGGCATTTCTTGATATTGCCAAAAAGTACAAGCAGGTTGATGTCGATTCACTGGCAGCGAAGATAATCAGAGGCGGAAGCGGTCACTGGGGTGACGCGGCGATGAGCCCGCATCCATCGCTTTCAATGGACGATGCCAAAGTGATCGTTAAGTTTATACTTACTATTAAATGATTTAAAGTTCAACACCATTCGCTGACAAATAAACCATAATACCCGAAATTATGAAAAAGAACATTATCAAATTTTGCGCTGTTGCAGGCGTTTTAGTCGCCATTGCTGGATGGTACGGTTTTGCCGGAGACCAGAATAATAAGCTTTCAGCTAAGGAAAAAGCCGAAGGCTGGAAACTGTTATTCGATGGAACTTCTACGAATGGCTGGCATCTTTATAACAGCCAGGCGGCTTTTACAGTTTGGAAAGCAAAAGATGGCCAACTGTTTTGCGACCCGCAAGATAGGTCTGGCCCTGGTGATCTTACCACCGATAAAGAATACAAAAACTATGATTTGAAATTCGATTGGAAGCTGCCTAAAGGCGGTAATAGCGGGGTCTTCATAAATGTTCTGGAGCGGAAGGACATTCCGACAGGCTGGGCATCCGGCCCTGAATATCAATTACTTGATAACGGAAACCACGACTTTTCTAACCCATTAGCACGTTCAGGTTGCCTGTTCGGAATGGATGCTCAGAAAAACCCCGCAAAAAGTAAGCCTGCAGATACCTGGAACCATTCAGAGATCAGGCAGCAAAACGGCAAGGTAAAGTTTTATCTCAATGGCGTATTGACCGTAGAGGAAGACTTTAATTCCAAAGCCTGGGCGGATAAAGTGGCAAAGTCGCATTTCAAAGGCTTTCCTGAATATGGCAAACATATCAGCGGCCACATCGCCTTACAAGACTGGTCTACTGGGATTGCATTCCGGAACATAAAAATCAGGGAACTCTAATCCAAGGCTTCCTTCTCCTGAACACTTCAATGAGAAGATTATATGTCTTTTTTATCCTACTGATTCCCGCATCCGGTGTTTTTGCACAGGATGCGGAATTTTTTAAACCAAATCCTCATCGCCGTGAAATCAAGGCAGTAAAAATCAACGGAAATATAAAAGTTGATGGCGTTTTGGATGAACCGGAATGGTACCTTACGCCGGGAGTTACTGACTTCGTGCAGGTCGACCCCTACCAGGGCAAACCCTCAAAGTTCCCGACGACGATTAAAATTCTCTATAATAAAAAATATCTCTACGCGGGCATTGTTTGCAAAGACCCGGCGGGGAAAAAGGCCATTATGGCAACCGATTTTGCCCGGGATTTCGATATTACCAAACACGACCTTGTAGAATTAGCATTCGATACCTTTAATGATCAGCGTAATGCGATCGCGTTTGCAACAAATGCGTACGGCGTTCAGCGTGATTTGCTGTCATTTGATGACCTCTACTATGATATTGACTGGGACGGACTTTGGAGTGTGCGCACCACCCGAAGCGACTCCGGATGGGTTGCAGAAATTGCGATTCCCTGGAAAACTTTGAGATATCCAAAGACCGGCGATACTTTGCAAAGCTGGGGTTTCAATATGTACAGAAATCGAAGGTTCACCAACGAAATAAGCAGCTTCTCGCCATATCCGCGTGTTTTTCAAGTTACCCATATGAATTATGGGGGTGTGGTAACAAACCTGCAGCCCCCTCCGCCATCGCCCAACATAACCATTGATCCCTATATTCTTTCGTCATTCGATCACTACCAGAACTTTGGAACATCAGAACCAACTCATACTTCAAGCTTCAAATATGGAGGAGATTTGAAGTGGGCAATTAGTCCGAATGCGATACTTGACTTGACGGCAAATACCGATTTTGCTCAAGCTGATGTCGACCAGGAAATTAACAATACGTCACGATTTAATGTGTTTTTCCCGGAGAAACGGC
Organism: Mucilaginibacter sp.; assembly: GCA_035551775.1. Classification (GTDB taxonomy): domain Bacteria; phylum Bacteroidota; class Bacteroidia; order Sphingobacteriales; family Sphingobacteriaceae; genus Mucilaginibacter. The sequence continues at coordinate 29,019 of DASZMQ010000018.1, read as the reverse complement.
AATTTTTCCTGGAGAATGCTTCTCTTTTTGGCGTCCAGGTTACGCAGAATGCCGATGGTGCGGGCGGATCAATGCGCTATCAGCCGTTTAACAGCAGAACGATTGGCCTTGATACCAGCGGCAATCCAATTCCTATTGTAGGCGGCGGTCGTTTTGTTTACCGTTCAACTTCAACCAATTTCGGGATGATGGCTATTCGGCAACAGGATTACAATGGCAGCCCGGCAACAAACTTTTTTGTCGGCCGGTTTTCGCAAAATTTCGGAAGCCAGAATCGCATCGGCGGGTTGGTCACGCTTAAGGAGCAGCCCGGTGCGGCTAATATCGAGTCTACCATCGACGGATTCTTCCGAATGGGCCAGTCGAATTCTATCAATGCAATTTTTACGCAATCTACAACCACTAACACGGGTGCAAAAGGATTTGGCGGTATTGTTCAGTACTTCAACAACACGAACAATCATGAAATATGGCTGACAGAATCGCTCATAACGAAAAACTTTGACCCCCAAACGGGATTTATTTCAAGAAGTGACGTGATAGGCACAACACCCGGTATGAATTTTTTCTACCGGGGCGATCTGCTTCCTTTTAAAAGTTTCCTATTACAATATTCACCCGGTGTCACACCAGAACTGTATTTTACAGCATCAACCGGAAAATTCTCGGAAGCAGATCTTCCGTTATTTCCAATATGGCTTAACTTTAAAGACGGTGGATTTTTAGGATATGGCCTCTCCTCAATTTGGCAAAATCTTACCTCGACCTTTTCACCACTCAATGTCAATATAGCCCCTGGCAGTTATCATTATTTCAACCAGTCGCTATTTTTCTCGACAGATCCTTCCAAGATTCTTAACGCCGGTATTAATTTGTCGGCGGGTAGCTATTTCAACGGAAACTTAATTACACAGGATTACAAACTGCAATTTGCACCCATCCCATATCTATCTTTTTCCGCCGAATTTAATCAGAACCACTTTGAAGGCGTAGGGATTGATAATACGACAACTACAGTCAACTTATATATTCTGCAATGGCGACTTGCCCTTAACCCAAGGCTTCAATTTACGGGCATTTATCAAAAAAATTCACTCAATAATTCGGATGCTTACAATCTCAGAATCGCCTGGGAGTTCTCGCCCCTTAGCTATTTATACCTAATATACAATCGAGGGGTAAATAGCCAATTGACGCTGCCTCCTGCCCAGGCTCAAATTGAAGATCATCTTATTTTTAAACTGAGCTACCTGCAGCAATTTTAAGCGATGAACATGAATAGAAATTGAATAATTAAACAACCTTTATAAACTATCGATTAACAATGAACAGAACCAGTACTTATCTCGAATCCAAAAACCACTACCCAATTCTGGACGGATTGCGTGGTGTCGCATCCGTTTTGGTGATCTTTTACCATGTTTTTGAAACTTTAGGCGGAGGAAAATTTAAACAACTAATTAACCACGGTTACTTAGCAGTTGATTTCTTTTTCCTGCTCTCCGGGTTTGTCGTAGCTTATGCTTACGATGACCGTTGGAACAGAATGACAATTTGGGATTTTTGCAAGCGACGATTGGTCCGTTTGCAGCCCATGGTTATTATGGGCTCGATCATTGGGGCAGCTTTATTTTACTTCCAGGTGAGCCCTGCTTTTCCGGCAATAGCCGGAACACCCGTGTGGGAAATGTTACTGGTTATGGTGATTGGAGCAACATTAATCCCGGTTGGCCATTCATTAGATATTCGGGGATGGGGCGAAATGCATCCGCTGAACGGTCCGGCATGGTCCTTATTTTTTGAATACATTGCAAATTTGCTATACGCGCTGGTTTTCCGCCGCTTTTCTAAACTCTTATTGTCGATTTTCGTTGTCCTGGCCGCAGGTAATTTAGTTTATTACTTGGTCTGGGGAGGTCATGGTGATCTGATCGGCGGATGGTCACTGGATGGGCGACAGCTTTATATTGGCTTTACCAGGGTACTGTTTCCCTTTTTTGGCGGCGTGTTGCTGTGCCGTTTAGGAATGATACTTCGACTAAAGAATGCTTTTTGGTGGGCCAGTTTGCTGATCATCATAGTCTTATGTGTTCCACGAATTGGAGATAAGCCTCATTCATGGATGAACGGTATTTATGAAGCCGCTATTGTAATCTTCATCTTCCCGGTGATCGTATCTATTGGGGCAGGAGGTATTTTGCATACAATCAAATCACAGAAGATTTGCAAATTTCTTGGTGATATTTCTTATCCGCTATACATCACCCACTATCCCTTAATTTATTGTTTTACCGCCTGGGTTGTCAAAAACCACATTAAAATGGATGGCCAGTCGCTTTTAGCAGGGCTCTTGCTTGTTATCGTAAGCCTTGCAATTGCGTATGCTTCTCTGAAATTGTATGATGAACCGGTAAGGGAATGGTTAAAGAAAAAAATCTTGATGAAAAAGGTTCGGTCGTAAAGTCAACTATTTAATCGGGTACAAGAATGGCAGGATGCGATCAAAACGTATCCTGCCATTCTGTTTGCATTGGTTCCCGGAATGAAATACTGACAAACTACTTTTTTGACGCTAAGTCAATTCTTAAACAATTGATTATCAAATCAATGGCATCCATTTAAAGCTACTTTTTTTTACGAGTCGATTCGGCGTCAACTTTATCACTATAGCTTTACTAAACGGACGAAAGCAATGTTTAGGTCTAAGGTTAATAATGATTTATATCCGAAAACGGAGCCTTTGCAACTTTCACCAATTTAAACTTTAGTAAGATGATGAACAGAAGAGTATTTTTAGGACAAGCCGGACTAATGTCTGCCGGCATGTTGCTTATGCCTAAATTATTATCGGCAAAACAAGGCGGCAAATATGGGTTGCAGCTATTCTCATTACGGGAGCAATTACCAAAAGATGTAAAAGGCGTAATTGGGAAAGTTGCAGAAGCAGGCTACAAACAAGTTGAGACTTTCGGTTATTCAAAAGAACATGGTTTTTGGGGCTTAAGTGCCCCGGAGTTCAAGAAGTTGCTTAAAACGAACGGTTTGGTTTCTCCAAGCGGGCATTACACGTTCGATTCTTTTCTCTCATCAGGACAAATCGGCGATTTGGATGATGCAATTGACGCCGCCAACATCCTTGGACAGGAATACGTGGTAGTGCCGTATATAAACCCTGACATGCGTAAAACTGCGGCTGATTTGAAGTCTATTGTGAACTGGATCAACATCGCTGGCGACAGGGTTCAAAAAGCCGGACTAAAGTTGGCTTACCATAATCATAACTTCGAATTCGACCTTGTAGAAGGGCAAAGACTTTACGATCTTATTTTGAATGGCACAAATCCTGAACTGGTTGATCTCGAGATGGATGTTTACTGGGTAGTCCGCGCGGGACAAGACCCGTTGAAATTAATTCAGGATCATCCTGGCCGGTTCAAATTACTTCATGTAAAAGATATGGATAAGTCTGATCCGAAGTTGAACACAGAAGTAGGTACTGGGAGTATAGACTATAAGCCGATTATAGCGGCGGCGAGAAACGCTGGGGTGAAATACTACATCATTGAACAGGAAAATTTCAAGATTGATCCTTACGAAAGCATAACAAAAAATAATAAAAACCTTCGCGGTTTATTTTAATTAGCTGGGCGAGGCTGGCCAATTTGGGACCAGCCCGCCTTTAATCCTTAACAGGCTACAGCATGAATTACTGTTAGCATAACGGTCTGCAGTTAAGTTAAAGCCATGTTTTTTTCCTGCCCGAATGGAAATTAGTTTGGATCCTGGCGAGATTTATAACCACGTCGACCGCTTTAGCCGATCCATTGAACAATTAAACCTTGCTTAATCAGCGATCTTCGTCAGATCGTCGATAAAACGATTCAAGAATTCAACCATCGGGCCCACAACTTCTGAAACAGGTTTGTTGTCACGCTGGGGCTTTTTTGAAACAAATTATGCTGCAGAAGCGAAATCGGACGCCTTATGTAAATGGTGCGAGCCCGGTATCGGGATCAATCGGAACGTAGTATAGACTAAAAGTAGGCGAGGGTTTATGGTAGTTATTTTTAACCCTTTTAAACCAATTTAAGCTTTACCACGCCTTTATCAGTAACAAAAAAGGCCTTGCATTTTTTTGTAAAGCCTTGATTTTCAGAGTGGAGAATATCGGAGTCGAACCGATGACCTCTTGCATGCCATGCAAACGCTCTAGCCAGCTGAGCTAATCCCCCTTTGGTCAGTTTGCAGTTCGCGGTTGGCAGTCAGCAGTTAAACTGCCCACTGCAAAGTGCCCACTGCCAACTGAACAGGACGGCAAAGCTAATAAAAAGATGGAAAGTTGAAAAATATTCTTCAGGCGGCGATTTAAAGTTTTTTCCTGGCGTTTTAAACAAATTCGTTACCATATTTGTAAGACATAGGAGAAACGGAGATACCTTCCTTAATAGATGATTATGGGCCGGTTTGTAAGAAAAAGTTTGCGTTTGCTGCTGCTATACGGGCCGCTGCTTTTTATACCGGCCTTTTTGTACCTGGCCTATAACTATATTTCTTCCAAATCGCCCCAATACAAGGTTTCAGCTGCTATATCGCTTAAGGACGTACCGCAGCAAACAGCTATAAAGGACCTGAAATCGAAAGAACTGATCAATAGTGTCCTGGATCGAATGTCGCTGGAGGCAAGTTATTTTTTTGCCGACCAGCCCAGGCAGGAGATCTATCCCGATTCGTCGCCCGTAAAAGTCGTGGTCAAAAATCTTAAAAACGGCCCGAACCCGGTATGGATATCATTGCGCGCTACCGATGCCCACCAGTTTGAGCTGACAAGAGGCGATACCTCGGAGTTTTACCGGTTCAGGGAGCCGATCAGCGAAAATTATGGAACATTTGTCGTGGTTCGCAACCCCAGGGTAGATATGGTTGAAAAACCGGTGATTGTGGAGTTGCTGTCGCGGCCCCAAATGATAACTATCCTTAATAATGACTTGCATGTGGGGGCGGGACATAAAGCAGACATCGTTCAACTTGCCCTTGTCACCGGCAATCCGAAAAAGGGTGCCGATTTCCTGAACGCATTGCTGAATATCTATGGAGGGACGATCCGTCGGGATGATAACGCGGCGCCAGCCACTAAAACGATTACCACGGTTCAACACGATACCATCAAAAAGTCCGGAAAAGATGTAAGGATTTTGAAAAGTAAGATCGCTGACCTGACCAACCAGATAGCTTCGCTGAAGGAACTGGAAAAGAGCGCCGGTACCACGGTACAGGTAAGAACGGGCGGTGTCGATAAAGATCAGGCGAAAATATACCAGGCTGTGGATTCTTATATCAAGCAGCCTGTAGATCAGTTTGTACAGGTACCTTATGTTGACGAGATAGAGGATCCTGAACTGAACGACCAGGTAAATGAGTTCAACGAGCTGGAGCTTTCGCGCAGGCATTATACCGCGCAGGCGCAGGTAGACAGTATGAACCGTAAGCTGATGACATTGCGCAGCAGCATTGTTGAACAAATACATGCTTATTTGAGAATTGGCCAGGCAGAATCGACCACCCGGCCGCCTAAAAGTTATTATGAAGCCCAGGTAGCCGCAAAGCAACGGCGGCTTGATGAAATAAATAGTGAGATCAGTGCGGCCGGCACAGCCGGCTTTACCGTTGTAAAAAACAACAAGGAGAAAACGATAAGCGTAGCCGGCGCCTCTTCAAAATTGGTTGTGGTGGAAAAGCCGCAGGACAATGTTGAATATATACCTGTCAACGCTATTAAGATCTACGTGATCGCTTTCCTCGCCGGTTTGCTTTTCCCGATAGCCGGGTGGATCGTCCGTGTGGTACACAGAAACTCATCATCACGACGCAGGCTGACGGAACCTGGAAAACTGGACGGGCAACTCAATGATTTTTTTCACGTAAAACAGGTAGATTAAAAGCCTTTGGCGAGTCCGATCTTTTTTAATTAAGCATTCGTACCTAAATAATAAAACAGAAAAGGCCAATCTAATTTGCCAATTTCTTAATTTTAGAGGAAATTTGGCGTTTTGCGCAACAACTACCCATGCTTCCAAATAACATGACTATTGGTGCCTATGAAGAATAGTTTACTCCTATTCCTGTTGATCTTTTTGGCGGCTGTCCGGGTATCGGCTCAGTGTACATTCACCGTTAGCCTGTCTTCATCAAGCCCCAACATTTGTTCGGGAAGCAGCGTGGTTTTGACAGCCACTCCTTCAGGAGGAGGAACGGCGCCTTTTTCATATGCCTGGAGTACGGGTGAAACAACAAGCTCGATCAGTGTCAATAAGGCGGGGACGTATTCAGTTACGGTCACCGATAAAACACCGGGCTGTACCGGGATTAAAAAGAGTATACCGCTGGGGTCGGGCGTGGCGCCTATGCCGCCGACGGTGGCCAGCGTTTCGGCCTGTCCAAATTCACCGGTTACACTTACTGCCACAGCGCCCGGCGGCACGTATCAATGGTACGATGCCGCTACCGGGGGTAATTTCCTGGCGACGGGGGCAAGTTATACTACCCCTCCGATAACGGCTGCGACAACGTACTATATTGAAACAACCGTCAATGGCTGTACAAGTTCGAGGGCGGCGGTTGTAGTTACGCTGATAAGTAACCCTACAGCCATAGGAGCATCGATATGCGCAGGCAATACTGCCATTTTGCAGGCAAGCCACGCAGACAGCTATACGTGGTACGACGCAGCTGCCGGAGGCAATGTGGTAGGTACCGGACCAAGTTTCGTAACTCCTGTTCTGTTTGCCAGCACTACCTATTATTTGCAGGGAACAACCAATGGCTGCGCAAGCCCCCTTATACCGGTCCCGGTGTCGGTGACGCCTTCACCCGCTCAGCCAACTGTCGCCGGGCCAACCGCCATCTGCTCCGGCGCGAATGTGACACTTCACGCCACCGGGGCAGGGACTATCGACTGGTTCAGCACGCAGACCGGTGGTACATCACTAATATCCAGCCCTGACTTTACAACGCCGCCGCTTACAACAACCACTACATATTATGTTCAGTCAACGGTAAATACTTGCACAAGCGGGAGAACTCCGTTCACCATTACAGTAAACGCACCACCTTCCGCCCCGGTAGTAGCAACGCCGCAACCTACCTGTTTGGGGAGCACCGTAACGCTCACACCGACGGGCCCCGGCGGAACCTATGAATGGTATAACGCACAAAACGGCGGTACTTTACTATTTACCGGGCCGTCTTTTACCTCACCGCCACTTAACGGCTCAACAGTTTATTATGTTCAGGCCGACAATGGTTGCATCAGCAACCGCATTGCCATAGCTGTGACCGTTTTGCCAATACTCGCTTCGCCATCGGCATCCGGGGCAATTATTTGTTCGGGCAGCACGGCGACGCTTACGGCAACTCAGCCCGGCGGCACGTATGAATGGTTTGATGCGTCAGCGGGCGGCACCCTGTTATTTACCGGCGCAAGCTTTACCACTCCTGCCCTTACCGCAACTACAACTTATTATGTGCAAAGCACAATAGGGTCATGCGTCAGCGGACGGACCCCGGTAACCGTTACCGTCCAACCTCCGCCAACCCAGCCGACGGTTCCGGCTATGGCCGTGTGCCCCGGCAGTGTAGCTACACTGAATGTCACATCACCGTCGGGTGATTACGCCTGGTACGATGCGTCAACAGGAGGTACCCAGCTTACTACAGGCCCGGTTTATGTTACCCCCGTGCTAAATGCCACTACAATTTATTATGTCGAGGCTATTAACTCAGGCGGATGTGCGAGTAATCGCACCCCTGTTACTGTAACTGTAAATACAATACCCGGAGCACCAACTGCTACAGGTCCTGCGAGCATTTGTCCCGGCAATCCGGCCACTCTGACTGCGACTGCAACTGGAACGGTTAACTGGTATAGCGCCGCCACCGGCGGTACGTTGCTGGGGACAGGGAATACGTTCACCACTCCGCCGCTGAGCGCTGCTACAACTTATTACCTGGATCAGACGGTGAATGGCTGCACAAGTTCATCCCGTGGTTCCGTTACGGTCGCCGTAACTCCCGTAGCTAATCCGCAATTCCTATACCCCTCTGCTACGTTTTGCGCCAGCGGGCCGAACCCAACGCCAATGCTGAACAATCCGGCAGGAGGAACGTTTAGTTCCTCGCCTGTGGGCCTGGTATTTGTAAGTACAACCACTGGCCAGATCAATATTGCCGCAAGCTCGTTAGGTACTTACACGGTAACTTACAATGGCAATGGTGCGTGCCCTTTTACTACCAATACTACGATAACGGTCACTAATACGCCCAGTGCGCAGTTTACTTATGCCACCCCTTATTGCCAGGACCAGGTATCGGCGGCGCCGGTTTTCCCGGCCGGGGCCAGCGCAGGGTTTTTTACCGTATCACCATCGGGACTGACCTTCCCCGATCCGACAACGGGTAAATTTAATCCATCGCAAGCAACGGCAGGTACCTATACCATAACTAATACAATACCGGCCAGCGGAGCATGCCCGATGGCTACTTTTTCGACAACGGTTACCATCGATGCCAATGTTGTGGTAAATGCCGGCCCGGATCAAACTGTTCCTGCGGGTACGCCGGTGACTTTAGCCGGCAGTGTCACGAATGGAGCAACTACAGGCACATGGTCGGGCGGAACGGGATCTTTTTCCAACCCGGGCGCGCTGAATGCGACGTACACACCCGGCGCGGGTGAAACGAGCGCTACGCTGACACTGACATCTGCCGATCCGCCTGGCGCCTGCGGTCCGAAAACAGACCAGGTGACGATCACTTTTATCCCGACACCGAATGCGCCTGCAGCCGCGGGAACTTCGACATGTTCGGGCAGCGTAGCGACACTGACTGCCACTGCGCCGGGCGGCACCTACGAGTGGTATACCGCATTCACAGGCGGAACCCTATTATCTACAGGTCCAACCTTTGTAACCCCTGCCTTGACTACCAATACCACTTATTATGTTCAAACCACCACCGCGGGCGGTACAAGCCCGAGGACACCCGTGGCGGTTACGATCAATCCTGTTCCTGTTGCGCCTTTTGTGCCACCGGGTTCTTCTGCCTGCTATGGCAGCGCAACTACGCTGACCGCCACAGGATCGGCAGGTGGTTATGAATGGTACGATTCGCAAACGGGCGGTAACCTGTTATCTACTGGTAGCACTTATACGACGACGGTGCTGACCGTCAACACAAGCTACTATGTACAATCAGTGGTCAATGGCTGTTCGAGTTCGCGTATAAAGGTTGATGTCACCGTAAATCCGGTGCCTGGTATAACCAGTGCGCGTCTTATAAATATCTGCAGCGGCACTGCTAATAATTATACCATTACCGCAACGGTTCCGGGTACAACCTTTACCTGGAGCCGTGCGGCAGTAATCGGTATCAGTAATCCGGCGGTAACCAATCAGACATCATCAACCATTACCGAAACGCTGATCAATACAACTCATACGCTGGTTAATGCAATTTATACTATTATTCCTTCTGTAAATGGCTGCACAGGCGCTCCGTTCAGGTTTATCGTTACGGTAAATCCTCCGCCCAGCGTTTCGAGCCCGGCAACTGTTAGTGTATGCAGCGGGACACCCCTTGCATACAATATTACCTTCGATAATCCCAATGGCGTTACTTTCACCTGGAGCAGGGCTGCGGTCCCGGGTATCAGTAACGCGCCGCTTACCGCGCAAGCATCAAGCGCAATCCAGGAAAGCCTGGTCAATACAACCAATGCGCCCGTCGATGTCACATATGTGATCAATTATCAGTCGCCGACAACTTGTCCAACTCCGCCATTTAACCTCGTGGTTACAGTCTATCCTCACGCGACGCTTAGCAGCCCGTCTTCGGGAGTTGCATGCACCGGTGTCGCACAAAATTATTCAATAACCAGTGATGCGGCAGGGGCTTCATTTACCTGGAGCCGCGCTGCAGTACCGGGTATAAGCAACACCGCCGTGACTAATCAAACAACGGCTTCGATCACGGAAGCGCTGGATAATACAACCACTTCTCCTGTTATCGTTACCTATATTATAATACCTTCAGTAAACGGTTGCCCCGGCGAAGCATTTGCCTATAAGCTGACTGTGTACCCCGCCGTCGTTACGCCTGAAGCCAACGCTAATTCGCCCGTCTGCACCGGGAGTGATATCAACCTGCAAACCGCGGTTGTTCCCGGCGCAACCTACAATTGGACAGGTCCGAACAACTTTACATCCGCGCAGCAAAATCCGACAATAAACAATGCGACATCTGCGAATGCGGGAACTTATACCCTTTATATCACGATGAATGGCACCTGCAACAGCCTCCCGGCAACGGTCGATGTGGCTGTTAACCCGCAGCCGGTGGTTACTGTTCAGCCGGTGCCGGTACAGTGTACCAATGTAGCTTCGGTGCCGATCTCGGGTACTTCGAGTACGAAAACAGGCGCGTGGTCGACAAACGGTACGGGTACTTTCGGGAACCCGCCGAATGTTCTGAACAATACCTATTTACCATCGGCACAGGATATAGCCAGCGGCTCGGTGGTATTGACGCTTACTTCAACGAGCCCGGATAATTGCGCTGCAGCCACAATGCCTGTAACGATCACCTTCAAGTCGCCTATTATAACCAGCGGGCCTTCCGATGCAGTTTGTTCAGGAACGGCACTCAATTACGCCATCACGTCCGATGTCGCTACGGCTACTTTTACGTGGAGTCGTGCTGCGGTGGCTGGTATCAGCAATCTGCCGGTAAGTAATCAAACGTCAGGCACGATTACCGAAACACTGATTAATACAACCAACAGTCCGATCCAGGTTCTGTATATTATTACGCCTTTGAATGCAGGCTGCCCGGGCGCGCCGTTCACCTATACTGTTACCGTAAACCCAATACCACAAGTGCCTAAGCCTGCTGCCAATTCGCCGGTATGCGTGGGTACCGACATCAACCTGCAAGCGCCAACAGCAGCAGGTGCAACCTATAGCTGGACGGGTCCGAACGGTTTTACTTCGCCCCTGCAAAATCCGGTTATTTCGGGTGCTGCGGCAGCGAATGCCGGTAATTACAGTTTGACCATAACCGTGAATGGTTGTCAAAGCCCTGCGGGTATAGTTACCGTAGTAGTTGATCCTTTGCCGACAGTCGATGTAGGACCGAACCAAACCGTTACAATATGCCCATCTACAACATCTGTGCAGCTCGCTGGTTCAAAAGGCGGCAGTGCAACGGGGGGCACTTGGACAACGAGCGGTTCAGGAACATTCACAGGTGGCGGCAGCTCGACCACTGTTTTGAACGGCCAGTATTTTCCCTCTGCGCAGGATGTAAGCAACGGCTCGGTAACGCTTACATTGGCATCGACCAGTAACGACAATTGCGCGATAGCTACCGCGACATTGATTATTAAAATACAACTGCTGCAAGCAGTAACAGCCGGGCCCGATCAAACGATCTGTTCAGAAGATAACGCCAGCCTGGCCGGGCAGATAACCATCCCGGGCGGCGGAATATGGACAACGTCCGGAACGGGAAAATTCAGCCCATCGGCGTCGCAACTGAATGCCTCGTATGTGCCTAGCGCACAGGATATCAAAAACGGCTCGGCGGTGCTGACCTTAACCGCAAACAACGCCGGAACCTGCTATATCCCAACCGATAAACTGACCGTTACCTTTGCGCCCCCGCCAACGGTAAGCGCCGGGCCAACCAGGTATGTTCTGAAAGGGCAAACGATCACCCTCGAGCCAACAGTGAGTGACCCCGGTGTAAGCTATTCCTGGTCGCCGAACATTGATATCAGCGATGTTACTGTAAAAAACCCGGTAGTAACAGGAAATGTGGATGAGACCTATACCCTTACTGTGACCGACAGCCGGGGCTGCACCGCCACCTCGTCGGTGAAAGTAATTGTTTCACCCACTATTGTTATTCCCAACGCCTTTACCCCCAACGGCGACGGCGTAAATGATGAATGGAATATTGTCGGACTCCAGGCCTACCAGCAATGCACCGTAGATATTTATGACCGGAACGGGCAGAAAGTATTTCATTCAGTTGGTTATGGCGTTCCATGGGACGGCACATACGCCGGCAAGCAAGTGCCGTACGGGGCCTATTACTATATTATCAATCCAAACTTCAGCGGACTGCATGTGCTGAGCGGGAACGTAACGGTAATTCGTTAGCATCAGGAAACTTTCACGGAACTGTATAAAAACAGTAAAGCCCCTGATGGGCAGGGGCCTTTACTAACCAATTATAAACCTAAATTATGAGAAGACTTGCTAAAAATTCTACGGTGTAAAGGTAACACTATTACTGGAAATGTAAAATCTACATTTGTAATTTAATTGTCACCATTTCACTGAACTTGTGTTAACGTTGAGTTTACATTAAATAAACAACAAAAAATTTGATAAACTCTTAATTTTTGATTGTTCGTATGCCAACCGGTAACGTTTACGGTGTAAAGATATAGAAAAAAATAAGAAAGCAAATAATTTTTTATAAAAAAGTCGCAATAAAGGCATTTTTAATGCAAAAGCGATTAAAATTCGCCTTATAATTTAATTTGTACTCATTTAATTTAAACGATTCATTCTTTTTGTGTAGAAATAATCTATAAAGTGACTATTGGCTTACTATTACGTCGTATTTTTCGATAGATTTAAGTAATTTCTTGGCATATAATGTTTTTTACATAAAAATATTGGTATAAAATCAACACTTTATATCAAAAACATCCTTTTTAAAACAAAAAACCTTCTAAATTCGCAGGTTTTAGCTAAAAAATAATATTACTTAACGCAAACATCCTTATCCGTAATGTTTGGCATTTTTGTCGGGCATGTCTCAAAAAGCACTCATGACTTCTCCCAAAACGAGTCATCCCGAACTAACGAAACTGTTGTTGTGGGTAATGGCCATCGCTACCGGGCTTATTGTTGCCAACTTATATTACAATCAGCCTTTGCTGGTGATCATGGCCAGGACATTTCATGTGAATGATGCCAGGGTAAGACAGGTGGCCGCGCTCACGCAACTGGGTTACGCAGCCGGGATGCTGTTCATTGCGCCGCTTGCGGATATGCTAAGGCGTAAAAAGCTGATCCTGATTTGCCTGGCAATATGCGTGATCGCATTGATAGGCGCCGCCGCGTCGCCGGATATCAATATACTGATCATCGCGAGTTTCCTGGTAGGTATCTTCTCGCTGATACCGCAATTGCTGGTGCCAATGGCGGCACATCTCGCCAAACCCGCCGAGCGCGGCCGAAAGATCGGCTTTGTAATGAGCGGATTGCTCATCGGCATATTGCTTTCGCGCACATTGAGCGGTTTCGTTGGCGCGAACTTTGGCTGGCGGGCTATGTTTTATATTGCTGCCGGCCTGATGGTGGTGATGTGGCTATTATTGTTCCTGATGCTGCCGGAGGTTGAACCGGAATATTCGGGAACTTACAGGTCACTAATGGCGTCTTTAGGCAGTTTAATTAAAGAGCAACCCGCGCTGCGTATTGCTTCGGTTCGCGGGGCATTGTGTTTTGCCTGTTTCAGCGCGTTCTGGACCACGCTGACGATATTGATGAAAGAGAACTTCGATAAAGGAAGCGACGTGGTCGGATTATTCGGCCTGGTAGGTGCATTTGGCGCCCTGGCAGCCGGTTTGATGGGAAGGCTCAGCGACAAGATGGATGCTTATAAACTCTCAACTTTCACGTTGTTACTTGTCCTTTTGTCATTTATAATCTTTTGGGTATCAGGCCATAGCTTCATTGGAATAATTGCCGGGGTTATTATTATGGATATGGGGGTGCAGGCCACGCATCTATCCAACCAAACACTGATATTCGCTTTGAGACCCGAGGCACGTAACCGCATCAATACCATTTATATGGTTACCTATTTTATAGGAGGCACTATCGGGACATTTCTTTCCGCCCAGACGTGGAAATATTTTCACTGGAGTGGGGTGTGTATTACCTGTATCTTCCTGTCGCTCATTGTTATTGCCTTCCATCTCGCTAACCAAAAAAATATACACAGGATCAGACAAGGTGTATAGTGAAATATCTGCTTTTCCGGACGCTATATCGCTGCGATCCTGCTGTGCTTGTTTTTATACCATTTGAAAAAACGGTATAAACAATAATTAAATTTTTTAACTATCAGGACTTTACCAAATGCAATCGCCATAGTCTATATGTTTTGAGGGGCGGGGCGATCTTTGGCACTGATTTGGGTATATACTTACCGGGTTTAGCAATATGGCAACCGGAAAAAAGAAAGCTGCCGAAAGCGACGAAAAAGAGTGGGAAGATCCCCAGGATCCTGGAAGCCCTTCAGATGCAAGGGACAAGGAGCAGATCGTCCGGCAATATGAAGAAGCGAAAAGGCGGAAGGATAATTTGACGGAAAAAGATCATATAGATAAACCTAAAGAGAACTGATTACGTATATAGGTAAAAACTGTAACCACCTTAAAACTAAAATAATATGACAACCCATAAATCAACCTCGACCAGTAAGCTCGTTGCGCGATTTGACAACCAGCTGAAAAAATTATTGCTGAATGACCTGAAGACCATTAAGGGCGTTAACGCGCAGCTTTTAAGCAGCAGCAGCCAGGCACGTGTTCACGCCCGCTTGACCGCCTGATCAACATATATCTACCTGTTTAACTCTTGAAAACTATGAAGAGTAGGGCCGTATCATGGGATGCAGCCCTATTTTTTTGGGGCGTATTGCCAGATCAGCTCTGCCGTACGGGCTGAAGCGCCGGATTTACCCATCTTTTCATGCAGAATCCTGTAGTCGGTCAACATTTGCTGCCGGCTGCCCTGGTTTTCTATAACTAATTTCAGCTCATCGCTTATTTTTTGCGGGTTGCAATCCTGCTGGATCAATTCCTTCACCACCATTTTATCCATGATCAGATTCACAAGGGTTATGAATTTGACCTTGATCACCAACCTCGCGATCGTAATACTTATAGGACTGCTCTTATACACCGCCACCTGCGGAACATTGAACAATGCTGTTTCGAGCACGGCTGTACCTGAAGCGACTACGGCTGCCCAAGCATTATTCAGCAAGTCATAGGTTGAATCAAAGACGATGCTGATACCGCTGTCTTTTAGATACTCGCCATAATATGCTGCTTGGAATGACGGCGCGCCGGCAACGACGAACCGATAACCCGGGAAATTTTTAGCCGAAGCCACCATATCCGGCAGTATGCGGCTGATCTCCTGTTTGCGACTACCGGGCAGCAGCGCGATGATCTTATCGTCACCGAGCCCATGTTTATTTCTGAAATTGGCGTCAGGCCTGAACGCTGACACCGCATCCAGCAGGGGGTTGCCTACATAATCCACCTCCATGCCCCAGCTTTTGTAAAAATCGACCTCGAATGGCAGGATGCAGAACAAGTGATCGACGATGCGCTTAATCTTCAGTACCCGCTTCTGGTTCCAGGCCCAAACTTTGGGTGAAATGTAATAGCATACCATGATATCTGCCTTTTTAGCGGCTTCTGCAATACGCAGGTTGAAGCCGGGAAAATCGATTAGCACCAAAACGTCCGGTCTCCAGGCGACGATATCCTCTTTGCATGATTTAAGATTCCTCGATATTGTACGGATATTGGCCACTACCTCGATAAAACCCATATAAGCCATATCGGCGTAATGCTTCACCAGCTCACCGCCCTCGGCAAACATCTTGTCGCCGCCGAAAAAACGGAACTCAGCCTGCGGGTCCTTTTGCTTCAGGGTCTTCATCAGGTTGGCGCCGTGCAGGTCGCCGGAAGCTTCACCGGCTACGAGGTAGTATTTCATTTTGGCCCAAAAATACCTTTTACCCACATCAATCGCTAATAAAACAAAAGTCCCGCATTTGCAGGACTTCCTCTTATAAGCTGTTTATCCATTTGACCAGCTCGTCTCGCGATTTACCGGTTTTCTTTTGAAGTTTACCCAGCATTTCGTCGTCCTTGCCTTCTTCGCGCAACAGGTCGTCGTCTGTCAGGTCGGCATAGGCTTTTTTCATTTTCCCCTTCGTCTCGTTCCACGAGCCTTTGATTTGTAATTTATCCATGATGTTTTTTGTATTAGATGTATTTGGAGAACATCATTGAACATCATTTGGTTTTTTAGAGCCAAGAATCAAGAGCCGGGAATCAAGACAAAATAAATCTTGGCTCTTGACTCTAAAGCGCTCCCGCTTTGATCTCCTCCACTACCGCCGGATCAAGCAGGGTAGTGGTATCGCCCAGGTTAGAAGTGTCGCCTTCTGCGATCTTACGCAGGATACGCCGCATGATCTTCCCCGAACGTGTCTTCGGCAGGCCGCTTACGAATTGTATCTTATCCGGTTTGGCTATTGCGCCGATGATGCGTGTTACGGTCATCACAATATCCTTGCGGGTCAGATCTTCATCGCCGTGCTTATCGGGACTTATTACAAAAGCGTAAATGCCCTGGCCCTTGATGTCATGCGGATATCCTACAACAGCCGATTCTACTACGCTGGCGTGCATATTGATGGCGTTCTCAACCTCCGCGGTGCCGATGCGGTGACCGGATACATTCAGCACATCGTCTACACGGCCGGTGATGCGGTAATAGCCGTCCTCGTCGCGCAGGCAGCCGTCGCCGGTGAAGTATTTGCCGGGATAGGTGGCAAAATAGGTAGTGCGGCAGCGCTCATGGTCGCCGTAGGTGGTTCTGATGATGCTTGGCCACGGAAATTTAATGCACAGGTTGCCGCTTACGCCGTTGCCTTTAATTACTTTTCCGTTCTCGTCAACCAACTCCGGCTGAACGCCTGGCAGGGGCAACGTAGCGTAGCTCGGTTTGGTTTTTGTGACGCCGGCTATCGGCGAGATCATGATGCCGCCGGTTTCCGTTTGCCACCAGGTATCCACGATAGGGCAGCGCTTTTTGCCGATATGTTCGTCGAACCAATGCCAGGCCTCTTCGTTGATCGGTTCGCCTACGGAACCTAATACGCGTAGTGAGCTCAAATCTTTGTTATTTACATAATCCAGCCCGAAGCTCATCAGTGAGCGGATAGCGGTCGGCGCGGTATATAAGGTATTTACTTTATGTTTATCTACCACGTCCCAAAACCGTCCCGCATCAGGCCAGGTTGGGATACCCTCGAACATCAGCGAAGTAGCGCCCTGTGAAAGCGGACCGTAAACGATATAGGAGTGTCCCGTTATCCAGCCGATATCGGCGGTGCAGAAATAGATCTCGTCCGGCTCATACTGGAACACGTTGGCGAAGGTATATCCGGTATAAACCATGTACCCGCCGCAGGTATGCACAACGCCCTTTGGTTTGCCGGTAGAACCCGAAGTGTACAGGATGAACAGCATATCTTCAGAGTCCATTTCCTCGGCCTCGCACGATTTGTTGCCTTGTGTTTCCACTTTTTTGATCTCGTCTTCCCACCACACATCGCGGCCCTTGATCATGGATATTGGCGTGCGGCTGCGGGTAAGCACAATTACTTTCTTTACCGACTTGCATTGCACCAGTGCATCATCTATGACGTTCTTCAGCGGTATTTCTTTATTTCCGCGGAAACCGCCATCTGCAGTGATCACGATATTGCAACTGGCGTCGTTGATCCTGTCAGCGATGGACTGGGCTGAGAATCCGCCAAAAACCACCGAATGAATCGCGCCGATGCGGGCGCATGCCAAAACGGCGATGGCCAGCTCGGGTACCATGGGCATATAAATACAAATGCGGTCGCCTTTTTTCGCACCGTTGTTCTTGAGTACGTTGGCAAACTGGCATACCTTTTCGTGCAGTTGGCGGTAGGTGAGCACACGATGATCCTCGGCCGGGTCGTTGGGCTCCCAGATGATGGCCGGTTTATCGCCCAGTTTCTCCAGGTGACGGTCGAGGCAGTTCTCAGTAATATTCAGCTTGCCGCCGATGAACCATTTGATGTTAGGTTCTTCGAAGTTCCATTCCAGCGTTTTGACCCAGGGCTTGCGCCAGCGGAAATTGCCGGCAATATCGGCCCAGAACTCTTCGGGCTTTTCAACGCTTCTTTTATAGACTTGCTGGTACTCTTCGAAGGAGGTAATTTTCATGGTTGTGTGTTTGAATAATGATAATAATGTTTGTTGATTAATGTTTCATTATTTCACTAAGCATTGCGGAATATTGGCAGCTAATTGGTGTGGGAAAATTAGTAATTTTTGAGATAAAGGCCTACATCAATTTTATTCTGTATATTTAATCGCAATCGTTAGCTGTGCATAGAACATTCGCATCTTTAACCTTATTTATCAATGAACAAGCTTATATTAATATTGGTATCATTAGTTATGCTGTCACTCAGAAGCGATAATGATGGTAAAACAATCTTCTTTTTTACTTCGTCATTTGAAAAATTAAATGGATATGTGAAGCAGATAATTGAGGTCAATACAGACCATATGGGAAACGTTGGTGCGAATAATGGTCCAAGCCGTATCACTGCAGATTTCGATAAAAAAGGGGATTTAGTTCAAGTACGGATTGCTGCCGATCTAATTATGAAATTCAATACGAGTTACGATAGCAATGGTAAAAGACTAACTGCAACAGGTACTTATCTTGCCGGACAGGAAATTTTCCAATTTGATAGCAATGGCCGTATAGCTAAATCTATATCAAAAACAGTATTGGATAAAGAATCAACGGGGCTTGTTGCGCAGTATAAGTACGACGGCAATGACGATGTTGTTGAAATAGACATCCTGGATCCATCGGGTAAGGTTTCCATTAAGACGATATTTGGGTATGATGATAAGCATCATTTAATCACGGATGAATCAGTTGTCAAAGGTCAGCCCGGATTAAAAGGACGATATCAATATTTGTCTTTTGATCAAAAAGATAACTGGGTCAAAAGAATAAAGATTGAGGAAGGTATAAAAGATACCATCACCCGCAAGATCACCTATTATTAATGCCGGCTAATTGTCTGAACCAGAATTTACCGAATTAAAGAATTTTCAGAATTCAGGTAATTCAAAAATTCTAAAAATTCCGGTTCAGACAACAACCGCCACGCCCTTCAAAATTATTTTTGAAATCCCTGTTGCCGAATTGACTTTAAATCCTGATATTTGCAAACTCTTTTGCGAAAAGGAGTTGATTAATAAATCATTTGTCATGTCAAAAGTTTGTGATTTAACAGGAAAAGGCGCCATGAACGGTCATAACGTTTCTAACTCGAACGTTAAGACTAAACGTAAGTTCTATCCTAATTTAAAGCTGAAGAAGTTTTATATTCCTGAAGAAGATAAGTGGATCACTTTGAAAGTGTCTACATCAGCCGTAAAAACCATCAGCAAGAATGGTATTACCGCCTGCATCAATAAATACATTAAAAAAGGGTATATATAGTAGTTGATTAGGTTGAATAAGTTGATTGGGTTCAATCAATAATTCACTAATTCGCTCATTCAATAATTAAAAAGATGGCAAAGAAAGGCAACAGGGTTCAGGTAATTTTGGAATGCACCGAGCATAAGGATAGCGGTCTGCCGGGCATGTCTCGTTATATCACAACCAAGAACAAGAAAAATACCACCGAAAGACTGGAGTTGAAGAAATTTAACCCGGTGTTAAGGAAAGTAACCGTTCATAAAGAGATCAAGTAATAAGTACTCAGTTTTGAGTTATGAGTAATGAGTAAAACTCAAAACTCAAAACTCATTACTCATAACTATAATAAGAGATGGCAAAGAAAGTAGTTGCAACGCTGAAGACAGGCAAAGGCAAGGAATATTCAAAGGTGATCACCATGACCAAGTCGCCAAAGACTGGTGCTTACTCGTTCAAAGAAGTTATTGTGCATAACGATCACATCAAAGATGCGATCAATGCAGCAAAGGCTCAGTAATTGCGCCTGAAGGATATATAAAAGCCGTCTTGTGAATGCGAGAGGGCTTTTTTTGTTAGCCGCGGGTTTGACTTAAGACTCAGGACTCAGAACTTAAGACTCGAAAAATGGGACTATTCGATTTTTTTAAGAAGAAGGAAAGCACGCCGCAGGAGCAGCAGGCGCTGGACACCGGTTTGGAGAAAACAAAGGACAGCTTTCTTTCCAAGATCACCAAGGTTGTCGCCGGCAGATCGACCGTAGACGACGACGTGCTCGACGACCTTGAGGAAGTGCTGGTAACTTCGGACGTGGGCGTAAGCACAACCTTAAAGATCATTAAGCGTATCCAGGACCGCGTGGCCCGCGACAAATATGTGAATACCTCGGAGCTGAACAGCCTGCTCCGCGACGAGATACAGCATTTATTAGCCGAAAACAACAGCAACGATTTCCAGAACTTTGAATACGGCAACCAAAAACCCTATGTGATCATGGTGGTGGGTGTGAATGGCGTGGGCAAAACGACTACTATCGGCAAGCTGGCGCACAAGCTAAAGCAAGCGGGTAATAAAGTGGTGATAGGTGCGGCAGATACTTTCCGTGCCGCCGCTGTTGACCAAATACAGCTTTGGGGCGAACGTGTAGGCGTAAAGGTGGTGGCCCAGGCCATGGGTTCTGACCCGGCGTCGGTTGCCTATGATACTTTGCGCTCGGCGGTTGCCAATGGCGACGATGTGGCCATCATCGATACAGCTGGTCGCTTACACAACAAAGTGGGTCTGATGAACGAGCTGACCAAGATCAAAAACGTAATGGAAAAGGTAGTTCCAGGAGCGCCGCACGAGATATTATTGGTGCTGGATGCGTCGACCGGGCAGAATGCGATTGAGCAATGCAAACAGTTTACCGAGGCTACCGCCGTGAATGCACTGGCCTTAACCAAGCTGGACGGCACAGCCAAAGGCGGTGTGGTGATAGGGATATCAGACCAGTTTAGAATACCGGTTAAATATATTGGTGTAGGTGAGGGGATGGATCATTTGCAGTTGTTTGATCGCAAGGCGTTTGTAGACAGTTTATTTAAACAATAAAAAATTGTCATTGCGAGCGATAGCGTGGCAAACTCTTCGCAAGCAAGGCGACGAGGTTGCTTCGTCGTTCCTCCTCGCAATGACAAAGTGGGCTAAGCATAGTGTGTTATGAAAACAAAAGAAGTTATTCGGTCTCAGAAGATAAGCAAACCACGTGTTAACGTGGTGACCCTGGGCTGTTCTAAGAATATTTACGATTCCGAGGTTCTCATGGGGCAGCTCAAAGGTAACCAGTTTGATGTGGTGCATGAGGCTGAAGCGGGCAAAGACGACATCATCGTCATCAACACCTGCGGCTTTATCGATAATGCCAAGCAGGAATCCATTGACACTATTCTGCAATACAGCACGCTGAAGGAACAGGGGAAGGTAGGCAAGGTGATCGTCACCGGTTGCCTTTCTGAAAGATATAAACCTGAGTTGGAAGCGGAGATCACCAATGTCGATTCGTGGTTCGGTACCAACGATCTGCAAAATTTACTTCATTCTGTTGGCGCTGATTATAAACACGAACTGATCGGCGAGCGTTTGCTGACCACGCCATCGCATTTTGCTTACTTCAAGATTGCCGAGGGCTGTAACCGGCCATGCTCATTCTGTGCTATACCATTAATGCGTGGTAAGCATGTGAGCAAGCCGATGGATGAATTGGTGACAGAAGCCAAAAAATTAGCCAAAAACGGAACTAAGGAACTCATCCTTATCGCGCAGGACCTGACCTATTACGGTCTTGATATTTATAGCAAGCGCAATTTGGACGAATTGCTGCGCAAATTATCCGATGTGAACGGCATAGAATGGATACGCCTGCAATATGCTTATCCATCCGCCTTTCCGATGGAAATTCTGGATGCGATGAACGAGCGCGAAAATATCTGCAAGTACCTGGATATGCCTTTGCAGCACATCAGCGATAATATGCTGAAGTCGATGCGCCGCGGTATCACGAAACAAAAGACCATCGACCTGGTGAACCAGATACGGGATAAAGTTCCGGGTATTGCTATGCGTACCACGCTTATTACCGGTTACCCTGGCGAAACCGAACAGGATTTTGATGAAATGGCGCAATGGGTGGCAGAAACCCGTTTTGACCGCTTAGGGTGTTTTACATATTCGCACGAAGAAAAGACGTATGCCTATTCTTTGGAGGACGACGTTGCCGAAGAAGTAAAGCAGGAACGCGCCGATGCCATTATGGAAATTCAGCAGGGCATTTCGCTTGAAAAGAACCAGGAAAAAATCGGCAAAACATTCAAAGTGCTGATCGACAAGAAGGATGGCGAATATTTTGTGGGACGGACCGAATTCGATTCACCCGAAGTGGACAACGAGGTTTTGATTGACGCCAACCTGCACTACGCCACACCCGGCACCTTCGTCAACGTAAAAATCGACAGCGCCGAAGACTTCGATCTTTATGGACAAATTGTAAAATAAGGCCTTCCCGCTTTGTTTTCGGATTTTAAAATCTAATTTCGGGATACAAAAATCCGCAATCGAAAATCCGACATCCGAAATTAAATGGACTCTTCCTGTATCGATTATAAAGCCACCGGTTTTTTCTCGCAAACTGTTATCGATTATCTCGAAGATAAGCCTGAATTAAGGCCGTTTTATAATCAGCGGCCGGATATCGAAGGATTCAAAAATGTTATTGCCAATCGCAAAGTAACTGCCGATAGAAAACAACTCGCGCAAATCCTTACCGAACAATACTCAAAACTCACCACTCAAAACTCAGAACCGGTTGGTGAGAATATTGCTCTCCTGCAAGACAAAAACACCTACACTATCACCACCGGTCATCAGCTGAATATCTTCGCCGGGCCGTTATACTTTATTTATAAGATCGTCACCGCTATCAAGCTGGCAAAGCAGTTGAAGGAACAGTTCCCGGATAAAAACTTCGTGCCAGTTTACTGGATGGCTTCGGAAGATCACGATTTTGCCGAGATCAACTATACCAATATTGGAGGCAAGAAAGTGCACTGGTGGTATGAGGCTTCCGGCGCAACCGGCCGCATCAATCCCGATACCATGCGCCAGGCGCTCAACCAATATAAAGGCGTTTTGGGTTTGGAGCATCACGGTAAAGAACTTGCCGAAATTGTCGAAAAAGCCTATGCCGGTTTTGATAAGCTTGCTGATGCGACGCGTTACCTGGTGAATTCCTTATTCGGCCAATACGGATTGGTGATCATCGATGCCGACGACCATCGTTTCAAGCAGCAATTCGCGCCGGTCATTGAACAAGATATTATTGAAGGGAATAGCTTTAAGCATATTTCAGCTACTAATGAGCAGTTAGAAAAGTTGGGCGTGCATGTACAGGTAAACCCGCGTGAGATCAATTTCTTTTACTTGACCGATGGCCTGCGCGAACGCATTGTTTTTGAGGATGAGCAATACAAAGTGCTGAATACCGAGATCGCTTTTTCGAAAGACCAACTGATCAGCGAGATCAAAAATCACCCTGAACATTTCAGTCCGAACGTGGTGATGAGGCCGATGTACCAGGAATATATCCTGCCAAATGTCGCTTACGTTGGCGGCGGCGCGGAAGTGGTTTACTGGCTGGAACTGAAGTCGAATTTCGAATTTTATGAGGTGGATTTTCCCATACTGATCCTGCGTAATTCAGGTTTGGTGATACCGAAACGTATCGCCACAAAGATTGAGCGGATGGGCTTGTCAACCACCGATCTGTTCCAAGGCACTGATTCGATCAAAAACAACTGGATCAAAAAGCACAGCGGACATCAATTGTCTTTGCAAAAGGAACTGGATGAGTTCAGGAATGTGTTTGAGCAAATAAAACAGGTATCCTACAAAGTCGACCCTACGCTGGTGAAATCAGCAGGGGCTGTAGAAGCACGCCTGGAGCACGCTATCGGCAACCTGGAAAAGAAACTCATCCGCGCTGAAAAACAAAACCACCAAACCAGCCTGGAGCATGTTGACAGTATCCGCGCAGAGCTTTTCCCCAAAGACAGCCTGCAGGAACGCACCGAAAATTTCGGCCTGTTCTATGTAAAGTGGGGGCAGGAGTTTATCGATGAACTGATCAGTCACTTTGAGCCGCTGGAGTTTAAGTTTACGGTGCTGTCCGAATAATATTGGATCTGCTTGATTTTTTTACATTATATTTACGGAACTTACCGTGAGCCATGCAATCTTATCTTCTTAAAACCTTAGTTAGCATTTTCCTAATAGCACTATTGGTATCCTGTTCCTCAAAAAATAACCCGGAGCCCTCACAGCAGTTGCAGCAAACTCAGCAGAAACCGCAGATCACATTAACAAATTTTGCTCAAAACATACAGGATCCACAGTATTTGGCGATAGATGCTTTGGGTAATGTTTATGTAACGGCCTATTATTATTCAGATGTATATAAAGTTACGCCGCACGGAAGCCTAAGCGTATTTGCGGGTAATGATCATCATAACAATCTTAATGGGACTGGGACTGCTGCTTCCTTCAATGCGCCTGAGGGCATTGTGATAGATAAATCAGGAAATTTCTTTGTCGTTGATTCGGGTAACGGTCATGTCAGGAAGATCACACCCAACGGAACAGTAAGTGTATTTGCCGCACCTTCATTTCCTGGCTTTTATGGTCCAACCGGCATTGCGATAGGCCCTGACGGCAACTTGTATTTAGCAGATACTCAAAACAATTTAATCAGGAAAATAACATCTGATGGTTCGATCAGTACATTCGTCGGTAGTTATGGTAGTTATGGGCTGATTAATGGTAATGGCACATCAGCAGTGCTATGGCAACCGACAGCACTGGCCTTCGACGCATCTGGAAATCTATATTTTTCAGATAGTGGCAACAATGTCATCAGAAAAGTTACTCCAGACGGCAATGTTACCACTTTCGCAGGTACAGGTGCATTAGGCCATAAAGACGGGGCGGCCTTATCTGCTACTTTTCAGGGTGTTGGAGGTATAGCTTTCGATTCGTCCGGTAACATGTACATAACTGATTCGGGTAATGGCTTAATACGCAAAATCTCAATCGACGATACAGTTAGCACTATTGCTGATGGATTTAATAGCCCGCAAGGAATAGCAATTGATGCATCCGGGGCAATATATTTTGTCGACGAAAACAACAACATGGTTCGGAAGGTAGTTATTCAATAAAATATCACTTCACCATCCCATGCTTCCTCAACAGCCTGATCACCGCATTATGCGGCAACGCATAGGCTTTATTCCCGTTCACCCCTTCCATTGTCTCAGCAGCAACCATAGCATTAATGATCGCTTCTTCTACAGATTGTACCGTAGCTTCATACAGCGGGTTCAATTGGTCGTTTGGCAACATTTCAACCTGCTTTGATTGCGTCCGGCTGAAAGCATCAGGATTGGCCGTTGAAAAAGCGATGAATATGTCGCCCGAGCCGTTCTCACCGCGACCCCCTACACGGCCAACACCCAAAGCTACGCGTTCGGCTATACGTTTTAATTGATGAGGTAATAAGGGTGCATCGGTCGCTACTACAACAATGATACTGCCATCGCCTTCCTGGCGGTGGGAATTGGCCAGGTCATGAATCTCGTAATTTAGCGTGTCCTTTAGCTCTTGCCCTACAGGTACTCCGGCAATGGTCAGGTTTCTCTTGCGGCCAAAGTTCGATTGCACAAACGCGCCCAGCGTGTATTGTTTGCCATTAACAGTGACGATCCTCGAAGAAGTACCGCTGCCGCCTTTGAAACCCAGGCAAAGCATGCCTGTTCCGCCTCCGACGTTACCTTCTTTAATTGGTCCTGATGATGCGCTGTTCATCGCTTCCCAGGCATTGCTTTCTTTTACCTGGAATCCGTAAATATCGTTCATGCCGCCATCCCAGGTTTCTGCGACAACAGGGTAGGTGTACCAGCCTTTTTCATCGCCATACCAGTTTTTGTCGACAAACCATTTCAGCACCGCATCACGAACGACACCCACGCTGTTAGTATTGGTGATCAGCACCGGTGTTTCCAAAAAGCCAGATTCGGTGAGCCAGGTGGTGCCAGTCATCTCCCCGTTGCCGTTCAATGTGTACCAGTTGGCAAAAACCGGGTGGTGGTTCACTTTACCGTTGGGGAAGATGGCCGTAACACCGGTGCGTACCGGGCCTTTTCCCGCGTAATTCTTACCTGAACCGCTGATAATGGTGCTGTAGCCCACTTCAACTCCGGGAACATCGGTTATGGCGTTCCATTTGCCGGGTGTGCCTTCGAACGGAATGCCGATATCGCGTGCACGAGGCTTCTGGTCATAAGACAACGAAGTGAATAACAGGACTACGGTTGTGATGAAAATGCGGTTCATAGCTAAGGGTTTACATGCTAAATTAAGTAATTAACTTATATTTGAGGGGATGCGTACAAACAAGCATTTATCCCTAACCGTACAAGAGAGCAGATTTATTCCGGAAGTGAAATTGCAAAGAAAGCTTACTCATATAGGACTTGTGCTGATATTCATGGCCTGCCTGTTTGCGGCGTGTACCAAGAGCAATATTATCATCGTTCCCGGCAAATACAATCCTAATGGGCATGGCGTTACAGGCCCTACGGGCAGCAGCGGCACCACAGGCTCCGACACTAGCTCTTCGGTCTTGTTATTTTCTTCGCCGTCTGACGTAGCTATCGATGCCTCGGGCAATATCTTTGTGGCCGATTACGGCAACAATATGATCCGCAAGATCACACCGGATGGTACGCTGTCGGTGTTAGCGGGCAGCGGGGGCGCAGGAGCCGTTAATGCTACAGGCGCGCTGGCATCCTTTAACGGGCCTTCGGGTATTGCCGTAGATGCTTCGGGCAATGTGTATGTAGCCGATTATCACAACAATCTTGTCCGGAAGATCACGCCTGCGGGGGCAGTTACTACTTTGGCGGGAACGGCAACCAGTTCTGCCGATAGCACTTCAAACACGCAATCCGTTTTTTCCGGACCAAGCGGAGTAGCTGTCGATGCTTCAGGCAACGTGTATGTAGCCGACTCGGGCGATAACCAGGTCAAAATGGTAAGTCCTTCGGGCGTGGTCACAGTCTTTGCGGGCAGTGGTAATGCCGGCTCGGGCGATGGCAATGCAGCCGCGGCCACCTTTTACAATCCTACCGGGGTGGCGCTGGATGCTTCAAGTAATTTATACGTAGCCGATTTTTTGAACAACCGCATCCGCAAGATAACTCCGGCAGGAACGGTGACAACTTTAGCGGGAGACATGGCCGGTTATGCCGATGGCCCGGACACGACAGCATTATTTTACTATCCCAATAGTTTAACGGTCGACGCCGGCGGCAATGTTTATGTAACCGATGAGGCCAATAACCGCATCCGCGTGATCTCACCTCAGGGCATTGTCTCAACCATCGCAGGCAGCGGCGCGGCCGGGTCAGCAAACGGGCAGGGAATAAACGCCTCTTTCAACGGACCAGATGGTATTACCGCCGATGCTGCGGGTAACTTATATGTCACCGATGCAAACAATAATTTGATCCGGGAAATCACTCCGGCAGGGGCAGTAATTACGCTGGCGGGAAAACTGCCCGGCATGTCGGTACATCGCATTTCCGGCCCAACATACTATCACTCAGGTATTGGCCTGAAGCATAAACTGACGTTAAAACACAAATTTCATTAGGCTGAACGTCGCCGGTGGCTATATTTGCCCTATGCAGGTATCCGAGGCTTCTTTACGAACTTTTACTGAGAATATTTTCCGGGCGATGGACTGCAGTGATATGCACGCACAGTTAGCTGCTGATGTGCTGCTGAGGTCAGACCTGCGGGGTATCGATTCGCATGGCGTTGCCAGGCTGACAGGTTATGTGCGTTTATGGGAGAAGAAGCGGATCAACACAAAGCCGGATATCAGAATAGTTCATGAAACTGCTACTACGGCAACCGTAGATGGCGATGCCGGTTTGGGCCTTGTTGTTGCGCCGTTCGCCATGCGGGTGGCCATCGAAAAGGCTGATCAATATGGCTCCGGCTGGGTATCAGTACGAAATTCAAATCATTTTGGTATTGCGGGTTACCATGCGCTGATGGCCATGGAAAAAGATATGATCGGTTTTGCCATGACCAACGCCAGTCCGCTGGTTTCTCCCACCTATTCCAGCGAACGCTTGTTGGGGACAAACCCGATGTGTTACGCTTTCCCGGCAGGAAAGTATCCGCCGGTGATCGTCGATATGGCTACCTCAGCAGCCGCTAACGGTAAGCTGGAAATAGCCCAGCGTGCCGGAAAACAAGTTCCGCAGGGATGGATACAGGATAAGGAAGGCAAGCCGGTTACCGATCCGCACGCGCTCAAATCGGGCGGCGCCTTACTGCCATTAGGCAGTGATCCTGACCATGGTAGTCATAAAGGTTTCGGTTTAGGTGCCACGGTGGATATTCTTTCAGCCGTACTGTCCGGCGCGAACTATGGCCCATGGGTGCCGCCATTCGTAGCATTCCTCGAACCGCCCAACGACCCGGTTGGCAGTGGTATAGGACATTTTTTGGGGGCAATGCGGGTGGATGGTTTTCGCCCGGTGAATGAATTTAAAGCGCACATGGATAATTGGATCGAAAGGTTCAAATCTTCCAGGCCTATCGATCCGGATCAAAAGCTCATTATCCCCGGTGAGCCTGAAACAGAAGCTGAAGCCGATAGGAAAATCAATGGCATACCTTTGGTGGATGCAGTGGTGAAGGATTTGAATGAATTGGCGGAGAGGTTTAGGATAACGAAACTATAAAACTTTGTCATTGCGAGCGGAGATTGTGGGCTGCTAAGAGCAGCGAAGCAACCCCGTAGCTGTTCATTCGACGAGGTTGCTTCACCACGCCATCGCCCAATCCTTTCCGTGGTTCGTATTCTAGGTTTCTTATATTTCAAAATTTAATTCAAAAAAGATTTTTCATGCTGATCTCCGATAGTTTTCCACGTACATTTCATGTCTTTTCACCAGGGAAAACATTCGTAAGATCAGTTTGAATTTAA
>DASZMQ010000017.1:0-35066 GCA_035551775.1 Mucilaginibacter sp. | reverse complement strand
TTAAATTCAAACTGATCTTACGAATGTTTTCCCTGGTGAAAAGACATGAAATGTACGTGGAAAACTATCGGAGATCAGCATGAAAAATCTTTTTTGAATTAAATTTTGAAATATAAGAAACCTAGAATACGAACCACGGAATGAACGTGCGATGGGGTGTTGAAGCAAACTCGTCGAATACACAGCTACGAGATTGCTTCGCTGCGCAATCTGCCCACTATCCGCTCGCAATGACACAAACTTAAACCTTCGCACCCATAACCCATCGCCAGGCCCAGCGGGTAGCTCTATTAAAACCACGCCAGCTATCCACAAATTCAATAATTTCACGCAAGCAGCTTTGTGTGAACTTTTCCTTGTAATTTTTCGAAGCAATCTTATAGGCCAGTTCGGGATTTTCCGTACCGATACGCTGGAATATCTCTTTCTTGACGTATAATGTCCGCAGGAAATATATGTTGAACAAGACTACGAAGCTATAGACCGTCCGTCTCAGGAAACCGGCTTTTTCTGTATATTTCTTAAGCAAGTCTTTTGTAAACAAAATATGGCGCGCTTCTTCGATGTTATGAAGCTCAAAAACCTTTCTCAGCACACTGTACATATTCGTGTCTTTACGGCCGTAATTGCCGTAGCGGTCCGATACGATCTCGATCGAAACGCTGCCCATGAAGAGGCAATCTGGCGGCAACAGTTTGGTTGTCATGGTTCCGACAAATCGGTGAGAGCGGCTGATCTTTATGGCCTTTCCACCCAATCTGAGGATAGTTTGTGTGAACATTTCCTGATGACGAAACTCTTCGATCAGCTCACGCAGCAGGAATTGGTATTCTAGGTTATCAGGTGCCAGGTGCAGGATGTATTTATTCATGAACAGGCAGAACAGGCTCTCGCCCCAGGCATATGAATACATCACCTGCACGACCTCGTGCCTGCCTAACTCCAGTTTCTGCTTGTCCGAAAGTGTATCGTAAAGTACTGTTCCTTCCAGCGAATTCAGATGTTCGGGCAGGTAATATTCGTTCGCCTGCAATTCTTCCTTCCAGGGAATATAAGTTTCGGGTAACAGTGGTTTCTCCCTGCTGATCCTGATCAACCGTTCTATCTCGCTGTCGTCCATGCCGAATAAAGTTATATCATTTTAAAGTAAAAACGCCCCGCCAGCAAACGATGGAACAAAACGCTCCGTTATTAAGTTTGTGATAAGGTTTAGGTTAGTCCTGGTGTAAAAGCCGGGACAGGCTCCCGCTGCCAGGCGGGGGCTTTTTTGTTGCTGACGGAAATAAAAGAGAAAGAGTTGCTTAAGCGAGCAGGTATTTTACAAACTTGTTCACCGGGTAAACAATAAGAAAGGCAGCCACAACATCGATAGTATAGTGGACATGCTGTACAAGCAGCAGGCAGGCAACAGCTATTGTAGCTATCAGCATAATGGTCTTATCTTTTTTGCGTTCCATGCATAGGTAAGCAAGGTATAATATGGAAGTGTGTCCTGAAAAGAACAGGTCCTTTGTAATGTTGCTTTCGCCATAAAACACACCGGTAAGCGGGTCAACCAGTGTGATCAAACCTTTGGGCGGGTCGAGTGCTACCAGGCTGATAGCTAAAACTCGGAGCCCCAAAATAAAAATTAACGACCATATATAAGTTATATAAATGGTTGGCTTTTGAACGGCGCGCCAAAGCCCGTAAAATCCTGCGCCCCAGATAAAAGTGAAAATGGCCCATGAAACATTGTGCGCAGGTATAGCCGCTAGCACCCAATCGTTTAAGATAATACCGTCACGTTTTTGAATTAGGTTAAAAAAAGAGGGCAGCATGCACGAAATGGCAACCATCAGGACAGAACCGATAATGACCTGGCCCCGCTGGATATGCGAGCCCCAGGTCTGTTTCCAGTTCCTCTTTAATACTATTGCAATTGAACGTGCCACTTACTTAGGTTTATCAACAAGCGTGCAAAAATAGGAAAGTTAGACCCGAATGTAAAATTTTCTTTAATATAAAATTAATTATATGTAATGTAAAAATTCTGTAGCAATTCTGTAGGGCATTCCCGAGTCTAAAATTTTGTCTTTGATAATCAATAAGTTATAAAAAATACTAATCGATTAGTTGAAATACTAATTGATTAGTATTATGTTTGATGAAAATTAAAAAATATCATGCAAAAATTGGCGAAAAGAGAAGAACAGATCATGCAGGTGTTCTGGAACCTGGAAAAAGCGTTCATTAAAGAGATCATTCCGGAACTGCCTGATCCTAAGCCTCATTACAATTCTGTGGCAACGATGGTGAAGATTTTGGAGGAGAAAGGTTTCCTTTCGCACGAGACTATTGGTAACATTTACCGCTACTATCCCGTCATTAGCAGGGATGATTACCAGAAGCACGCTATGAAAGATATAGTGAGCCAGTATTTTAATGACTCCTACCCGAGTATGCTTGCATTTTTTGCCAAAGAACAGAAAATGTCAGAGTCGGAACTGAACGAAATTTTAGAAATCATTAAATCGTCGAAAAAATGATACCGTATGTCCTGCACGTAGCCTTGCTTATTTCGATAAGCCTGCTGTTTTACAAGATATTCCTGCAAAGAGAGACATTTTACAAGCTGAACCGCGTGATCTTGCTGATCTGCCTGGGGCTATCGTTTGTATTACCGCTGATCACCATTCCCGAGGCGTGGACTTTGAGAAGCGCCCCGGAAAGAACAGTAGTTGACAGCCGGCCGCAAACGGTTACCGAAATGTACCCGCAGATAGCGGCGCAGGTACAAAAACAGATACAAGCGGCCGAAAAGCAAACGATAAAGACACCTGCGCAGTCAGCGGCTAAACCCGAGCCGGCAAAAGCGCAGCCTGCTGCCGTGGCTCCTGCACAGGATAAGCCGATATGGCCGGTAGTATTTAAATGGATGTTTTACCTGTATTGGGCAGGTGCGGCAGCTTTCGGACTGAATCTGTTGTTACAGGTCATCGTGCTGCTGATCAGGTCCTATTCGAACCCCGTAATTAAGGACGGAAAGTTTCGCATCATCGAGGTAAAAGGGGATAAAGCACCGTGTTCGTTCGGCAACAATATTTTCATTAACCCTGAAAAATACGATTGGGATACTTACAACCAGATATTAATGCACGAAAAGGTGCACATACAACAGGGTCACAGCCTGGATATTTTGCTGGCCGAAATCGTGCTGGTGTTCCAGTGGTTCAACCCGTTTGCATGGCTTTATCGCGGCGAACTGGAAAATAACCTGGAATTTTTAACCGATGAGGCTGTGCTTGGTCACAACCCGGTTGAAAAGGAAAGCTACCAGATGAGTTTGCTCAAAGTATCAGCGCCGCATTTGGCGCTGAGTGTAACTACCAATTACAACCAGTCATTATTGAAAAAAAGAATTGTTATGATGAACGCAAAGAGATCCAACATCCATACGATGTGGAAATATTTTATACTGGCGCCGATTTTTGTTGGCCTGGCCTGTGCGCTGAACCAGGCGGCTTTCAGCCAGGCAAAGAAAACGACGACGGGTAGTCATATCCATTATGCTAACGGAAATAGAATTGATGTTGACCGCAGCCAGGGTGTTTGGTTCGCTACGATAAAAGGGGAGAAAGTGCAAATGGAATTTCGCAGTGATGATGAGGATCATGGCTGGTCGAACAACGACAGCTTTTTGATCAGCGAATTTTCTTCGTTGCCAAAGGAAAAATCAGACTTCACCTTGAAGCGCGATGCCGGCACCATGCTGCTGAATGGCAAGTTTGACGGCGAGGAAGGATATGGTCACTATAAGTTCACTCCGGATAAAGCATTCGTGGATTACCTGGAAAGCCAGGGAATTACCGGGATAGATGATAATGATAAGTTCGCTTTCTTCGTTATCAACATTAAAAAAGGTTATGTCGAAATGCTCAAGAGCGAAGGCTACAATCATCTTTCCAAGAACGACCTGATCTCGATGGCTGCACTTAAAGTGGATGGGAATTATATCAAGTTTTGGAAAGAATTGGGTTACAATCACCTGAGCAGTGAAGAGCTGGTATCGGGCAAGGCTTTAGGTGTCACCAGGGAATATGTCGAAGAGATCCAGAAAGCCGGTTACAAGCATTTGGATTTCAACCAACTGATCAGCTTTAAGGCGCAGGGTATTGACGGCAAGTATATTGCCGGCCTCAAAAAGGCCAACCTGCCTTTGAACAAAGACGAGGATAATAAGGACGACAACAAGAATGATAATAGTGACAGGAACCTGCCACGCGCCGATGAACTTTCATCATTCAAAGCGATGAACATCGATTCATCTTACATACGTGGCCTTAAAAACGCAGGCTACACCAATATCCCGATGAACGAACTGACCAGTATGAAAGCAGTAGGCGTCACACCGGAGTTTATCAAGGGCCTGAGCGATATCGGTTATAAAAACCTGTCAGCAAATGAATTAACGTCGCTGAAGGCCTTAGGTGTTACGCCGGTATACATCAAGACGATCAATGATATGGGCTACCCTAATCTGTCGGCCAATGAGATCCAGTCATTCAAAGCACAAGGCATCACACCAGAGTACGTGAGGTCAGTCGCTGAAATGGGCTACAAGAATCTACCGCCAAACGAGCTCTCCTCTTTTAAAGCATTGGGTGTTACCGGAGATTTTATTAAGGGCTTTAATGATATCGGCTACAAAAATATTCCGGCCAACGAACTTACCTCGCTGAAGGCGCTGGGAGTAAAACCTGATTTTATAAAAGGCTTCACAGATATTGGGTACAAAAATATTTCGGTGAATGAACTTTCTTCATTGAAAGCCCTGGGAGTAACACCGAATTTTATCAAAGGATTTCAAGATATTGGTTTCGACAAAATATCACTTAACGAGGCCAGCTCGATGAAGGCGACAGGGGTTACCCCGGAATACGTGAAGGAAATGAAAGCGAAGGGCTTTGTATCCAAAGACCTGAATAAATACATCCAGCTGAAGAACGCATTTAATTGATCAACTGTACAAGACTTCGGGAGTTTTAGCCTTCGTAAGTCTTTTAAATCATCAAGCCATGATAGTTTTTCTCATTGCTATGCTATTGGTATGCGCTACGGTGATCATGATGAGCATGAAGCGCTACCCCTGAGCCATTCAGTAATCCAGCTCCCGGCAATCGAAACCCGCATTCTGCAAAAGCAGCTCGACGTATTGCGTCTTTAAACCGGTGGATTCGATACGTAACACCTTATCACAATCCTCAAGGTCGAAATTCCATTGTTTTATCGAAGGAATAGAAGTAAGCAGGGCGCTTACCTTGCTCACTTTTCTTTTGTCGCTGACATTCGTCTTAAAAACCAGTACTTCCATGGGTTGGTGTTTTTATGGTATAATAACTACCGGGCTTGCCCGAATTGGACAAACCCGGTGGAATTTTTATTCAGTAGGTTTTGTTGCCTCTTCGGCCGGTTTGGCCGAATCGTCTGCGGGCTGGTCCCAGCCGTAGCGGCCATGATGCCTGCCCCATTTGCCGCAGCGCTCGCGCCATTGCTCACGAAAACGTTCCTGTTCTTCCGGGCTCATGTGCTTAAACCGTTCCATACGGTGACGCATCCAGGGTGCCCCGCCCCGCGGGCCGCCTTTTCCAAAACCAAACAGGATCTTGGCTAAAATCAATAGCCCTGCCGCCTGCCAGAAGGTGATCATGCCAAGATGGAATATAACCGGCATTAATGCGTTCCATAACAGCATAACAACATAGCTTACCAAAGCCAGACCGGCCAAAACCAGGAACGGTATAAATATCATTTTCTTCCTGAAGTGCGACCTGTATCTATAGCCGCGGTCTCCAAATTCTGTGTCTTTCATTTTAATTTCTTTTAGTATTCTCTTACTTCTTCATACAATTGTTTAAGCCGCTTGCGCAGGTGTAGCACGGCGTAACGCTTTCTCGAGACCAGCGTTTGCACATTTTCGCCAGTGCGCTCGGCTATTTCATTAAAGGGGATACCGTCCAGTTCCTGCCACATGAACACCTGCCGCTGTTCTTCGGGCAATTCGTCCAATGCATAGAACAATTGCTCCCAGAAAAGGCTGCGGATATATTCAGTTTCAGGAGTGGTGCCTTCGGTGAGCAGGATGGCACGAAAGTCGGGACCTTCATCATCGTCATCTTCGGATGGGGCAAAATCTAGCAATTCCTCCGTCTTTTTCCTGCTCCGGTCGATGATCTTGTTGGCGGCCACTTTATATAACCATGCGCCTGTTTGCTCTATCGGCTCGGCGTTCACCACCGCGCTCAGCTGGTACCAAACATCCTGCAGGATGTCTTCGGCATCGGCATCGCTTTTTACCCTTTTTCGGATAAAACCCAGCAAGCCCTTACCATACGACTTAATTGCTTGTATGATATGATTTTGCTTTTCTTCGGGCATTACGGCGGTGATCAATTTTTTTCTCCTTTTAAAGGTAGAGACGAATGACGCGGGAAAACATTTTAAAGAAAAATAAAATTCATCGCAGAAGGTTTGAAGCTCATTTTATTACATTGAAATTGTGTAAAATAGTTGCTATGGTGCCGGCTACGGACGGCCTATAAAATGTTGCACGATCATTCAAGTAAAATGATTACCCGCCAGGTTTTGCTCGTTTCCGTCGTTTTGTTAACCATTAATTAACAAATAGCTGTAAAATGGGTGAAAAAACGGTATGCAAGATTCGCTATAAATGTTAATTTTGTAACAGACCCTGATTATTGAAACTATACCTAATGATAATTTTAGGATAAATGTTTTTGGCATTATCTTAAAGTTAATCTGAATACTTACGTCCTGTAAACCCTTATCACAGGCCACAGGAAAATTTTGCTTAAAAAAGATTAAGGTCAGGAGCTGCGCCGGGGCATAGCCTGCCGATCTTATATATCGATTATGACCAAAAGTATTAATATACGGTGGAGCAATCGTATGTCCATTCGTCGAAGGCTCATATTGCTGATCTGTACGCTCCTGTTGTCCGCCATTTTCATCTATGGTTTTAGCAGTTATTATACGCTTAAAAGTACCGTGCTGCTGGTTGGAAAGGACCGGCTTGCCACTTTAACCAAAGAAGTCGGAGCGTCGCTTAGCCAGAATGCGGCGGTTTTGCTAAAGGCAGATGAAGCAGTAGCCGAAAAAGACATAGTAGTCCAATGCCTGCTGTCACAGGGAAAGATGCACCGCGAAGAAACCATGGATGCGTTAAATAGCCTGCACAAAGACTCGACCTGTATTTCAATCGACCTTCTTGATAAAAATCTCAAATCCGTGCTTCATGCTGAAAAATCAACCGGCACCATAGATATTGATCCGCGAAAGATGAAATCATTATCAAGCGTAACGCCTGGTTCCGGGAAGGTTGGAAGATTTTATGTAATAAAGGGTAATATGTATTACCCCGCTATCAATGCTGTTACTGACGGAAAAAACATCATCGGATACATTGTTTTATGGAAGATATTGAAGACAAATCCCAAGACTATGGCCCAGTTATCACGATTTGTTGGTACGGGCGCCGGTTTTTGCGTGGCAAACTTTGATGGCAGCTTTTGGACGGATTTTATCAAACCAATTAAGCCCCGACCATATAATTTGCGCATCCAGGGTAAAGTGCAGGAATTTAAAGACGCCAACGGCAACCTTGTATTTGCATACGTTCAGCCGGTAGATTATGCGGCCTGGGTGATCGTCATTGAATTTTCCGAGAAAAACATATTGAGTGTCTTAGGCAATTTTGTAACGCTGATGCTGATCATTGGTATCGTACTTACGGCGATAGGCATTATTGCCGCCTGGATAACGGCTCGAAACCTGACCAGGCCGCTGAATCAATTGACCGCCGCTGCAATGGCTATTTCCTCGGGCGACTATTTGTCCCGGATACCTGTTGAAGTAAACCGCGACGATGAGTTAGGTAAACTCGCCCGGGCTTTTAATATCATGGAGCAGTACGTTACACAAACGTATGAAGAATTGGAGGCCATGGTGGAAGAGCGAACGGAAGCGCTTACCGAGGAAATAAAATTGAGACAGATGTCAGAGGATTTCCTTAGAGAATCCAGGCAGCGATATCAACTGCTGGTCGATGAGACAAAAGACTACGCTATTGTCATGCTCGACACAACAGGAAAGGTATTGGTATGGAACCAGGGAGCTGAAAGGATAAAAGGGTATAAAGAGGAAGAAGTATTAGGCAAGCCCTTCAGCCTGTTTTATACAGCAGACGATATTAGAAATAACAAACCGCAGGAAATGCTTAAAAAGGCCGCTGGGGATGGTCGCGCGGAAGACATAGGCTGGAGGGTTCGTAAAGATGGCTCGAAATTCTGGGCAGACGTGGTTTTGACATCGATTTATGACGAAAAGAAACTTGTCGGCTTCGCCAAGATCACGAGAGATATAACTGAGCGGAAGAAACTCGAAGATGAGGTTATATCGCGCACCTTACAAATGGAGAAAGCAAACAAAGAACTGGAAGCGTTTTCCTACTCCGTTTCGCATGACCTGAGGACGCCTCTGCGCGCGGTAAGCGGTTATTCCATTATGCTCAAAGAAGATTATGAGGACAAATTGGATTCTGAGGGAAATCGAATTTTAGGCAATATCGTTACCAACGCCCGGATGATGGGGCAATTGATAGACGATCTGCTTGCTTTTGCGCGGCTGGGCAAAAAGGAACTTGTAAATTCGATTATTGACATGCAGTTGCTTACAACCAGGGTAGTGAATGAACTGCTGCAGCATGAAGACAAAGATTACGATATAAGGATAGGCATATTACCGCCTGTGGAAGGGGACGCAGGGATGCTGAAACAGGTATTGATGAACCTGGTAAGCAATGCCATCAAATATTCTTCGAAGGAAGAGCGCCCCCTTATCGAGATAGGCGCAAAAGACGAAGAAACAAGGATCATTTATTATGTGAAGGATAACGGTGTCGGTTTTGATATGGCCTATGCCGGCAAATTATTCGGCGTTTTCCAGCGTCTGCACTCGCAGGAGGAATTTGAAGGTACCGGTGTTGGTTTGGCCCTGGTGAAGCGAATAATGGACAAACATAAAGGAGAGGTATGGGGCGAGGGTGTTGAAGATTCCGGAGCTACATTTTATTTCAGTTTACCTAAAAATAACAGACTATGAACGACGGCAAAGTTGAGATCCTGCTGGTAGAAGACAACCTGCACGATGCGGAAATGACCATCAGGGCATTAAAAAGAGTGAACCTGGCCAACAGGCTTATACATGTAAAGGACGGCGCCGAAGCGCTTGACTTCATTTTTTCAAGAGGAGCTTTTGCCGGCAGAAATACGGCCGAAAAGCCGAAAGTGATATTACTTGATATTAAAATGCCCAAAGTCGACGGTATTGAAGTGCTGCGGCAGATAAAAGCCGACCCTAACGCCAAGACCATTCCTGTAGTAATCATGACTTCATCCAAAGAGGAACAGGATGTTGTTACCAGTTATAACCTTGGCGTAAATAGCTACGTAGTAAAACCTGTGGATTTTGATGGTTTTGCAAAAGCCGTTTCTGAGCTGGGCTTTTATTGGCTGATAACCAACCAGTCGGCTGATTAATTTCTTCTGCCATATATGACCCGCGAACTAAAAATACTCCATATTGAAGATGTACGCAGTGATGCGGAACTGGTTGACAGGATACTGAAAAAATCAGGAATAGCATTCACCAGGCGCCTTGTGGACACAAGGGACGAATATCTGAAGGCTCTTGATGAGTTTCAGCCCGATGTGATCCTGTCCGACCACTCGCTTCCCGCATTTAACTCGCTTGAAGCGCTGAATATCCTGAAAGAGACCGGCAAGGATGTGCCTTTTATCCTGATAACGGCTACGGTATCCGAAGAATTTGCAGTGAGTGTAATGAAGGAAGGGGCATCTGATTATGTTCTGAAGGACCGGCTGCAGCGCTTACCAAGCGCCGTAATAAACGCTATTGAAAAGCACACATCTGAGGCGGAACGTCAATCTTACCTGAACCAGATCGTTGCCAGCGAGGCGTTGTTCCAAAAAGCCGAATCGCTTGCGGAATTTGGCACCTGGAAGATCGATCTTACTAATAATAATACCACGTGGTCTGCCGGCGTTTATAAATTGTTTGGGTATAAGCAGGGCGAAGTTACGCCCTCTTTTGAGAATTTCCTGAGAGTGGTTCATCCGGACGATGTAAAGGCTGTACGGGAAAGTTTTCGGATAGCGATCAGCCACGGCGAGCCATTCGAAAACGAATGCCGGATAATTGATGACAACGGCAATATAAAATATCTGCGCAGACAATTTGAGTTTGAAAAGGACGAAAATGGCGTACCGATTTTTGTTATTGGATTCACGCAGGATATAACGCGCCCAAAGCAGGCACAACTGTTGGTAGAGCAGCATGTTGAAGAATTGAAGGAAGCCAGTGAAAGGCAGTCGGGTATATTGAATGCTTTGCCCCCTAATATTGTATTATTGAACGAGGCCGGTAAAATCGTTGCAGTAAACGAATCGTGGCGAAATTTTACGCTTGCCAATAACCTCGGCGTTCCGCGGCACGGAATAGGCTTCAGTTACATGGCCATCTCGGAAAAGGCCACTGGCATGGACCCCGCTTCAGCCAAACGCATAGCCAGGGGAATAAGGGAAGTAATCGAAGGTGAGAAAAAAGAATTTTCTACAGAATATTCCTATTATACCGGCGGTAAAAAAGTATGGTTCCAGTTACTGGCGGCGCCTTTGTTCAAAAGCGGTAAAGGAGCCGTGGTGCTGCACATTGATATCACAGACAGGAAACAAGCGGAAGAATTGCTGATCCAGTCCAAAGCAAACCTGCAAACCATTTTCGAGAATACGGATGTAGCTTATGTGCTTTGCGATGCTGAACACAGAGTTATTTCATTCAATGCGAAAGCAAATGAGCTTTGTATCGAGCAGTTCAATAAAAAACTAAGAACCGGAACTAACGCGTTCAGTTATTTCCCCAAAAACAAGATTCCTAACCTGAAGGAATTGTTCGAAAAAGTAATGAACAATGAGATGGTTAGTTACGAGACGAGCTATGATCTTCAAAATGGCGGATTGAAATGGTACGAGGCGAGATGGGCTGGTGTGGCTGACGCGGAGCACATAAATATCGGGTTTATCGTAGCGTTTAAGGATATTACTGAACGGAAAATATCGGAATTGGAGCGTGAGCGCATGACCAACGACCTAGTGCAGCGCAATAGGGATCTTGAGCAGTTTACTTATATCGTTTCACATAACCTGCGGGCGCCGGTGGCCAATATTATGGGGCTTTCGAACATGCTGAATAACTTTGATTTCAACCTTGAAGAGAACCAGGAGGTTAAAAGCGCGCTGGCTACTTCAATCAGCGTTCTGGACGGGATGATACTCGACCTGAACCAGATATTGCAGGTAAGCAGCCATGTTAACGAACGTTTTGAAACTATACCATTCAAATTCCTGATGGAGGACGTTTTGCTCAACTTCCGCCAGGTTATTGATGAAGAGCATGCTTCAGTGAATTATAACTTTAACGCTGTTGACAGGATAGTGGCAGTAAAGAGCTATATGTACAGTATTTTTTATAACCTGGTATCGAATGGTATCAAATATAAACAGACCGGGGTCGACCCGGTGATATCTGTGTTTACGCGCCGCAATGAAGGGCGGGTGCAAATAGTATTCAGGGATAACGGTAAAGGCATCGAAGAGAAAAATTTGAAAAACCTTTTCGGTTTATACCGTCGTTTCGATATGCATGTCGACGGCAAGGGCATGGGCCTGTTCATGGTCAAGATGCAGGCTGAAACGATGGACGGGCATGTAACCGTTGAAAGTGAACCGGGCGAGGGCACAACTTTTATTCTTGATTTCCCGGATTTAAAAATTACAGATTAAAGCAGATTTATTAACTTATCGCATTAATTGATCATGTCATGAGCGATATGTCCAAACCCGCCTTCATACCCATGCTTTACCTGAAGCATGAGGAAGGCCATGCAGCCCTGGAGTTCTACAAAAAAGCCTTTAATGCGGTGGAATACCGCCGGTTCGACAATGACGACGGCACAATTCACATAGCTGAGTTACAAATGGGCGGGACAATGTTTCGCTTTCACGAGGAAAACCCTTCGAAACAACAATCGAGCCCGCATACTTGCGGCACCAGTACGGTAGGTATTCATTTGATGGTTGACGATCCGGACGCGATAATGGCAAAAGCGGTTTCGGCCGGCGCCAAAATGTTATCACCTATGCAGGATTATTTTTACGGCTACCGCCAGGGCGAAATGGTAGACCCGTTCGGGCATTTCTGGACATTGGAAAAGGTGATTGATAAATAGTAGACGCAATGCATTGCGTCTACTATTTATCGTTTTAAACACATCCTCTATCTATGTAATCCGCCTGTTTGTCGCTTGCCTTTGTATCTTCGGATTATATGACTACCTTTAGTTGTGTCGTTTGTACACAATAACCACCAACCAATTATTTTAACCATGAAAAGAAACATTACCCGCCCTTTGGTTTATGCTGTAGGTTCGGTTTCGCTGCTTGCATTTGCAGCGACGATAAGCAGCAACACCATTCAAAATAATACTCCTAAATGGACAGCTTCGGCGCCTGATAGTACAGGCATTGTGCTGGTGAAAAATCCGAATGGGCCAACTTTGGGTTATTCGTCAAAATCGGGGGTTAAGATACTGACTATCGAGGGGTTGGCTTTTAAAGACCTGAATCGTAACGGCAAACTGGATAAATATGAGGACTGGCGCCTGCCTGTTGAAGAACGTGCAAAAGACCTGGCATCGCAATTATCTATTGAACAGATCGCCGGGCTGATGCTGTACAGTGCGCACCAGGCTATCCCGGCTATGTCTCCACGCGGCTTTGGCGCCGGAACTTATGATGGAAAACCGTACGCAGAGGGGATGGACGCCGGGCAGGTTACCGACCAGCAGAAAGATTTTCTGATCAAAGATAACTTGCGCCACGTGCTGGTGACTTCGGTGCAAAGCCCTGAAGTAGCAGCGCGTTGGAACAATAACGTGCAGGCATTAGTCGAAGGCGTTGGTTTTGGCATACCAGCCAATAACAGCTCCGACCCACGGCATGGTACGAACGCCGGTGTGGAATACACCGCTGGTGCAGGCGGCAGGATATCGCAATGGCCTGATCAATTAGGTTTGGCCGCTACTTTCGACCCGGCTGTAGTGCAACAATTTGGCAATATTGCAGCGCAGGAATATCGCGCATTGGGCATATCGACCGCTTTATCGCCGCAGATCGATATGGGCTCTGAACCGCGCTGGGCACGTATCAACGGCACCTTTGGCGAGGACCCGCAATTGGATGCAGATATGGCACGAGCTTATGTCGATGGTTTCCAGACCTCGACGGGTACCAGCGAGATCAAAGACGGCTGGGGTTACCATAGCGTAAATGCTATGATTAAGCACTGGCCGGGCGGCGGTCCCGAAGAAGCGGGCCGCGATGCGCATTTTGCCTATGGTAAGTTCGCGGTATATCCCGGGAATAACTTTGACGAGCATTTGATCTCATTCGTGGATGGCGCATTAAAGCTGAACGGCAAAACCAAAATGAGCGCCGCAGTGATGCCATATTACACGATCTCTTATGGCCGTGATATCAAGAACAAAGAAAACGAGGGTAATGGGTACAATAAATACCTGATCACCGATTTGCTGCGTGAGAAATATCACTACAACGGCGTGGTTTGCACCGACTGGGGCGTTACGGCCGATGAGGGAAAGAAGCCGGATGAATTCCTCGGCAAATCGTGGGGGATGGAGACCAAAACAGTTGCCGAAAGGCATTACAAGATATTGATGGCCGGCGTTGATCAGTTTGGCGGAAATAATGATTCGAAACCGGTGATCGAAGCCTACAATATGGGCGTTAAGGACCACGGCGAGGCTTTTATGCGCGCCAGGTTTGAGCAATCTGCGGTAAGGCTGCTGACCAATATCTTCAGAGCGGGGCTTTTTGAGAACTCATATTTAGACCCAGCTCAAACTAGGACTACTGTGGGTAACCCGGAATTTATGAAGGCAGGTTATGAGGCGCAATTGAAATCGATCATCCTGCTGAAGAACAGCGGCAATGTACTGCCATTAAAGGCTGGCATAACGGTTTATGTTCCGAAAAAATATACACCATCGATGAAAGGCTTCTTCGGGCCGCCGTCGAAAGAAAAGTGGAATGAGGCCGTCAAAGCTGATTTGTTAAGTAAATATTTCAAATCGACCGATGATCCCTCAAAAGCAGATTGTGCCATTGTGTTTGTGAGCAGTCCTTATGGCGGCGCCGGTTACGACAGCGATGATGCAGCTAAGGGCGGCAATGGGTACGTGCCGATCACGCTGCAATACGGCGAATACACGGCGAACAG
The DNA here is from genome assembly GCA_035551775.1 of Mucilaginibacter sp. Classification (GTDB taxonomy): domain Bacteria; phylum Bacteroidota; class Bacteroidia; order Sphingobacteriales; family Sphingobacteriaceae; genus Mucilaginibacter. The sequence continues at coordinate 20,633 of DASZMQ010000017.1, read as the reverse complement.
CGCCCGTGAGCATAGTATCGCGGCAGGCGACCCGTCCGAGCCTAATGTACACGACCGCACTTACAAAGGTAAAACCATTACAGCTGGTAATTATGCCGACCTGAAGACTATCAGGGATACCCGAGCTGCTATGAAAGGCAAGCCGGTTATCGTTGTGATGAACTTATCGAAGCCAGCCATTGTTGCTGAGTTTGAAAAGGATGCAAACGCAATTGTAGCTGATTTTGGTGTGCAGAACCAGGCTGTCCTGGATGTGCTGAGCGGCGCGGCCGAGCCGTCAGGCTTGCTGCCATTCCAGATGCCTGCGAACATGAAAACGGTTGAACAGCAGGACGAGGATATCCCGCATGACATGATATGCTATATCGATGCGGATCACCATACCTATGACTTTGGTTTCGGAATGAATTGGAAAGGTGTGATCCACGATGCCAGGACATCCAAATACGTCGATAGAGTCCACGCGCCAGCTTTTCGCGTTCAGAATTTGACGATAAGCTTAACCTGTTCTACACCGGGAGCAAAGATCTACTATAGCACCGATGACTCAACCCCGTCATTCACCGGCGAGCACGAATATTCCAAACCGTTTAAAATAAAGAAGGGGACAGTAGTAAAGGCTATTGCCAAGGTTTACGGCGTTGATAACAGCGACATGGTGGTTATGACGGTCAGCGATAGCAAACAGGCGGCGCGCTAATATTTTATCCAGACCCCGATAGCCGAGGTATCCTGCCCGGCTTCCGAGAAGGGGACTATGATAACCTTTTGTGGTTTGTTGTTGATATTCATTTGCATAGAATAAGCCTCTTTCCAGCTCCAATCAGCCGGGAGGAGGCTTTTTTCGTCGGTAAGGGAACCGGTATTTGAAAAGCTCACATCGCCTAGTGCTGAGATACTTTTATTCAATCCCAGGTCGACAGCAAATATCTGCGGGCCTCTTTTGATGGCAACGGCATTGGGGTAGGATAATCCTCCCGAGATGACTTGTACCGGCATTTTGAAGGATATTTCTACTTTATCGCCAGGCTTCCAGGTGCGCGAAATGCCCAATAAAGCCTTCTTATCCGCGCCAAAAGTATTGCCGCCGATCTTAGCCTTGAAATCCCGGGACCATGCGGGTACACGAAAATTAAGCGTAAAAGACGCTGCTTTAGACGGATCGACGGAAATGACAACCGTACTATCCAACGGAAATTGGGTGGCAGTTTTGACTTTCAGTGTCACTTGCGACCCGTCTTTTGCTGTTATGTCTTCGGTCGCCTGGCCATTTTCATAAAACAATATTGTATATGTGCCATTGACCTTCCCGCCCATCATTTCAGGGATCAATGATATCCCGCGCGGCACACTCGACAGGCAGCAGGAATAACCCTGGTCACAACGGTAGGGCTTTGGGCCGTCAAGTGCCGTATAGTAGCTCACGCAGCCGGTCTGCGGGTTTTCAGCAGCCAGCAAATGGTTGTAAACTGAGCGTTCCAACTCTTCCGCGTATTTTACATCGCCGGTTATTTGCAGCAGTTGCAAGTTGAATTGAATCCAAGTCACCGTAACGCAACCTTCGCCCATATTATCATTATTTTCCGCTTTTAGTACTCCTGGTGCATGAAAAATCTCATGGTCGCTTGAAGTGCCGGTAATGTACAGGCGGCTTTTGGTAATGTCGGCCCAGGCGGTTTCCATTAGGGGCAGGTATTTTTGTTCGCCGGTGAGTTTGTAATATTTGAGAATACCAAGGAAACAGGAAAGCATTTCGTAAGCTTTGGCATCACCCACTTTAGTTACATCGCCGTATTTTTCTAATTGTGAGATCAGCTTAGGCCCGTCAGGCTGTTCAAATGCCCGAAGAATATAGCGGCAGAAATCAAGATATTTCGGGTCGTTAGTATAACGGTACAAATCAACCATCGGCTCGAGTATACTCCCAGGCGCCAATCCAACATGTTCTCCGGCCAGCATCAGATCGCGCTTTCCCGGTATATCACCAAAAGTTCGGCAGATCAGGTCGGCAGCACGTTTGGCAGTTTGCAAAGCCGGTTTATAGCCAGTTACCGAATAATAATTCAGCAATCCGATGATGGCATATTTATGCGCCCAGACATCCCAGGCTGTCCAGCGGTCTTTGTAGAGATAGGTGCCAAGGTAACCGTCCGGCAATTGACAGGCGATATATTTCTGCACCATATCATCCATCAGGTGCTTAATGCGCGGATCGTGCGAATAGGCATAGGTTTTTGAAGCGGAGAACAGGAATTTACCTACGTGCTCGCCGATCCAGGTTTGCGCGCCGGGGCGCTTTTTGAAGCCTGACAGGAGCGTGGCTGAATCGATTTGCAGCAAACGCTTTTCCAGGTTGATACCAAGCCGGTAGCCCAATAAGCCGCCGATATCCTGGTAATAAGCCGGTACATAGGTATCGGAAATCTTATTTGGAATAATAGGCCCATAGAATTGCGGCTGAGTTTCCTGCGCATTTGCAGAAAAACCAATAAAAACCACTACGTTAAAAAGCAGCTTTTTCATTTTTTTGAGGATTTAGCCATCGGGTTATATTCCAGCGCCAATTGTATCCAATGATCAAAATCCTTTTGGTTTTTGAAACGCTCAGGACCGATGTAAATAAAACCCTTCATGTGCTTGCCGCCGTGAACCATAGGGCGTGCGCCGTTTTCCTCAACCAGTTTTTCAGTCAGGTCAGGATCAAGGCGCAGCATCAGTTCGTTGGCGCTTACGCTTACGCACATTTTATCGTCGACCATAAAGGTAACGCCACGAAACATCTTCTTCTCGGTCACTTTGGGAACATCGACCAAAGCCTCGCGTACGCGGTCGGCAAGTTTTTCGTCGTAGGGCATAATGCTAATTTAAGAAAAATGTCATTTCGACGAGGAACGAGGAGAAATCTTGTAAGATATGCACTGTTGGGTAATGCATAGCGTATAAGTTCTCTCTCCGCTTACCAGCGGATCGAGATGACATTATGTTTGGATTACGACTTTAATTTCTCGATTTTCTTTTTGATCACATTCTTGTCAGCCGAAGTTTTGGTCAGTTTGGATGCGATAGTAAAATGCCCGATGGCTTTTTTCGTGTCAACTCCGGAGTAGAGTTCGCCCAGTAAGCTGTGGTACAAATGGCTTTGATCGAGCCCCAGCTTTTCTGCTTCGGTGATCGCGGTTTCATTGCCATAAACTTTGGCGAGGGCATAGGTTCTGTTTAGGGCAGCGAGAGGCGAATATTCTACCATTAACAGCCTGTTATACAAACTCAATACCTTTTCCCATTTTTCAGGGCTGCTGCGTTCGGCTGTATGCCAGTAAGCTATAGCAGCTTCCAGGTGATATTTGGACAATATATCGCCTTTTGCAGCCCGGTTCAAATAATACTCTCCCTGTTTAATCAACTCTTTGTTCCACAATGAAATATCCTGATCTTCATAAAGAATTAGTTCGCCATCCTTGTCTACCCGGGCATCAAATCTTGAAGCGTGGAAACACATCAGGGCAAGCAGCGCATTTACTTCGGGCTTGTCTGTAATTTCATTTTCGGTGAGCATGTGCGTTAAGCGCATAGCCTCAAGACAAAGATCCTTCGTCAGGACCGTATTCCTGTTTGATGAATAGTAACCTTCATTGAAAAGCAGGTAGAGGGTGGTCAATACATTTTCGATACGCTTGCCGACTTCTGTGCCCGAAGGCATTTCGATCCTTACTTTATCCTGTTTTAGCTTTTCTTTGGCGCGATAAAGGCGTTTGTTGATGGTTTCCTTATTGGTGAGAAATGCATCGGCGATCTCATCAATACTAAAGCTGCAAAGGATCCTAAGCGAAAGCCCGATCTGCGATTCGGGAGGAATACCCGGATAACAGATGGCGAACATCATTTGTAATTGGCTGTCATTGATGTTGGTTGGCGAAAGGTCGACCTCGATCTCGTGAGATTCATCGGTGGAATACTGCACTTGCGGCGATACTTTTTCGTTGAAAATAGTATTGCGCTTCAGGAAATCCCGTGTCTTGTTTTTCGCGACGATGTAAAGCCACGCTGCGGGATTGGCCGGTATGCCTTTCAAACCCCAGGTTTCGGCAGCCAGCAGGAAAGTATCACCGACGATGTCTTCCGCAATAGTGATATGCTCGATACCAAACAACCGGCAAAGCACTGCGGTTATTTTCCGGAATTCAGTTCTGTATAAATACGGTATCAGCTCTTTTTCCTGCATAAAATAAAAAAGCTTCTGCCGGTTATTTTTACCGGCAGAAGCTTGTTAGATTCAAATTTTAGCCATTCATCTCGATAATATCCCTTACTTCGACATTACCGCCGAAATTCAGCATAGGGCAGCTTTTGGCCCATTCCGAAACTTCTTCTATCGACTCGGCTCTGAAAATGCTGAGGCCGCCTACGATCTCTTTGATCTCGGCATAAGGCCCGTTGGTTACCACGTTGCCTGGTTTAACCGTGCGGCCTTCATTGCCCAACCGCATACCGGGCGAAACCAGCTTGTTTTGCGCGGCGATGCCACCCATCCAGTTTTCCCATTCTTTTGAAACGACCATGTTGCCTTCCGGTGTCAGCTTGATCTCGCCCATGGGTTCCGACCTGTATACCATTACAAACTCGTTCATGATGATGATCTTAAGATGAGAAAATCAATTAGCGCTCATGGGGATAATATCCCTAACTTCAACATTGCCGCCGGCATTCAGAATAGGGCAACCTTTGGCGATCTCTGCTGCCTCGTCAATATTGGCGGCATTAACAACAATGACGCCGGTTATTATCTCTTTGATCTCAGCATATGGGCCGTCGGTTATTACATTGGATGGCCTTACCGTTTTGCCGTCGCCGCCAAGGCGGGTGCCGCTGTTGGCTAATTGCCCTTTCGCAGCCATACCGCCCATCCAGGTTTGCCATTGTTTCATAATTTCCTGCATCTCATCGGGTGAGAACTTTGCTTCAGGGTGGAAATCGCTCCTGAAGATAAATGCAAATTCGTTCATGACTTTAAGTTTTTGTTTTTTGATCGAATGACGATTAGGTTTTTGTTTATTGGACAGGGTGCTTAATTTTTACATGTTTTTCGCGGCAATTTTTACAATTTCAACGCAAGTTAATTTATACATTTAAACTTTTAAACCTGATACGGTGAAGAAATACGTCATTTTCCTGTTACCGGGGCTATTGGCTCTGCAATCTGCTGTGGCGCAAAAACTCAATCCTGATTCGGTGCTTAACATCATGAATAAGGTCGCCAAATGGCAACTGCGCGACTGGAAAGAACATGGCAAAAAGCATAATTATTTTGACTGGACCATGGGTGCCTGTTATGCCGGTTATATGGACCTGGCGCAAGTGGCAACTTACTCCAATTATTTTGGCGATATGCAGGCTATCGGCGACAGCCTTCACTGGAAAACCGGCCCGAGGCATACTATGGCCGATGATTACTGCGTGGCACAGATGTATTCGCAACTCTACCTGGTTTATAAGAAGCCGGAAATGATAGCGCAATGGCGGTCACAGGCTGATAGCATAGCGGCTTTGCCGCATACCGAACCGCTGGAATGGAAAAGCAATATCGCTAACCGCGAATGGGCCTGGTGCGATGCGCTGTTTATGGGTCCGCCTGCGTTTGCTTACTTATCTACCGCCACAGGCGATATCAAATACCTTGAAGCAGCCAGTAAATTATGGTGGAAGACAACCGATTATTTGTTTGATAAAGACGAAAGCCTATATTACAGGGACAGTCGTTTCTTCACGCAAAAAGAGGCTAATGGGAGAAAGGTTTTCTGGTCTCGGGGGAATGGCTGGGTAATGGGCGGTTTAGTACGGATGCTGGATAACATGCCTGAAGATTATGCCGGCAGGCAACGTTTTGAGGACCTGTACAGAAAGATGGCTGCAAAGATCGTTACCCTGCAAAACGTGGACGGTACCTGGCACGCCGCCCTGCTTGATCCGCAAAGTTACCCGGTAAAAGAAGCGAGTGGAACAGGCTTTTACTGTTATGCGCTGGCTTATGGTATCAATCACGGGTTGCTGTCTTATAAGAAATATCATGAATCTGTGGAGAAGGCATGGAACGCCTTAGTTGGTTGTGTGCAAACGAATGGCAAACTCGGTTACGTACAGCAGATAGGCGAGATGCCCGAAAACGTAACCGCCGATGATACTGAAACCTACGGTGTGGGGGCATTCCTATTAGCAGGTTCAGAAGTTTACAGGATGCTCCAAAAACATAAATAACTATCGTGAAAAATATATTAACTACCATTGCGCTGGGTATCATGCTATGCTCATTTGGGTATGGGCAGAACCGTAGCTTCAACACTAAAGAAAACGGCACATCCTTTTACCAGAAACGTTTGCAGGACTCGGATGCAGTGTATTTTACCCCAGAAAACTACCACATCAAAGCCGATGGTTCAATGGATGTTTCCGATGCTTTGCAGCAGGCTATTGCTGATCAGAAAACACAGCATAATTTTGGCATCGTCTTCATTCCGGAGGGCACTTATCTCATTAGCAAAACGATCTATGTTCCCCAGGCTATCCGGCTGATCGGCTACGGTAAAAAACGCCCGGTGATCATCCTGGCAAAAAACTCGCTTGGGTTTCAGCAGCCGGATAGCACGGATAAAGGCAAAGCGAAATATATGTTTTGGTTCGTGAGTAGCCTGCCGCAGCCGGGAAAACGGATCAACGACGCCGGGGCGGGTACTTTTTACAGCGCCATGTCGAATATCAATTTACAAATTGACGATGGCAATCCTTATGCTGTAGCCATACGCGCCCATTATGCGCAGCATAGCTTTATCTCGCATGTGGATATCAATACTGGCAATGGCAAAGCCGGTATGTTTGATGTAGGAAACGAAATGCACGATGTGCGGTTTTTTGGAGGCGATTACGGCATCTACACCACCAAACCATCCCCAGGCTGGCAATTTATGACCATCGACACTTATTTCGAAGGGCAGCGCAAAGCGGCCATGCAAACACGTGAGGCTGGTTTGACGATGGTTCGGATGAATGTGAAGAACGACCCGGCGGTGATAGATGTTGAGCCTAATTATGACGAGAAGCTCTTCATGGAAGATTGCCGTTTTGAGAATATTTCAGGTGCGGCGATAAAGGAGAGTCTTGATGATAATGCAGGGAATTTCGTGAGCCTTCGAAATATCACTTGCAGGAATGTGCCTGTGCTGGTTCAATATAAGCAGGGCGGTAAACAGGTTGCGGGCCCAGGCAATATTTACCAGGTGAAAGACTATTTACATGGCCTCCAAATGGACAGTCTGAAAGCTGATCCGGCGGTGAATACGATGCAGGATATGGTTCAGTTGAAAGATGTTCCTGCACCTGCTAAAAGCGATATACCGGAATTTCCGGCAATCGATACCTGCGTAAATCTAAAAACACTTGGCGCGGTAGGCGATGGCATTACCGACGACACCAAAGCAATCCAGGATGCCATAGATAAATATCCAACTATATATGTGCCGTCAGGCTGGTACAAGGTGAGTCAAACTATTAAGCTGAAACCGAATACAGCACTGATTGGTCTTAGCCCTATTTCAACACAATTTATCCTCGCAAATAATACCGGGGCCTTTGGCGGTTTCGGCTGGCCGGTGCCTTTGCTCGAAAGTTCGAAAGGAGGGAAGAACATCTTTACCGGTATCGGTCTTTCAACTGCAGCGGATAACCCACGGGCTGTGGCCTGCAAATGGATGGCGGGTGAAGGATCCTATTTGAACGATGTGAAATTTGTCGGCGGGCATGGGGGTATGGAAAGGATCGGTAAAAAAGTAGGTACGAAAGAGGAAGTTCGCTCGTATCGCAATCCCGGTGGTACCGACCCATCATGGGATACGCAATACTGGAGCTTTTGGGTAACCGATGGCGGCGGCGGGACATTTCAGAATATCTGGTCGGCGAATACTTATGCCAGCGACGGGGCTTATTTTTCTAATACGAGTACGCCCGGGCGCGTTTATGCCTTATCGGTAGAGCATCACGTGCGTAACGAGGTGCGTTTTAATAACGTGTCCAACTTTAAGGTTTATGCGCTGCAGTTGGAAGAAGAGAGCCGCGAAAGTACCGAGTGCCAGCCGATGGAACTGGAAAACTGTCACGACATGATCTTTGCCAACCTATATATGTTCAGAGTAATCCGTGTGATAAAACCTTATCCGTACTCGATCAGGGAATGGGGTTCATCGAATATTGAATTACTGAATGTGCATAATTACAGCCAAATCAAGTACACCACGAATAATCCATTGTATGATGTCAATAGTGACTACACAGTGAGGCCCTGGGAATTTGAGCGCCTGCACATTGGCAAAGCCAAATCAGCACCATCTTACGGCGGTATGCTAAAGCTGGCAACCGGTTTTGAATTTGTTGAGGGCATTTGCAGTGATAGCAAAGGCAATATTTATTTCTGTGATTCGAGGTTAAAGCGAATCTATAAGTATTCTTCAGAAACGAAACAGATCGGCCTTTTCGCTGATTATCACTGGGAGCCGTTATCGCTTTCATGTGACAAGAACGATAACCTGCTGGTGGTTTTCAAATATGTGCCCAAGCCCGATTATTTGATCAATGGCAAACCTGAAGTGTTCACCAATCCGCCGGATGCGTCGGGTACCTCGTTCAGCGGCTGGGGCAATTCGGGTTTTGCGACGTGGGTATACTCCGTCGACCCAAATAACCCCGATGAAACTATCAGACTGCTGCCGAAACAACCGATGGGTTCCGTGAAGCAAGTTTATAAAGCCCTTTATCCTAGCCATCGCTGGAGGGATTATCACGATTTCAATACGCTTACCGTCGCAAAGCCAGCCGAATGCTTTGTTGCGCCGGATGGGGTGACAATTATTCCCGTGGTATATGATCTTGCCAGGGCAACTTGTCTTTCGGAAGCGTTCCCGGGTAAAACCATGTATGAATCGGATGAATACGATAAACGAACTGTTAGCCTGAGTGTAAGTCCCGAAGGTTATGTAAGCGACCTGAAATACTTTGCTGAAAAAGGCGAATTTGGGACAGCAGTTGATGATGGAGGTAATGTTTATATCGCCGACGGGCAGATATATGTATTTGACCCGTCGGGCAAGCAGATCAATATGATCAAAGTGCCTGAGCGACCGCATGCGATGGTTTTTGGCGGCAAAGATCACAAGACCCTATATATCGCGGGGGAAAATTCGCTATTCAATACGCAAGTGCAGCAGCCGTAAAGGTATTCGGCTTTTTCATTATCTTGTCCCATGACACGCTGCATCCATGGGTATTAATGTATTGGTCACTTTTACTATCGTACTTGCCGCAGCATTTGCATACCTCAATCACAGGTTTATCAAATGGCCGCCGACCATTGGTATCATGGTCTTGTCGCTTGGAACATCTGTTGCGCTCGTATTATGCGGTCAATTCTATCCGCCTCTTGCAGAAAATGCAAAGCAACTCGCGGCATCCATCAATTTCAGGGAATTGCTGATGAATTTTATGCTGAGTTTCCTGCTCTTTGCCGGCGCCATCCATATCGATGCCGGCAAACTGAAAAAAGAAGCATGGCCTGTCTTGCTGCTTTCTACTTTAGGAACGCTCATTTCAACCACGCTTGTTGGCGGCATGACCTGGGAGGTTTTCCAACTTTTTCATCTTCCGATACCCTTTATCTATTGCCTTTTATTTGGCGCGATCATATCTCCAACTGACCCGATAGCGGTACTGGCTATTTTAAGAAGAGCAAATATTCCCCAATCGCTGGATGTTAAAATTTCGGGTGAATCATTGTTTAACGATGGGGTGGCGGTTGTGATATTCGTAACCCTGTTAGAGGCCGTGCACTCGGGTATATCTGCCATAGATTTTATTGACGTCGGCAAACTCTTCCTGCAGGAGGCGGTTGGTGGCTTATTATTTGGTGCTGTGTTAGGCTATGCAGGTTATTTCACCCTGCGATCTATCGACGATTATAACGTCGAAGTCCTGGTGACGGTAGCTATCGTGGCCGGAGGGTATTATATAGCAGGTCTTTTACATGTCTCAGGCCCGCTGGCCATGGTCGTTGCAGGCATTATTACCGGTAACAAAACGAAAAAGGAAGCCCTTTCAGATACCAGCCGCGATTACCTGGGAAAATTCTGGGAACTGATAGACGAAATACTCAATGCTATTCTTTTTATGCTCATCGGCCTTGAAATGCTGGTGATTAAAATTAACGGGATGCTTTTGGTTATTAGCGTCATCTGCATTTTCATCGCTTTATTTGCCAGGTGGGTCTCTGTATTTCTGCCTGTGATGGCCCTTCGTTTCAGGATACGTTTTGAAAAAAACGTAGTCGCCATACTTACCTGGGGCGGATTGAGGGGAGGGCTATCTGTTGCATTGGCGCTATCACTTGATTCATCGATGTACCGCGATGAATTTGTGATCATTACTTACGTAATCGTCGTTTATTCCATTTTGGTACAGGGGCTGACCATAGGTAGATTTACGAGAAGACTGATAAGAACATCGTCCTCATAAAAATTATTTCTAACTTGTCGGTTCAATCAACAACTCTTTATGAACCTCAGAAAAAAACTCACGGCCATAGCGATTACGCTATTTATTTTCTGCTCTGCGGCATTCAGCACATTCGCGCAAAGCGCCAAACACAAAACCTTTCACGTCATAGCATTCTACAGTTATTTTCATGACCTGGCGCACATCAGTTTTGTGCACGACGCTAATAAGTTCTTTCCTGAAATGGCTGAGAAATACAATTTTACTTATGACATCACGCAGGATTGGAGCAACCTGAATGCAAAATTTTTAGCCAAATACCAGGTCGTATTATTCCTGGATTCACGCCCCCAGGACCCGGAACAACGAGAGGCTTTTGAGGAATATATGAAGAATGGCGGCGGCTGGCTGGGCTTTCATTTCGCCGCATTCGCATTGACGCCATCTGAATTTAATTCCGATTGGAACTGGTATCATTACCAATTCCTGGGTTCCGGCCAGTATGCGAGCAACACGTGGCATCCTACTCCGGCTATATTGCGAAACGAGACCGGTAAAGCTCACCCGGTAACAAAAGATATGCCCGCAACTTTCAAAACATCGCCCAACGAATGGTACCGCTGGGAAAAGGATCTGCGCGAGAACCCGGATATCAGGATCTTATTTTCTATCGACTCAACCAGTTTCCCGCTGGGCAACGGCCCGAAACGATCGGAAATATGGCACAGCGGTTATTACCCCGTGGTTTGGACGAATAAGAATTACAAGATGGTTTATTTCAATATGGGTCATAACGATATGGATTATGACGGGCATACCAACGCTACCTTGTCCCATACATTCGACAGCCCTATGGAAGCCAAGCTGATACTGGAAGCGCTGATATGGGCGGGCACCGGTAAGCTGGTGAAGTAAGTGTATATGAAACACTTTTTTTACAAACAACTTTAGGAATTTATCAGAATCAAGAACTAACTTGGTAATTCAGTTAATCAAACCAATTAAACATCAATTATGAAAGAACAGGATATCTCGCGCCGTAAATTCTTAGGTACGGCAGCTATCGCGGCGGCAGGTGTGGCGCTTGCGCCGAAGCTGGCGCTGGCAAAGTCACTATTCCAGGCAAAACCCAATTCCAAGATCAATGGTGTTCAAATAGGAGTGATCACCTATTCGTTCCGCAGCATGCCCAGCAGCGCCGAACAATTATTGCAATATTGCCTGCAGTGCAACATCAATGCTATTGAGCTTATGGGTGATGCGGCCGAAGCTTTTGCAGGCGCTCCGCAACGCGTGGGCGGCCAGGATATGGCAACAAGAATGAAAAATATGGCCGACTGGCGTGCCAGTGTTTCGATGGATAAATTTAAGGAACTGCGGAAATTATATAATGATGCCGGAGTTACCATCTATGCCTGGAAGCCTAACGCACTTGGCAAGAAAAATACGGATGCTGAGATCGATTACGCATTCAATGCAGGTAAAGCTTTAGGCGTTACGCATGTTACCGTGGAGTTGCCGGATGATTCCGATCAGACCAAACGTCTCGGTGAATTTGCTGAAAAGCATAAAATACACGTAGGGTATCATGCCCACTTGCAGGCCACGCCGACTTTGTGGGATAATGCGTTGTCACAGTCGCAATGGAATGCTATCAACCTGGATATCGGTCACTACACAGCAGGTACAAGCACTAGCCCTGTCGATTTCATCCTGAAGAATCATGAACGGATCATGAGCATGCACCTGAAGGATAGAAAATACCATGACGGGCCGAACATGCCATGGGGACAAGGGGATACTCCAATTGCCGAAGTATTGAAGTTAATGCAAAAAAATAAATACAAAATGCCTGCTACTATTGAGCTCGAATATGACATTCCAAAAGATTCGGATGCGGTGAAGGAAGTGATGAAGTGCAGGGAGTTTGCGGCGAAAGCGCTTTCTTAACAGATGGCAGTTTTTGGTTGGCACAAAAAAACTGCGAACTGAAAACTGCCCACTGGCAACTTAGTATTGTGTAATATTGACGCAATGGCACTTGTTTCAACCAAAATTTTTCTACATTAGAAGATCAAATCCAATTATAGAAGATGGACACAAATATTTATGATGCCATTGTGATCGGCTCCGGGATCAGCGGAGGCTGGGCGGCTAAGGAACTGACGCAAAAAGGCCTGAAAACATTGATGCTTGAGCGTGGCAGGGATATCAAACACGTAAAGGATTATGTGAATGCCAACAAAGCGCCCTGGGAATATCCGCACCGTGGTGGAAGGACCGTGCAGATGGAAAAAGACTACCCCGTGCTGAAACGCGATTATCCGCTGAATGAAACCAACCTGGACTATTGGGTGAATGAAAAAGAAAGCCCCTATGTTGAAGTTCAGCGTTTTGACTGGTTCCGCGGTTATCATGTAGGCGGACGTTCGCTTATGTGGGGCAGGCAGAGCTATCGCTGGGCTGACGTTGATTTCGAGGCGAATCTGAAGGACGGGATCGGTGTCGACTGGCCTATCCGTTATAAAGATATTGCTTCATGGTATAGCTATGCTGAAAAATTTGCAGGCATATCAGGCAATAAAGACGGTTTATCGATACTGCCTGACGGCGATTTTATGCCGCCTATGGAGATGAACTGCGTGGAAAAAGATGTTTCCGCACGATTGAATGCTTATTATAAAGGCGCCCGTCACATGGTGATCGGTCGTACAGCCAATATTACCGAACCGCTGCCGGGCCGCACAAACTGCCAGTACCGAAATAAATGCTGGTTGGGCTGCCCGTTCGGAGCCTATTTCAGTACGCAGTCATCTACATTGCCTGCGGCGATGGCTACAGGTAACCTGACCGTGAGGCCATGGTCTATAGTCACCAAAATTCTTTATGACAAAGACAAAAAGAAGGCGACAGGGGTAGAAGTGCTGGATGCTGAAACCAACAAAACCTATGAGTTTTATGCCAAGGTCGTTTTCCTGAACGCTTCGACCATCAATTCGGCCTGGGTGCTGATGAACTCGGCGACCGATGTTTGGCCTGATGGTTTAGGCAGCAGCAGTGGCGAGCTGGGCCACAACCTGATGGACCACCACTTAGGCGTGGGCGCCAGCGGTCATGTTGAAGGTTACGAGGACAAGTATTATTTCGGCCGCAGGGCGAATGGCATCTATATTCCACGTTACCGTAACCTGAACGGCGAGAAACGCGATTATATCCGTGGCTTCGGCTACCAGGGACGCGCGTCGCGCGAATCCTATAGCCGTAATATTCCGGAATACAGCATTGGCGCGGCCTTCAAAGACGAGATCAGTGAACCCGGCCACTGGACGATGAATATCGGCGGTTTTGGTGAAACGCTGCCATATCATGAAAATACCGTAAAACTTTCGAAAGACAAGAAAGATAAATGGGGCCTGCCAGTACCTGAAATCAATGCCATTATCCGCGATAACGAGTTGAAAATGCGCGTGGACATGATAAATGATGCCAGGGAAATGCTGGAGGCGAGCGGCGCGAAGAACGTCAAAACGCGCACCATGGAAGCTGTGTTAGGTCGTGGTATTCATGAGATGGGCACTGCACGAATGGGCCGCGATCCAAAAACATCAGTATTGAACGAATGGAACCAGGTTTGGGATGCTAAGAATGTGTTCGTCACCGATGGGGCCTGCATGGCATCAACCGCCTGCCAGAACCCGTCATTAACCTATATGGCGTTGACCGCCCGTGCTGCAGATCATGCGGTGAATGAATTGAAGAAAGGGAGTTTGGCCTGAGTAGAGTTATCAGTTAACCAGTTATTAGTTATCAGGATGATAATTAAATCAAACTAGTCAACGGTTCAGACAAAAAATAACTAATTTGAGCCCTTGCGGAAACCCGTGAGGGCTTTTCGTTTAGGATCAAGAATCATTTTATGCAGGAAACTACCCAAGCTGTTGTCGCAACCGATAAACGAAGCGCTATTCCGCCTATAGCTATTATAGGGGCCTTATTTTTCATTTTTGGTTTCATTACCTGGCTCAATGCAGTGCTTGTGCCATACCTGAAAATAGCCTGCCAGCTCAATAATCGTGAATCTTTTTTGGTGGCGTCAGCTTTCTATATCGCTTACCTGGTAATGGCTGCGCCGTCGGCATGGACGTTAAAGCGGTTTGGTTTTAAAAACGGCATGGCCATTGGTTTGATTATTATCGCAGTCGGGGCGTTGATCTTTATACCCGCCGCGCTTACACGCACATACGCTGTTTTCCTTTTGGGGCTTTTTGTTCAGGGGACGGGACTCGCTATCCTACAAACAGCGTCTAACCCATACGTTGTGGTATTGGGCCCGATAGAAAGCGCTGCAAAACGTATCAGTATTATGGGGATCTGCAACAAGGTAGCCGGAACCATTGCACCTCTTGTTTTAGGCTCAGTGGTATTGAGCAACGCCGATGAACTTAAAGCCAGGCTCTTAAAATTGAGCGATGCGGATAAGGTGCCATTATTAAATGAACTCGCTTCAAGGGTGATTGTACCTTATATCTTTATTATGGTATCCCTGGTGATCCTTGCCGTGCTGATCTATTTTTCGACGTTGCCCGAGATAGATACGGAGAAAGAGGATGAATCCACTGCGTTAGCCAATACGGGTAAAACCAGCATTTTCCAATTTCCCCACCTGCTGCTGGGTGTTGTAACGCTGTTTTTGTACGTCGGAGCCGAGGTGCTTTCCGGCGACTCGATCATCAGTTATGCTTCATCGCAGCATATCCTGTTGTCGACGGCGAAGTTTTTTGCGGCCTGTACTTTGGCTTGCATGGTGATAGGGTATGTTGTTGGCGTTATTTGCATACCAAAATACTTTAGTCAGCAAAAAGCGCTCGTTGTATGCGCCGTGCTTGGACTGATATTCAGTGTGATGGCGCTGGTGACGCATGGCTATGTTTCTGTATTTTGTATCGCTTTACTCGGCCTGGCTAATTCATTGATGTGGCCAGCGCTATGGCCGCTGGCTTTGGACGGCCTCGGCAAATTCACCAAGCGTGGATCTTCACTGCTGATCATGGGTATTGCAGGCGGCGCTGCTATACCGTATTTGTATGGCTACCTTGCAGATAAGTTTTCGCCGCAATATGCTTATGGTATTTTGCTGATCATTTACCTGTTCATTCTTTATTATGCCACACGGGGGCACAAAGTGCAAAATGGTGCTATTCGCCCCACACGGTAATAAC
This sequence comes from Mucilaginibacter sp., assembly GCA_035551775.1. Classification (GTDB taxonomy): domain Bacteria; phylum Bacteroidota; class Bacteroidia; order Sphingobacteriales; family Sphingobacteriaceae; genus Mucilaginibacter. Next base: position 4,887 of record DASZMQ010000017.1, on the reverse strand, counting down.
GATATTCCGTGCACCGCCATGGTTACGGTGCTCGCATAGATAAATGCCCTGCCAGGTACCCAAAGCCAGTCGACCGTTGCTGACAGGTATTGAAACCGAGCTGCCCAGAATGGCGGCCTTAAGGTGTGCCGGCATGTCGTCGGCGCCTTCATCATTGTGGATGTAATCCGGGTCGTTTTCCGGAACGGCTTTGTTAAAATACGTTTCAAAATCCTGCCTGACAGTCGGATCGGCATCCTCATTGATGGATAGAGATGCTGACGTATGCTGTATAAATACCTGGCACATGCCCGTTTTGATCTCGTCAATCTGCGGCATGGCGTTGATGACCTCATCGGTGATCAAATGATAACCCCTCTTTCTGTCGCGCAAGCGAATGGTTTGCTGATATATCTTCATTACAGGTGCAATTCGAATATTTTATAAAACAACTTCCCCGACTCATGTTTTATAAATATAGGCCAATTAAACAGTTGAATTATGAAAGCACAAGAGGGAAATAAAGGAGAACAGGGCAGGCCCACATCAGACCGTACTTTTTTTGACCATAGCACAGCCATGAAATCGCGGGGAGTGAGTAATGGCGGCGGACAGCGATCGGAACAGACGTCAAATCGCGATAACGACCGGAAGGTCGCCAATAGAAGACGCTCACTGTTATAGAAGAAAGCCGCGATGAGCGGCTTTCTTTATTCCTTGTCTTTATGCTGAAAATTATTGGCCAGCATCACGCTCATGACCGCAATTCCCGCAAAAAATACGACAAGCGACACGAAGTTGTCCGTACTTATCTTAGCTACTGTTAAAAGTAAGTAGCCTACCACCACGTTGAACAACGCCCAAACCACATTGATAACCGGTGAAGACAGCCCTTTGCCCGGCGGTTTTGCAAATGGTGTGGGAAATTTATCACCAGAAATGCCTTTGACAAAGTGCGGTACCGTGTTTGCCAGGAAAGCGCCGGCGAAAAACGAAGCGAGGTAATTATACCATTCCATAATTTTAATAATCATAAGGCAATTTAGCAAAAGCTAAATCTTCGGCATCAAACTAACTTCATTTTCCTGCATTCGCGACATCGTTATCGCTATGCCTGCTCGTAAGCTTCCTGCAATTTGGCAACGTCCAATTTGGTCATTTTCATCATGGCCTGCATCACATTTTTGGCTTTTTTCTTGTCAGGGTCATTCAGGTACCTGCCCAAAGCATTTGGCACCACTTGCCAGGTAACGCCAAATTTATCATCAAGCCAGCCGCATTGGTTCGGTTTGCCGCCTTCGCCAAGTTTGTTCCAGTAATGGTCTACTTCTTCCTGGGTTTCGCAATGAATGAAGAAGGATGTAGCAGGCGAGAATTGGAATACCGGCCCGCCGTTGAGTGCGTAAAAGTTTGTGCCGTTCAGCGTGAATTCAACCGACATCACGGTTCCCGGAGTGCCTGGTCCGGCCTCACCATAGCGGGATACGCGGGAAACTTTTGAGTCTTTGAATATCGAAACATAAAAATTCATGGCTTCCTCCGCCTGGCTGTCAAACCAAAGGAAAGGTGTGATCTTTTGCATAGCGTTTTTATTTAAGTTTTTCAATTGATCTGTTATTCAAAGGTACGTGGTGTATTTCAGCCCTTGTATGTGCTGATCGCGACAATCGCGGGGTGCAAAGGCGGCGGCGCCTAAATTCACTAACTTTATGGCATGGACAATGTTATGAGGGCGATGGCAAACAGCGAGGGCAGGGTAACGGGCGGGGCATTCGCAGGGATGAAATGCGCTTGCTGTTTGGTGAAGACCCTGGTTTCGTTGATGCGATAGCCAGCTACAAAAAAAACCGGTTGCTGTTGTGTGATTCGTGGAAGATATTGATGCTGTATATTTGGAAAATTCCAGGAAAGAGGCATTGAACCGTCCGCAACATTACAGACGCAACCTATGGCCTTCGCGAGTTTGCATTCATAGATATAAACGGATACTATATTCGCATGGCGGAGGCCGTTGATCAATGATCATCTGACCGGGTTACTGCCGCTTATTTCTTTGCCGATTTAGTTGTTACCGTCACCTTTACTGCGCCGTTTTTTGCCGGAGCCTTCACAGCAATTGGCTTGGCTGCCGGTTTTACCTCAGCCTTTTTGGGTGCTGCGACAGCTTTTGCCGGTTTTGTTTCAGCTTTTTTGGTTGCTGTGGCAGCTTTTGCCTGTTTAGCAGGGACGGGTTTTGCAGCTTTTTGCGCCGGCGCTTTAATCGGCTTCGCTGCCGGAGTTTTGGCGGCAGGCTGGGTTTCTGTTTTTGCCGGTTCGGATTTGAGGGCGGCGGAAGTAGTAGCTGGCTTGGCCGGTTCAGCGCTTACGCTCAGGTGTTTGGTGATCTTCTTTGCTAATTTTTTAGCTTCCTTCTCCACATCAACTGTCACCTCTTTCAATTCGCCGGTAATGGCGTGTAATGCTTTGGCTATTTTCTTCTGAACAGCTTCTTTTATTTTCTTTTTGGCTGCCTTATCTTGCTGTGGCTTATCTTTTTTCATAACGGAGTTTAAAGTCAAAAGTAAGTTACGTAAATATAAATCCAATATTATATTTATGTTAACTCCATAGATTTAAATATGTTACAGCTTAACATAAATATAAATAAAAACACCTGCCGGGATTGGCAGGTGTTCGCATAATTAGCATAAATAGATGTAGGGCCGGTTTACATGGAAAGTTTTACTTCTACGCGCCTGTTTTGTTCTTTCCCGCTCTCTGTATCATTTGAGGCAATGGGATGTTTGGTACCCCAGCCCTTGGTTGACAGATCGGTGTTATTGATGCCGGCGTTCACCAGGTATTGTTTCACCGAATTAGCCCGGTCTTTGGACAATTGCAGGTTGTGAGCGGCAGTTCCCTCAGCCGACGCGTAGCCGTTTAACATAAACCTTTTCGAAGGATCGAGCTTCATTTCAGTAACCACGTGATCCAGGTATTGTATAGCGTCTGTACGCAACACCGCCGAATTGAAGTCGAACTGGATATTGGTGAACGTATAATCCGGTTTCGGAGCAGGGGCCGGAGCAGGCTTGGGTGCGGGCGGCGGCGTAGCAGGTGGCGTTACCCTGGCAACCGGTGGTGCAGGATTATCAACCGGTGCAGCAGTTTTAGTGACCAATTTTTTGGAATGGCATGATTCCATTGCCACTGTTGCAAAAGTTGCAATAGCGATATATATCGAAATTCTTGAAGTTTTCATTTTGTGTTTTAATGTTTGTAAAAGATATAATTATGGCATAGCCGGTACAAGGAGTTTACACTCCGTACAGCATCCATAGGTAGTAAGAGGGTGTGAATATCACAATCGCAGGATGCATTGGGTAATGCACACCTCGCGTGCAGAAGATCGGTGATCTGTTAAAATGTATGTGAATTTAGCAGGGATAAGACAAAGTCCGGTAAAAAATAAACCAAAAAGAATACCTGTGAATTTGATCACAGGAACCAATTGCGCACGGGCCTCACCGTCGACAATGGATTTTTGGGCCCTTACCAGCAGATCGGTATTCCGCGCCCGGCTATGCATTTTAAATACTTCGCCCTGTTCGCGCAATCCGGTGAAAAGCATGTACTGGCACCGGTAATAAAGCGGGCTGACCTTTATGAGTATAAAGGCTGCAATAAATAGAATTGTGAGCTTGTTCAGTATGCGGTTATTTCCGGGGTTGATCACCGATGCAGTGAGTTTTTTACAAAAGTATTTTTTGCTAAAAACAATGCAAAAAATTTCGCGAAAATATAATGTAATAAGCAGGTTAAAGACGCTCTTCCAGCAGAACGGTGACCGTGTCGCCAGCCTCCTTTGAAAGCGCTGCCCGTAGTTCGGCTTTTAAGGGCAGTTTATGCGTGCCATTGCCCAGCGCCATAAACGAGCTGCGGAAAGGATGGCCATCGACGGTGCCGCGCACCTTAACCAGGCCCCGTGTGCCGAAAAATTCTACTGAGCCGGGCCAAACCATGTACGTCCACCCGCCTTTGGCCGGACTTTTCTGCAATGTCGCCGTGAATTGCTTATCCAGTTTCATGACTGTATTGATTTAAATGATAATCCCTGTTCTTGCAGCAAGCCGCGTAATTTCGGCATAGAACCCGGCCCCATGCCGTGTAATTTGAGAATGTCTTTTTCGCTGTACCGGGCTAACTCTGTAATGGTAGTAATACCCGCGTTCTCCAGCGCCCTGCGTGCGGGTGCGCCAAGGATACCAAACGAACTATTATTGTCCCTGCGTTCATTTTCACAGACGGGGCATGCCGGACAGTCGGTGGTTTTGTAATATTTGTGTCCGTTGGGACAGGTTCGCAGTGTTTTGAGTGCGCTCATTCAGTCTCCTTCTTTTTTTACACCCTTAAATAAAGCGTAGATCGCCATGGCGTGTCCGTGTCCTAACTGAAAATCGGTTTTAAGCCATTGAATAATATCTCCTGCTTTCACTGATGCCTTAAGTTCTCCGTTTTGTAAAAACCCTTTTTGCTCAGCTATTTGCCTGAAATCATCAGGCCCCTTACCGGTTTTTATTTTGATGTTGTCCAAATAAGCCTGGAATGACATAACCGTTTGTATTTTGATCTGTAATCTCAAAGATACGACGAACCAGATCAACCGATGAACCTTGTATGCGACAAAACAGCAGGGGAATCGCGGTGTGACGTCCTAAAATAGGTTGACTATTTTTTGATGAACAAAAGTTGTTAAAAAACTCAAATATCCACCAAAGATGTTTGGGTTTTTTTATAGGTTTTAATTTGAATAATTTTTTGTTGATGCATTTGATCAGGGGTTAGCATGTGGCAACTCAAATGCGGTCTTAAAAAGTTATAAGCGTATATACTCTCTTTGACTTGCAGCAAAGCTTCAGTATGATTATC
>DASZMQ010000016.1:0-226973 GCA_035551775.1 Mucilaginibacter sp. | reverse complement strand
CAGGCAGGTGTTCCCTGATATACTTTAATTGATTTTGACCTAAAGGATATTTTGTTTTTATCTCGCACCAAAACATTTAGATCATTGCCTTGCTTTAATGCCTCTTCAACGATAAGACGACCAGTTCTACCAGTGGCCCCTAAAATGAGTATTTTCATAATCTTTATTTTACTTGTTTGTTAATTCATTTATTGAACACAAACCATTTGTATCTTTTTATTTTTTTTACTTTTGAGTGCCTGTTACAACACCTTATAGATCTGACCGGTTTGTCCGCCCAGCACGCTTTTGATATAAGCCTGTGTAACCCGGCTCATGGTAACCGGGACATGTCCAGGGAAATAGGAGAAATAGGCCGTAGATTCTTCAACTATATCAGGACCGACCGCATTGATACGCACCCCGTTATCCAGCTCTATTGCTGCGCCCTTTACAAATCCATTGATCGCTCCATTCATCGTACTGATGTTTGCGCCCATCAGAATCGGGTCATCGGCCAATGCACCTGATGTTAAAGTAAACGACCCTTTTGGGTTAATGTAATGCTGGCCGATTAATACGAGGTTAACCTGGCCCATCAATTTACTGTTAACGCCAATCCTGAAATCAGCCTCCTTCATATAAGCTAAAGGACCGAACTGTGCGTCGCCGGCAGCGCAAATTAAGGCGTCAAATTGTCCGGCCTCTTTGTAAAAGTTTTCTATCGACTCTGCTGACGATATATCTACCAGCATATCACCACTTTTTGAACCTACCTTGATTACTTCATGATCTTTTTGTAATGCGGCGGTTACGTGCTTTCCGATGGTGCCCGTGGCACCAATAATTAATATTTTCATATTCACTTTTTTTTAGCAAAGAAAGCCCATAACTTTACCTTTGTCAAGTAATGGCACGTTTGTCAAGTATTGACATTTAAGACACTAATACTTATTATCAGTATGTTAACAAAAAAAATAATTGAAGAAAAAGTAGAGCTGGATTGTGATTGCTCAATAATAGGATCAATCAGTATTATAAGCGGCAAGTGGAAACCCGTTATTATCTGGATGCTGTTATCAGGCCCCAAGCGATTTGGCGAGCTTCATAAAACAATTCAAGGTATAGCACTAAAGGTATTATCCAGAAATTTAAAAGAACTGGAGGCTGACGGTATTATCAATCGGAAAGTATATGCCGAAGTACCGCCAAAGGTGGAGTATACACTCACTGAAAAGGGGACGTCACTCAATGATGTAATGCAGCTATTAGCGGAATGGGGTAAAAAGAATACAGTAGCAGAGGGCCGGCTTGTGGGCTAGCCCCCCGTGCTTCTAACTACTACACCTTTGTTTACGCCTTTGTTGGTGTTGTCACCAACAAACCGGGATCAATCATCACCACCGTAATGAGTTAAAAAGCCAAACTCATCCTCACTTACGCCTTTGTTGGTGTTGTCACCAACAAACCGTGATCAATTACCACCCCTGTAATGAGTTAAAAGTCCAAACTCGTCCTCACCTGTTTCATAGAACCTCGCTGAAGAATATTTATAATTTTCAGGCAGATCAGCCAGTTGCCATTTTTGCTGCAACGGATTATCATGAATATAACCCAACTTCTGCATAAAAACTTCTGGTGTCCAAAGATCGATGCTTAATGGATTTCGCTCCCAGAATTGGTACATCCTGTCCTTTGCATTGACAATATGGTGGTTTAGGCGGTTATCAGCAGTATCCATCAATCTGAACTTAAAATTCTGAGCGGTGAATTTCAAGAACCGCTGTTGTATTCTGTCTTGCTTAAAGCCATCTTGAATTTGCCATATCAGGTGTATATGATTGGGCATGATTACGAATGCGTAAACTACTATGCTGCCTTCATTTTTAAGAAATCGCAAACTATCAATCACAATATCCTTAAATGTATCTTCTTTCAGCAATGGCTTCCATTCTAAAATGGTTGCGGTGAAGAATTGGGGGTAATGATCAAAATTGATAAGGGCCATCCTGCTAATTTAACAAAATTTCGGCGTTGAGTTTGTTGGTGACAACACCAACAAGGGCGGGGACGTAAGACCTGGATTATTTCAAGTAATCAAAAAAAGCCCTTAATAATAGGCAATGCGAAAGTGATTACGCTAATTAAAGCTGTAATAGTTTTATTTTGGGCCGAGATTGGATCTTCATTAATGACAGAATTGATGGCAATTTTTTCAAATTCTTTGGAATCCGGTGTATTTGCCTCTAATGCCAAAAAATGCTCCTTAAAACTGGCTCTGTAATTCTTCATAATAATTAAAGGCATTGAGATTATAATCCACGCAATAGCCCACACCATATGGATGATTATGGCGTGTGGGACAAAACGATAATCTTTAATGTTGCTGATGAGATCCCAAAAGTAATAGCTGTAAAATCCGAAAGCTATAGCTAAAAACAAAGAAGAAAATTGCCATTCTATGTAAATAATTCTGATATATCTCATCATTTTTAAAGCATGGGCCTCTGTATAATTAAAATGAGCCAACAACGTTTTCCTGAGATTTCTCGCATAGGAAACCCAACGACATATTATTATTGAAAGTAAGAATATTGAAATTAAAGCCTGAACCTCTTGAAGAAAGAATCCCGTTTTACTAATGTCAAAATTTGCCGTGTTAAAATTAAATCTTCCGATCGTCCCGATTGGTAAATTTCGCATCCAAGTTGGCCATCGCATTAGGAGTGCAAATATTAAAAAAACTGACAGGACGGATTTAATAGAAGTTTTATGTTCAAAGCGAGGAACTATAAAAAATATAATTGTGCTGAGTCCAAAGTACAACAGGGGCCATAACAGCAACACATTGTTATCCGGATAGAAATCGGTTATTACTACTGATTTATCCAGAGATTGCTTTTCTATTTCATCTAGACTTTTAATTGCTTGATCGGTTGTTAATATTTGTTCTGGGGTAATCTTTTTTGAAGTATCCAAAAGCAGTGAGATTAGCTCTTTCTTTCTTATGGTAATGCGGTTTTTTAGTGACTGATTTCTTAAAATAACTCCTTGTTTTTCCTTATCGAGATGAACAAATACGTCATGCTTGTCAAAATCATGAATATTATAGTGAATAAAACCAGGGATGAACACCCCTACAATAATTGATGCAATTATTAAAAGAATGAATTTTATTAAGGCTCCTTGTAGATTCTCTACTCGCATGAAAAAGGCCTGTTATTGTCGCAGGTGCGATTTTTCAAAGGTTAAGGTAATAATCTGTTTTGAATATAGCAATTCGATTAGACCCGTTAAAACACCCATTTTTTAAAATGATTTTTAGTTCCTCAAATAAGTGTTTAGATTTATGCAAACCTTAAAAGCGGTAAAACCCACCAAAACATTTGGTTGCAGATACCATTCCACAATCTCTCAATTAAATATTAATGAATCCTCAACAACCGTTAAAACACCCATTTTCAAAATGATTTCTAATTGCTTAAATAAGTAATTAGCTTTATATAAACCCTAAAGTCGTGGAACATTTAATCTTATCTTTTACCCTTATTTTAATAGTTGACTGGGCCTTTGCTCTATCTGTTAAACACATTCAACCAAAACTGATTCTGTTAAAGCAGGATCTAAACCTTGTCGATACTGCTGCCGATGAGCTTTACTAAAATAGTTCTTTTTTTTCTTAGCTGCTTAGCTTGTTCCAACTTTGCTTATGCGCAAGAGACATATGCATTTCAAGATAAGTTGAATAATGATTCTCTTCCGTATTTTCTAACAGCCACTGGTGTGAAATATAGTGGAAAGACTATTCTTCAAATTGGAAAGACAAATAGTTCAAGCGTCTATCAGTTCACTAACCATCAGCTTTATCATATAACTGATATCATGCCCTCATCAGCTCAAAAATTTGTAGTGATAGGGCACGCTCGTGATGGAAATATTGCTAGAATCATCAGCTTACCACAAACCTTAAATGACTTAGATATTAATATTAAACACCTGTTTGCAAAAAATTTATTACTAACTACTCACGATCGAGATATATCGAGCTTTTACTTGAATTCTTCCAACATTGGCTCTTTATTTATCTTGGACATGATTAAAGGCACAAATAATGGATTGAGTGAAATTTACAAGAATAGTAAGATTGATACCTTATCATATAATACAAGTATTTCATCTCAGCCAATTTTTGATAGCACACAGGTCAACGTAATCAAATTTATTTCATGTACCATTAAAAAGAGGATTTCCTATGCGGGTTTGGAAATACCAAATGAAATAGATTTAAAGGATATTGAATTTTCTGATGACAAAAGTGAGTTGGATTTTACTAACTTCAAGAACGTCCATGGCAAAGTCTGTACTTTATTTGTAAGTAAATGTGACTTCTCAAACATCAAGTTGGATTACACCAATTTCACTCTAAAATTTAGTGATCAATATTCACGCGGACAAATTGAATCTCTGTTTAAGAAAATTATTGAAGGACAAGTAAGGAATGGTTATGAAAGTGGTCTAAAAAAAGCAGAAGAAGAATTTATAGAATTTAAATCCAATGCTTATAATAAAAAGAGTTATTTATCAAACGTATTGGAAAAATGGTGGTGGAATTATGGACTTGATAAAGAATATCTGCTAAAAGACAGTGTTCAAATATTTTTGTTGATCTCAATTATAAATTCTCTGTTTTATAGAAAATTATTGGTTGACGGTTATTCCATTCCAATATTCCTAGATAAGTATAACTATTTGAAAAAATATAAGACCTCATATAGAGCCCGAGCAGAAAACTTCTTTTATTGCATTCTTTATACCGGTAACCTATTCTGGGGACTAAAAATTGATTTTGATAAAATAAAATTCAAAAATACTTGGATAGTAATTTGGATTTATTTTCAATATCTCCTAGGTCTGTTTTGTATTACTTATATAATACATTATTATTTCGTCGAAAAGTAATAAAATGATCGGTTTAATTATTTATCTAAACGTTTTACGTCGATCTGAAAATGAACTCACTGTAAAACTATGATGCCTTCTTCTTATTTAGATAATCAACATAAGTTTGCCACAGTTTTATATCCTCCCCCATCCTGGCGCAAGTATCCGGGCCGGCCAAAAGGGGCGGCATACTTGTGCCTTTTTTGCAATACAAAGTTGGGAGCATGATAAAAAAAACCTCACCTGTTTTCAACAGGCAAGGATTTAATTCTTTTGTCGGGATGGCCGGATTAACTGTGTTGATCCTGTTGGTGGGGGCGTCACAAAGAAACTAAATCCTTGCGCTGCGCTATGAGTCTTTTTATTTTTCCGTTTTTGTAAGCTGAGGTTTACAACACTGCAAAATAAAAATCCTCACCTGTTTTCAACAGGCAAGGATTTAATTTCTTTGTCGGGATGGCCGGATTTGAACCGACGACCTCCAGCACCCCATGCTGGCGCGATACCGGGCTACGCTACATCCCGTTTGAGCTCTTACTTTTACAACAACCTTGTTTACAGTTGATTACAACGATTCATCACTGCTTAGCTTGGTTAATTGATACTTGTTAATTACTCTTTGTAGAAATGGTAGTACACAAGGTAGTACACATTTCGAATTGCAAAGATAACGCTTCAACCTGTAAGGTGAAAGTGTTTGTTGTTTCTTGATTTCTTCATATTGCTATACATTAAAGTGAATAAATAATTAACGAAGCCACAACAGGCTTATGGCTGAATTAAAGGCAAGGAGGAACGGAATAAATAGGCTGTGCGGTTGCCATAGGAGCGTTTATGCCGTAGTTCCTTGTCCTGTATTCAGACTCAAGCCTAACTTTGCTGAAATGATTATGCATCACTCCCTTCCCTATTTCTTAAACATCATTACCGTGTAAACAAACAGTCAGCACCCACACACAATCCCTCACCTCATTCAACTAATCCACAAAACATCGAAAATTAGCTTTTATAGGGGTCGGGTAAAATCCTGGATTGATGATTGTGAGGTGGAGGGCAATGTTGCTCCAGGTCTTTTCTATTGCCTTCGTGCAAAGACTCCTAATGATTTAGAATCTTTACCTTTGAACATGAGGATGTTATTAAAGAGAGGCAACCTATATAGTAGGATATTCATGGCGGAATTCCAGAAGAACAAACGCAATGTAGAGTATGTGATCGGGGTTTTATCTCTCTTTGAAGTCCTTGAACCGCTTCTGCCAAACGCTGTCAACACTGATATGCATTTCAGTTATTTTAGTGATGGAAACTACCACTTCTCTTACAAGTACTTCGATTCGTTAGAACAAGTGTATGTTGATCATAAAATCTACCATAACCATGTAGCCATTTATAAGGGATTAAACCGCGACAAAATGGAGTTATGTGAAAGAAGGGACAGGGTAGAGGGGAACACTATTGACATGTTTATGATGACTCAAAAGCTACCAACCTGGGATACGCGTCCGTTGACCCATATATTTGGTTCCGTTGGAATGAGTTTTAGTGCCGATGGTCTTGCTAAAGCTACATGGGAAAGCGAGATAGTCGCTGATCTTCAAGAGGATTTAATTATTGACGTAGATGATTACCCACAAGGCAGAGTGTCCTTCGGATGCTCTATTTTTGATTTGGGTAACCCTTATCAAGATGTCCCGCTGTCTTCGCCCGGTAATGTGTCTATTGCCGAGAAACGAACTTCAAATGGTGAGTTAGCTATAAGGATGCATATGCATACAATACCCGACTAACTAGTAAAACGCCAAGCTGTCAAGCCTAGCGTTCTTGTTTCACTGATATGGTTATATTACCTTTGGTTCATGAAACACCTTATCTTGTCAGCGTTACTTACGATAGCTTTGAGCAACTATGCAAGTGCTCAGAAGCTTTACATCTGGTGTCCTGAACAACCTACCGCAAAACAACACGTTGGGTTCCTCGATAGGCAGCAGGTCGATCTAGTCATATTCGACGGACGCTCTATACCATCCAATAGTAAAGTCGAATGTCAAAGTGCAGACGTCGAAGAAGCCTTGAAACACTTTATTCAATATGCGTACCCTTCTTGTAAAATTACGGTACTAGCTGATAGCATGTATTACAGACCTTCTGAGTCAGGTAAGATAACGATTAAGATCGGTATTGCAGCATACCAAGCTGGCTTTGGCACAGATATCGAGGTCGGTATTGGGAGCGTTGGCGGCAAGTTCGCCTACGGCGTATTTCCAAAAGGGGAATGGAATGGCCTTGTTAGCTATTACCTTCAAATTTTTGACAACAGAGGAGGTGGAACCAAGAAGATGTCAAAAGAGGTTAGCAGTGTTACTTCGAAGTCAAACCTATGGGGTTATAAAACCGCAAAGGCGTGCCTATTTGCCAGCTACGATAAAGCTAACCTTGACCTCTTGTCGTTCATAGAAGATTCACTGATGCAGTGATTAGCTCATGTTTGAGCAACTATCGATAATTGCTAGCGTTCGAAATATAGCCTATTGACCAAACCTATCTGTTTCAGAAGATATCTCCCCAAATTTGTTATCTCAGGTGATTTCTTTCGTAGAACTCCTGATGAGTTGTATTCTGGCTGACCCGTTTTACGATCAAGTATAGGCTTCGACATCAACAAACCTAGCCTCTCAAGATGCGTTAGGTAGCTCTCTTGTAACATATGCTTTCTGCGCTCTTCATCGGTAGCAGACGTGGTTAACAGAATTGTGTTCAGTACATCCTTGTTAGCCTTGAGGAATTCTTCGTCACCATTGGCAAAAGGGAACCAATATCTTCTTAGCCAAAGAAGCTCAATATCATTGAGCTCACTTAAGATACCCAACAAATGTTTAGAGTCCTGGTACGCTATCATAGCTTCGTCCAACCCATTCTTAATAATGCAAGCAATGTACTCACGCCTCTGATCGCTTGTTGCTCTCGTCGCTTGCAAAAAGCCCTCTTCCAATAAGTCTATAAATTCGTCTTTTGTTATAAATTCTCTCAACCTTTCTGGCGACACTTCAGATAACTGTTCCTCCAGTTTCTGAACATACTTTGCTACCCTATCTATACGCTGATTAGGTATGATGATACCCATGACTTCGCCAATGAAAGATCCTGCAAAGGGCACCAAACCGCTTGCGCCCTTTAGTACAGATACAATGAAGTCATTTAAGTTGTTGTCAAGTTCCTTATTACTGGCCATGGTCAATTCAGCATTTATATACTAGTAAAGGTACCGAGCGATTGCGAGCCATCCAAACCACCGAAGAAAAACGAAGGTGGTGCGAGCTGAGGAAGCGTCTGAGCAGAAAGAGCCGATAGGCGACTGCTCAGAATGTTCACACAAGCTACTGGCGCTGCTTTTGACTTATAAGGCATGAGCGATGGAAACTCAAAAGCTGTGACAGTGGCGCAGCACTTCCGATTGGGCGTGGCGAGCAAAATTATGGCAAGCGGCTGGATTGATGGCGGTAGAGCGTTGCAAGCGTCACCTGGTCGATCAGACCAAGTGAGAACGCAGCATAAGCGAGACTGCCTGAAATACAGAAAGAGCTTGCGTGACGAGCGCCCTTGCGACTGCAAACTGAATGACAACTCGGCGTAGCCGGTAAGCTGAAGTGTGCCGATAGGCTTACTGAAGCGAACGAAAGTTGGCGTGATGGTTTGCTCAGCTTGGAAGCGAGGAACACATATCTACCTGTGCGGTATGGCCAAGTGCGCTGGGTAGGTGCGGACTAAGCGTAGCTATCCTTACCCAATTCTAAGCAACAAAAGAGGGTGAGGATAGCGTAGCTTATTACTAATTAGCGAACGGATCTTTGCTGGCTGTATCCTTCCTGACAAATTCTTGCAAATGAAGCAATGCCTTATACAGTCGTTTGCAGTTATCCTCGGAACTTATACGGTTGAGTAGAATTTCTTTTGGTGTGACGATATTCCAATATGAAGTTCCATGTAATGAATCTTCAGCCCTGACGTAGGTTATTGAATCCTTCAGTGATACGCTTGATGTGTGGTCAAGATATTCCACCACCAGGTTTTGATAATGTACCGTAAGCTTCATCGGATGCATATTGCCGGTGAAAGACTCTTTGTAAACATCGTTGATGTACGTTAGTGTTTCTTCTTTACTGAGTTGACAGAAGGCATAATTCGCAGTCAACACCATTGTAATGGTTAGTGAAAGTATAGTTTTCATTTGAATTGTGTATAAGTCAATCAAATATAACGAAACAACAGACTAGTTCACTGTTATACGAAACGCGAATGTAAGAGCGTAACCTAGTCCTTGTCAATTTTGATTTCACCGCAATCTCCAAACTGTTCACGGTGATACTCGTGTAATCCCGCCCAAAAGGGATGCTCTTTCTCTTTAAACGAGCCTGTCGTTACCCATCTGTAAGCATAGAGCGGCAACCTGCCTATCTCGCAAATCACGGCTAACATCAACATCGGGTAATATCGCTTGCCTAGAAGCCTCTTTAGATTACTGCTTCCGGTTTGTCGTTTACTCACCGTTTTTAAAACCGTTTTGCAATAAGTTTTAACCAGGCAACTCGCCTCTGGCCTTTGTTTTCTTGTATTCTCATTTCAAAGTCCGCAGACGTTGTTACTCCAACGGTCTTGTGAATGGTCAGCGTGTAAATGTAGGTTTCAGTGTCGTTTTCCTCTGTGGCCTTATAGGCATCGTCAGCTATCAGCTTTAACACTTCGGTGTGTTTGTCAATCTTAACTGTCACACTGTTATCGTAAACGTCAAGAATTAGGTTGTGACCTAAGTATTGACCCGCCTCGTTATGAAACACCTTATCATCTGAAGCATCGACCGAACTGACTTTAAGCGTTTGCGCAACGGCTGGCCTCGCGATTGCGAATCCGATAGCCGTAACTATTAAAAGTAACACGTGTTTCATGGCTAATTGCTTTTAAAAGTATAGTCAGCTTCAGCAAGTGTTTCAGTCGTCGTAAACAGTTTGCTTCCAGTGGCGACAATCTTGCCGTTTAATTTGATGGTAACGGTGCCTGTGTTATTGGATTGGAAAGGCGGGTTCTCACCAGCGGTAAAGAATATAGCTGCCGTCTTAGTCGTGTCTGGTATTGTAACCTTATAAGACCAGGAACTTGCTGTAACGTTTTGAGCAGAGCCTTGATCTGTAGGGTTATAATAGACGACGACATAGTTGCCAGTAGTGCTGGCAGAGAAATCATACTCAATCACGTTTGATGGAGCAGGTGTTGGGTTGTTCTTTTTTGAACAAGAGCAAAGTGTTGACCCTATAAAAAGGGCTAAGATTAAGGTTTGTTTCATGCAATAAGTGGGTTGTGCCGATTGTCCTGCTCGGCTGTTAACGATCCGCTTGTATGGACAACTTACAAGACCAAAGCTAATAAATCTACTTAGTAATAACTAAGTAAGCATCCAATCTTCTTTTTATTCTTTAGTAGTTGATGTCAAGCAACTATAAAAGCGAGATTGAGACTTACGTAATTGATAAAGTCCGTGAGAAGCGAGAGGCTAAAAAGCTGACTCAATCAGAACTTGCAACCTTGCTTGAAGTATCAAATGGTTTCATTGGTCAGGCAGAAAGCCCAAATCATCCTACCAAGTATAATCTGAACCATTTGAACAAACTGGCTATCATCTTTGAATGCTCTATGCAGGATTTCATTCCTGTCAAGCCTTTTAAGTAATAAGGAGCCGAAGCCCCTCATTACGCTACTCAACCACTGCCGCCTCAGTTTAGGCGGAAGTCGTTTTTGAACTGGATAACACTCAAGGTGTGTTTACTGCTTGTTCGTGCTGTGCATTCGAAAAGCGCACTGCAATCGCGTACAAACCAATCTGTGTGAACAACGTCTTCGATGTTGACTGCTGTAGATTCCTTCATCGTCAACTTGTAAATTAGACGGATGAACTCGCTTGTCAAGAATTGATAGCGCTCCGGGTCAGGGCGTTCCTCCACCCCAAAGTGAATGCTGTAGTCGCCTGCAATATTGCAAATCAGCGATAGATAAAGAAGAGGTGAAATAAGTTCATGTAACGTGTAACCTTCATCGCCCTCGGGGTTTGTTTCGAGAACGTAGACAGCACGCATGTTCTCATCTTCAATAGACGAAAGTAACGAGATGGCCGATTTGTAAATGGCTTCATAAGCCTGTTTAATGCATTCACTCCTTGAGTGAATCATTTTGTTCATTTTGGTTTTATAATTCATGGTGAGTTAGTGAGCAGGGGATGACGATTTATAGGTGAAATTGCACGTGTGAGCGGGGAATGCGCGAGGATAGCAATTACCCTGTAAATCGTGCGGAAAGGTGTCTACCAGATCATTTGGCATGACTCATGGTATTTGCATTATTGCCAATAAAAGTTTCGGAAAAAGGGCTTAAAATGGGATTTGAAATCCACCCTGCCTGCAAGGCTCACATAGTGAGGCGTTTCCTTCAGAAGCTACTTCGGGGGTGAAATCTACCCTGGTTAGGCAGTAAAGCCATATACAACCCTTCTGTGCCCTAAGTTTTTATTATTGCGCTGGAGGGGGTAGGTTGGCAGATAGCAACTAAAAAATATTTTGGGGTTGGTTGGCGTGTCGTAAAAGTGACCTTCTCTTATTATCCCCCCTATAGTGTTAAGAGTGTGAATGACAAATAAGCTTCGATTAACCTGCAAATCGCAATGTTTAACGTAAAAAGATGCAAATAGCACGTTTAACGTTAAACTCTGCAAAGTGCTTCTCAAAGCTTAAGCTTTGCCTTAAGGTAGTTGATGAATGCTGAACAAGTAACCAGCATGAACTTTGCATCTTCAAATTCCACAGCGTTCCCGTTTTCTATCATTGCATGTCTAATGCCATCGGCATCACTGGCGTAACCGTAAAGCTTATTGTATGCTTCCTTTAATGAACTGTGCAGTGAGTGCTGTTTTTCAATAATGGCCAAAGCTTTACTTAGTGTTGCCTTTTCGTCTTGCGCAATGATCTTACAAAAAGCTTCTACAGCTGATATAGATTCCTTAATCGAGTTTCGAAAGTCAGGATTCTGTCTATCCGCAAGTAAATCCAAA
Source organism: Mucilaginibacter sp. (assembly GCA_035551775.1). GTDB lineage: Bacteria > Bacteroidota > Bacteroidia > Sphingobacteriales > Sphingobacteriaceae > Mucilaginibacter. The sequence continues at coordinate 214,963 of DASZMQ010000016.1, read as the reverse complement.
GCTGCTTTGAGATGTTCATTGACAGGGCGGTATTTATCCGAAGCAAACATTGCATCCTCAATCGCTTGAATTTCTTGTTCATCCGTAATTTGGACAATTGTCTTATCAATAATGCGATAACCAGCAACCTCTTTCTTAAGTGATGTGTTAACATTATCAATGTATCTGCCCTTTGTAAAAACGTCAAACTCTGCTAAATACTCTATAAGGTCATATCGTTCATCCCATTCGGCTTTAAAAAACCAATCTTTCAAAGCAGCCTTAAAACTAAAAAACGGATGACGATCTATTGGCATATCCTCCATTGTTAGAACGAGGAAGTCTCGCCTAATCAGTTTAAATACTTCTACCCGTATTGAAACTTTGACCTTTTCATGTGGTAAACACTCAACTAAGTCTTCAATAATGTTATTCCAAAGTCGATTCCTTAAAGCATCGTCCATCGAATCAACTTGCAGGGTAGTTTTAACAAGTCGTTTACCGGTTCTTTCAGAAAAACGCATTGTTAAAGGTATCGAAAAACAAGCATTAATAAAGAGGGCGCCCTGTCAACCCTGCTCGATCGAAAGTCAAGAAGATCATGGACTGCTTAGTAAGCATGGTAAAAGTCTTACTTTTAGAGGCAAGTGACGAAAACAACAAAACCCGCCTTTAGAGCGGGTTTGAAGTGTTATGTTACCGGCTTTCCAAAAATTCATGGCTTGGTCAGTGGTTCCCTATAGAATAGGTTTGAAAGAAATTATTGGAAATAGCTGTTAGTAGATGCGCATAATGCTTAGGCCACCATTTTGAGCGTGTAATTTACTTTTACAATCTCATACCCAGGCTTCTTCTTTCCGTGTTCGTCATCTGCTTTACAAGGGTTGACTTCAAATAAACCGAACTCTTTTAGCTGCTCTGCAAACGCTGTTTTAGTGGAACCGTCTGGCTTCCGTATGCCAAGTTGGTCATATAGTTGACGTAACTTCTCTTTAATGTGCTTATTGGTGTATCTGTGATTTAGCTTAAACTCCTCAACGAGTGACAAGCGTAGCTTTGCTTCTTCATTCTGGTTACTTCTTTCTATCAACGCCGCTTTCATTGCTTTATCGTCGTAATGTAATCGTTCCATGGTGGGTTTACCCAATATCCCGTATGCCTCAAACAGTAACCGAAACTCCGTTTTGTACTTTTTTAGCGAGGCTGAAGCAACCTCGTATTTGTAACGCTCCGGGTGTGTTTTATACTCTTCGTACCGCTCGATCACTTGTTTGTTGATCTCTGCTTGCGATTTCTTCAAACGGATGACCGGGGAGAGATCGAATGCCTCAACTTCGGTGCTGTAGTTAAGGGATTGCCATGTCCGCTCTATTGTTTCCTTATTGCTGTAATGTTCCTTACAATACTCATCGCAAATGATCTGGTCCACCCTCATATGATGTAACTCTGCTTTGTCTTCCCTAAAAGTTGAAAACGGTTTGATCATGTTGTATAGCAATCCGTTGTCTTCGATGCCATCCTGTTTGCAAATAGCGACATGTGTGTTATAGTAACCTATGTGTTTGCAGGCATTGTATAGCCATTTCTGTTGTATCGCTTCAAAGCTTTTCATTCCTTCTTTCCCAAAGCTGTTGGTTATATGGTAAATCTTGTGTGGCGTCATCTTTAGCCTGCCTATAGCCTGATACCCTTTATAGGGTATGCCAACTAAGGAATGCGGTATATGAACATCTGTGACCAGCATAAGTGTAGCAGTGCTGTCGTCCTTTAAATCCCATCCATCGTTGTACCTACAACTATAGAAGTTAAACCTCTTGTACTCGCCTTCAACGGGTTTTAATTTGAAGTAAGCTTTAGCTTCTTCAAGGTTAACCATGTTCCGTTCATCATCCCGGCAGAAGATGCTCACATCAGTTACCCTTGCTGCCCTAACTGCCTCACCGATCTCGGTAACGCTGTTAAAGAAGATGTGTATGTTCCCTGGAAACTGTTCGGGGTGTGTAAGCATGTAATGTAACACTGCTTTCGGGTTGCTGTCATGAACAATAGTCACCTTGCCGAACTTATCCTTATATCTGACCTTATAACGTTGCAAGTTTAATATCCTCGGATCGCTGAATGGGAATGGAGTTGCCGATCCCATAGCCATGTTCGTGAACTTCCAGGCATAGTTAAACGGGGTTAGTATGCCATCTCTAAATGCTTCAGTTGCATAGCAATGTACCTCGTCCAGGTACAGAAACACATTTTTATACAGCCAGGGTAGCTGCCCTATGCTGGCTGCTGCGGCTATGATCTTACCGAAGCTTTCGGGTGTTGAAACCAAGCGTTTGTACTTAGCGTCAGATTTGAGATAACCCTCTATATCCTCAACGGCTACGCCCTCCCAAACAGGAAACAGTTTTAAATAGTCGTAGTCGCCTAATGCATCATCAATGATCGCCGTGCTTGGTATAGCGGTAATGGTATGCCTATCGTCATGAAAGTTCGTGTAAGTGATACCGAGCCTTGTTTTTGTTTTATCTATAAATCCATTAGGGATGCGCTCATCTGGGAAGGCAAGATTGAATCTGTCGCCAAGCGCTAAGTCTTTGTAAATGATTGGTTTTAACATTTCGTCTCATACAGTAAGTAATAAAAAGGTGTATCTGCTTTGTATGCGGCCGATCTGAAAGGGGTGTATCTTTGGATAGCGCCGATATTTTTGGAAACCTCGAACAAAATAATAAGACCAGCGGTTAAACTGATCTTAGTATCCTTACTTGTAGGTATGTATCGACTGTGAAATGTTACTTAAAGATACGCAAAAAAGGGCGTACTTCCAAGCAAAAAGGATTTACAATGCTGTGACGCAAATGGCCGTTTGCAATCGAACTCGTTAAATAACTTTGCCCCGCAAGTCAGCGGGAATTACAAACCCCTGTCTATGCGGTTCTTTGACATTGTGGCAATCTCAGCTTAAGGGCTAGCTTTAAAAGGCCCGTCTATCCAATAAAATGGAATTTAATAACATAGTAGTCAGCTCGGCAGCTGACTCACCCCAAAAGGGTTCCGCAAAGCTCAATACTCACGTCAGTTTGAGCGCCACACAAAGACAGCGTATATCATATCTTGAACCTGTCTTCGGCAGCTCCACGCTGGAGCTTGTCACCCTAATTGAGGGTCGCGGTCGAAATAGTTGGACCGTAGTAAACCGAAAGGTAAGTATATTGGAACACGCAGATTATGACTTTCAGCGGTATCATGATGCGCTGTATGACAACTTCGACCTGCGTAAGGTTTATACTTCCAATGAAGTTATTGGAATAGTCGGGGATGTGCGAAGGGATTTGAGGATGGAACCCTACATAACCAGGCTTCGAACAAATTGTCTAAGCGACTTCTATGGACTTTTCATCGTTCAGGATGAAACCGAAGAGGAAATAGTCGACGGTCAGATAAAGAAGAAGGTGGTTGGCTATAAGCCAGTGTTCAGATTAAAACCAGAAGACCTGGACTAATACATTTAAAACAGAGAGAACCACGATGTTAAAGGATTCCGAAGCCCACCCCCAACGGTGGGCTTTCTTGTTTTATATATCAAATATGCCCTCTTCAAGCCGTTCAATTGTGCCTTCTTCAAAGCTGTCAAGATAAGTTTGTGTTTGTTCCTGTGTAGCATGGCCTAACGCTTCAGTTATGTAGCTTGTATCGACTCCTGCACGTTTAAGGCCTGTGGCATATGAGTGCCGTCCCACGTTCGTAGTGAGTTTTAGTGTCGGCTCCCCAATCATTTTTGCTATCAACTTCAGGTTGTAATTAACCTTCTTCAATGCGCTCTTCTTCTTCGTGTACTTCTGCTTGCTAGTAACGTGGATTCGGTCATCCAGAATTGGAAAGACATATCCTCCGACATTCGTATTATTGTGCTTGAAGTATTCTAATATAGCGGAAGTGTGCCGGTTGATTGGAATGTCAAACTTGCCCCTGGTTTTGCGCCTAACGTAGTGTATCGTGTCGTCGGGAAGGTCAGTCCATTTTAGAAACATCATATCGATAAAGTTCATCCCTCGGCAGTAGTAGCTAAAAAGGAATAGTTGTTGTGCGAAATGTAGTCCGGTTCCAGGGTCTACTTCAAGCGCCTTTAGCCTGCCTATCTTATCAGTACGTATAGCGATCTTCTTCGTTGAATGGTCAAGGCGTCTGTTGACACTGTATCTTTTTTCACCAAAAGGGTAATCTTCTTGCTTTATAAGCTTATCCTCAATAGCAAGGTTCATAACCCTTTGAAGGTTTCTCATCTTCACGCTGATTGAAGTGTCCTTGTTCTTACGCACGTTTCTAAGCCAGTATTCAAAGCTTTCAAGAAATCTATAGTTTACGTCAGTGAGTAGCACTCCTGGTCGGAACTTATCTAGTATACGCTGATTTTCGTAGAACAACCCAGACAGTCCTGTACGCTCTTGCTCGTCCAACACTTTTATTTGCTCTGCATAGTAGTCGTGTAGAGTGAACCGTTGGACTTGTTCTTGAAGTTTGGGAGCATTTACTTCATTGTGCGTGGTTTGCTTTAAAGGTTGAAAGTGCTTCAAGTCTTGTTCAAACCTGTCGAACGCGAAAGGCATACTTTGGGCGTCATACCGACTTAAAATCTCTTTAGCCAAGTTTAATTTGGATTCTATTACCGCATTAAGTTCGCGGTATCCTTCTACGGTCTTTCGGAATCTTCCGAGGCCATCATCTTCCTTCGCTGGCGGACGCCAGTGTTCTATTGTTGTTCGAAATCGTAAATTTTGGTTAACAACCAGGTTTGACAAAGCATAATACCGCTTATCACGATTATGGGTCGCTCTTATTGAGACTGAGTATTCGTTGTTGGAAAGTTTCTTTGTAGTATTGAGAACTATCGCTACAGTTGCCATTGGGTTTGACGATTGCAGCTAAACAGTGGTAGTACTTCCGGTAGTACACAACTATAAGTTAACGGTTTAATAAAAGTAAGGAGACCTCCAGCAATGATAGCCAGAGGCTATCGTTGCGTAGCACCCCATGCTGGCGCGATACCGGGCTACGCTACATCCCGAGGCGTTATACTCGTATTATGACGGGAATGAGTTTGAACCGGCGACCTTCCCGACCAAAGTCGGGACGCGATACCGGGCTACGCTACATCCCGAAAAGGGATAGCAAATATAGGGTTATCGCTCACAAAAGTCAATTTTATTACTGCGTGGTGTATGCAGATGTAAAGCTACCGCCGGTAATATGTGTCGTGGATCCGCCGGTTTTGCTTGCAGCAAAAGCGAAAGTGCCCTTCACGGTGCCGTTGGCAAACGAGGTAATGGTCACCGTCCCCGAGTCGCCGGTATAGGTGTCCGCGAAACTGTTGCTTGTGGAATAAGTGGCAAGAACTTCATCGGTTGATGCGTCAAAGCTCCCCACTTTTATGTTCTGTATCATAAAGGATACCGACGCTCCTCCTGAAAATGTAGCAATCACCTGCAAGCTTTTTTCGCTCTGATAATAAGTAGCTATTACGCTCGACGTGCTTTTTGCCGACCCGTCTACACTCAAATTCATGCTCGCCGAGGTTTTAGAACCGCCATCCTTTTTACACGAGGTAAGCGCCAATGTACCTGCCATCAGCATGAGCAATACCGTTCTGATCTGTTTCATTTTGTATGTTTGTTAGTTTAAGGCATCATAGATGCAAAATCTGTGCCTGCTTCGGTCTAAATAAATATCTTCATAACCAGGAGCGAAATTGCCCTTCGCTACGCCGACAGCCGGATACCCTACTATTATAAACGCAAAGACTGGCCGCTGCCTTTTGACAGTCTGTACCGGAAGAAGAATGCATACGAAGGGTACCTGCGCGGCTTAAAAAACTGATGTTTCAAATCTGTCATTAATGGCGACGACCCCAAAACGCGCATTAACATCCAGCAAACGCTGGCTTATAACTAAATACTCCTATTACACCGCCTGCGCCTGCGCAGTCGTCGGTATAATAACCTGCTTTGCTTTCAAACGTTCGCGCCTTAAAAATCTAAAGTGCAGTATGCCTATGGCCAGGCCGATGATGCCTTCGGCCAGCATGGTATCGGGCGTACCTATCCATTTCGACACCGACCCTATGAGCAACCCGCCAAGTGGCTGCATGCCGAAGAATGCCATCGCGTAAAAGCTGATAACACGCCCCCTCATGCCGGGGTCGACCGTGGTTTGAAGGACCGTATTGCTCACCGTCACCTGCGACATCATTCCAAATCCAGCTATGGTGGCAAATACAAGCGCCATCGCATAATTCCCCTCGTGCGAGAACAAAACCAGTCCCGATCCAAAGATCAGCGTATTGATAGCCAGTACTTTTTTCAGGTTAGTGCCCGGCTTCAGCGAGGCAAGGAATATGGCCCCTGCGAATGCGCCCAGGCCGATCACGCTGTCGAGAATGCCGAATGTAGAGGCTGATCCTTTGAAAATATCCTTGGCATACACCGGCAAAAGCGTGCTGAACGGAAGCACGAACAAACTGACCGCGCCGAGCATGATAATGATAAAGCTGATGGACGGCGTCCTTTTCAGGTAAGCAAAGCCTTCCTGTAATTCGCCCAGCGCGTTTTTGGTGCGAACTTTATCGACATATTCAGGCAGCCGCATCAATAGCAGCGAACCGATAACCGCCAAAAAACTGAATGCATTAAGCAGGAAGCACACGCCGTCGCCCAATTGCTCCAATATAAATCCCGCTATGGCCGGACCAATCAAACGCGACAGATTCACCATGGACGAGTTCAGCGCCAGGGCATTGGGCAGGTACTTTTTATCGTCGATCATTTCATAAACCAACGCCTGCCTTGCCGGCACGTCAAAAGCATTGATGATACCCAGTACCGAGCTGAGCGAAAGTATCACCCATACATTATAATGCCCTGCCAGGATCAGGATGGCCAGGATGGTGGCCTGTACCATGGAAGCCGCCTGCGTGGCGAGCAGCACGCGGAAGCGGTTGTAACGGTCGGACACCACACCGCCGAGCAACGAAAACAGGAAAGCGGGGAACTGGCTGGCAAACAGGGACAGGCCCAGGTAAACGGTTGAATGTGTTAGTGAATAGATCACCCAGCTCACCGCTGTTTTTTGCATCCAGGTACCTATCAGCGATATCGACTGCCCGGCGAAGAAAAGCCGGTAATTGCGGCTCTTGAAGGGTTCGAATGTATTTAATTTCATAGTGTAGTATTTCCGTTTTACTCAAAATCAACCAGTTTGGTCAGCGGCGCTATCGCCCGCTGTAATATTTCAACCTCTGCGGCGCTGCAGGTTTCAGCGATGGCCTTCAGCAGCCATTCGTCGCGTTCCGCGCGTACCCGGATCAAGGTTTTTTCCCCCGCGGGCGTAAGCGAGATGATAACTTTGCGCTTATCCGTCTCCGAATCCTTCCGGCTGATATAGCCCAGTTCGAGCAAATGGCTCAAAATCTGCGACATGCTTTGGTTAGTTATCTTTTCCATTGCTGCCAGTTCGCTTGGAAGCAGTTCCTTGTGTTGCTGCAGCAGCGACAGGCTCGACCTTTCGGTCAGCGAAAGCTGTTGCCCGGTTACCGATTGCTTGCGTAGTTTTTTTATTAACCGCGCGCTGACTGTGCGCAGGTCGGTTGCAAGCTGAATATCGGGTTGTGATTTCATTTAAAAAATAATCAGTTAAACTTATAAGTTTACCTTACAAAGGTAGCGCCATTTTGGGGATTTTGGCATCAACTAATTATCATCAAATTGTTATAATTTTGATTGGCCTATTGCCGTTTTATATAAACGCCAGTATTTTACAACGTGAGCACCGTACGGACATCGGAAAATTATGAGCTGCTGATCGGCAAGATCGACACGTTCATCCGCAAGTACTATTGGAACAAACTGCTGCGGGGACTCATTTTCCTGGGAGCCGGTTTGTTTTCGGCTTATGTGGTTATTACGCTCAGCGAATACTTTGGTAATTTTAATACAACATTTCGCACCTTCCTGTTCTACTTTTTCATTTTTTTGAACCTTGGCCTGATCGCCTGGCTCGTGATGCCGCCATTATTAGCCTGGCTTAAGCTGGGCAATATTATCACCCACGACAAGGCCGCTGAGATCATTGGAACCCATTTCGGCGATGTGAAGGATAAGCTGCTCAATACGCTCCAGCTGAAGAAACTTGCCGAAGAAAGCACACAGCAAAGGACCTTGATCGAAGCAAGCATCGACCAAAAGATCGACGCACTGAAACCGGTGAGCTTTCCTTCAGCTATTAACATCCGCGCCAATACAAAATATTTGAAGTGGGTGATCTTCCCGGCCGCGGTTATCTGTATTATAGCACTGGCCGCGCCGTCGATATTGACAGAAAGTACTAAAAGGCTCATCCGCCACGACGAATATTTCGCGCCGGTTGCGCCGTTCAAATTCGTGCTGACAAATAAATCGCTGTCTGCCGTGCAGGGGGAGGATATGAAGCTGGAACTGAAGCTGGAAGGCGACAAACTGCCAGCCGATGTTTATATCGAAACTGCGAACAATACCTTTAAACTGGACAAGGACAATGCCAGCCATTTCCATTATCAGCTGAGCAACCTGCAGAAGAATACAGCTTTCCGCTTCAGCGGCAACGGATTTACTTCACCGGCCTACGAGATCAAAGTAAACCTGAAACCTTCCTTACTTCATTTTGATGCGGCCTTAAATTACCCTGCGTACCTGCACAAGCAAAATGAACTGATCTCAAATGCCGGCGACCTGACGGTTCCGGCCGGGACCATCGTCAAATGGGACGTTCACACGCAAAACGCGGATGCACTGGCCTTCACCATGAACAACCAAAAAGTAATGGCGGCCGAGGCCTCGCCCGATGTTTTTGAACATTCGGAAAGAGCACTTAAGAACTCAGGGTATTCGCTCAACCCGGTGAGCCGCCTGGTAAACCATGGCGATTCGGCTTCGTACCGCATAACCGTAATACCGGATGAACTGCCGACCATTGCCGTTAATGAAAAAACCGACTCTGTAAGCACGAAATCGCTGTATTTTGACGGTAAGATACAGGATGACCATGGTTTTTCTTCACTAACCTTCAACTATAAGATCGGTGCGCCGGCTGACAAAAACACGCATGTCATAAGTAAGGCCGTGAAAGCCGACCTTGGCAAAAGTCAATCCGATTTCTTTTACTACTGGAACCTGAAAGACATAGGCGCCAAACCAGGTGACCAGGTAACTTACTATTTCGAGGTAGCTGATAACGACGAGGTCTCCGGCCCAAAAAGAGTTCGTTCGACGGAACGCACGCTTAATGTTCCCGACCAGAAACAAGTGAATGAAGATCTGGACAAAAGCTCACAGGTGATCAAGGATAAAATGACCGACGCCATCAAAATGGCCGGCCAGATAGAAAAGGAATCTCAGAAGCTGAACCAGATGCTGCTGGATAAAAACACCTTATCGTTCGACGAAAAAAAGCAGATAGAGGATTTATTACAAAAGAAACACGACCTGGACAACCTGATCAAAGACATCCAGGCCGAAAACAAAAAGAACCTGTATGAGCGCCAGGAAAATGAACAACAAACCAAAGAATTGCAGGAAAAGCAAAAACAGATAGAAGACCTGTTTAACAATGTGCTCGACCAGAAAACCCGCGACCTGCTAGAAAAACTGCAGGAGCTGATGAACCAGGAGCAAAAAGACGCTACCAGGGACCAGCTTTCCAAAATGCAAATGGATAACAAATCGCTCAAAAAAGAGCTCGACCGTATCCTGCAGTTGTATAAAAAACTGGAGTTTGACCAAAAATTAGATCAGCAGATCAGCCACTTAAATAAGCTTTCGGATGAGCAGCAGAAATTATCCGATGAAACCAAACAGCCCAACTCAGATCCTAAGGGCCTGCAGCAGCAACAGCAAAAATTGCAGCAGGATTTCCAGGACGTGAAAAAATCGCTCCAGAACCTGCAAAAGCAAAATGAATCCTCGGAGCAGAAAAGTGATTTTGAAAACCCGAAGGAAGAGGAGCAGAACGTCGACCAGCAGATGGAGCAAAGCTCGGAAAGCCTGCAAAAGAATGACAAGCAAAATGCCTCAAAATCGCAACAGCAGGCATCGAAGCAAATGCAGCAAATGGCGGGTAAATTACAGCAGCAAAAGGACTCGGAAGAGGAGCAACAAACCAGTGTTGATATACAACAGCTGCGCGAATTACTTAAAAATCTGATCAATAGCTCGTTCGAACAGGAAAAAGTGATGGAAACGTTGAAAAATACTGTTCCAACTGACCCAAATTATACTATATTAGCACAAAAACAGAAAGACATAAAAGATAACTTAAAAACAGCTGAGGATAGCTTGTATGCCATAAGCCGGCGGGTGCCGCAAATACAATCTACTGTTAACCAGGAAATAGCGAGTATAAACGACCATATCGACAAGTCGCTGGACAATTTAAGCGACCGCAGGACACCGGAAGCCGGGCGCAACCAGCAATATGCGATGACCTCGATGAATAACCTGGCGCTGATGTTAAGTGAAGCTTTGGAACAGCTGCAAAATTCTATGAAAAACAGCAAAGGGGGCAAATCGAAGCAGCCTTCGCTATCGCAGCTGCAAAAAATGCAGCAGCAGCTGAACCAAAATATGCAACGGATGCGCGATCAGTTGAAGCAGCAGGGCAATATGTCTCAGAGCCAGCGCAATATGATGAGTGAGCAGCTGGCAAGGATGGCGCAGGAGCAGCAAATGATACGTGAGTCGCTGCAAAAAATTAACCAGGAAGAGAATAAAGACGGTACCGGGAAGTTGGGCAATTTGGACAAAATTTCCAAAGAAATGGAACAAAGTGTCGGCGATATCGTAAACAAGCGAATAACTGATGATCTGCTAAAACGGCAGCAGCAAATACAAACGCGTTTACTGGAAGCAGAAAAAGCGGAGCAGCAGCAGGAACAGGATCAGAAGCGTGAAAGTAATGCGGGAAAGGATCTGCCGCCGGGTTACATCAAAGCGCTGAAGGATTATCAGAAACTAACTGAAAAACAAACTGAACAAATAAAGACGGTATCTCCGGCACTTAATTTGTACTATAAACAAATAATAAAATCTTACTTTGATCAACTTAATGCCCATTGATATGCAGGAAGCGAACGTCCAAACCAGCGAGCTTTATACTTTACAGCTCCCTTCGAAGCCGGAAAGCATCACGTTGCTGGAAGAACTCATTGAGAAAATTGCCGATAAGCACAATATAAGCGAGGATACCTTCGCCAATATGATGACCTGTCTTAATGAGATCGCCATAAATGCTATTATCCATGGCAACAAGCTTGATGAAAGCAAAAAGGTGATCGTCAATGCCGAGGTTGAACCCAAGCGTGTCATATGGACCATTACCGACGAGGGTCCGGGTTTTGACTACGACCACCTGCCTGACCCCACTGCCGTGGAGAACCTGGAAAATCTGACCGGCAGGGGTGTTTTCATCGTAAAACAACTGGCCGACCAGTGTATTTTCAATTCCACAGGAAATGAAGTTGAACTTCATTTTAAGATCTAAATGCCCTCTGTCAATTTCTTCGAAGAGGATATCCGTTTTGATCTGAAAAACAAAAACAAGGTAAAAGCCTGGGTTAAAGCCACCATTGCTGCCGAAGGCTATAAGCTGCAGGAGTTGAATTATATTTTCTGCTCGGATGCTTATTTATTGCAGATCAACCAGCAATACCTGGATCACGATACATACACCGATATCATCACCTTCGATAATTCCGAAAAGGAAAAGGTTATCGCGGGCGATATTTTCATTTCTATCGACCGCATCCGCGAGAACGCTGAGAAATTTGGGGCCGGCGAAACCAACGAACTGCACCGGGTGTTAATCCACGGTGCGCTGCACCTGCTGGGATATACGGACAAAATAGCAGCAGATAAACAGTTGATGACCGCTAAGGAGGATTACTACCTGGGTATAAGAAATTTTACACAAGTCGGATAGACTAAGTAAAAGATTAGCCCTAACTTTACTTCGCATCACGCTGAAACCAAATTTCTTAATTATGAAAATATTAGCATTCTTAGCTGCATTCTTATTTGTTGCGCCATCGTCGGTCTACGATTTCAAGCTGACCAATATTGACGGACAAGCATTCAATTTATCGCAGTACAAAGGCAAAAAGGTATTGATCGTAAACACAGCCTCAAAGTGCGGTTTTACTCCACAGTACGCCGAGCTGCAGAAGCTGGCCGACCAATACAAAGATAAGGTGGTTGTGGTAGGTTTCCCGGCGAACAACTTCGGTCAGCAAGAACCCGGTACAGCTACCGAGATCAAGACCTTCTGCCAGAAGAACTATGGCGTTACCTTCCCGTTGAGCGAAAAAGTCAGCGTTAAAGGCGATGACATTTGCCCGCTGTTCAAATACCTGACAACAGCGCCAAATCCGGATTTTACGGGTGACATCAAGTGGAATTTCGAGAAGTTCCTGATAGACGAGAACGGTAATTTAATCCATCGTTTCCGCTCGCAAACAACCCCGCTCGATCCTGCATTAACTAAGTATCTTTAACACCGGGACAAGGTTTAATGATAACCGGGCCCTCTGAGATATCGGAGGGCTTTTTAGTTGGTATTGGGTGGTGGCGTTTGCTGAACTTTCTTCAGCGAATCCTGGACTTTTTTGATCGAGTCCTCCCTGGCTTTCTTTTTCTTCTTAAAAAAACCACGTAAAAGGATATTATGCTGTGCCGCTTTCAGGTCCTCGTTCAGTGTGCTTGAAGTTTTATGCACGTTGTCAATGGTGGATTTGGCTTGCGTTACAGTACTTTTGGCCTGCGCTACAGTTCCTTCCAGATCTTTAGCCATTTTATCGTTGTTAAGCAGCCGTCCTATACTGCCGTGCCCATGGTTCACCTTATCTACTATCGTAGAAAGCCCCGCTATCAGGTTTCCCGCATCATCAGCAATACCTGTCACCCGTTTGATCATTTTATCGATGTCGAATGGATTAACGGCGGCCAACTCATCACCATTCTGTACTTCCTGGCTTGTAGTCGCGCCACCGGGCGATATCTGTACCAGCTTATCGCCCATCAGTCCATCGCTGCCGATACTCAGCTTTGCATCTTTTTTTATAAACTTTTTCACGTTTTCATTCAGGTTGAGCACCACTTTTACTGTCGTATCATTTACGATCTCGATGGCTTCAACTATACCGACGTTGATGCCGGCAAAACGTGCATTATTGCCCACCTGCAAGCCATTTACATTTTTGAACATACCATGCACATTGAAGGTGGCTGAGAACAATCCCTTCTTATTCCCGATAAGGAATATGCCGGCGATAAGCACCGCTAATCCAAGCAGCGCGAATACGCCTATTTTTATTTTCTGTCCAGCTGTAGTTTTCATATTTATAGTATAGAATTAAAAAAAAGAGCATACCAGGTTATCTTTAGAATTTTTCAATTCCTCAAACGTTCCCTCTGCTATATACTCACCCTCATGCATCACCACCACCCGATCACTCGTTATGCGCGCACATTCCATGTCGTGCGTGATAATGAGAGAGGTTGTTTTATATTTTTTCTGCATATCCAGTATCAGCTGGGCGATCTCGCGCGAAGTGGCCGGGTCAAGGCCCGTCGTAGGCTCATCGTACAGCATGATCTCCGGTTGTACGATCAGCGTCCGGGCCAGGCCTGCGCGTTTCCGCATGCCCCCGGAAAGTTCCGACGGCCATTTATCTATGGCATCGATCAATCCTACACTCGTAAGCACATCCTCAACCCGGTGTTCGATCTCGGTTCGGTCCTTAATTTTCAGCACGCGGGTAAGGGGAAATTCCATATTCTCACGAACGGTCATAGAATCGTATAGCGCCGCACCCTGAAACAGGAAACCGATCCGTGTGCGCAGTTCCTTGAGCCCGCGTTCGTGCAATGAAGCTACATCCTCGCCAAAAACGGTTAGCTCTCCTTCGTCGGGATTTATTTTTCCGACAATACATTGGATCGTAACAGACTTTCCTGAACCCGATCTTCCCAAAACAACCACATTTTCGCCCTTTCTTACATCCAGGTTAATATTCTTCAGCACCATATTTTCACCGAACGACTTCTTAAGCCCTTTGATATGAATGATGGCTTCTCCCTTTTTTTCAGCAGGCTTGTCTTTATATCCAGTATGTTTGACCGTTTTCATATCAAGACAGCATGACATTGGATATCTGCACCACGATGGCATCGATAACGAAAATCCAGAGCGATGACGCGACAACGGCCGAGTTGGCCGACAAACCGACACTTTCAGTGCCGCGGTCTGAATTATAGCCTTTATAACAACCGATAAAGCCTATGGCAAACCCAAAAAAAACTGTTTTAATAACAGCGGGAAGAAGATCCGAAAAGCTCAGGGCGCCGACGCATTTATTATAGTAAAGCAGCAAGCTTACACTACCCTGGATATTAATAGCAACAAATCCACCGATCAGGCTTATTACGTCCCCCATGATCGCCAGCAACGGCACCATGCAGGTCGTCGCCAGTACACGTGTTACGACCAGGTATTGCATTGGGTTCGCGCCTGATACATCCATGGCGTCGATCTGCTCGGTAACCTTCATACTGCCCAACTCGGCGCCAATGCCGGAGGCCATTTTCCCGGCGCAGATAATAGCGGTGATCACCGGCCCTATTTCGCGAACAATCGCGATAACCAGTGTACGCGGCAGCATGCTTGCAGCCCCAAAACCAACAAGGGTTGGCCTCAGCTGTAACGCTAAAACCAACCCCATAATGAACGCTGTTGTGGCAACAAGCGTAAATGATTTATATCCTATTTCATAGCATTGGCGTATCAACTCCGACCATTCAAAACCACCCCGGAACATATTCCTGAAGAACCCTTTAAGGAATATAACCTGATCGCCGCTCTCCTCGAGCCATCTTTTCCATGCCGGTGCCTGTTCAGCCATTGATCGGATATTTGAGTTTAAACAATCGACAATCAAATTGTTTACAGCCCAAAACCCTTCAACCGGAAGCCGGCCTTTATCTCATCGGAATTTCCATGATCAAAATACGGGAGGACGACTTGGTTTCGATGGTAAATGAGCTTGTATCATAAACACCGATAGCGTCCCTTTTGTTTAGATCGCTGCCATCCACGCCCGATTCGCCTTCGATCTGGAAGATAAAAGCACCGTTACCAGGGTTTTTGATCTCATAATTGACCTGCTTACCCGCATCGAAGTCACCGATGGAAAAAGTAGCATCCTGGTTGATAAAAAGCGCATCGCTGCCTGTTTCGCCCGAAACAACGGTGGTTAGCTCGTTTTTCTTCAGAGCATCAGTAAAACTCTTTTGATCATATCTCGGCTCAATATTCATTTTTTTCGGGAATAACCAGATTTGCAGCAGCCTCGTATCTTCCGACTTAGAAGGATTATATTCCGAGTGCATGATACCTGTGCCAGCTGACATAACCTGGATCTCGCCCGCCTTAATCTGCCCCGCATTGCCCATACTGTCTTTGTGCTCCACTGCACCTGACAGCATAATGGTGATGATCTCCATATTATCATGCGGGTGCATACCAAAACCCATTCCGGGGGCTACCCAGTCATCATTTAAAACCCTTAATACGCCAAAGTGCACTTTTTCCGGGTTGTACCACGGTCCGAAGCTGAACGAAAAATCAGACTTAAGCCATCCGAGGTCGCTGTGTCCCCGCTCGCCGGCGGGATGAAATACCTTTTTCATGTTGTTTTATAGTCTCCCTGACTGTTTTAGAATTACATGTTTAAACATACAATATTCATTCCACCGCATACGAATGCGTAATTTTGTATAAAATTATAACAATTCATGCCATTTGCCCGATAAGTCGAATGACAATCGGACGATTTGGCAGTTTATCCTTGACAACTTGTGAGTACTTATCTATCAGCGGAAAATCTCGGTCATTCTTTCCATGACCATTGGCTGTTCCGGAACCAAACTATCGGGATCAATCGGGGCCAGCGCGTTGCCTTAGTGGGAATCAACGGAGCGGGCAAATCGACGCTGCTGAAGCTATTCGCCGGACTATTTCTACCAACAGAAGGCAAAGTAGTTTATGCGCGTGATCTGCGGCTGGAATATTTGGAACAGGATCCATCCTTTGAACTGGCTTATACCATCAGTGACTATATTTTTCATTCGGATAACAAACAACAGCAACTGATACGCGCTTACGAAGAATTGCTTGAAAATGACCCGAATAACGCCAGGGCAATTGATAAAGTAACCGAAGAGATCAGCGACCTGAATGCCTGGGAGTATGAATATAAGATCAAGACCATTCTTGGACGATTGGATATTCACCATTTAAACCAAAGCATTCAAACGCTATCCGGCGGTCAAAAGAAACGTTTGGCTTTAGCTAAATTACTTATCGAAGAGCCTGACGTCTATCTATTGGACGAGCCGACCAACCACTTAGATATCGACACTATTGAATGGCTGGAAAAGCTGCTGACCGAGGGCGGTAAGACCATCCTGATGGTGACTCACGACCGCTACTTCCTGGATAATGTTTGTAACGAGATCATCGAGATCGACAACGGCAGGATGTACCCCTATCGCGGTAACTACAGTTATTATTTGGAAAAGAAAGCCGAACGCGAGGCTGTGACAGAAGCAGAATTTCAGAAAAATTCAAACCTGCTGCGAAAAGAACTGGAATGGATGCGCAGGCAACCGCAAGCCCGCAGCACCAAATCCAAGGCCCGGATAGATGCCTATTACGAACTGGAAGAAAAAACCAAAGACTCCGGGCCGAAAGGCAAGGTTGAGTTAAGTGTAAAGACATCCCGGCAAGGCAACAAAATATTGGAGATGCATCATGTGGGGAAGGGGTTCAATGGGCAACAATTGATCGACGACTTTAATTACATCTTTAAAAAAGGAGATCGTATCGGCGTTGCCGGGAAAAATGGAAGCGGCAAATCCACCTTGCTCAATTTGATCACGGGAAAACTCTTATCTGACCAAGGGCAGATAATTCCGGGAGAAACTACGGTAATGGGTTATTTCCATCAATCAGGTATGACCTTCAATGACGGCGACCGGGTATTAGATGTAGTAAAAAGCGTCGCGGACTACATTACCATGGCCGATGGCAAAACCATAACGGCGTCAGCACTGCTAACATTATTCCTCTTTCCACCTAAAAAGCAATATGGTTTCATAGCCAACCTGAGCGGCGGCGAAAAAAAACGCCTGCAGTTGCTGCAGATATTAATGAAGAACCCCAACTTCCTGATACTGGATGAACCAACGAATGACCTGGACATCGATACGCTGAATGTTTTAGAAGAATTTCTGACGAACTATACCGGCGTCCTGATGCTGGTTTCGCACGACCGTTATTTGCTGGACAAGCTCACGGAACAGCTTTTTATTATGGAAGGGGACGGAGGTGTGCGCATATTTAATGGCAATTATTCCTCGTGGCGCTATGAGCAGGAACAAGAGAAACAGCATGCGAAAAGCACACAGCTCACATCGAAGCAAGAGGACAAGTCCATTCAGCCAAAAAAGAACAAGCTAAATTTTAAGGAACAAAAAGAGCTTGAATCATTGAACAATGAAATAGCCGGCATGGAAAACCAGATCAAAATGCTGACTGAACAGATGAATTCAGGCACAGCAGATCACGGCCAACTCGCCGATTTGGCGCGCCAAATCCAAACCCTGAATTATGAATTGGACGGAAAAAGCCTGCGCTGGATAGAACTGACGGAATTAAACGAATCATAAATGAAACCATCAGACATTATAGCCTCGATTGGCGTTATCATACTGCTGATCGCCTTTATGCTTAATCTGTACAAAAGGTTGCCCGCAAGCAGTAAATTATATAGCCTGATGAATTTCATTGGTGCAGGTCTGTGCGGTTATGCTTCCTGGATGGTGAAATTCTACCCTTTCATCATACTGGAAGGCGTTTGGGCATTTGTTGCATTAATATCATTATTAAAAGTTCCACGTGGAACATCTAATGATTCGAAGTAACTTTGTACGTTCCACGTGGAACATGGAGGAAGAATGTTTAGGAAATATGATGTAATAGTTGTGGGCGCCGGCCACGCAGGCTGCGAAGCTGCGGCGGCGGCGGCCAATCTAGGCTCATCTGTGCTGTTGATCACCATGAACATGGGAACCATAGCTCAAATGAGCTGCAACCCAGCTATGGGCGGCGTGGCAAAAGGCCAAATTGTGCGTGAGATTGACGCCATGGGTGGCTATTCAGGCATTATCGCAGACAAAACAACGCTCCAATTCCGCATGCTAAACCTATCCAAAGGGCCGGCAATGTGGAGCCCTCGTTCACAAAACGACCGTATGCGATTTGCCGAAGAATGGCGTTTAACATTAGAAAAAACACCTAACGTCGATTTCTGGCAGGACACGGTATCGTCCTTAATTGTCGCGGGAAACACCGTAAAGGGCGTTCGCACATCGTTAGGTATCGAGATCGAATGTGACACTGTTGTTCTGACAAATGGCACTTTCCTCAATGGCGTCATTCATATTGGTGAAAAACGTATGGGCGGCGGCCGCACAGGAGAAAAAGCAGCCACGGGTTTAACCGAGCAGTTAGTTGAATTAGGCTTCGAAGCGGGCCGGATGAAAACCGGCACCCCACCACGCGTGGATGGCCGTACTCTAAATTACAGCCTAATGGAAGAACAATGGGGCGACGAAGACCGTGGCCGTTTTTCCTTCACCGATGTTGCATTGCCGGCTGACCAACGCTGCTGCTGGATCACTTATACCAATAACAACGTACACGAAACTTTGAAAGAAGGCTTTGAAAAATCACCGATGTTCACCGGCCGAATCAAGGGCTTGGGGCCGCGCTATTGCCCTTCTATCGAAGATAAGATCAACCGTTTTGCCGAACGCGAACGACACCAGATATTCGTTGAACCGGAAGGCTGGAATACCGTAGAGATTTATGTCAACGGATTTTCTACCTCGCTTCCTGAGGATGTTCAGTACCGTGCATTGACCAAAATACCTGGTTTTGAAAGTGCCAAAATGTTCCGCCCCGGATACGCCATAGAATACGATTACTTCCCGCCCACCCAGCTCGGTCTGACATTGGAAACCAAATTGGTGAGCAACCTGTTCTTCGCCGGGCAGATCAATGGAACAACCGGTTATGAAGAAGCCGCATCACAAGGATTTATCGCTGGGATCAATGCGCATCAAAAAGTGCATGACAAACACGAGGTGATCATGAAGCGTTCCGAATCGTATATCGGCGTCCTCATCGACGACCTCGTTACTAAAGGTACCGAAGAGCCTTACCGCATGTTCACCTCAAGAGCCGAGCATCGTTTACTGTTACGCCAGGATAATGCGGATATCCGGCTCACTCCCGTTGGCTATGAACTTGGCCTAATCAACGAAGAACGTATGGCCAAAGTCGCCCAAAAAGTTAAAGACTCCGATGACATCGTGAGTTATACTAAAACTAACTCAGTAGAAGCATCCGAAGTAAATTCATTGCTGGAAGATCTGGGCACCGCATCCATTCCCCACAATGTAAAAATGTTCAGCCTGGTGACTCGGCCACAGGTATCTTTAAACGATTTAAGAAAGGCCGACACCGGGCTGAATGAGCTGCTGAAAAATTATCGCAAAGAAACTATCGAGCAGGCTGAAATAAAAATCAAATACGAGAGTTATTTTGACAAGGAAATGGATATCGTAGAAAAGATGCGTAAGATGGAGGACAAGGAAATCAATCCGGAGTTCAATTATCAGTCGCTCGTTTCACTTTCAAAAGAGGCGCGCGAAAAATTGATGAAGATAAAACCGCGTACTTTGGGACAGGCATCCAGGATATCGGGTGTTTCACCCTCCGATATCTCGGTTCTGATGGTTCACATTTCAAAATAACTTAAATTACTGACTATCAAACGATTATAAATCTCGTTTATACGCGATTATTTTTAATTTCGAATGATAATCTTCATAAAAACACAAAATTCGTTTATAAGGGCTAAAAATGGGGTTAAATAAAAGGAGCGCTTTTTTGAGCAAAATTCTTGTCTTCGCGAGCATACTTTTTTTCATTCTCAGCTGCGCCAGCATTCAGAAGCCCCAGGGCGGACCGAGAGACCGTACTCCTCCCAAATTGTTAAAGGCAACCCCGCCGAACATGACCCGCAACTTTAATGCGAAACAGATCCGGCTGGACTTCGATGAGTTTTTCACGCTAAAAAACCAGGCGGCTGAAATTTCCGTAAGCCCCGCCCAGGAGAAAACCCCCAATATCTATTACCGGAAAAAAACTATCATTGTAGACTTCAAGGACACGCTGCAAAAAAACACGACCTATGTGATCAACTTCGGCAAGTCCATCGCTGACGTAAACGAAGGGAACATTCTGAATAACTTTACTTATGTCTTTTCCACCGGCCCCCATATCGACTCGCTAAGCGTATCCGGCACCGTTATGAATTCGCTCACCGGCGAAAAGGTAAAGGACGCGACGGTGATGCTGATGACCCCAAAAGAGGATACCGCCCGCTTCGGTAAAAAGCGCCCAAGTATTTTTGCCACCACCGACTCGGCCGGAAACTTCAGCCTGAATAATTTGCACACCGGCGCCTACTACATCTACGGTCTGAAGGAAACTGCGCCCAACCGGATTTATGACAACGACGCCGAACTGATCGCCTTCCTTAAAAAGCCGATCCATTTGCGGAAAGATACGGCCAACGTACAATTAAGCTTATTTAAACAAGAACCGGAGAAACTTAAACCACTTGACCATCGCTTTGACGTTGATGGTCACATGTTCTTCACGTTTAATAAACCCCTGGAAAACCCGTCGGTAAAGATAGTCTATCCGCCGGCGCTCGACCGGGATAAGCTCGTCGACTTCAACAAAACCAGGGACACAGCCAATATTTACATGCGCAACATGGACTTTGATTCGATCCGGGTTTCCTTCCTCCAGAACGGCAAACCGTTTGACACTTTGGCTCTCCACAAACTCAGGCACGAGACCTATACGCGCAACATAACGCTTCAATACAACACTACCACTGATAATAAACTTAAGCCCCTGACGGACCTTGTGATCTCATCCAGTATCCCTATTCAAAGTTTTGACCAGTCGCTGATCACTCTAAATGAAGACTCTGCCAATGTATCCAATTATACCCTGACGCAGGACACCGGGAATCTGAAAAAACTGGTACTCAAATATCCATGGAAACAAAACGCCCGTTACCAGCTGATATTCAATGAAGGTGCGCTAACGGATATTTACGGCGACAAGAATAAAAAACTGCCGAAACTATTCCAGGAAGACAAGCTTGATAATTATGGTCAGCTCACACTTAAATTAACCGTTCCCGACACTTCAAAAGCATACGTAATAGAGTTTTTGAATGATAAAAAGACCGTCGTCCATAGTGATCCCATCACCAAAAGCACCACGTTGAGCTATAAGAATTATCTTATCGGAAAATACACCATCCGCGTGGTTTATGATACCAACCGAAACGGCAAATGGGATAGCGGAAATGTGAAAAAGAAACAATATCCCGAAAGCACCTGGACCTATCCCAAGGATATCACGCTCCGC
Organism: Mucilaginibacter sp.; assembly: GCA_035551775.1. Taxonomy (GTDB): domain Bacteria; phylum Bacteroidota; class Bacteroidia; order Sphingobacteriales; family Sphingobacteriaceae; genus Mucilaginibacter. The sequence continues at coordinate 193,330 of DASZMQ010000016.1, read as the reverse complement.
TCTAACTGGGATGCTGAAGAAACGGTAATCATACCCAAGGAACCGGTTATTCCTTAAACCAGCCTGAATACATAATGTAATTGTGCGGCAGCTTCCTGAGCATAGCCTTCTGCTCTTCCGTCAGCGGCTTTATCTTTTTCGCCGGTGTACCGGCATATAAATAGCCCGACTCACAAACTGTATTTTCCAGTACAACAGAACCCGCGCCAATGATCACAAACTCCTCTACAACAGCGCTATCCATTACAATCGCGCCCATACCGACCAGTACATGATCCTTCAATGTACAACCGTGCACCAATGCGTTGTGCCCTATAGAAACCATACTGCCAATATTGGTGGGCGCTTTGAGATAGGTACAATGGATAACCGCTCCATCCTGGATATTGGTGTTGTTTCCTACCCGGATATAGTGTACATCGCCACGGATAACTGCATTGAACCAGACCGAGCAGTTATCGCCCATCACCACATCGCCGACAATAGTTGCATTTTCAGCTATGAAGCAGTCGTTTCCCCAGGATGGTGATTTATCTTTTACGGGCAGGATAACGGGCATACCTTAATTATTGAATTACTGAATGAGTGAATTAGTGATTTTATTTTTTATGTTTGATACAAAATTAGCGGAAATAGCTCAGTCGGTAGAGCATCAGTTTCCCAAACTGAAGGCCGCGGGTTCGAATCCCGTTTTCCGCTCTTTTTCTATTTATATTGAACTAACTTCACATCACCCCAGCCCTTTTCATTTCCGAGATATTTCTCTAACAAATACTCCACGGTCAATCTACCAGCGTGGCTATCGTCAACAGGATACTCTTCATCAACAACAATCTCTTCAATAGTTTTTTCTCCGAAATCGTAATATACCGCTTCATGTGATCCATGCTTTATTCTTTTGCGTTTTCCGTCACGAATTATAGAATATCCATATCCATCAATTACACTATATAAATTCAACACAACAATTTCTGACTGAGGAAACAAGTCATACAATTTTTGCTCATATTGCAATACCCCTTCTCCAAAAAAATCAAAAATCCTATTATGATCCGATATAAGAACTTTGTCATGATAAGCACCAAGGGACAAACCATAGATAACTCCGCTATCGTATAAATCTATATTCTTCACGGGAATTAATTCCCCATACCCCAAAACTGTTATCAAATCATGAATATTTACATTTTGTGCGCTGGTGATTATAATCAAGTAGAGTTTATTCATGATCTTCTAGTTTTCACTACATTTACAACCACCATCCAATTTCCAGCTGCACTTTGGGCCTTTCCTTATTATAAAAGTTTAAGGCGATCTTCACAGCCTTTATTTTCCATTCCAAAGAAACCTCGCCGGGCTGCAGATCCTCATGCGCTTTTGGTTCACCGAAAATAGCCTTCACGTGTTGCTTCGCGGCCTGAAATCGCTCTTCCGCGCCATCGCCCTCTAATAAAAACTCCATCGACTCGAATGCCTTGATATCACCGTGTTGCTTATGGTTCCAGCAAACCGTTTTGAATGGCAGCGTTAATCCATTGAGAATGGTTCTTTCGCCCCACTGATATATGGTTCGGTCAGCGCGATATTCCTTCTTATTATAGAACTTGTCAGCTTCAATATCGGCGCCCCATTTCAGGAAGATATTGTCTCCTTCAAATAATATTCCGTCAGCTACTGCCTTTATTCCATCAGACGGAACAACAACAACTTCCGGTTCCGCTTTCTTCTTAAAAATTGAAAATAATCCCATATATCAAAACACCGTATCATGCACTTCTTCCGCATGTATCGGGTAATCTGTTGTATAATGCAATCCCCTGCTCTCTTTACGCATCATAGCCGATTTGATCACAATATAAGATACCTGGATCAAATTACGCAGTTCGCATAGTTTTACTGAGAGCTTAGTCTTTTTATAGAAATCTTCGGTTTCCTCGAAAAGTAAATGCAATCGCCTCATCGCCCGTTCCAGCCTGAAATCTGACCGAACAATACCGACGTAGTCGTTCATCATCTTTTGCATTTCACGGACGTTGTGCGTCACCAGGATATCTTCGTTTGACAACTCAACGCCATGCTCATTCCAATCAGGTATGCCTTCCGGAATAGTATAATATCTAAAATCTGAAACCGCATCTTCATATATGCGATGCGCAAAAACCAGCGCCTCAAGTAATGAATTGGATGCCAATCTATTGGCGCCATGCAGACCCGTAGAAGAACATTCACCACAGGCATACAAATGCATGATGGAAGACCGGCCTGAATGATCGACCATGATACCGCCGCACATATAATGACAGGCCGGCGCAACCGGTATCATGTCTTTAGTCATATCAATACCAATATCTAAACACTTGGCATAAATATTCGGGAAGTGAGTTAATATATCCTTCTTATTGCGGTGCCGTATGTCCAAATAAACGTAGTCCTCGCCTGATTTCTTAATCTCGGCGTCTATCGCCCTTGCTACAATATCCCTCGGCGCAAGCGATTTACGCGGATCATATTCCTGCATAAACTCCTGGCCGTTGGTACGTTTCAATACGCCGCCAAAACCGCGCACTGCTTCTGAAATCAGGAATGACGGATATTCACCCGGGTTATATAAAGCCGTTGGGTGAAACTGGATAAACTCCATGTTCCTTACCTTGCCTTTGGCCCGGTAAACCATGGCCACGCCATCGCCGGTCGCTATAGTTGGGTTTGTTGTTATAGAATATATATGTCCCGTGCCGCCTGATGCCATTACCGTTACTTTGGATAATATTTTTTCAACAAGGCCATTAACCGTATTTAATACATAAACGCCATAGCAGGTAATATCCGTCGTAGATTTGTCTACGAACACCCCCAAATGATGCTGAGTGATCAGCTCTACGGCAAAATAATGCGTCAATACGGTGATATTAGGGTTTTGATGTACCTGGTCTAAGAGCGACCTCTCTATCTCCCAACCCGTAATATCCTTATAATGCAGCACCCGGAATTCGGAATGTCCGCCTTCTTTGGCAAGGTCGTATAAGCCTTCATTATTCTTGTCGAAGTTGGTTCCATAATCAATTATTTCTCTAATTCTTTCAGGTCCTTCTTTAACCACGATCTCAACGGTCTCTTTATCGCACAACCCGTCACCGGCAATCAGCGTGTCTTCAATATGTTTTTCGAAGGAATCTTCTTTTTTATCAACAACCACCGCAACACCACCCTGGGCATACTTCGTGTTCGACTCGTCTTCGTTCGATTTGGTAACTATCAGAACCTTACCGTGCCTGGCTGCCTTGAGTGCAAAACTCAATCCGGCTATTCCCGAACCAATAACAAGGAAATCACAGCTTCTAGTCATTTTCAAGTGTATGTTGTGTAAAAGTACGGCTTATGTTAGAAACAGCCCTAAATGGTGTTAATTTTGTGTACGTAAAAAATTAATAAATTATTAATAGGTTGAAAAGTTACCTTTTGATGGTTTTAGCTACCATTTTTTCAGCGACTTTTGCGTCATATTTCGCGCATAATTAACACTTTTAAGGATAAGAAAATATTCACAAAAAAGGTTTTAAAACTAAATAGACCGAAATAAATCTCCTTAAAAATCAGCCCGATGTATTTTAAGAAATCATTAAATTATGTTGAAAAAATTGTATAAACTATTTTAAGTGTACGTTGTATCACAATCTTTAAACAGAACTAACACACTAACAATAACAGCTTTTTTCTTTATATAAAAAGAGTTGTTATTAATTGAATTGTTGAAATGGATACCTTAGATGAAATAAATGTCAAGGGCTTTGCCGAGGAATATATTGATCCCTCGCTTGACCTTTTTGATGAAATTGAACGGTTAAAAAAAGAAAAGAATGCGGTTGTTTTGGCCCATTATTACCAGGAGCCTGATATACAGGATATTGCCGATTATATTGGCGACAGCCTGGGTTTATCCCAGCAGGCAGCCAAAACGGACGCGGATATCATCGTATTTGCCGGTGTTCATTTTATGGCTGAAACCGCTAAGATATTATCACCGCAGAAAAAGGTCCTTTTACCCGACTTGAAGGCAGGTTGCTCATTAGCAGACAGCTGCCCGCCGCATTTGTTCCGGAAGTTTAAAGAGAACTATCCGGATCACCTGGTGATCACCTATGTGAACTGTACGGCCGAGCTGAAAGCGATGACCGATATTGTCTGCACATCGAGTAATGCGGTACAGATTATTGAAAGTTTACCGAAAGATCAGAAGATCATCTTCGGTCCCGATAAAAACCTTGGTGCGTACGTAGCCAAAAAAACAGGAAGGGACCTGGTACTATGGAACGGCGCTTGTATGGTGCACGAAATATTTTCGCAGGAAAAGATCACCCGGTTAAAAGAGCGCCACCCAAAAGCGAAATTGCTGGCCCACCCGGAATGTGAAGAAGTAGTGCTGAAAATGGCCGATTATATCGGTTCGACAACAGGTTTGCTGAAATATGCTACCAAAAGTCCTGAAAAGGAATTTATCGTAGCGACTGAATCAGGTATTATTCACCAGATGCAGAAGGATAACCCGGATAAAGTGTTTATCCCTGCACCGCCGAATAACCAATGCGCCTGCAACGATTGTCCGCACATGAAGCGCAATACGCTGGAGAAATTGTACCTGTGTATGAAAAATGAAATGCCCGAAGTAATTGTGCCGGAGTATATTATTGAAAGAGCGGTAAAACCGATAGAAAGAATGTTAGAAATTTCAGCAAAGTTGGGTCTTTAATATATGTTTGAGAACACAGAGAAAACAAATATTGAATCGTTAGGTGAATTTGGCCTGATAGATCACCTGACCAAACAGGTTGAACTTCGGAACAAAGGTACCTTGAAAGGTATCGGCGACGATGCAGCTGTGATCGATTTTGCCGGGAAGAAAGCTTTGATATCTACCGATATGCTTTTGGAGGGTATTCATTTTGACTTGGCGTATGTACCTCTTAAGCATTTGGGTTATAAAGCAATACAAGTAAACCTGAGCGATATTTATGCTATGAATGGTATAGCTGCCCATGTTACGGTTTCAATTGGTATATCGAGTAAGTTTCCCCTGGAGGCAGTCGAGGAATTATATAAAGGGATTTACCTGGCTTGTGAGAAGTATAATGTTGATCTTATCGGAGGCGATACAACATCTTCGTTGCAGGGCCTGGTGATTAGTGTTACTGTCCTGGGGTACGCGGATGAAAAGGATATTGTATATCGGAACGGTGCTGAAGATGGCGACCTGATATGTGTATCCGGTGACCTTGGGGGAGCTTACGTAGGTTTACAATTATTAGAGCGAGAAAAACTTGTTTATCTTGAAAATCCCAATATTCAACCCGACCTGGAAGGTAAGGATTATATCATCGAACGGCAGCTGAAACCCGAAGCGAGAAAAGATGTTGTACAACTATTAAAGGACGTTGGCGTGAAACCGACGGCGATGATCGATATATCTGATGGCCTGGCTTCCGAGATCCTGCACATCTGCAATCAAAGTAATAAGGGCTGTAATCTGTACGAGGAAAAGATACCTATTGACCCAATGACGTATCAGACTGCGCGGCAATTTAATCTTGATCCAACGGTTTGCGCTTTGAGCGGCGGAGAGGATTATGAATTGTTGTTTACTATAAAACAGGCCGATTATGAAAAGATGAAAAATCTTGCCGACGTGAGTTTTATAGGGTATATTACAGAGCCATCCGCAGGTAGGAACCTGGTCGCCAAAAGCGGCGCTGTACACGAAATAAAGGCCCAGGGATGGAACGCGTTTAAAAAGGACGATTAAAAACCTTATAAGATCATGAAAAAGCTTTGTCTGCTCGCGCTGCTATGCGCACCTTTTATCCTTAGGGCGCAGGATGCTGTAGTATTTAAAATTAAATACCAGCCTAACCGTAACTATAAGATGGATGTCGGGGCCAATATGAAGATGAATGTAAACGTCACCGGTGACCCGCAAATACTTCAAAAGATAAAGGACGAAGGACTAACCCAGCCAATAACAGCATTGTTGGGCTTAGGCGCTGATGTGAATATGAAGACAGGAGCGGTTGGCTCGGATAATATGATGCCATTGACCATGGACCTGAAGATCGATAGCCTGAATGTTTCCGCTAACGGCAAGCAGGCGCCTATTCCACCGACAATAAGCGAAAAAACGGTGCATATCGTTGGCCGCGCAAGCACTGACAATACCACAATGATGATCGATTCGGTCAATGGAAAAAAAGCCAGCGATTCTACCCAAAACCAGATGAAGCAGATGATGTCGATGATGCAGCGCCAGATACAATTTCCAGCTACCCCTATGAAACCGGGCGACACCTTTACCCAAACTATACCCCTTAACGTGCCTGTAAAAGGTACAGGCGGCAACATGCAGATTAATGCCAGCGTAACCTATAAACTGATTAAAATTTCCGATGGCAAAGCTTATTTTGATATGACACCGAAGTTCAGCATGAGCTTTAATGTGCAGAAAATTGCCGTAAGCATGGATGGCACCGGCACCGGCAAAATGATTTACAGCATAAAGGATAATTTTCCTGTATCGAAGAGCGGAGCTTTCAATATGACGATCAAAGTTACATCAGCTAAGGTGAATGTTGACGGTACGGCTGTGGTGAGTTCGTCTTCAGCGACGGTCATTAACTAACCGCTATTATTCCTCTTCCAAATATTTTTGATCCATCTGCTTGGTAGCTTTGGCGCCAAGCTTTCGAAGGGTTTCTACACGGCCTATAAGATTGCCGCTGCCGGTTTGTAGTTTTCCGAAGGCCTCGTTGTAAGCCTCTTTAGAGCGGTCCAGGTTATCGCCGATCCTTTTTAGATCAGTAATAAAGTTCACAAATTTATCGTACAATGCGCCCGCTTTGGTAGCGATATCGATAGCATTCCGGGTCTGTTGTTCCTGTTTCCAGATAGAAGCAACGGTTTTGAGCGTTGCTAATAGCGTAGATGGCGTCACCATAACCACCTTCTTATTCCAGGCAAATTCAAACAGCTCCAGGTCGCGTTGGATAGCGATAACGAATGAAGATTCTATTGGGATAAACAGCAATACAAAATCCGGAGAATTGACGCCATAGAGGTCCTGGTAATTTTTACCGCCAAGTCCGTTAATATGGCCTTTAATAGACAGTATATGTTGTTTGATAAATGCCTCGCGCTCGTCCTCTGTTTCACAGTTAACGAGACGTTCATAAGCCAGGAGCGAAACCTTGGAGTCAATAATAATGTGTTTATTTTCAGGCAGATTGATGATCACGTCAGGCTGAAAACGATTGCCGTCTTCATCAACAAGATTTAACCCCTTGCCTTGCTTCACATAGCTTTCGCCTTCTATAAGGCCTGACGCTTCCAAAATCCGATCCAATATCACTTCGCCCCAGTTGCCCTGTTTTTTGGTGTCGGCTTTTAGTGCTTTGGTTAGATTGCTGGCCTCCTCACTAATCTGTTTATTCAGCTCCATCAGCTTGGTGATCTCGCCCTTCAATACGTTGCGCTCGTCTGATTCCGCCTTATAAACCTTTTCAACCTTTTCCTCAAAAAGCTTAATGTTTTCCTTGAGCGGGCTTAGAAGCAGGTCTAAGTTGGTTTTATTGGTCTCAACAAACTTCTGGGATTTTTCGTCGAGTAACTTCGCCGCGATATTTTCAAACTCGCGCTGGAAATTCTGCCGGATCTGTTCAACCTCAGCTTTTTGCTCTTGTATTTTTTCCTGCTGCGCCTTATAATAAGCGCGGGCATTCTCAAGCGACTGGTTAGCCTGGGCTAACCTCTCCCTTTCCTGTTGAAGCTCTGCTGTAATCCGGTCTTTTTCATCTTTTAGCAGATACGTCACTGATTCTTTTTCCGACACAAGCCCGTTGATCTTTCCGTTCAACGTACCTGCTTCAATCTTAAGCTGCTGGTTTTCATCTTTGATCTTTGAAAATTCTTCTGCCGATATACCAGCGGCAGTTTTAGGCTTATTCAGGAAGAACCAAACGGCAATTAACAATATAACAATAGAAACGATCAGGAAGGCCACACTCATTTTGATAAAAATATTAGCAAAACGAAGGTAGGAAATTTAGAAGAATGAGGAACCGTTAATTGCAAAACTTTTTCAGGTTTCGGGAGTAATAACACGGGTAACCTCAATGCGGAGGGTTAAGATTTTTCTTTTGACTGGTGTCGAGAGAATTCGGTATCGCAAAAGGTTGAGGAATCGTGTCAGGATTTTTTGTCAAACCGGTAGGGCCTGTTGCGGTACCTGAAGCCAGATTTCTGCCGGAATCTGAAGACAATACCGGGTTAAAACTGCCGCCCCCTGACTTCGTAACAGAAACGGTTTGATCGCCTTCGTGCACACAAGCGAATAAGCAAAATGCGATCGGGATCAATATGAATAACAACTTTTTCATACAACGGCGTCTATAATTGCAACAAACGCCGTGCAAGCGGGTTTTTAAAAAGATGTTTATTGTGCCGCTTTTTCAACACGCAGACCTACGTCGCTTACCTCGTGCAACGGATTGTCGCGCATGTTTTGCTCGATCTCAAATTGATAGGTTCCGGCTGCAGGGAATTTGAAATTCGTGATCAGCGGCACCTGGTAGCTGTATAAATTGCCTGAACCCTGGCCCAACCATTGACCGTCTTTATCCGCCAGTTTGACCTCAAAGCGGGTAAGCGCATTCAATTTCGGTCCGCTCCGGTGTACAAGCACGAAAATATTTGAGTAGCGGTAATCGCCGGTTACACGCAGGTTGATATAAATATTGCAGGGAACCGAGGCGTCGGTTATCTTGACGGGATATTTCACTTTGTTGGCATAAGACCAGTTATGATTTTCTATCGATGTGTTTTGATCAATGATGCCATTAGGGTCGGTACAGCCCGCCGCCAGCATCCCCAGAACGATCAGTAACTTATGAATTGTTTTCATTAGGCTTGTTCTGATCATTTCGGTTTTTATTCCGGTTCGGTCGGTGACGACGATTGTTCCTGTTCTTATTACCCTGCGGATTTTGATTGTTGTTGTTCTCATTTACAACCTTTACCTGCACCACCTCGATCTTTTCCTGGACGATAATTGTCGCCTGCCCTTGTCCCTGGCCGCCTTGCTTTCTATCCTTGTTTTTATTGCGGCTTTTCTTCTTTTTACGATTGCGGTCGTCAAGGCGGGTAAGGCTATCCTGGCCTACTACGTTTTCATAGTCGGGCACTTTTACCGGCTTGCTTTCAGGCTCCTGTGGCTCGCCAAGGTCTGGAGGGAACTCACCCTTTTTGTTCATTTCCTGTATTTCCTTCACCCGGTCGATCTCAAGGGGTATCCAGGTATCTTCCATAGGATAACTAAACCACATCAGCTTTTTAAAGATATCTGTCTTTTGCAGCCGGGCATCGCCCTTTTCGGTTTTCAGGATATTCACATTATCCGGGATACCTTTCAGCGCATCCATGTAGCTATCCAGTTCGTAGTTCAGGCAGCATTTCAGCTTTCCGCATTGACCGGCAAGTTTAAGCGTATTCAGCGAAAGATTTTGATATCGTGCGGCCGATGTCGAAACGGTTTTAAAATCGGTTAGCCAGGTCGAGCAGCATAATTCGCGTCCGCAGGATCCTATCCCGCCCAGGCGACTTGCTTCCTGGCGCATGCCGATCTGCCGCATTTCGATACGGATGCGGAAAGCCTCCGCCATCTTCTTGATCAGTTCGCGAAAATCCACGCGGCCTTCAGCGGTATAGTAGAAGGTGGCTTTGGTTTTGTCGCCCTGGTAATCTACATCGCTTATTTTCATGGAAAGGCCCAGGTCAAGTGCCAGCTTACGCGAGCGGTGCATGGTTTCCCATTCCAGCTCTTTGGCGGCCTTCCATTTATCTACGTCGGCCGGAGTGGCCTTGCGGTATATCTTTTTGGCGACGTCTTCTTCCTTTACGCGATGTTTTTGCATTTGCATGCGCACCAGTTCGCCCGTCACCGAAATGTGACCGATATCATATCCGCCGGTAGCGGTCTCAACAGCGACAAGCTCACCTGCTTCCAGGTAAACGCTGTCGTTATTTAGGAAGAAATCCTTTCTCGATCCTTTGAATTTTACTTCAACGATGTTGAAAGGCTTATAATTTGACGGCATATCCATATCCGATAGCCAGTCGTAAACGTCTAATTTGCTGCAGCCGTTAGTAAGGCATGATCCGTTACTTTTGCAGCCAGCGGGCGCACATCCGCCCGTTGAGCAACTTCCACATCCCATAATTTAGCCTGGTATATATAGAGTCCCCTGCGGGAGCGTTTTAAAATTCAATACTTTAACAATTTGTAAAGATACATCTAAAAATAGAATTTTTGGATTCGCATTTCTTTCCACGTGATAGTGGGCCTTTTCAAGCTCCTCGCTGATGGCTTGTGCGCTAGCCGTATTCATCACCTTAGTCATTTTTTGGGCGGTATCCAGCTCATTCGGCGGCAAATGCACCAGGCTATCTGCCCCGGCCATGATAAGGCAACATTCTCGGATGAAGCTGATGCCATACTTCAAAAAGTTCTTCTGATTTTCCCGCCCCAGCTTGGAAACTTGTTCAACGAATGACATGATCTCCTGCCCCTTGTTGGCATAGCACAAACGCAGCCACTGTACAAATAAGGCATGAAAACTTTTGGTTTCCTCGTTCAGCATGGCCAGGGCCTCGCTCATATTGCCATTGCTCAGGTATGCGATCTCGGATGCAGCCAGCTCAGTTTGATGCTGGTTGTCCATTAACTCCTGCTTAATGTCATCATAAGTTAAAGCGGGAATTTTCACCAGCTGCGTGCGCGACAAAATGGTATTCAATATTTGATCCTGGCTTTGCGCGACTAACAAAAACAAAGTATTCGGCTGGGGTTCTTCGATGATCTTCAGCAGGGAGTTGCCTTCCTTGTCTAAATATTCCGGCAGCCAGAGGATCAATACTTTGTAAGCTGATTCAAATGGTTTGAAACTCAGTTTTTTGATGATTTGGTGGCATTCAGCGATGTTGATATTGGCCTGTTTGTTTTCCGCGTCCAAATACCCGCGCCAGGTATCCAGGCTCAAATAAGGATTGGCCAGCAGCGCTTCGCGCCATTGTTCTATAAAAGTAAGCGCCGTATCGTTCTTGTCCTTTGCAAAGAAAGGATACGAAAAATGCAGGTCAGGGTGAGCAAGCTTCTGATATTTCCGGCATGACGCGCAAACGCCGCAGGAATCATCCTGTTGCTTATCCTCGCATGATAAATATTGTGCATAAGCAACAGCCAGGGCTAAACTTCCAGACCCTTCCGGACCCAAAAACAGCTGAGCATGGCTCACCCGGTTGTCTTTCACCGTGTGGATCAGCCTTTGCTTTACCGCTTCCTGCCCGATTATATGTTTAAACTGCATTTGGTGCAAATTAGTGAAATAGTTTTGAGTTCTGAGTAATGAGTTTTGGTATCTTGTCACGAGATGACGTATAAGCTACCTTTGTAAATACTCATCACTCAAAACTCACATGAGAATAATGGCCTTCGATTATGGTACGAAGCGCATCGGCATAGCGGTGACCGATCCCATGCAGATCATCGCGACTGGGCTGGACACCATTCACCCAAAAGATATTATTGAATACCTGAAGAAATACTTGCAAACCGAGCAGGTGGAGCGATTCGTTGTTGGCGAACCGAAGCAAATGGACAACACGCCCTCGCAATCGGCCATTCATGTCAAAGGGTTTGTCAATCTGTTGAAGAAATCATTTCCTGAAATTCCCCTCGAAATGCTTGATGAACGTTTTACTTCCAAAATGGCGTCGGCAGCCATCGCCCAAAGCGGGATGGGTAAAAAGGCGAGGCAAAATAAGGAGCTGGTAGATACGGTTTCGGCGGTGATTTTGCTGCAATCGTGGATGGAGGGGCGTTAAAAAGTGTTAAAAAATTAAATATTAATTAATATCGGCTATCTTTGCAGCCGATGGAGATTCTACCCCATGACCTTCAGCTCTACCTTGAAGATCATTGTGATGCCGAGCCTTCGGAATTGCAAAAGATCAATAGGGAGACCTACCTGAAGGTATTACAGCCCCACATGCTATCCGGTCATTACCAGGGCCGGCTGCTCAGCATGCTCAGCAAAATGATTCAGCCGCGCCGTATTTTGGAGATAGGGACTTTTACGGGTTATTCCACCATTTGCCTGGCCGAAGGATTGACTGAAGACGGTATCATTCATACCATCGAGATCAACACCGAGCTTGAAGAAATGCTTAATCAACATTTCAAGTCAACAAATGTGGATAAAAAAGTAAGGCTCCATTTCGGCCACGCGGCGGAGATTATCGTACAAATAGCGGAAGAGAGCTTTGATCTTGTATTTATCGACGCGGATAAGAAGAATAATTTACATTACTTTAATCTCGTAATAGATAGCGTAAGATCAGGCGGGCTGATAATAATCGATAACGTTTTGTGGAAAGGGAAGGTTTACGGCGACGAAGATAATGACGCCGATACCCGATCGATCCGCGAACTGAATGACCAGGTGGCCAAAGACGACCGAGTTGACAAACTGATACTACCGGTACGCGATGGCATCCTGCTCATCCGAAAAAAATAGCTCATGAAAAGAACCCTGTTGATCCTGACCCTATTGATCAGTTCATTAGCCGCTTCGGCTCAGAACACTTCCACATCTTACATTGAAAAATTCAAAGACGATGCCGTTCGCATCATGCACCAGAGCGGCATACCGGCAAGTATAGTGCTCGCAGTCGCTATGCACGAGTCGGGTTGCGGCAACAGTCTCCTCGCCAAAGAGTTCAATAACCAGTTTGGTGTAAAGGGGTTGGATAAGCACGTTTTGATCATTCATGATAACAAAAAGAAACTCACGTCTTACAAGAAGTACGGCTCGATCATGGATTCTTACGAGGATTTCGCCCGCATCATAACCGGCCGCAGACAATTGAGCTATATGCAGAATCTAACTCACTATGATTATGTCGGTTGGGCCAAAGGCATACAAAAAAGCGGATACGCGGCAAGCCATCAGTGGGTTAAGGATGTTTTGGGCCTCATCACCAAGTATCACCTCAATCTTTTAGACGAGAGCCCGGCCGATCAGCAGCAAGTTATCGCCAGCGCCAAATAATTTATCGTAAAATCTTATGTTTGGGATGGAAATATAATGTTCCGTTAATCCCTGTTGATCAATGCGCAGACCGGTTTATTTGCCTCTCGTTTTTATTCCATTTCTATTCAGTTCATGCGCGGTGCATAATGGCCTTATCAGCAACCGCGAGGCTCGTCAGAATAACCAGCAAATTCAAAAAGAGAATGGTGACGCTATCGCCGGCTTTAAGTCGATGACCTCGCTTGAATATATTGATCATTACAAAGGAGTTGCTATACAGGAAATGAACCTCTATGGTATTCCGGCTAGCATCACACTCGCACAAGGGCTGTTCGAATCAGGCAGCGGGAATAGCGAATTGGCAAGGGTAGCGAACAATCATTTCGGCATCAAGTGTAATAATGGTTGGGCAGGCAAAGGCTATTATAAGGACGATGATAATCACAACGATTGTTTCCGGGTTTATAGCAACGCCGAAGACTCCTTTCGCGACCATTCAGAGTTTCTAAAAAGGCCTCATTACGCCAATTTGTTCAAACTGGATAAAAACGACTATGTGGGATGGGCCAAAGGCCTGAAAGATGCCGGTTACGCAACTAATCCTAATTATCCGCAATTGCTGATTGGTATTATTCAGAAATACAATCTCGACCAATATGACAGGCCTGAAACACCTCAGCAAAAAGTTAAACGCGAGGATACCGTGCTCAACCAGATCGAACAAAATGCCATTACGGCGCTGAAGGATTCGGTGGCCGCCATGGGCAATCCGCCGAACAAGATCAATAATGCAACAGCCGCAGGTAAAATTTATGTTGTGCTGCAGGGCGATACACTATACTCCATTTCCCGGCGTTTTGGGTTAACCGTCGACGATCTGAAAGCTTTGAACAACATGACGGATAATACGATAAAAATAGGCCAGAAGCTGATCGTGACGAAGTAGCAAAATAATGAAAGGACGCAGCAAAAGGCATAGTTCGAGAAATATGATGAAGCCGGTGCTGGTGCTGCTGTTCATCTTTAAATGCTTTCCGGGTTTTGCCCAGGATAAAACGACCCTGCCGCCTACTGGCAATTTTGAAGGGATCGTGATGGAAACAGACACGAAGGACCGCCTTGCCCATGTCATTATCCAAAACCTGAAAACCCGCCGTACCTGGTACAATACGCTTAAAGGTGAATTCAGAATAGACGCCCAGCCGGGCGACAAGCTGGTTTTTACGAAGGAGGATTATCATAGCGATACGCTCACCGTAACCAGCCTTGCCAGCACCGTTGTGTATATGAAGCGAAATGCCATTATGCTGCGCGAGGTTACGATATTCGACTCCCTGGTTACCCCGCTGCAAAAAATGGCGGCCTCAAAAAAAGCATACAGCAAAATTTACAGCCCGAGGCTAAATCCGGACGCATTCAGCTCGATCCCGGGCGGCGGAGCAGGAATTAACCTTGATGCCATCTGGGCCTCTGTCAGCCGTGAAGGAAAGGACGCAGCGCAATTACGGGCATCCATAGATGCGGAGTACATGCAAAATGTGATCGACTACCGGTTTAATAAAAGTTACGTGGGAAATATTACCAAGCTTAGCGGCGACGAACTGACTGAGTTTATGAAAAAATACCGTCCCAGCTATTACCTCGTGACTAATTACAACGACTACGACTTTATTAAATATATTAAAACCAGCCTGCGGAGATACCTGCGCAACAAAAAAGCGTTGCCTCAACAGCCGCTTAAAACGCCGCAGACCTAAGCCCTAAAATAATTGTCCCCCAGACAATAAATGGCAGCATCTCCTGTTATATGATCGGGTTCTTTTAAAAAATCACAGCTTTTGCGTTAATTTGCAGCGCTATGTTAAAAACTGGTCTTGGGTTAATTCTTGCCTTTTTTATTACTTCTTCCGCCTTCGCGCAAAAAACAGACACCCTCAAAGCCGACACCAACATCCTCAATAAATACCGTATTGATCCCGGCAAAAATCCTTTACCTGTGCGCCAGCGCCCGGTTCAGATCACAGAGCAGATGATACCTGTAGAGCTGCTGGATTATAAAGTGAGTTATTGGCGGAAAAGTGTCGTTTTTGGGCTGAACTTTAACCAGGCCGCTTTTACGAATAACTGGAGCGGCGGCGGTGTGAGTTCTATAGCGCTCAGTTCGAACTTTGATTTTAAGGCAGAATACCACAAGTCGCCGATCGATTATACTACGGAAACCAGCCTGCAATACGGTGCGGCAGCGACCAAAGGAGAGGGTTCGCGCAAAACCAACGACCGTATATTCCTGGATAACAAGATCGCCAGCCAGATATCAAAAAAATGGTATTTCTTCGGCTCGTTAAGTTTTGAATCGCAGTTTGCGGCGGGTTATACCTATACCGACATGAACGGCAACCCCGTAAACCAGGGGCTCATCATTTCAAACTTCATGGCGCCCGGTTACCTGACGGAGTCGGTCGGCTTTGAATACAAACCGAACAAATATTACGATCTGCGGATCGGCACCGGTACAGCCAAGCAAACGTTCTTATTGGATACCAACATTTACAAAAACCTACCCGAAAATTACGGTGTAAAACCGGGCCATACTTTCTATAACCAGCTGGCCGTTCAGGGCGTGGGCACAATTGATAAGGATATCGCAAAAAACCTGCACCTTACGGCGCGTTATGCAGTGTTTATACCCTATGTCCAGCCGCTGGCCTATATTACGCACCGCTTAGACGCCACACTAACCGCAAAAGTGAACAAACTCATCAACGTAAGCATGAATGGCACCTTCTTGTACGATAAAAACACAGCGAAGGCGCCGCAGGCCACGGAGGGGATTTCTATGGGGGTGGCATATACATTCCCGTGACCGCCTGATTACTAAATTTTTATATAAGCTGTAGCATAATACAAGCTCATGGCGTATATTAGTTTAAATCTCGTTGAGCCATGAAAATACCGCCTTTACTTCTCCTGGCTATGCTTTCTTGCGTTGTCATAAGCTGTACAAAAAACAACAGCGAAGCAGTTTATTCTTTAAGCCTTTCGGGGAAATGGAATGTTGTAACAGATACTGTCGCTACCGGAGCGGCTATTATCGATTATTCTTACTATAAAGGCGTTGCCGGCGATTATTTCGATTTTCGGGGCGATGGAAAGTGTTATGTGAAGGAAGGCGTTAGCTATGATACGCTCTTTTATAACATAACCTCTGATACTTCCCTAAACATAGAAAGCTTTGGCTTCAGCAATAAGGCACTGTATACTAAACCGACCGATCCCTATACTTCGGTAATGATCACGAGTACCGGACCTTACGTTCCTGGCGGATATGATTACAGGAGAGTAAGGCTCACGCGATAGAATACCTCTAAAATCGCTCCAAAAATTTTAACTTTGCAGCCTTAATTGAGTTACAAAGAAGATGTTTGAAAATCTTTCCGATAAATTAGACAGGGCGTTTAAGGTCCTGAAGGGACAGGGGACGATCACCGAGATCAACGTGGCCGAAACGATGAAGGAGATCCGCAAGGCTCTTCTTGACGCCGACGTAAACTATAAAACCGCCAAGACTTTTACCGATGACGTAAAGCAGAAGGCTTTGGGTTCGAATGTGCTAACCGCCATTTCACCAGGGCAGCTGCTTACTAAGATCATGAACGATGAGCTTGCCGCCCTGATGGGTGGAAGCGCTGCAGAACTGAACCTATCAGCCTCGCCGACCATTATCCTGATCGCGGGTTTGAATGGTGCCGGTAAAACCACCTTCAGCGGCAAGCTGGCCAATTTTCTCAAAACACAAAAGCATAAAAAGCCATTGCTGGTGGCCGGAGACGTTTACCGCCCTGCGGCTGTCGATCAGCTGAAGGTTTTGGGTGAACAGATCGGTATACCCGTTTATGCCAACCTTGAATCTAAGGACCCTATCGGCATCGCGAAAGAAGGGATAGCCTTAGCCAAACAGCAGGGGAATAACGTGGTCATCATCGATACCGCCGGCCGTTTGTCGGTTGATGAAGCCATGATGAAGGAAATAGAGCAGGTGAAAGCCGCCACTAACCCAAACGAAATATTGTTCGTTGTGGATTCGATGACCGGACAGGATGCGGTGAATACGGCTAAGGTGTTCAATGACCGTCTTGATTTTACCGGTGTTGTACTGACCAAACTCGATGGCGATACCCGCGGCGGCGCTGCTTTATCTATCAAATCCATTGTCGATAAGCCGATCAAGTTTATCGGTACCGGCGAAAAAATGGAGGCGTTGGATGTGTTCCACCCCGATCGTATGGCCTCGCGTATCCTGGGCATGGGCGATGTGATCTCACTGGTTGAACGCGCACAGCAGCAATTCGACGAGAAAGAAGCCGCCGAGCTGCAAAAGAAGATCCGCAAGAATAAGTTCGATTTCAACGACTTCTACAGCCAGATACAGCAGATCAAAAAGATGGGCAACATGAAGGATTTGATGGGGATGATACCCGGCGTAGGAAAAATGATGAAGAACGTAGAGATCGATGATAATGCATTCAAGAATATTGAAGCCATTATCCAATCGATGACGCCTTATGAAAAAGAAAACCCCGATTCTATCAACCAAAGCCGCCGTAACCGTATTGCCAAAGGTTCAGGAACAGATATGCAGGAAGTGAACAGGCTGATCAAGCAATTCGAGGACATGCGCAAGGTGATGAAACAGATGAGCAACCCGGCGGCAATGGCGAATATGATGCGCAGGGTGCCGAGGTAGGTTGATTTAGGATTCACCATTATTGTTCGCACCCAGCATATTTTTTTAAATACGCTTATATTTAAAGCATGAAACGCTTACCCCTCCTTATCCTTATTCTTGTTTCCGGACGTACTTTGGCTCAAACCGAAAAAGTCACTCATGATGTACGTGCAAAAGGGATAAAAGAAAAGTTTTATGTCTTAAAATCAGACACTAATATTAAAGAAGGTCCTTATGCTGCCTATCCGCGATATGGCAGCAAAGTGTTGTGTGAAGGTTTTTACAAGAATAATTCCCGCGATAGTATCTGGAGCAGTTACGATCATGATGGGAAATTGGAAGTTAAATACGACTATACGCATAAAAAGCTGCTTGCATATGATCCGCCAAAATATTTGAAAGAAATCACACAATTTAATGTTATCAGTGGCGCCGATACGCTAAAAACGCGATTGGATCAGCCGCCGGTTTTGATGGACGGCACCGGAAAACTAATCCGTTTGTATGTTGCCGCGATAAGATATCCCGCGGAAGCAAGGGAAAAAAATATCCAGGGTAAGGTTATCATAGGGATAACCATAGACACAATGGGGCATGCGACAAATTATAGGATAAAAAAATTCATCGGAGGTGGCTGCGACCAGGAGGCTTTGCGTGTGGTAAAGCTCATTGACGGCGATTGGTTACCTGGAAAGCTAAATGGCAAAGTGGTTACCTGTGAATACGACCTGCCTCTGAGCTTCACACTTCAGCAAGATTAACAGATGCTAAAAAAAACAATTTTCTCTCTCTTTTTATCAGCCGGAGTTTTTTTTGTGGCTTATTCCCAGGTCCCCGGGGCGGTTTTTGATGTACAGCACTACGGATTCAACATCCGGCTGAACGATAATGATAATGTTATCAAGGGGAAAGCGGACATTACCATCAAGTTTTTGCAGAGGGCTGATTCATTGAATTTCGACCTGGTTAAACAGGATAGCAAGGGCAAGGGGATGATGGTAAGCAGTGTAACAGAAAAAGGTGTTCAGCTAAAATTTCTTCAAAAAGCCGATTTTGTAACCATTAAGACCAGCGGCCGGATCGGAAGTAAACATACTTATACCATCACCTACCAGGGCGTACCTGAGGATGGCCTCATTATATCCACCAACAAATTCGGTCATCGCACTTTTTTCGGCGATAACTGGCCTAATCGCGCCCACAATTGGATACCCTGCGTGGACAATATTGCAGATAAAGCCACGGTTGATTTTACGGTGACAGCACCCGATCACTACCAGGTGATCTCCAATGGATCAAAGATCAGCGAGACAACGATGCCGGGAGGCATAAAAGAAACGCACTGGAAAGAATCGGCGCCGCTGCCCACTAAAGTTATGGTGATCGGCGTGGCGAATTTCGCCATAAATCATACCGGCGATGTGGGTAAGATACCTGTGTACACCTATGTTTTCCCGGAGAACAAGGATGTTGGCTTTGGCAGCTATTCGGTGGCTAAAGAGATATTGAACTACTACATCAACAAGTTCGGACCGTACGCTTATGAAAAATTAGCCAATGTGCAATCCAAAACCATATTCGGTGGGATGGAAAACGCCAGCTGTATTTTTTATTTTGAAAATTCGGTTGGGGATAAAGGCATTGAGGAACTGATGGCGCACGAAATTGCGCACCAGTGGTTCGGCGATGCGGCCAGCGAAAAGAGCTTCGCCCACTTGTGGCTGAGCGAGGGATTTGCTACTTATATGACCAATGTATACCTCGAAAACAAGTATGGCGAGGACATTTTAAAACAACGCATGACCGAAGACCGGAAAACGGTATTCGATTTTGAAAAACAGCGGTTTACACCCGTAGTGGATACCGCGGTAAGAGATAATTTTATGCAGCTGCTGAATGCTAATAGCTATCAGAAAGGCGGCTGGGTATTACACATGTTGCGCAGGAAAATTGGCGATGACGCGTTCTGGAACGGAGTCCGCAGCTACTATGCGAAATACGATGGCGGGAATGCCAATACCGGGGACCTGCAGGCCGAGATGGAGAATGCCAGCGGCCAGGACCTGCGTCAATTTTTCAAACAATGGCTTTATACACCGGGCCATGTGCATTTATCGGTCAAATGGCGATACGATCCGGCAGAAAAGGCAGTGGATTTGGAAATTGGGCAGATTCAAAATGAGGTATATGAATGCACACTCGAGGTTTCCATCAATGGCGAGATACATAAGGTAGATATTAAAGATAAGTTCATGACCTACCAGGTGCCGGTTACTGACGCTCCAGCTTCGGTTGTACTCGATCCGAACGTAAATTTGCTTGCTGAATTTGAACTGATCAAAGATAATTAGGCGATCTAAAACAGGTGCTTTTCGCACATCACTTTTTGCGCGATAAACTACACCAAATCATGCTGTTGAACGTTTAAGAAATAAACAATAACCTTAAACTTTTCAGTCATGTTACGCGCTTATCAATCCATTTATGTAACGCTTTACAGGTGGATGTTCAGAAACTTCGGCCAGGCCAAAGTGCCTCAAAGTAAAACTTTGTTCAATGCAAGCTTCTTACTTATCCTGTTCCTCACCGGTATCCTGCTCGCTGTCGATCTTTTGCTTCACACAGGGATCATATTGGGCGGCTCGCTCACTGACACTGGCATTTTACTGGGGATGGGAATACTGCTATTCCTTAATCATCTCCTGTTCTTAAATCACAAACTGTGCAGGAAGGTGGATGAACATATCAGCGTTTTCAGCAGGCACAGCCGCAATCTGTTGGGTATTGTAGTACTGATCCATGTCATCGTCATTTGTGGTTTTCTTATCTTTATGGTGAGGTAAATCCTGCGGAAAGAACTTGTTTTTATCATAGCCGAAATTCTCTATCTTCACCGGATAAAACTTTATCACGGGTGTTGGTTAAAACTTTTGGCAGCGCGGTTTACGGAATACAGGCCATGACTATTACCATTGAGGTAAATATAAGTGGCGGGAACATTTATTACGCTATTGTAGGTTTACCGGACAATGCCGTTCGTGAGTCCTGGCAAAGAATAGAATCCGCTTTAGTTACCAGTGGTTTTCGCATGCCCCGTCAGCGAATCATCGTAAATATGGCGCCGGCCGATATCAAAAAGGAAGGTTCATCATATGACCTGCCCATTGCAACCGCTATCCTGGCGGCCTCCGGTCAAATCGAATCTGAAAAACTGGACAAATATTTAATTATGGGCGAACTTTCGTTAGACGGAAGCTTACAACCCATAAAAGGCGCTTTATCAATTTCCATCCAGGCAAGAAAAGATGGATTCAAGGGCTTTATCCTGCCCAAACAGAACGCTCGCGAAGCCGCTATCGTAAACGATCTTGAGGTTTACGGCGTAGAAAGTATTACCGAGGTAGCCCAATTCTTCAATGGTGAAATTCAACTCCAGCAAGAGATCGTTAATACCCGCGAGGAATTCTTTAATAGCCTGTGTAATTACGACAGCGATTTCAGCGAAGTAAAAGGGCAGGAGAATATAAAACGCGCATTAGAAATAGCCGCCGCAGGCGGGCATAATGTGATCCTGATCGGTCCGCCCGGAGCGGGTAAGACCATGCTGGCACGACGGCTGCCTTCGATCTTGCCGCCGCTGACCTTGTACGAATCGCTCGAAACCACCAAGATACATTCAGTTGCCGGGAAATTGTCTGTGGCTGATGCCTTGGTCACCGTTCGTCCCTTCCGTTCGCCGCACCATACGATAAGCGATGTGGCTCTGGTTGGCGGCGGCAGCAACCCGCAGCCCGGTGAAATATCATTGGCTCATAATGGAGTGCTGTTCCTTGATGAATTACCGGAGTTTAAACGAACGGTGCTTGAAGTAATGCGGCAACCGTTGGAAGAAAGGCGAATAACGGTATCACGTGCTAAATTGACGGTGGATTATCCGGCAAGCGTGATGCTTATCGCAAGTATGAACCCCTGTCCCTGTGGTTATTACAATCACCCCGAGAAAGAATGTACCTGTCCGACCGGTGCTGTTCAAAAATACCTGGCTAAAATATCCGGCCCGCTGCTCGACCGGATCGATCTGCACGTAGAAGTGACGCCGGTGAATTTTACTGAGCTTTCATCCGAACGGCTTGCCGAAAAAAGCGAATTGATCCGCGAACGGGTTATGCTGGCTCGCGAAAGACAAACCGAACGCTTCGGCAATAAACCCGACCTGCATGCCAACGCGCAGATGAGCCCGCAAATGGTGCGGGATATTTGCAAGATCAATGCCGCCGGGCAAACCCTGCTCAAAAAGGCTATGGAAAAGCTGGGACTCAGCGCCCGGGCTTATGACCGCATATTGAAAGTATCACGCACCATTGCCGACCTTGCCGGAAGCGATGAGATCAAACTGGAGCATTTGGCTGAAGCGATACATTTTAGAAGTTTGGACAGAGAGGGGTGGGCGGGATGAGAATTAGCATGTCAAAGAACGTTTATGACCCATTATCTCAACGGACCGGGTAAAGGAATGCAAGTAAATACAAATTTACCAGGCGGGGATGATAAAAGTGGTGACAGTGTTTTATCAGTAGTAAGGGCGACGCAGATACCCTAAAATTCCAATAGCTATGAAAATAAGTCTATTCTTCCTTTCATTACTCGTTTCGATATCGGCATTCGGACAAACAGATTCACTTGAAACGAGGGCTTATGAATTGCTTCAAAAAGCCAAAATGCAGCAGTTGTCTAAAGATGAGTTAAAGGAAGTTCGGGCTTACGGTACAAACATTCAAAATCATGGCTTTATACTGGAAGAAAAGAACCAGGACTATGAAGGTTCCTTGATTGAAATCGACAAGTCGCTGAATATCTGGTACCAGCTAAACGATACATTCAGAACTGCTAACCTGCTTAAATATAAGGGGTATTTATTAGGGCATTTGAATCAGTTCGCTGAGGCGAAAATAGAGATCGATTCGGCAATTTACCTCTTTGGAGCAGTGAAATATCCGTCAGGAGTAGCGGTATCACAACTTGATCTTTCGAAGGTTTATGAGCAGGAGCAAAATTTGGATTCGGCGTTAAAGTATGTGGATATAACCATAGCTTTCTGGAAAATGCAAAAGGACACTTTCCGGATAGTGACTTCAGGGAATCAGGCCATTAATCTGTTCCTGAAAATGAAAAGATATGGACCAGCGTCGGATATGCAACGGGAGCTTACCCTGATGCTCTCAGCAAAAAACATTTATTGGCAACCTGTTCTCGAATTTTATTTTTTGTCGATCCAATTGTTTAGGAAAACGAACCAACAGGAGCAGGCACGGCAATATCAATTGCTGTATAAAGATAAAATCAGATCGCTCACAGATCAAAATATCATTCCGATAATTCGTTATGGGCCATGTCCTGATTAAAAATGTTTATTATACCTGTACCATCTTGTTTTTCACCAGGTAGTCATAGCTTTCCTTCAGGGCCTCAAAAACGTCGCCGCTTACCTTATCCATCTCAACCACCATCCATTCCGTGTTGCCGTTGGCCGCCTTAACAATGGCCGGGAAATTTTGCGTACCCTGGCCTACAGGGGTCATCGGTTCCACAATGTCCTTTGGCAATTGGTCGTTCCAACGCGCCGGACCGTCTTTGATATGCAGCATTTTGGCGCGCTTGCCCAATTTGGCCACGATGGCTGCAGGGTCCTGACCGGCTACTTTTACCCAGTAGGTATCCACTTCGAAAAATACGCCGGGATTTACTTCTTCCATCAGCACCTCGTACACGAACTTTCCGCCGACTTTGTTTCGGTACTCCCACCAATGGTTGTGGAGACCGAATTCGAGCCCGTTACCGTGTGCGAATTTGTACGCTTCGTTATAAACAGCTGCTAAACCTTTTGTTCCATCGAGAGTGCTGTAGCGCGGGTCTTCCGGCCAGCCATGCCAGATCATTTTTTTGCAGCTATAAGCATGCGCTGTATTCAGCATGATGTGTGCCTTCTGGCCTACCGGTAATTCGATATGTGACGATGAGACGGACAGCCCCGCGTCTTTGATATATTTAGCCGCTTGCTGCAAACTGATGTTGGGCGGCCAGAATGCTGTCTCTACGTGTTTAAAGCCGATATTGGCAATACGCTTAAGGGTTCCTGCGGGGTCTTTCGCGATCTGGTCCCTGACGGAGTATAGCTGGACGGATAATTTTGCCTTTTGGAGCTGTCCGATCTCTGAAAATAGATCTTTGGCCGGCAAAATAGCCCCAAGCAGGCTTAAACCGGACAATTGTAAAAATTCGCGGCGATGTATCAGGTTATCCATAGTTATAAATGAAGCTGCGGCGGGTCTTATAGTTGAAAATAAGAACTGCTTTTAGTAATAACTTAAAGTTACAAAAATGCTGTCGTAATATTGTGTACACATTTATTTAAAAAAATAAAACATTTGTAGCTTTATAGTGTATAATGTACAACTTATAGACCCTCACTAAATGAACGGAACCGATAACCGGAAGATCATCATTTTTGATGACGATGAAGACATTCTTTCTATTTGCAGCTACGTACTTGAAGAACAAGGCTGGGAGGTTCACATATTTACCGATTGCGGAAACATTGCTGAAAAGGTATCGGCGATAAGCCCCAGCGTTATCCTGATGGATAACTGGATACCGGATTCCGGCGGTATTGTAGCTACCCAAACGCTAAAGAATACCGATTCGCTAAGAGATATTCCCGTTGTTTATTTTTCAGCCAATAGCGATATCCAGATGCTGGCTACGCGCGCCGGGGCCGAAGCATATCTTGCCAAGCCGTTCGACCTGAACGATCTGGAACGCATTATCACTACCGTGATCGATAAACAATAACCAGAGAATTTATTCGCCGGCAGGGCCGCCCGGAGGCCCGCCTCCGCCATTCCTCCTGCCTCCCCCGCCTCTTCTGCCGCCGTTATCAATGTTTTGCGTCGGCGCTTTACCCGCGAATTTTTGCAGGCGCAGCGTGAAAGTAGCAAGGTAATACCGCGAAAGCCTGTTTACGCGCGATTCCGTAAGCGAACTTGCCGTAGGTACTGAGGTGAAACCGGTATTTTGATTGAGTAAATCGAAGGCGCCAATACGTATAGTAGCCGCGTTGCGTTTAAGAAAGCGGCGTTCAAGATATACATTTAAAATATTGGGGTTAGTTACCGGGATGCCGGGGCTGTAGCCGTAATTAATGGCCTTGCTATAATCGTAACTGAAGGTCCAATCCTTAAGGATATATTGCTTCCCGTTGAGCCCGATGTTCCAGGTCCGAATATTGGCCGTTCCGTTGGTCAGTGAATTGTTTACCGAGTTGCTGGTGTGATTGATAGCGTAATTGGTCATGATCTGCGCATCCATCACATCGGTTATATCCACCCTGAATTGCACCTGTGGGGTAAACTGCAGGGTTTTGCCAATATTCTTTTGTGTCGTGGCTGAGCCTATTGAGTCCATACTGGTCAGGTAGCCAACGTTGTTTGAATAAGACACATTGCCTCTTAAATACAACGTGAACTCCCGGTTATCCCAAGGCTTGCCCCAGGTGACGCCGCCGTTGATTATGTAGTAGCCATCGGCGTTCAGATACCTGGTCAATATGGTGTTATTGAAGCTTGTATCAGGTCTGTAATGCTTCGGGAAAGTGATGGTGTTTGTTACAACCTGGTCGTTGATCTGGTTGAACATCCCATAGACAAAGAACACATTGCCCGTAGCAAAGCTGAAATTGTTGTATCTTATCGTAAAGTTGTTGGTAAACTGGGGCTTCAGATCCGGGTTGCCCTGAACCGGGTACAAGGCATTCGAAAAATCGGTGGTAGGCTGCAGCTGCGTAAAACTGGGTGAACTGGCCGAACCGTTATAATTGATGCTCAAAAGCTGGCTTCGCGAGAAATTGTACACATATCGTGCTGTTGGTATAACA
The DNA here is from genome assembly GCA_035551775.1 of Mucilaginibacter sp. Lineage (GTDB taxonomy): Bacteria > Bacteroidota > Bacteroidia > Sphingobacteriales > Sphingobacteriaceae > Mucilaginibacter. The sequence goes on along the minus strand of DASZMQ010000016.1, from coordinate 167,544 downwards.
TTGAAATTGCTTTCGTGGGTAGTAACCCCTGTAAGCAGCGAGTGACCGTCCAGGTAAGACGGCAGCGCTGCGATACCCAGAGTAAAATTATAGTTCTTTTTAACTTCTCTGAAGTTCAGGCCGATACGATCCGTAGTAAATGTATAGTTGTAATTCGTGCTTAAAGAATCATCAAATGCAGGAGGAAAAAGCGGCGCATGGGATAATGTGTCATATTCGGACACATCTGTGTTTTTAGTATTTACTGTAGCTGCATGACTAAAGGCATAACTTAATTCCAGGTAGGTAGTTTTTCCGAGCGGCTCGATATATGATACATTGGTTCCGATGGTATTGGTGCGGCTGCGCGTATTGATGAGCTGATAAGTAGGGGCAGTTGGCGTTCCTTGTATGTAGGCGTAAGTAGGATTTTGATACTGGTTGTTTACTGCAGAGTTGAAATTGACATTGACGCTGAAATTGCGCCGGTGACCCAACCTGCGGTTATATAGGGCAATGATGCCGTATGTTGGCGCTTGGGAATGGCCTGTTGACAAGGAATTATAAGCTGTAGTATCTCCGGTTCGCACAAGGTTCGAAAATTCAGTTTCGTTGGTATTGGTGCCGGCATACGAAAAGGTTGGTGTTACTTTCAGGTAATTGATGGTATCGGGCTTATATTCCATGTTCCACGTGAAACGATGGTTTGTATTCCGGTCCACCTCGCTGCTCGTTTGGTTCTGCACACTGGGATTTACAGGGTTGAAGTTTTGTTGCAGGTTGAGGCTGTTGGTCGATGTGGTATTGTCGGCCAGGCTATAACTGCCATAAACCGAAAGATGCTTGCCCCATTGATCCCTGAAGTTGGCACCAAGCGAGTGAGCCTGTGTGATCCCGTTTTGTGATGTGATCAGGCTGCCGTTACCGCCGCCACCGCGCGCGGCGTTACCACGACCACCGCCACCGCCGAAACCACCCCCTCCGCCGCCACCGCCGAACGAAAACGTATTGATATTAGTGTTATTGATGCTACCCAGCACCGCTATCTGCTGATCACCGCTGAAATGAAAATAGTTCAAAGTACCCAGGTATCGGTTCTGATCGGGATTCCCCTGGCTTGCCGGTAAAGCATCCTCGCCGTCGCCAACTGTGGATTGCAATGAATAACCGTAATTCCTGTCCTTCCGGATCGTGATATTCATGATCTTATCGGGTTCACCTGTTTTGATCCCGGTCAAAGCGGCCTGGTCGCCGTAATCGTCTATCATCTGTATATTTTCCACGATATCAGCAGGCAGGTTTTTCGTCGCCGCCTGCACATCGCCCCCCATAAAGTCCTTGCCGTTTATGCGCACTTTGGTTACCTGTTTGCCCTGCGTTGTGATGTTGCCGTTCACGTCAACATCCACGCCTGGCAATTTTTTTATCAGGTCCTCCACTGGTGCATTATCCCTTACCTTATAAGCGCTGGCTTTATATTCAACCGTGTCTTCTTTAAGAACTACCGGGTTTATGCCAATGATTGTTACACCTGTAAGCAATTTGGCATCAGATTTTAATACGATAGGGTCCAGTATCGCAGTCTTATTGGACGTATCGAGGCCATAACGCCGTTTAAGGGTCCGATATCCGAGAGACGACACGGTTAGTGTAAATTTATTCGCCGTGACTGCGGGAAAAATAAATTTGCCATTGCCGTCTGTAATCGCGACGGTGCTGTCTCCGCGTTCGGAGACAAGCTTAACCATGGCTCCGGGCACAGTGAGCTTAGTCGAGTCCGTTACTGTGCCGTCAACTTCGCGGCCGTTTGGTGTGCGCACAGCAATAGGGGCAACCCTGGCATGCGATTTTACCAGGATGACCGGATCCAATATGGCTGTGTTATTCGATGTATCCAGTCCGTACCGCCGTTGCAGGGCTTGATAGCCGGGCGATGATATGGTAAGCGTAAATTTATTAGACTTAACTGCCGGCAAGACAAATTTTCCGTTAGCATCAGTAACAACTAACGTGCTGTCGCCCTTTTCAGAAATAAGCTTGACTGTAGCTCCGGGAACACTCGTTTTGGCCGAATCAATCACAATGCCATCAACTTCGCGCCCGGTTTGGGCGCGCGCAGCAATAGCTGATAGAAAGGATAAGGAAAATATAAGTATAAGTCGTTTCATAAGGGTATTATGGCAATTGTTGTTTTGATACGGCAATATCAAACGCAAAATTTCAACATAAAACACTTAAAAGACACACAATCATAGCATTGTTACATATCAAGGGGTCATTTTTCATAGCATTGTTACATAAAAGCAAAAAGCCCCCGGTGTTCGCGGGGGCTTGAATATATCGTCTTTATGGATTTTAGTTGCTTAAATGCAGCGCCTGCGCTACCTGGCTGTAGTTCGCAAAGTTAAGGTGCGGATGCGTAACATTCAGCTGGGTAAGCGATGTGCCCGGGATCACGATGATCTTGAAATCAAGGTTGTTCTGGGTCGGGCTAGCTGCTACTGTAATGCTGCCAACCGAAACCGAAGTCAGATTTATGTTTGTACCGCTTCCGTTTGAATAAGGCAGCGCATACCAAATACCGGTTGTGCCGTTTGGCCTAAAGTAAACCTGTACGGTTCCTTCGTCAAGTATTGATTGCGTAATAGCCGGAACGCTGATAGTAGTACCAGTTACGAGGACGGAGATATTGAGCTTCAAATAGGCGTCGACTTGAGCTTCGCCGGTAGCACCAGTAGCGCCTGTTGCGCCTGTTGCGCCTGTTGCGCCGGTAGCACCATTGGCACCTGTTGCACCTGTGGTACCTGTGGTACCTTGTGCGCCTGTTGCGCCGGTAGCACCTGTTGCACCGGTAGCTCCATTGGCACCTGTTGCGCCGGTAGCACCTGTTGCACCATTAGCACCTGTTGTGCCGGTAGCACCATTAGCACCTGTTGCGCCGGTAGCACCATTGGCACCGGTTGTACCAGTGCCTGTTGCGCCGGTAGCACCTGTCGCGCCAGTAGCACCTGTTGGTCCTATTGGTCCGCCTGAAGGGCCGGTGGCTCCCTGCGGGCCTTGTGGTCCTGTTGAGCCGGTAGCACCAATAGAACCTGTTGCACCCGTAGCACCGGTAGAACCTACCGGACCCGGTGTCTTGTCTTTTTTACAACCGTTGATACTGATCAAACATGCTAAAAGTATCAGCGGTAGTATGTGTCTAATTTGTTTCATATGGGTACGTTAAATAAATTATTTAGCGCTTTGTACGTGAGGAAATAGAATAGGTTTCATTTGCATATTGAGAAATTAAATTTCTTACTATTATAACACTGACGAGTAATGAGTTATTTATCAACATTTTAAGCGAAATGACTGACATTGAGCAATATTTAAAAACAATAGCACCGATATTTCGTTCTCCCTGAAAAAGCTACCGTTATGAGAAAAATGGCAAATTCACTGCATTCCGGTATACATAAATGGATAGACGCCATTGGTTTCAGGCTCAACGCATCTAACACGAACCGGGCCGTAACCTTCAGGCATTACTTTTTTGAAACCTTTAACTTTATAGAGCGGATGGACAATCGCCATCCCGAAAGGTCGAAGTTTATGTGTTTTGATGCTTATGGCGAGAAGATAAAGATCAACTCCCTGCTCGATCTGCAAACTGCTTTTTTTGAGAATATCAGCCAGCTTAAATAATCCGATGCATTCCGGGCTTATTGCTAGATCCTTCTCCTGAGGGTTAATATCACGCGGTCATATTTGTGGTCGTGATAAATCTCTATCAGCAAATTGCGCTCGTCCTTTGACTTGAATATCCCGTCGAGCTCTTCCATGCTCATTTCCGAAACAGGTTTAAAGTTGATGGATACGATCTCATCGTCTTTTTCCAGCCCCAATTCATCGGCTGACGAGCCGGGTTCAACGCGGCTTATAATGATGTGCTTATAATTATCTCCTGCAGCGTAGTATTCTATGCCGCTCATATCATGCTCGAAGGATTCGTGGAAATTTGCATTGGGCTTTAGGTACAATGCATTGTCGGGATAATCGAATATAACGGTAAAACGTTTGAGTATGCCCACACCAATATTGCCGTCGCGCGCGACGGCAAGGTATTTCATGGTCGTGCTGTCGTAATCATTCGGAAACGCAGTGATCACATTTTTTAGCTTGTATTTCCCGAGATCGACTTCATCTATACGGCTTAGAAAGCCCTTTATTGGCCCCGCGAGACCCACGCCGAGATTTGCTGATATAAATTTTTGCGGCAGCCCGTGCTTTTTGATCATATTTTCGAGCGATATCGGGTGTCCGGCTCCCAGGTCGATCACCACTTTGCTTTGTTGTACTGTACCGTTTGGCAAAGCTACCAGTGCCTGGAGGTAGGGTTTATGCGATTCCACGGTTATCGGTATTCTCGAACCTTTCCTGAATAAGCGCACATCATGCGGCCTGTAGACAGTCAGCGTGCTGTCCATGAAATTCAGCTTTACAGCCAGGTTATTAAAAAACTCGTAGCCCAGCAGCCCTTTAATCGGTACCCCAACATAATTAGAAAGGTTAAACCTGTCGTTTTTAAGGATAGTCGTAGCAACATCATAGCTGTTTAAGCCGGGTATCTCTATGTTGAGCGGCGGCGTGACATACGCTTCATAGGCTTCGCCCTCGCCAAGACCGGCTATCTTAATGGTGCGTTTGCTGGTCAGGCTGATTGAATCGACCATTGCCGGATCGGTTATCAGCATAAATCCTACGCCGGTATCCAGTATAAAATTGAAGGGCCCTTTGTTGTTTATTTTCAATTGGATGATCACCAGGTTGCGGATCAGCCGGAAGCGCATGGTTACCGCTTTTCTTTTCCCGTCGATGTCGAAATACTGTGCTTTTGCCCGGGGAGCAAAAAAGCTCAGGAGGCACAGCAACAGCATAAGAGGAAGTAATCGGGCTTTATGCGGTAATTTGAATAACAATTTGCTTATAATTGGCAATATTAAATTTACAACAAAAACTTTAGTTATCGCAGATATGAAGGGAAAAGTGTTGATTATCGCATGTTTTGCGGCCCTGTTTTTAATCGCGGTGAATGTTGCCCATGCAGGTAGGATCAAGCGGCGCAAAATCAAAAAGTTGTTCAAACATTCCCTTATTGTAAAAGACCATTTTACCGGCTTTGCGTTGTATGATTTGGACGAAAAGCACATGATCTATGAGCTGAATTCCGACAAATACTTTACCCCGGCGTCCAATACCAAGCTCTTTACTTTTTACACCTGCCTCAGGATGCTGGGCGATTCTATCCCAGCCTTTAAATATGTTGTCCGCGGGGATTCGCTTATTTTCTGGGGCACAGGCGATCCGTCATTCCTGCAAACCGGGCTTAAAGCGACCAAAGGTTTCAACTTCCTTGCGAACTCTGGCAAAATGCTTTACTTTTCTTCCGGCTTGTATCAAAACCAGCTTTATGGTTCTGGCTGGGCCTGGAACGATTACGGCGATTATTACCAGGCCGAGATCAATGAATTCCCTATCGAGGATAATGTCGCCGTATTATCAGCCGGCAGGGACGGCAAATTGCAGATCGCCCCTTCGGCGCTCAGCATGTATTTGAAATGCGACAGTGATTATAAAACATCACGCTTTAGGGTAATGCGCGATTTTCTCAGCAACGCCTTTGTTTACCCTGCAATGCCTGTTCCAGCTAATTTTCACCAGGAAATTCCCTGGAAGGTCAGCACTATGTTAACAGTTTCACTCTTACAGGATACATTGAAAAAACCCGTTGTCGAGGTACATGTTCCTATGCCCTCTGATGCTAAAGTAGTTTACGATGACGCAGCCGATACCGTTTACCGGCACATGCTTCAACCGAGCGACAATTTCATTGCCGAGCAGTTGCTGCTGGTTTGCTCCTCTGCAAAGTTCAATGTGCTGAATACTGACTCAGTGATCAATTATTCGAAAAAGAATTTCCTGAACGATTTACCGGATGAACCACAATGGGCGGATGGTTCGGGCCTGTCGCGTTTCAACCTGTTCACGCCACGGAGCATTGTTGCCCTTCTATGTAAAATATCGGATCAAATGAAGAATGATAGCCTTTTGCACAGTCTGATGCCCGCAGGTGGTGTTATTGGAACAATAAGAAGCGCTTATAAAACAGATAACGGACAACCATTTGTATGGGCCAAAACCGGGACCCTGATGAATGTTCACAACCAAAGCGGCTACATCATTACCCGGAAAGGGAAACGCCTGGCATTTTCATTCATGAACAACAATTTCACCCGGTCGTCCCGCGAGATACGGGATGAGATGGTGCGTATCATGACCTATATCCACGATAACTATTAGTCTTTTTCAGTCTTTAGGTTCCCCTGCAATTCAGGATTTTGGGGCGGTAGTTTGTCGACGTCGTGCTCGATTTCGGTTTGCAGGATGTGCACGGCATATTCCGCAGGCTCTATATCGCTTCCCCTCGCTTCCGCGTAAACTTCGGTAAATTCGGCGCCTATATATAGTATGGCAGAAGTGTAATAGATCCAAACCAGTATTACCACGAGTGAACCAGCCGCTCCGTAAGCCGAACCTTGTGCGGTATATTTAAGATACAAGCCGATAAGGTATTGGCCTAGCATAAATAGCAATGCAGTAAAGATGGCCCCTGAACGAACATCGCGCCATTTGATCTTTACATCGGGCAAAAATTTGAAAATAATGCCGAACAGGACAGCAATAACCAAGAGTGTCACCGCAAGATTTACCAGGTCAAATAAGGTTACAGTTACAGAAGGTAAAAAATGCTCAAGCCGGTCGCTTACCGCATTGATCGCAATATTAATTACCAGCGAAACAAGTAAAAGAAAACCGAGGCCTATGATAAGGGAAAACGACAGGAAACGATTTTGCAGCCATTTCAGCCAGCCCCGCTTTGGCTTTGATTTCACCCGCCAGATGATGTTCAGCGAATCCTGGATCTCGACAAACATGCTGCTGGCGCCAAGTAACAGGATCGCAATGCCCACTATAAGGGCGGTGCCGCTTTTGCCTGATAGTTGAAGATGTGTTACTACTTGCTGCAGTTGAATTACAGCATCCTTACCGATGAATTTACCCAATTTGGCATATAGCGTGTCGTTGTAATTGTAATTGTGGAGCACCAGGCTGGTCAGTGAAATAACGATAATGAGCAGGGGTGCTATCGAAAAGACCGTATAATAGGCCAGTGACGCACTCAGTTTCAGGCCGTTATCGTTGATAAAGCCCATGAATGTGGCCTGGATGACACACCACCAGCGCTTCAGGTATGTTTTGCTGAAAACCCGCATTTCATGTAATAAGAAAATTTTCAGGCTAATTGTTTACTTGCTTTTTGCGCAAAAAAATTAATTACAGCAATATTTTTTAATAACTATTATTTGTAGGATTTAATAGGGAAGAAAATCGCAAAGTTCGTGTATAAATCATGGTGATTTTATCCATGAATGCAAGCCTCTAATAATTAAATACTTATAAAAAGCTCAAAAATACACCGATTAATATTTGTGAATATCCGTCGAAAAACAGTACTTTTAGGTTTTAAGAGAAACAGCTTCGGGGTAAGGGCTTTTCGAAAGAAATTGCTTCCGGAGATGATATTACAAACTTTTAATTGTTAAATTTTTTTTGGGGAAAGCCGTCACGTTTAATCGTGACGGCTTTATTTTTTAGTGTGCGTCTACGGGCATCTTCGCAGCACTTTTCTTGAACGGCTGCAGGTAAAGCAGCGGGATCGAGAACAACATGATCAGTCCCGAGATCAGGTAAGCCTCATCATAAGTTAATAGCAGCGATTGCCTTATTACGGCGCCTTCAATAGCCTGGTAGGCCATATGCACTGCATCTATCGCCGATTTACCCTTTGCCATAAAACCTTGTTCCAGCATATTCAGGCGCTGAACCAACGCGTTATTGTATGGATTGATGTTACTTAGTAAGTCACTACGATGTTTGGCCTGGCGGATATGTATAAGCGTAGTTAACGCTGCAATACCGAATGAACCGCCCAGCTGGCGCATCATATTATTTAGACCGGTACCCTGGCCGATTTCCGGGCCCTTAAGGTCGGCAATGGCCAAAACGGTTAACGGTACAAACAGTAGCGCCATACCTACGCCCCTGATCAGCAGTGGCACTAAAACATTAAGTTCACCTGTCTCGAGTGTCGAATTGCTGAGCATAAAGGTGAAAACGAAAAACAGGAACATGCCTATGGTAGCCATAAACTGCGCCGGTATTCCCCTGTTGAGCATCTTGCCTATAAAAGGCATCATAAATATGGTACACAGACCGCCCGGGAATAACAGCTCGCCGGTTTGCTGAGCGGTGAAACCAAGCAAATTCTGACAAAATACCGGGAACACGAAGACGGAACCGTATAAACCAAAACCCAGTATAAATGAAGTAAACATACCCACGGCGAAACTTCGGTGCCGCATAATGGAGAAGTTTACGATGGGGTGATCGGTGCTCAGCTCGCGCCAAATGAACAGGAAAGTGCCTAAAACCGCAGCTATAGTCAATACAAGGATATAGGTTTTTGAGAACCAGTCCTCCGATTCGCCTTTTTCCAATATCACTTGTAAACTGCCCACCGCGATAGCGAGCAGCGCTATGCCCCACCAATCAATGGGTTTTCCCCTGCCATCCCTCGGTGTTTCCCGTACAAATGTGTAGGTAAAAAATGCCGCAACGGCGCCAACGGGGATATTCACATAAAATATCCACTGCCACGAAGTATGGTCGGTAATATAGCCGCCAATGGTTGGGCCTACCGTTGGGCCAACAACAGCGCCTAAACCAAATAAAGCTGTTGCCGTACCGATTTGCTCACGCGGCCATGTATCTAACAAAATTGCCTGGGCTGTGGATATTAAACCTCCGCCGGCTATACCCTGCAATATCCTGAAACCAACCAATTCGCCTAATGAATGCGAATTTCCGCAAAGGAATGAAGCTATCGTAAATAATGTGATAGACGCAAGGAAGTAATTTTTTCTGCCGAAATAGCCGCCCAGCCAGCCTGACATGGGCAATATAATTACGTTTGCCACCGCATACCCGGTAACCACCCAGGCCACATCCTCGAGGGTTGCGCCCAGGTTACCCTGTATCTGCGGCAGGGATACATTCACGATCGTGGTATCTATCAGCTCAAGCAATGAGGCTGATATCACCGTGATCGTGATGATCCATTTTTTAAAACCAGTTTCAGCCATTACAATTAGTCTTTATAGATAACAGAAACACTCACGCTCATACCCGGGCGAAGCATCGCCAAAGTATCCTTGCTGGTGTTGATCTTGATCTTCACAGGTATGCGTTGCACCACCTTCACAAAGTTTCCAGTAGCATTGTCCGGGGGCAGCAGCGAGAATTTAGCGCCGGTGGCGCCCGAGAAGTTGTACACAGCGCCGTGCAGTTTCATATTTGGGTAAGCGTCCACATCAATGTCCACTTTCTGGCCGTCCTTCATGTTGGCAAGCTGCGTTTCTTTAAAGTTGGCGGTTACATATACACTGTTGTCGTTCACTATCGAAAACAAGGTTTGCCCCGGCTGTACCAATTGACCTATTTGTATGTTCTTTTTAGAAGCGATGCCGCTTGCCGGCGCCGTAATGGTTGTGTATGACAATTGCAGTTTGGCATAATCCACGTCGGCCTGCTTCTGGGTGACACCCACGTTAGTAACTGACAGCTGGTTTTTGCTTACACCCACCTGCTCCAGTGCGGCTTTATACTGGTCCTGGGCAGCGCGGTAAGTTGCCTCAGCCACATCGCGGGTTGCTTTCACCTGGTCAAATTGCTGCTGAGTTACCGAACCGTCTTTTACGAGGTTGGCATAACGTGCATAATCTTTATTAGCTTGGTCAAGTTTCGCTTGCGCTGATTCAACTTCCGCCCTTGCGCCTGAAGCATTAGCAGCAATATTACTGATCTGCGCCTGGCCAACGCCAACACCGGCATTTGCACTTTGTTTGGCTGATAATGCCTGTTCAAGGCGCACTTTGTAGTCGCGGTCGTCTAATTTTACCAGCACCTGTCCTTTGGTCACGTGGCCGTTCTCTTCAAAAAATATACTGTCTACATAACCGCCAACGCGTGCCACAACAGGGCTGATATCGCCATCTACCTGGGCGTCGTCGGTATCGATATGCTTTCCAAAGTATATGTATTCTTTTATTCCGAAAGCAATACCGCCTAACAGGATCACTCCAAGTACTATAGGCAATACTCTATTGGGTTTCTTTTTGGGTTCTTGTTCTTGTGCCATTTTATTGAGGGATTTTATTATTTGTTGAGTTTTCCGGTTGATTTTAATAATGTATAATATGCAAGGCCTGCATCGGCTTTAGCCAGTTCCAGGTTGATCTGTGCCTGGTAAAGCAGGGTTTCAGCATCGGCCCTGTCAGTTGCCGAGGCCACATTGCTTTGGTATTTCGATTCCAGTATCTTGTTATTCTCGCCGGCCTGGTCTATGGATGTTTGCAACAGTTTGATCTTGTCCTGCGCATCCACATAGTTCTGGTAGCTGCGGTTCACGTCGTTGCGGATGTTGTCGGCGGTAATGCCCTGGTTGATGCCTACCTGCTCGCTCTGGATCTTAGCCTCTGCCACTTTGTTCTTATTGGTCCAAATTGACGAGAAGTTCCATGCAAAAGTTACGCCCAGCGTAACCGGCGTGATGTAGTTCCCCGATTTTGGCAGCGGGTTGGCATTGATGTCAACATAATATCCGCCAAGCGATGCTGCAAGCGTCGGCAATTGGTTCGCACGTACGCTCTTAATATTCAGGTCAGCAGCCTGGTTTTGCAGCATTAGCGACCGTACTTCCTGGCGGTTGGCCAAAGCGGAATCGATATAGCTGCTCAGTGAACCCACCTGGTGATCAGTTTCTTTGATCTGGTCGATCTTTATATCGGTTGTTTCAGGCAAGCCAAGCATAATGTCCAGGTCGTAGTTAACGATCTTGTAATTGCTTTCCAGGTCGATCTGGTTCAGCTGTACATTGGCGCGCTGCAGCTGGAATCGCAATACATCATTTTTGGTCACTATGCCCTGGTCGAAAAAGCGCTGTGATTGATGTATCTGCTGATCGATGGTATTCAGGTTTTGTTGAACTACCTTCAGACTTTGCAGCACCTTATACAGGTTGTAGAACGAGCTGATCACATTATAAGTGATCTCATCCTTATCCTTATCAGCATCGAGACGCGATACTTTGGTCAACAGGTCTGTCGATTGCTGCGCGTATTTCAGCTTGCCGCCTGCAAGTATTGTTTCATTCAATGATACAATACCTAAATAGGCGTTGGCACTGGTAGGCAGGCTAATGCTCTGCTTTGGTCCAAGTGACAGCATGTTTGCGGGAATCTCTGCACGGTCATATGCGAAACTTGCATTGCCGGTTGGAAGAACCCGGTCTTTGGCCTGGTTGTATTGTGAAACAGCCTGGTCGATCTTCGATTGCGACAGCTTCAGCACCTTGCTGTTCTGGACGCCCAGTTTAATGGCTTCATCCAAAGTCAGCGTCCTGTCTTGCGCGAACGAGGGCACCGCCATCATTGCGGCAATACCAACGGCGACAGCCAGGCGGACTAAGTAATTGATCATTGTTTTGAATGACCAGGTTTTGTGGGGTTTATTTTGTTGTGTTATCATGTTCAGTCAGCAAGTAGGATTTTAACAGTGTTTTCAAATAGGCTTCGATGCGCGGCTTGAACTTTTCTTCGAGATTCTTGTCGTTTTGTATATCGTAGCCCAGCACTTTCGAGGTTAGGTGAGGCGAATTGACGATGAAGTTCTTTGTACCGTAAATAGTTGCTATTACGAGCTCGTTATCGGTATCCTTTTTAAATTCGCTGGTATCGACCCCCTCCTGTAATATTTTGCGCAATTCCTGGACGTTATTCATCAATATTTCGGTGATCTTGTCGCCCAGGTCGCCCCTGCGCTGCATGGAAAGCTCCTGGTACAGCATTTTCTGAAAGCAATTGTTGGTCACCACGCGTTGGGTGTACAGCTCAATGTACTTTTCCATTTTGTTCCATGCGCTTATGCTGGCATCGTTGCCAATGTTTTGCAGCAGGTCTTTGAACGACAGTATCTTGCGGTTGAACACGGCAAGAAATAATCCTTCTTTTGACCCGAAATAATAATTCAGCATGGCCATATTCACACCTGCCTCGCCCGATATGGTACGGGTAGATGCTCCATCAAATCCGAGTTCCGAGAAAACTTTCTCGGCGACATCAAGGATGTGATCTTTCTTATCGATCTTGTCTTTATCCATTTCTAAATCCGGCGCAAAGTTAATCAAACGATTGATTAGCGAGACAATAGTTTTGTTAATTTATTGTAATCATTTAATTATCATACCGCAAATTCTGGCCAAAAGGTTGGTTTTCAGTATAATTACCGTTGTAACACTTTTGTTTTACATTTGATGTATTAAAAACAGCTGCCTATCTTTCCATCTATTTTCCTGACTATGAAGCGTATCCTGGTATTAATAACCGTCTTATTTACCTCTATTAATGTATTTGCGCAAACCAATCCGCCACAGGATATGGTGACTATCGAACAGAGCCTGAAAAAACTTGGTGTTTTGGGAAGCGTGCTGTATGTAGCCGCGCATCCCGATGATGAAAATACCCGCCTGCTGGCCTACCTGGCGCAGGAAAAGCATTACCGCACAGGCTATTTATCGATGACACGGGGCGATGGCGGTCAGAACCTGATCGGCAGCGAGCAGGGCGAATTGCTGGGCCTCATCCGCACGCAGGAATTATTGGCGGCGCGCAAAGTTGACGGCGCTGAGCAGTTTTTTACCAGGGCTGTGGATTTTGGTTTTTCAAAAGGCCCTGGGGAAACATTGGACTTTTGGAACAAAGAAAAGGTGTTAGGCGATGTGGTTTGGGTGATCCGCAAATTCAGGCCGGACGTGATCATCTGTCGTTTCCCGACGACGGGCGAAGGCGGTCACGGCAACCACACCGCTTCGGCAATATTGGCGCAGGAAGCTTTTACGGCTGCAGCCGACCCGACGAAATATCCTGAGCAATTGAAGTACGTACAGGTATGGCAGGCCAAAAGACTGATGTGGAACACCTTCAGCTTTGGTACGGTGAATACCACAGCGCCCGACCAGTTCAAGATCAACGTGGGTGTTTACAACCCGATCTTAGGTAAAGGTTATGGCGAATTAGCTGCAGAAAGTCGTTCGAACCACAAAACCCAGGGCTTTGGCTCAGCGAGACAGCGTGGCGATGCTTACGAATATTTTAAAACCATTTTAGGCGATGCGCCGAAGGATGAACTGATGGATGGTGTTAACACTACGTGGGGAAGAGTGCTCAATGGAAGTGAAATCGGTTTGCAGATTGAAAATATCCAGAAAAGTTTCGATCCAAATCATCCGGATAAGTCAGTTACTAATTTGGTGAAAGTTTATAGCCAGGTTGAGAAACTAAAAGACCCCAACTGGCGTGAGCAAAAGATGAAAGGTTTGGCTGATTTGATCGCGGCATGTTCAGGGTTATGGGCAGAAGCGTACACCACAGAACCCGCCTACGCGCAGAATGAGCAAATGACCATTCATTCACAGGTGATAAGCCGTTATGGTTTAAATATATCATTGAATGGGCTGACTCTGCTTGAGCCGGCGAACAATGCGCGATCGACAGCTAATGATACGATCGCCGATTATAGTCTGCCGTTCACTGACAAAAACCAAGCACTCCCGAAGAATGAAATGCAAACATATAATGATGATTGCGTAGCTGCGCAGATTACTCAGCCCTATTGGTTGGAATCTCCGCATCCAATAGGCTCTTACGTAATTAATAATGAACGAAAGATCGGTAGTCCCGAAAATCCCTATGCACCCACCATGCGGTTTTTATTTTCAATAGACAGCCATTTGGTGTCGCTCGACAGGAAGTTAGTTTATAAATATGTTAATCCCGCGGTCGGAGAGATTTATCAGCCGGTTGATATTACGCCACCCGTCACCGCCAATATCCGCAACGCGGTGTACATCTTTAATTCCCAGCAACCGCAAACCGTGCAGGTAAATTTGACGGCCTTTAAAAACGGCGCTTCCGGCAGCATCAGCCTCAACACTCCGGCAGGATGGAAAGTAAGCCCGGAAAGTGTGCCGTTTACCAACAAATCCAAAAATGATGAATGGGAGCAGGATTTTACACTGACGCCAACCGGTAACAAATCCCAAACCGGCACACTGGAAGCACAAATAACCGTTAACGGTGATAAGGATGTTTACAACAGGGGCATCCTAGAAATTCGTTATAACCATATCCCGAACATTACCATCTTTCCGCTGGCACAGGCTAAACTGCTGCAGCTCGACCTGAAGATCGCGGGTAAAAAGATCGGCTATATCGAAGGAGCCGGCGACCTGGTGCCGGCCGCATTAAGACAAGTGGGCTATGATGTACACCAGCTAACCGAGAACGAGATCATGAACGGCGACCTGTCGGGTTATGACGCCATTGTGGTTGGAGTAAGAGCTTATAATGTTGATCCGAGGCTCGCCATCGAACAACCGAAACTGCTGGATTACGTGAACAACGGCGGTAACCTGGTAGTGCAGTACAACAATAGCAATGGCCTGGTGACCAAAAAGATAGGACCGTACCCGTTCAACGTGGTTAATGAGCGCATTACTGATGAAACAGCAAAGATCACGGTGATCGACCCGAACAACCCGGTAATGAATTATCCGAACAAGATCAACCAATCTGATTTTGACGGCTGGGTTCAGGAACGCGGCTTGTACTATACCAAAGATTCGGACCCCCAATATCAAAAGGTCCTCCGCATGAACGACCCGGGCGAAGCGCCGAAGGATGGTGCGCTTATCACCGCGCAATATGGTAAGGGCAGGTTTGTGTATACGTCGCTGGCATTTTTCCGCCAGCTGCCTGCGGGTGTACCGGGGGCGTATCGTTTGTTTATCAATTTGTTGAGTAAGCCGAAGAACACGATTAATTGATTTGAAGAGATGAACAGGATAGGCCTTCGCCTTTTTAAGAATCTTGTTTAAATCAAAATAAATCCTGCTATCGTGTATTCAGAACAATTCCCCCACGTTGATGAATAACCCCCTCGATCCCTGCCGGCCAAAGCCGTAATCGATATCGACATTGGTTTTACTTACTTTATTGAGCTTGATGCGCAAGCCGGGACCAAATCCCGGTTGAATCGATTGCAGCGGCGTCCCCGGTTCGCCGGAAAAGCTTTGGGCATTCACAAATACCACTCCGCCGAACAAGCCGTTCGCGGTGATCTTAAAGCGATATTCCGCTTCACCATAAACTTCCTGCGCCCCGCGGAAACGGCCCTGGATATATCCGCGGCCGGTACTGGCGTAAGGATCCCAACCAGTGCTGGGGAGATCAAGGTAAGGCGGTCGGCCGCTAACCGTCAGCCAGTCGTAGCTCCATAGGGCAAGCACATTATCGGTATTCGCCGGGAATTTGAAATACTTTCGCACATCGATGATCAGCGACCGCCAGCCATCGGTGCTGCCCATCCAGGTGTAATTGTCGCGGTATTGGAATGAAATGTACGCGCCGTTATCCGGATAGATCGGATTTTCACGCGTATCATATAAAGCCTGGAAGGTAATACCTGATGACATGGTATGTGAAGCTGTTCCATAAACGGTATAATCGGATGCGGCTCCATTCAGCGGGCCTTTATGGGAAATATTCCAATGGTAGTCCATGATATAACCCGCGCCCGCGAAAAAGTTAGCACCCAGGCTTTTTAGAATGATCTCATGGAACCGCACGTAGGTATAGTCCATCGGATCTTCGTTTTTGATATTGGCATTGGTCCCTAAACCGAAGGTGCTTTGCGGGTATTTGTAAAAACGGTAATCGCCCACAAGGCTGAATGAATTATCGTTGGTCCATATCTCGGATTCGATAGGGAAAGTGAATTGTTTATTCTGTGTGTAACCGATGCTGGTGGTGATAGCGGAAACATGCGCCTGCGAATCCGTGCGGAACGCAACATTGCCAGTGAGTGAAACCACGGTCTGGGTTTCGAGGGTATAGCCGATAGCGGGTATGTAAGAAAGTACCGGTTTGGATGTAATGGTGTCTTTTTTTATAACTCTCGGTTTGTTTTTGTGGAATATACTGTTAAAGACGTCAGCCAGGTCCCTTGCCGGCACAACAGTATCTCTTCCTGGTTTGTAAACCATGTAATCCGAGTCGGGCTTTGGCAGGATACGGTTTAGCCGTTGCTTATCCTGGGCAAAAACGTTCTGCATAACGAAGTAAAGGATCGTCATCAGAATAGGGGTAATATATAACTTCCTGTTCAAGAGAATACTCAGCAATAACTCAACATCAGGTGCATTTTAAAGTTTGCCGGGCAGCAAAGTACGAACCATGCGTAACCGGACAATGGCTGTAACAAAAACGAACGGTTTCGTAGATTTGTTTTCAACGTAATATGCTGATGGTTAATTAAATACATGAATGGCATTGCTTTCGCTGCAACCTTTTTTAAAAGCGGATCATCTTATACATCAACAGATACAGCCATGTTTAAGAATTGCCTCAAGGTAGCCCTGCGCGGGCTTTGGAAAAACAAGTTTTCATCGGTCATCAATATTTTCGGGTTGTCCATTGGCCTGAGCAGTTGTCTATTGATCGGCCTTTACATCAAGCACGAACTGAGCTACGACCAGTTCCAGCAAAAGGGCGACCGTATTGCACGCGTCATTATGGAATATAAGTTCGACGGAGCTGGGGATTCCAAAGCAGGGAATTTTACGAGTACGAAGGTTGGACCCAGGTTTAAATCGGTTTTTCCCGAGGTGGAAAACGCTATAAGGATGCAGGCTTACAATAGGCCGATACTTTACAAGGATAAGTTCTTCAATGAATCCGGCGTGGTTTATGCTGATCAGTCGTTCTTCAATATGTTCAGCTTCAAATGGGTTGAAGGGAACGACAAAGCCGCCCTGGCCGAACCCAATGAGATTGTATTTACCCAAACCTCGGCAAGAAAATATTTCGGCGACGAGGACCCGGTGGGCAAAATGGTTAAAGTTGGCAGCGACACCAGCTTGTACAAGGTAACAGGAGTGATTGCTGACTGCCCGTCCAATTCGCAGATCAAGTTTGATTTCCTGGCCTCTTTTTCATCGCTGCACGCGGAAGAAGATAGTTATTGGGACGCCAATTACACGACTTATTTATTACTGAAGGATCCAAGCGACATTAAATCGCTGCAGGCAAAACTGCCCGCTTTCATGAAAAAGGAGATGCAGGGCAAGGGCGCTACGATCAATTTTTATCTCGAGCCTTTTAAGTGGATACATTTGCATTCCGAATATGAGGGTTTCGAGCCCAACAACAGCATCACCTATATTTATATTATTGCAATTGTCGGCGTGCTTATACTGGTTATTGCCTGCTTTACTTATATCAATCTTAGTACTGCCCGCTCTATTGAGAGAGCAAAAGAAGTAAGTGTACGTAAAGTAATAGGCGCCGGCAAAAACCAGCTCTTCTGGCAATTTATCGGCGAATCGGCTTTATTGTGCCTCCTTGCCGTGGGATTAAGTTACCTGATTGCATGGCTTTCACTACCCTATTTCAACGATCTTACCCAACGAAAACTGGAGGCCTCGACAATGTTCTCGCTGCAATTTATCGGCGGGGTTTTGCTGGTAATAGCTTTGGTGACGTTGCTGGCAGGCAGTTACCCCGCGCTTATACTATCCGGTTTTGACCCGATCAAGGGCCTGAAAGGAAGCTTTAAAAATACGAGTTCCGGCAAAGTACTGCGCAATTCACTCATTGTGTTTCAGTTTGTTATTTCGGTTTTCCTGATCGCCTCGACATTCATTATGCAGAACCAGCTTTATTTCATTCAGCATAAGAAGCTGGGCTATGACCGCGACCATGTGATTGTCCTGCCAATGAACAAAGCAGTGCTTGACAAACTTGAGTTGGTCAAACAAGAATTGAAAGCCGATCAGGCGGTGATCAGGGTCGCACGCTGCAACTGGACGCCGATCAATATCAAGGGCGGTTACAATATGCGCTCTGCGCTGATGCCTGAAAACTCGCAGCTGGCTGTTAGTGCTGACCCGGTTGATGAGGACTATATACCGACCATGGGTATACAGATCATTGCCGGCGGAAACCTGACACAACAGGATATTAAGGATGTGTCGTACGATAAGCAGGAGCAAAATGTGTATCATTTCATACTGAACGAATCGGCTGCCAGGGCCCTGGGCTGGAATAATCCGCAGGACGCGGTCGGTAAAAAGATGTTCCTGGATGCGTCCAGGCCGGGGTATGTGCGTGGGGTGATCAAAGATTTCAACTTCGAGTCGATGCATAATGCGATCAAACCACTGATACTATTCCCGGAAATACGCGGCAGGAATTTGTTGGTAAAGATCAGCGGAAATGATATTCCAAAAACTATCGCATTTATCCAATCCAAATGGGCGGCGCTGGTTCCTTCGATACCGTTCACTTATCATTTCCTGGATGATGACTATAATAAGTTATACAACGCCGAACTGCGCCTGGGCACCGTGATGGATACGTTTTCAGCAATCGCTATCGTGCTGGCTTGCCTGGGATTATTTGGCCTGTCATCTTACTCTATTCAACAGCGGATGAAAGAGGTAACCATCCGAAAGGTTCTCGGTGCTTCGGTACCGAACCTAACTTTTGTATTGTCGAAGAATTTTATCAGGCTCTCGCTGGTAGCCATTGTCGTTGCGTTGCCGGTTACCTGGTATGCCATGCACAAGTGGCTGCAAAGTTTCACTTACCGCATCAATATGGAATGGTGGATGTTTGCGGTTGCTGGTTTTGCGATTGTGCTGATAGTGTTTATTACAGTAAGCTTTCAGTCTATCAAGGCGGCATTTGCGAACCCGGTGAAGAGTTTGCGTACGGAGTAAGGTTAAAATAATTTACCCCCTTGCTAAACATTACATAAACAATTACTTTTGCTGCGTTGTAAATAACTCGACCATGGAACACCAGCACGAAGAAAAAGAGATCAATTTAAAATCCTTGTATTATATCATCGGTTTGCTCACCGGTTTGGTAACGGGTTTGGTTATCGATAATGGCATTGGGTTGACGATCGGACTGGGCATCACCGGCTTGCTGTTCACGTCTTTATACCTCAATGTATTTGTCAGGGGCCGTGAAGAACGCTGATCCTGATCTGCCCTCGTTCATAAAAAGCTGGAACCAGTTTTACGGTATTGTGATCGTATGGCTGGTTCTTTTAATTTTCGCCTTTTCGCTCATTACTTTGTCATTTAGCTAAGGTTTTTCTGCCGGTTAAGCCAGATTGACGAAAAATCTGCTGATATTCACCATCAGCTTTATGCTTTCAGCTTTCGCCTTTTTGCTTAAAAAATGAGTTTAATCGACTGGATAGTTCTTATAGCTACTCTGCTTAGTATCGTAGTGTACGGTATCTGGAAAAGCGGGCGTCATCAAAGCATGGATCAATTCCTGGTGGCGGGGCGTTCCATGCCCTGGTATACCGTCGGGCTTTCGGTAATGGCGACACAGGCGAGCGCCATCACATTTCTCTCCGCGCCCGGGCAAGCCTATTCTGACGGGATGCGTTTTGTTCAATTCTATTTCGGACTGCCGCTGGCGACCATTGTGCTTTGCACCACTTTTGTGCCGATGTTCAGCCGGCTGAAAGTTTATACGGCGTATGAATTTTTGGAGCAGCGCTTCGACCTGAAAACCCGCTCGCTGACGGCTTTCCTTTTCCTCGTTCAACGCGGGTTGTCGACAGGTATCACCATTTACGCGCCATCAATTATTCTCTCGACCATACTTGACATCAACACAGTTTATACCACGCTTTTCATCGGCGGCCTCGTGATATTTTATACCGTTTATGGCGGTACCAAAGCGGTGTCATACACCCAATTGCTGCAAATGAGCATCATTTTCGCGGGGATGTTCCTGGCGGGAGTGGTGGTGGTGCACCTGCTGCCACAAGGTGTGGGGTTTACCAAGGCACTGCACCTGGCAGGCAAACTGGGCCGCATGAATGTAATCGACTGGAAGTTTGACCTCAATAACCGCTACACCGTTTGGAGCGGCATTCTGGGTGGATTTTTCCTTCAGCTGTCTTATTTCGGTACCGACCAAAGCCAGGTAGGTCGATATCTCACAGGCAGTTCCATCGGTCAAAGTCGCCTCGGGTTGATCATGAACGGGTTGATCAAGGTGCCGATGCAGTTCCTGATCCTGCTTATCGGTATTTTGGTTCTTGGCTTTTACCAGTTCAATCAGCCGCCATTGTTCTTTAACCGGTACGAGGTGCAGCAGATTAAAAAAAGCCAATACGGTGCACAGTATATAGGTTTGGAAAAACAATATGCCGATGCCTTTAGTCAAAAAAAAGCAGCAGCGGCAAACTATGTAACGGCCCTTGATAGCAAAGACAAGGCGAAGATAGACGCGGCGTCCGGCGCCTTAAAAAAAGCCGAAAATGCACAATTGGCTATAAGGAAAAATGCTGTTGCCCTTATTAAAAAGAACGATAATAAGACTGACGCGTCCAACGATACCAATTACATCTTTCTCAATTTTGTGACCCACTATTTGCCGCGAGGACTGATCGGGCTGCTGATCGCGATCGTTTTCCTGGCATCGATGGGCTCGACGGCCAGTGCGCTCAATTCATTGGCATCAACCAGCGTCGTGGATATTTATAAACGAATTGTCAACCCTAATGCAGATGATCAAACCTATTTGAAAGCCTCGCGTTTAGCCACGGTTTTCTGGGGGCTGATTTGCATCGGCATGGCGTTGTTTGCCGGGAAAATGGGCAATCTGCTTGAAGCTGTGAATGAGCTTGGTTCCTATATTTACGGTACGATCCTGGGTGTTTTCGTGGTGGCGTTCTTCATCAAAAACATCCGGGGAACTTCAGTATTCATCGCGGCCCTGATAACCGAAGGTGCGATCTGCCTTTTGGGCTTCCTTAACGTCATAGCCTACCTATGGCTCAACGCGATAGGCTGCCTGTTGGTGATCATTATCGCGTGGTTTTTAAATATAATCTTTAAAGAAAAGGCTCACGAAGCAATAAAAGCTCCGTAAGCCTTAAATCCAAAATCGAACATCCGAAATCAAAATCAGCTTTTCGCCTGGTCAGCTACGGCCTGGTTCAGACCCTCATATTCCTTGTCTTTCTGATCCTGGGCCAGCTTTACGCCTTCCTGCGCTGTAGCTAAGGCGCCAGCTTTATCGCCCATTTTCAGCTGGATACGCGCCTTCCAAACTTTGTAAAAGGGCGACTTCGGATTTGACTTTTCAGCAGTATTGATCCACTCCAGCGCTTGCTTCAAATCCTTACCGTTTTGGTAATAGTACAATGCTGCTGTGAAATAAGGCTTCTGGTCCTTGTTCATCACCTGGTCGATATTTGCCATCACTTTGGCATCCACATCGGTGCTGACATGAAGTAGAAAGCCTTCATTTGCCCAGCGCATTTCCAGTTCGCCTTTGGTTTGGTCGACATTGCCAAACCACATGGTCATGGTTTCAAGCGGCGAATCGTGGTGTACATTCTTTACCTTGAACCGCAGGAAATCGTCAGATTCCTTATAAGTATACGCGCCCCACTGATGGGCATCTTTGTTCAGGACGATGGTCCATTCGTTTTGATCGGGGATGGCAAAAAATCCATATTCTCCCGCCGGAATTTTATTCCCTTCGATGCTTACATCATCGCTGAATTTGATGATGGTCGCTGAGTTAGCTCCCAGGCGCCATACTTCGCCATAGGGCACCAGCCCGCCGAATACCTTACGCCCGCGGATGTCTGGCCTTGAATAAGTGAGTGTGATCTTGCCCAGGCCAAGCTCCTGCTCAATAGTTTGCGTGGTGCTTAGCGGCGGTACCTTGATCGATTGCGCGAAGCTGTTCGTTGCGGTGCATGCCAGCAGGATTGCAGCCGCATAAAAGAGTATCCTTTTCATTTTTTTAATTTGGTTTTCAGGGTTTATGGTCCGAAGTTAATAACAAGTCGGGTCAATATGCTAAAATGTTGTAAATCTGTGCCAATATCATCATTTAAATATCATCAAGTCAAAAACTGTTGGTTAAGGAATTTTAAACGATTAGCTTTGTTTTATGCTAAAAAGGTCGGCAGCGCTAATACTCATATTGCTGTATCTCGGTACGGTATCCGGTTTTGCGCTGAACCTGCATTACTGTTTCAATCATCTTTCATCGATAAAGATCGATGCTCAACCTAAAGCCTGTGCCAAAGGCGTTGCGGTGTCAAAGATGAAATGCTGCAGCGATAAGCGCATAGAAGTAAAGGTTAAAGATTCACATCAGCCGGCCAAATCGTCGATCTTGAAGATATTTAACGAAGAGCTTCTTTTCATTTTTGTCGACGGTGGTATCTTCAGCTTTTCATCCGATCAGCCGGCGCCTGTCGCCTATCGCGGACCGCCGGATGCTTTATGCAAAACCCAGATCTATCTCACTAATCGCACCTTTCGTATCTGATCAAAAAATTAACCGTAGAATTTTAGCGGCTATGCCGCGTGCTCATTCATTTTTACGACTTAATTTTTTTGATCATTATGAAATCTCTTAAAATATTTATAGCACTCATTATACTTTCAGCCAGTGCAGCCTATGCTCAATTTACCAAAGCCGAAGTGCAGGTAAGCGGCCTCACGTGTTCCATGTGCTCCAAGGCGACAGAAAAATCATTGCGGACACTTAATTTCATCGGCGATATTAAAGCCGACCTGAACCGGAACGTTTTTGTCATAACCTTCAGGAAAGATGCCCCGGTCAACCTGATGCTCATCAGCAAAAAGGTGCAGGATGCAGGGTTCTTCGTTAATAACCTTAAGGCAACCTTCAATTTTGATAATGTTAAGGTTACTAATAGTGCTTTCAGCTACGGCGGAGATACTTACCGTTTGATGAATGGAGAAAGTAAGCAACTTGCAGGCGCGGTAGCTTTAACCATTGTCGATAAAGACTTTGCCCCGGCATCTGTTTATAAGAAATACAAAGCCGACGCAGCAGGCAACGCCGGGCCGGGCCATGTCTATCATGTAGCCATATAGTTTTAGGCAATGAAAAGTCTATGGCTTATTTTGATCATGACAGGAATAGTGTGCCCTGTCTTTTCGCAGGAATTATTTGTACATACTGAGCCGGCCAGTAATATGGCCACAAATTCCATCGGAATAAGGCTCGAAAATGAAGGATACTTCAACCCACAATACAAAACCCGTACAAGCCTCGAGGTGATGTTTGGCGCGAGCAAAAGATTGATGATACATGGCACTTTGTATGCATCCGATTATTATCACACGGATCAGCATTTCGAAGGCGGCAGCGTTTACGCCAAGTACCGTTTCTTATCTATTGATTCGGTCCAGAGCCACTTCAGGGGAGCTGTTTTTGTAAAAGCGTCTGCTATCAACAACCCCTTGCCTAACCAGGAAATAGGATTGGAAGGGGATAACAGCGGCTTTCAGACAGGCATGGTTTTCACTAAGCTGGTACATAAACTCGCATTGTCTGCTTCGGCAAGTTATCTGCACGGTTTCAATAATTTGGGTGGATATAATATACCTCTGGCTAATGCACATGACGCCGCGGGCTACACACTATCAGCTGGTTATTTGTTGTTACCAAAAAAGTATGAGAATTACGACCAGGTCAACGTAAATGTTTATGCGGAGCTGCTTGGGAAAACAAACCCGGGTTATGGACAAAGTTACCTGGATATTGCGCCCGCGGTTCAACTGATATTTAACAGTTTTTTACGGGTTGATTTTTCTTACCGGACGCCTTTATACAATGATATGAGGCGAACGAGCGCTAACGTCTACCTGGTGCGACTGGAATACAATTTGTTTAATGTTCTTTAAGTTTTTGCCTATGAAGATGTGTTTAATTTTTATAAGTGTACTGGTAGCGTCATCTGCTAACGCGCAAAAAGACGCTGGCATGAAAAGCATGAACATGGGCGATATGAAAATGGACAGCACAGCAAAGCCAATAATAATGAACAGCCAGTATTCTCTTGACTTGCCCATGAACCGCGATGGTTCGGGCACATCCTGGGTGCCTGATGAAACGCCAATGTACGGCTATACGTTCCATGGCAAAAAGTGGATGACCATGATACACGGAAGTTTATTTATCCGTTACACCGACCAGGACGTTTTCAATCAGGGCAGCCGAGGCGGCAAGCAATTTGACGCGCCAGACTGGTTCATGGTGATGTCCCAGCGAAACGTTGGTAATAACGGCTTGTTTTCCATCAATACCATGTTCTCATTCGACCCATTCCTGGTTGGCCCCGGCGGGTACCCGCTTTTATTTCAAACGGGCGAATCGTACAAAGGCAAGCCTTTAGTTGACATTCAGCATCCCCATGACTTGTTTGCCGAGATCAGCCCCAATTATACCCAACGAATTGCAAAAGACGCAGATGTTTCCGCATCGGTTGGTTATCCGGGCGAACCTGCGCTCGGCCCTCCTGTGTTTATGCACCGGCTTTCGGCCATGAATGACCCGGATGCGCCTTTGACCCACCACTATGCCGATGCAACGCATATTACCTTCGGTGTGGCAACTTTGGGTTTCAGGTATAGTGATGTAAAACTTGAAGGTTCCATCTTTACGGGTCGCGAATCGGATGAATACCGCTATAATTTTGATAAGCCAACATTCGACTCTTATTCAGTTCGGCTGTCCTATAACCCGTCGGACGAATGGGCATTGCAGGTTTCTAATGGATGGATACATAGCCCTGAGGCATTAGAACCTCTGCAAAACCAGGAACGATTCACAGCCTCGGCCATTTATACTAAAACATTAAACTACGATAGTTTCATAGCCACTACTTTGGTTTACGGGCAGGATCACTTTTCAGACAATCAAAAGACGCTGCCCTCGATCCTTCTCGAAAGCAGCTGGCAAATACACAAAACAGCAATCTACGGGCGATATGAATATGTGCAAAAGGATGCGGAGGAACTCGTCCTCACAGGCACTTATTCTGAAAACCCTGATTTCACTATCAACGAAGTTACCTTAGGAATAAACCGCCTGCTTACCGGCGTCGGTCAAACCAATTTGACGGGCGGCGTCCAGGCTACTTTGAATATATCACCGGTGCAGTTGAGAGCACTGTATGGAAGTATACCAGTCGGGGCGGAAGTTTACATTCGCATTAGTCCGTCCATTATGATGATGGGGCATCATAAGCACCAGGATAATATGGAAGGTATGGATATGTGATTTGGATTAGTTTAGGACAAAAAAACCCGTCCGCCAACTGGCGGACGGGTTTCCCTTTTCTTATTAACTATTAAACTTATTCTCCTGTACTGAAGGAATCGGTAAAGCGCGTTCCGTCAGGGCCGATGCCTTTGATAACCATCATGCCGTTTTTGGTGGCGCCTATTGCATTGCCTACCTCATCTGAATTGTTTACAGCCTGGCCGTTGATACTAGTGATCACAGTTCCCGAAGGAATACCGTAAGCTTCGAACATACCGCCTTCGCGAACCTGACCTACAACTACACCATGATCAATATGGTATTTAGCTTTGTCGGCTGAAGAAAGGCCCCTGAAACTTGCACCCAGCTTGTTGTAAAGCTCGGTAGATGACCTGCTCATGTTGTTGCGGGCGGTCAGGTTGCCTGCATCAGATTTCAGGGTAACGGATACATTCCTGTCGCTGCCGTCATGCAGAACAGTCAGGTCGATCTTGTCGCCGGGAGCCAAACGCGCGACGGCTTCCTGCAGATCGGATGATTCATAGATGGTTTTACCGTTCACCTTGGTAATGATATCGCCCTCTTTCAAACCGGCCGCTGCTGCGCCGCTACCTTCGGCAACTGTATTGATGTACAAGCCAGTAGTTTGATTGATGTGCAAATTTTGCGCAGCATCCTCATTCAATTCCTGGAAGCTCACGCCTAAGTAACCCCGTTTTACGGTACCATATTTCTGAATATCATTCAAAACCTTGCGTGCCAGGTTGATCGGGATGGCAAAGCCGTAACCTTCATAAGAGCCTGTCTGCGAAGCGATAGCCGAATTGATACCGATGAGCTCACCGCGCGCGTTGACCAACGCACCGCCGCTGTTGCCGGGGTTGATGGCAGCATCGGTCTGGATAAATGACTCGATAGCGGAATTCAATTTCGGCTGGCTGCTCTGGCGCTGCATGTGCATGCGTCCGAACGGGGTCATTTCATCCTGTCCCTGGTCTTCAGTGCCGATGATGCCAATATTACGGCCTTTGGCGCTGATGATACCGGCGGTAACAGTCGAGTTCAAACGGAAGGGGTTACCAACCGCAAGTACCCACTCGCCTACCTTCACAGCATCTGAGTTACCGAACTTTACAACCGGCAGGTTATGCGCGTCGATCTTGATCAAAGCAAGGTCGGTATTCGGGTCGGTGCCGATAACTTTAGCGTTGTAGTAATGATGGTCGTTCGTAGTGATCTCGATTTTCGAGGCCTTTTCTACGACGTGATTATTGGTTACGATATAACCATCATCGGTGATGATCACACCTGAACCTGATGCCATTTGCGGACCCTGGGGCGCCATATGCTGACCGAACATGTCGCCGAACAGCTGCTGCATCTGGTCCTGCCCGCTGTTGTCTTGGGCAGCATAAGTGGTGCGGATATAAACTACGGCGGGTGTTACTTCGGCCGCGGCCTGGGTAAGATCGACCTCGCCTGCTGACGACAAGTTAGCGGGTGGTAAGGGATTGTTAGTAAAATAAACTTTTTGTTTCTCGTCGAGGCTCATGCCGGCATTATACTTGTTTTCAACAAGCTTATACGTGCCCAAAGCCAGGGCTCCGCCAAGGAAGGCGGTTAGAACTGTTAAACCAAACTTTTTCATTGTATTCTTATTTTGTTTTTTAATGGTAATGAAGCTATCCTTCGTTATGTTAATTGTTTTTTAGGCAACTCAGGATTGGTTTCATATTATTATGCACTTTTCTTTTGCAATGTTAGATCTATACACTGATGTAGTCTTCAAATTTAATACCATATAGACGTTATTATCAATGGTAAGTTATGTGTAATAATGTTAAAATTTGTTAAATAAAATCGGGCAAAGACGCGAATATTGTAAATGCATATTGTTCCTTTGCGTAAGAAACGACGATTATTAAACAGTTGAAGTGAATATTAAGTTTTATAAATACCAAGGCGCGGGCAACGATTTTATTTTGGTTGACAACCGCAAAAATGCTGTGGATCATCAAAATCCGCAGCTTATTGCCCGTTTATGCGACCGGCGTTTCGGCATCGGAGGCGACGGTATTATGTTTTTGCAAAATAAGCCAGGATATGATTTCGAAATGGTTTACTACAACTCCGACGGGCAGCCGAGCAGCATGTGCGGCAACGGCGGACGCTGCATCGTAGCTTTTGCCAAATTCCTCGGAATTATTGGCAGTGAAACTAATTTTTTGGCAGTCGACGGGCCGCATCATGCCAAAATTTCAGCTTCGGGCGACTGGGTGAGCCTGCAGATGATCGATGTGAACGAAATCAGGCGCGATGGTGAAGCCCACGTTTTGGATACGGGTTCGCCTCATTATATCCAATTGGTTTCCGGGCTTAAGGACAAGGACGTTTATCACGATGGTTACATAATAAGGAATAATGATACTTACAAAGCCAAAGGCATCAACGTCAACTTCGTTGAGCCGATGGAAGAAGGCTATTTCGTGCGCACCTTTGAGCGGGGCGTGGAGAATGAAACCTATGCCTGCGGAACCGGTGTAACGGCTGTTGCCCTTGCTATGGCTAAGCACAATGACCAAACCGGCAGGCTGAATACTCCCATAAAAGTTTTAGGAGGAGATCTGAATATCCGTTTTGAGACCAAAGACGGAATCAATTTCACAAACATCTTTCTCGAAGGACCTGCCGTACAGGTTTTTGCCGGTGAGATCAAATTGTAGAGACGCATAATTATGCGTCTCATAGCACACAATTTCCTGTGTAATTTGTATTAACAGTATGACCGCCAACAGGATAGAACTGGTTAATGCCGACATCACCAAATTGCAGGTGGACGCTATCGTCAATGCGGCCAATTCATCGCTTTTGGGCGGGGGCGGTGTTGATGGAGCTATTCATCGTGCCGGCGGCAAAGCCATCCTGGATGAATGCATTAAAATACGCGACCGGCAGGGCGGATGCAAAGTTGGCGAAGCGGTAATAACCACTGCCGGAAATCTGCCTGCCAAATATGTGATCCATACTGTGGGTCCGGTTTGGACCGGATCAAATTCAGGCGCCGTCCATTTGCTGGCACATGCTTACGAAAACAGCCTGAAGCTGGCGATTGAAAATGAAGTAAAAACCATCGCTTTTCCCAATATCAGCACGGGTATTTATCATTTCCCAAAAGACAAGGCCGCCGATATTGCCATTCATACCGTCAATGATTTCCTCTCAACCCATAAGCAAATTGAAAAAGTGCTGTTCGTTTGCTTTGATGAGGAGAATTACGCCATTTATAAGCAGATTTTAAGTGTGTGAGTTAATGCTCCCAATTGTTTACAATTATTTAATACCATTCGCTTTTAATTCATAGGAAAACTGCTTAGGTTTGAATTTTTTCGTTGATCTAACTTCTCTTTCTTTTTTGCTAAGAGGATGTTACGCGTCGACAGTTCAAAACCCTGCCAGATCATTTATGCCGTTTGCCGGCATGAGTACCTCGGTTATGTCATCGAGCCGCACATTGTTCAGCTAAATCCCAACGGAGAATTTTCCCTTACCTACCAGCGCCTTTTCTCTAATACTGCGAAAGAGTTCAGCCAGTTCCTGGATGAGACCGATCTTAAGCTCGTCAAAATGCTGGAAGAAATAGAGCAGGGCAACATCATCAAAAAGTATTACAAGAAGCCAATCCGTCCGTTCGAGTTTTTTGTAAAGGTGTTCAACGACCAGTTGTTCGATACTATTCGTCCCAAAATGGAAAAACGCATGGCCGAAGCGCTGGGCTTGATGAACGGTAAGCAAATTTTTGTGATGAGCAAAGAAGGTTACCCGGCCGAGCGCGAGTTGCAAATTGCCGCAGAACCCGCTTCGGTATTGTTCCATTTCAGGCGCGACGCTCAAGAGATCCGGTATTTCCCGACGATCAAATATCACGGCATGCGCATCGAGTTTATGTTCAAGAATGCCGAGATCATCTGCAACCAGCCGGCCTGGATGCTGCTGGAGGATACGCTGTATTATTTCGATCGCGAGATCGAAGGGAAGAAGTTACAACCGTTTCTTAACAAGCGGTATATAGCTGTTCCGCGTTCGTCTGAGCTATCCTATTTCGAGAAATTCGTTACGCCGCTCATCGAAAAGCATAACGTTTATGCCGAAGGTTTTATCATTAACACCGAAAAGTACGAAGCTACGCCGGTATTGAAGCCGATTTACGTAGAAGGCGGAACCTCGCAGTTGCAATTGTGCTTCAAATATGCCGGTTACATTTTCTCTTACGGAGATGGCCGTCATGTTTCGGTACGTATGGAACGCAACGGTGATGATTACTTATTCCATCGCATCCGCCGCTCGGTGGCCTGGGAGAAGGGAAAGCTGCTGTTCCTCGAGGGTTTAGGCCTGCGGACGGTATCCAGCCTATTCCAGAACCTGGAGGTCGCCGCTGCCAATGAGGAAGAAGACCTGTCGCTGTCCATTTTTGAATGGCTGAACCAGCACCATGATGAGCTTACCCAGGCCGGTTTCGAGATCGAACAGCCCGAGGGAAGCAAGCGCTACCTGTTCGGCAGCAGCAAGATCGACGTGGAGGTTAAGGAAAACAACGACTGGTTCGATATTTATGCTGTCGTTTATTTCGGCCCCTATAAAATACCGTTCATTCAACTCAAAAACCATATCCTTAATCATAAGAAGGAATTTACCTTGCCTAACGGCGAAATTGCCGTAATCCCCGAAAAATGGTTCTCGCAATACGGTAACCTGCTGCATTTTTCAGAGGGCGGCAAAGACATCAAGCTGCGCCGCCATCACATCGGCCTGGTGAACGAATTGGCGGAAGGCGAGCTGGCGGGTGTAACCATGAACCGCAAGCTGCAAAAGCTAAGCGAATTCGAGGATGTGGGTGATATCCTGATGCCGCATCATTTCAAAGGACACTTGCGGCCGTATCAAAAAGCCGGTTTCAACTGGTTTCACTTTTTGCAGCAGTATCATTTCGGCGGATGCCTCGCCGACGATATGGGTTTGGGTAAAACCATTCAAACGCTGGCCCTGCTCCAAAAACATAAGGAGAGTATCGAGGCGGAAGGAAGCAAAAGTGTTTCGCTCATCATCATGCCCACTTCGCTCATTTATAACTGGTTGAACGAGGCTAAAAAATTCACGCCGAAGCTGCGTATCATGGTGCATACCGGAACGTTCCGCTACAAATCGCCGGAGGTATTTGCCAACTATGATGTGGTGATCACAACCTACGGCATTACGCGCATCGATATCGACCTGCTCTCCAGCTATTTCTTTGAATACATCATCCTGGATGAAAGTCAGAATATCAAGAACCCTTCATCTAAATCGTACCAGGCGGTGAAACAGCTCAAATCGCGCTATAAGCTGATCCTGAGCGGTACGCCGGTCGAGAACTCCGTTAACGACCTGTGGACGCAAATGTCCTTCATCAACCCCGGGCTGCTTGGCAACCAGCAATTCTTTTTGAACGAGTTTGTAACGCCGATAGAAAAGAAAAAGGACGAGGAAAAGGCCCGCCGTTTACAGGCGCTGATTAAGCCTTTTGTTTTACGCCGAACCAAAGAACAGGTGGCTACGGAACTCCCGCCAAAAACCGAGAACCTGTTCTACTGCAAAATGAGCGAAGAGCAGGCCAATGTTTATGAAAAGGTAAAATCAGAGTACCGGAACGAATTACTTCGCAGTCTCGAAGACGGCACCTACGCCCAAACGCAGATGCAGGTTTTGCAGGGACTCATTAAGCTCAGGCAGATCGCCAATCACCCGTCGATGATCGATGATCAGTATGAAGGAGATTCGGGCAAATTTGAGAACGTGGTGCACACCTTAAAGAACGTACTTGATGGCGGTCACAAGGTGCTGGTATTCTCGCAATTTGTAAAACAGCTGTCAATCTACCGCGACCATTTCGATTGCCAGGGCATTTCTTACGTTTACTTAGACGGTAGCACCCAGAACCGCGGCGACGTAGTGAAACGGTTCCAGGAAGACGAAAAGACGCGCGTATTCCTGATCTCCATAAAAGCCGGCGGCGTAGGGCTTAACCTAACCGAAGCCGATTATGTCTTTATCCTCGACCCGTGGTGGAACCCGGCTGTTGAACAGCAGGCTATCGACCGTACGCACCGCATCGGGCAAACCAAGAACGTATTCATCTATAAATTCATCACCAAAGATACCGTTGAAGAGAAAATTGTTGCCTTGCAGCAGCGCAAACTGAAGGTTGCTCAATCGCTCATCACCACCGAAGAAAGCTTCATCAAATCGCTTACGGCTGATGATATTAAGGAGATTTTGAAATAGTCCGGAAGTCGGAAAGTCCGCGTAAGTCCGAAAGATTAATTTTTCATTATTCACCATTCACTTCGACACACTTAGCGTTCACGATCAGACCCCTTTCGACCATATCAGACCACATAATGCGCTAATTTTTAGGTTTTTCTGGTTTACACTAAGCTTTAAAATTTGACGAACTCAGCTATTTTCATGAACAAGAAAAGCTCAAACCACAGCAAGACAGCTAATTACTATCGGAAACTATGTACACACAAAAATGACCGATCCGAACGAATACGTTAGTGAATTTCCACCTTTCAACCACTTTCGACCATTTTTTGGCGATCGAAGTCTTCAAATACCGGCTTAGTGTACGTCCTGTCTTGATAAACTTTGGGCAGCGTATAATTAATTGATCACACTTTCAATGGAAGAATCTTAATTTTTCCCGCCAGTTACGGTATCATCATTATTGATACCCCGTTGATTCTTTTTAATAGCGCTCTTCAGCTTACCGAACCGATAGAAAAACCCTAAGGTCGCCATGCGATAATAGTTATCATTGCTGTTATAGGTTTGGAAATCAGTTGTTTTGGTAAAGAAATCGAGCTTATTGAATTTGTCGAAAGGGTTGGCTATTGTAAGATAAACCGCACCTTTTTTGTTAAATATTTCTTTAACTACGCCGTACGATTGGTTGAAAAAATAATTGTCCCGTCCTTCCAGCAAAACATAGCGGCTGTCGAAGCCGGCGTTCACGCTAAAACGCCAGCCGTTATCAGAGCGGTAACTGGCAAAAGTGAATATATGGCCCTGTTGACCGCTGTTGGTATATAACGTGCCGTTGTAAGTGCCTTTTAACCACACCTGTAATAATTCGGCGTTGATATTGATATTCCATTTTTTTGTTATCGGGTAGTTAAAGCTCAGGTCGGCGCCCAGGTTCTTATTGGCGCCTATGTTGGCATAGGTTGTTGTAGTAACGTCATTGGCGCCTAAAGTTGTTATGTTCTGGATCGTATTGTCCGAAAATGAATAGTGTGTGCTTATGTTGAGGGAGCCTTTGGCAAAATTTCCATAGTTCAATTCAAAGTTGTTATTAATGGCCGGGCTTAGATTTGGGTTTCCTACTGTTATATACTGTGGGTTCGACAAATTAATAAACGGATTTAATTGTGCTATACCGGGCCGCTGGATGCGCTGTGTAAAACCAAAGGTCAGGCTGCTGGTGGCATTTAAATTTCTAAGCAGGGAAATTGAAGGAACAAGATTATTGTATTGCCGGTTTAGCGTGCTTCCGACCGATGCAAAATCAGCATTGATAACGGTATGTTCCAGCCGCAGGCCACCCTTAAAAATCCATTCGGTAAACTTAAGCTGGTAGGAATTATACAAGCTGTACACATCCTGGTGATAGGTAA
This sequence comes from Mucilaginibacter sp., assembly GCA_035551775.1. Classification (GTDB taxonomy): domain Bacteria; phylum Bacteroidota; class Bacteroidia; order Sphingobacteriales; family Sphingobacteriaceae; genus Mucilaginibacter. The sequence goes on along the minus strand of DASZMQ010000016.1, from coordinate 134,507 downwards.
AATTATTGGTTTGGCTATTCTCTGTATTGTATTGATTGTTTACAGCGTTTAGCGTATCGTTATGAAAATCGCTGTAGTTGTTCCTCAGAATCATTTTAGCGCCCGCTTCAATGGTCCATATTTTCAGCGGATCGATGTAGTCAAGCTGGGCTGTCTGCTCTTTGGAGCCGTTGGCGTTATACTGCCGGTAATCGGGCAAGCTGTAATTTGATCTATTGTCAAACACAATATCGGTAAACTGGCTGCCGGTTGCACTATGGTAACGGTAAGACGCGGTCAGTAATTCATTTTTATTGTTTTTAAAACCCAGTTGGTAATCCAGGCCCGCGTCGGCGCCATGATTGGAGGAGGTTCCGTTGTTTACGGTATGATAAGCATTGGTAAGACTGTTAGTATTGCCGTACACCGAGGTGACCGCGTCGTTTCCCAGCCTGTTGTTACTCTCGTTATAATTGAACGTTCCGCTCAGCAAATTCAGCGAATCCAGTTCATAGCTTAACGCGTTGCTGTTATATGTGGTGTGGCCACCTGTAAAATTAGCGCCGTATTGTTGTGAAGAAGACGGCGAGGCGCCGCCATAACTGCTCAAATTCTCAAAGTCTGCTCCCAGGTACCTGCGTTCTCTTGTGCCGGCAAAGCCGCTGTATCCAAGTTTACCTTCTTTCACCGAAGCGCCCATATTGACGCTGTAGCCTGAAACGGTATTATACTCGGTTTTTACGATGCCGTTATAGCCCTGTACCGCATTTTTTTTGGTAATAATATTGATGATGCCGGCTAATCCTTCAGCATCGTATTTTGCGGGAGGCGTGGTGATCACCTCTATCTTTTCAATATTGGAAGCCTGCATTGCTTTCAGCACATCTGAGGGGTTCGTGGCCATCATCGCGGATTCTTTTCCGTTGATCAATATTTTGTAACTGCTATTTCCTCTAAGTTTGATGTTATCCGATGCATCGACCGATAACAGCGGCACTTTGCGCATCATATCCAAAGCGGAGATGATCTTACTGTCCGGATCGGCCTGCACATCGTAGCTCAGACGGTCGACCTCCTGCTTTATCAAAGGTTTAACGGCGGTGATGGAAACCGCAGCAAGCTGCTTTGTTGCAGCAGCAAGTAAAACGTTACCCAGGTGAACGACTGAAGCGGTGTCGGCAATTGGTAGCATCTTAGCTTGGTAACCAACGAACACCAATGTCAACCGGTAGGCTCTCCCCGCCGGAGCCGTTAATTCGAAGCTGCCATCCCCTTTGGTTAAAGTGCTTTTTACAGGTCGTTGTGTTTGGGCATCCTGCAGCGCGACGGTTACATAACCCAGTGGGCTTTTGGTGGCCGAATCAATAACTGTCCCGTCAACCTTTAAGACTGGTTGCATGTTTTGCCCCCATGCCAGGAAAGTCATGCAACACCAGGTAAGACAGAATAATAATGCTTTCATCTAAGTAATTAAAAATTTGATCCAATACTCAGCCGGGGCACCCTTTTTCAGCGTGCATTTGATCTGTAAAAAAAATTATGAAACAGGATTATTTAAGGAATGCTGTCCGTTTGTCGCTTTCGGTATTTGTCGGCTTCTTCCGCCCTTTTTTGTTGCTGGTATTTTTGCATCGCAATATCTCTCTCGATGATATACTTCTTAAATTCCGGGGTTAACGGTACCGCTCCCGGCTGCGTTGCCGCTGCAACCTCCCTGTCATGTATATATTTCCTGAGCTGAGGGGATACCGGCACAGGGTCATGTTGCATTGCCGGCTGCGTTGGCGGATCATAACGCAAAAGCTCCAGCGCGTCGGCCCGGGTTGCTGTGCCTTCCGCTACTTTCCGTTTGAGGAATTGCTTTCTTGCAGCAAGTTCTTTTTCGTGCAGGTAATACCTTTGTTCCAGGGACATCGGCGCTGCGTTATGAATTTCCTTTGGGACCATGCCGGAACGGTCAGCTGGTTTTGCGGCAATGATAAGGCCGCTGACGAGGAGCAATAAACTTAAACCAGCTACCTCAAGCTTATTTAAAGAACGGTTGTGGTTTGCCGTCATTCGCTGCATGCGTTGCAGCATGCCGTTTTTCCCGGTAAGTGCCTGCACATAACCGGGAGCCAAAAGCTGGTACTCCTCGAAATGAACCAGCGCCCGTATATACCCCGCCTTATTTCGGGTGTGATCAACGGCGATATCATCGCAGCAATTCTCTCTTTCGGCCCTGATCAGCGACGACAGCCAAAGAACCGCAGGGTTAAAAAAGAAAAGCGTCTCTACAAAGCTTTGTAATAGATTGACCAGGTAGTCCCTTCGGCTGATGTGGGCCATTTCATGCAGCAGTATGGCTTCAACTTCCTGCGGACCAAGGGCATTTACCAGGCCGACAGGGATCAGAATGACAGGTTTTAAATAGCCGATAACGAGCGGCACCTTTGCGATACCAGACTCCAGCAAGGAAACGGTTTGTTTGATGCCAAATGTTTCAGCCATCTGTGTTATCCTGTTCTCCCATTGCGGATCAAGGCGGCCGACTTTCTTTGTCCTTAATCGTTCCAGTGAGTACAGGCCGAAGATCAGCCTTGCGCTTTTTAAGCAAATAACCATCAGCCAGATCGCCACGATAAACCCGGCGTGTTCTTGTAAATAGGCCAAAAAGTAGTTTAAAAGATCGGACAGGGTGATAGAAGGACCCTGTTTACCAACCGCAGCGACGCTAACGGCCGGACTATTAAGTTCCAGGATCAGCGTATAGATAAAGGCCAGGGTGAACAGCGACAAAAAGGCAACCAGCAAGCGGTATCGGGCAGCAGGACGCGACCTTTTGGTTGCAACAATAACCAAACCCGTCAGCGCCGCCAATACCAGGCCTTGCCAAAGCGAATGAAGCAAGGTATCACAAAGCGCTCTGGCGATATGATCCGGTAATAATTGCTGAAGCCCGTTTTCCATGGTCTCTTGGTTTAGTGTGCGTCCTTATCCAGTTTATCCAGCAGCTCTCTCATTTTTCTAAGATCATCCCTGGTGGTTTTTTTATTGCCTGCCAGCTGCATCATCAGGCTCGCCGCCGAGCCGTTATACAAGGAATCTACGAATTTATCCAGCAACCGTTCCTTCGTCTTCGTTTCATCTTCCACAACGTAGTAGATATGCTGCATTTTGCTTTCATCCCTTTTCAGGATGCCTTTGTCAACCATCAGCTGCATCAGCTTTAAGGTGGCAGTGTAATTTAGCTCGCGGATCTTGTTGATCTCCTGCATCACGAAGCGAACCGGCGACGGTCCGTGCTGCCACAGCACCTGCAATATCTCCAGCTCCGATTTGGTCGGCTCTATTTTTTTGTCTGCTGCCTCTTTTTGAGATTTCATGATACAAACCTACAAATAATTTTGTACCTACAAAATTATTTGTAGGTTTTATTTGTAAAATTTTAGTAGAACACATTGAATGAGACTTACGAAGTTTTCAAAACTTCGTAAGTCTTTATTTATGCATCGGACAGTATTGCCGGATCGATTTCGTCATTCGCACGTACAGCGCCGGCCGTGATCAATTTTGCCAGTTTTTCGGTTTTTGCCAGTAAGTCTTTCTGTTCGGTTTGCAGGTGCATGTAGGCATACATGTCTTCTTTATCGAAGTAGCCTTTATCGCCTTTAAGCAATTTGTTTTGGTTGGTGATATGCTTCTGGCCGTCGGTAATTTCTTTGATTAGTTTATTATAATATTCCTGATACGTCATGATTGATGAACCTTCTTTTATCTGGTTTAAATATTCCTGGTGTAGCATCGACAGGGGCATCAATGGCATAGCGATTTCATTCGCGGGATTTGCCGGGGATAGCTTTGCCCGGCAGGGAATATTCAAATTCGTATGACGCAGAAGCACAGGTATGGGGGATCGGCCGGTATGAACCGTTTTTCAAAAAAAAGCAGGCAGGCAGCTTTTATACTGATGGCAAAAAAGAGCAGCAGGATGAAAAATTTAGACGCTTTTTGGATGAGCTGCGCAAACGATAAACGCGTTTCGCTGACGGTGGTTTTGGCTGGTTTTTGCAGGTGAATCATGCATATTGTTCCTTGTCTTACAATAGCGTGCTGCTTATCGGCACTGACGCGCCGGTTAACAAAGAATGCATTGGTGAAATGAAAAAACAGGTATACCGCTATTAACAGCAATACCCTTAAATTGATATGGAGATGTTTTTTCATAGGTTCTGCATGTCAAAAGTCAGGAAAAATTAATTAAACATCAAGATTAAGTGGATTGATATTGCAACTTTCTGACGTGTTCGTATTGGTCATCTTTTTCCTACTTTAGCTTTATGATCAAAAAATCTCTTATTCTCGTCTTGCTCATCGCGTCATATTTCGCCAATGCCCAAAGCAGGCAGGTTGCTGACAGCATCAAGACATCGAGAATGGCTTCCAATGCTGCGATTGCCCGCCATGATATCAACGGCATTGCCAAATATTGGCTCCCTGATTTTGTGCAGACCATTGGGCGCGGCACAAGCCTCACCGGGAAGAATGCCATTATTGCTGCCTGGAAACAATTATTTAAGACAAATCCTGCTGTGTTGTACATACGCAAACCAACAACAATAACAGTCGGTGACAACGGCGTTATGGCCTGGGAGACAGGCACCTGGGAGGCGAAGAATTCGTACAGCAAAGGAGGTAATTATTCGGCCATGTGGCGAAAGATCAACGGCGAATGGAAATTGCAGGCTGAATTATTTGTGTCGCTCAGAAAACTATAACGTTTATCCTTCAGGAGTTATGATCCGGAGCCTATACAATATAGCGAGTATGAGAAAAGGTATAGAAAGATAAAATATTATTCGCCCGTGCACCCGGTCTTTATTTGAATACGTATAAACTTTTTCTCCATCCGGCAGGGTTTTTTTGCCCGTTGCAAGATACCAGCCAATAAATATTCCCAATATGCCGCCGCCGAGCGCGCATATATATCCGATCACGATCCACAAGGCACTCGACTTTTCAGGTGTTTTTAAATCTTCGATCCTTTTTTCATGGATTTCTTCCAGTTCCCTGTCACTAATATCAATGCCTCTTTCGGTTAATATTTTTCTCGCAAGTACTACATCGAAAGCGCTCCACTCGTCAGCTTTTATTATTACTTCCTTCAGTTCAGCATCTGTAAAAGTGAACAGGTAATAATCTTTATCTGTCTCATCGATATGTGCAGCCTCATTTTCCCTAACAATCTGATTTACCTTCTCAAAATCCTCGCTTTTTATTTTTACCGCATAGTCGACAGGTGCATTACTCATTACCAATGATGCATCAAAGCCCGACGTTTGCTCTTCAGTTTGATAGGGTATGCCATGCTTTTCCAATACGTCAATTAGCTCATTTGCCAAAGCTATATCATTGAATTTTTGATAGTTGATAAATTTAGCGTCCATAACAAAGGTTGAGTATATTTTGCTCGTCTAATATTAAACAATTTATGTTATTATTGATTACTCAAACACTTATTGATACCGTCTAAATCAAACCATAAACACCATGAAAAAGATCTTACTCCTCGTCCTGTCGGTTTTTTGCAGTATGTGCGCTTTCTGCCAGGGCAAAATGGCCTGCTGCACCAAATCGGCAACACAGCAATTCGCCATGCTGGCATCCAACAAAAAATTTGTGATGTCGCACCCTAATCCGCGGGCGTACCATTTTCAAAGTGATATTGGCAAAGCGATCACTTACCCGACTGCCGATGGCAAAACTGCCAATGCCTTCGAATTCAAGGCTAAGAAACCGACTAACAACTGGCTTTTAGTGGTTCACGAATGGTGGGGCCTGAACGATTTTGTGAAACACGAATCGGAAAAATTGTATAATGACCTGGGCGATGTCAATGTGCTCGACCTCGACCTGTACGATGGTAAGGTGGCCACCACTCGCGAAGACGCCGGCAAACTGATGCAAACCGTGAATGATACCCGCGCACAAGCTATCATCAACGGCGCCATCGCTTATGTGGGTCCGAAAGCACGCATTGCTACTGTCGGCTGGTGCTTTGGCGGCGGCTGGAGCCTGCAGACCAGTCTGCTGGCCGGTAAGCAGGATGTAGCCTGCGTAATGTATTATGGCATGCCCGAAAAAGATGTCAGCCGCCTTAAAACACTGAACGGTGATGTGCTGGGAAATTTCGCCAACAAAGATGGTTTCATTACACCGAAGGTTGTAGCCCAGTTTGCGGCCGATATGAAAACCGCAGGTAAAAAGCTGGAACTGCACCAATACGATGCCGACCATGGTTTCGCCAACCCCAGCAATCCGATCTATAACAGCGAAGCAACAAAAGATGCTTACGCGCACACCCTGGCGTTCCTAAAAGCGAGAATGCGTTAGCAATATAGTTCATGGTTCATAGCTGTTCCGTGCTTAGCTATGAACTATGAACTATGAACCATGAACTGCAATTCGTAACATTGCAGAAAATTTACCTGTTGACCGCCACAACCAAAAGACTCTTTTCCTATTCATTGAAAGCCGCAATACTAATTTTGGCTTTTTATTTCATTTACCATCGCATTACCAATAACGACGACCTGAAACGGTTTGAAAAACTGATCAAAGGGATCGACCGGACGACAGCAATTTCCGTGATGTCGTGCGTGGTGCTGCTGATGCTGGTGAACTGGGTGGCCGAGGCATTCAAATGGAAATACATTACCAGGGAACTGACAAAGATCACCAATTGGCAGGCTATTGAGTCGGTTTTTTGCGGGCTTACCTGGGCAGTTTTCACGCCAAACCGCATCGGCGAATACGGCGGAAGGGTAATGTTCCTGCCCAATCGCAAGCGCATACACGGCATTTTCGTAATGGCGATCGGTTCGTTCGGGCAGAACGTCATCACCAATGTGCTCGGCCTATCGGCGATGATATGGTTTGCATTTAAGTTTTTGCATATAAATAACGTCGTCTTGTTGGGGCTGTCGCTTGCGGCATTGGGTTTTATGGCATTGTTGCTGGTGTTCTATTTCAATATAGGCTGGCTGGTCACCTTACTCAACCGGATCAGATTCCTTAAAAAATTTCACCGTTTTTTTGATATCATGGCGCGGTATCATACCGCCGAACTGATGAACATCATGTGGTGGTGCCTGGTGCGGTTCTTTGTGTTCTCGTTCCAGTATTTCCTGGTCATCCATCTTTTGCTGCCGGATATGGCTGCTTTTCCGATGATGATGATGGTGTTTATCCTGTTCTTTATCCAGTCGGCATTGCCATCGCTCGACCTGCTGGATGTGGGTGTGCGCAGCATGACAGCGTCGGTCTTTTTTGCTTATATTACCGGCCAGAATATAGCCGTAATGGCCGCCGTTTCGTCCATCTGGTTCATCAACCTGATTCTGCCGGCTATCCTGGGTTCGGTATTTGTTTTAAAAGTCAGATTCTTTGACCGCACTGCTTAGTATCATATCGCTTTCGCTTACGGGCATATACCTTTTGCTGCTGGTCTATTTCATCCGGGGCTGGGCGAGCATTGAGCGGCCAAAGACTCAAAAACAAACTTTTCGGACCAAAGTGACCATACTCATTGCCGCGCGCAATGAAGGAAATAACATTGCGCTTACCATCGGCGACCTTCTGGCCCAGGATTACCCCAGGGAATTAACAGAGATTATCATCGTTGACGACCATTCCACCGACCGGACCGCGGAGATTATCAAAAGTTATGCCGGTAACGGCATAAAGCTAATACAGCTGAATGAGGACCAGCCCCTTAATTCCTACAAAAAAAAGGCTATCTCAAAAGCTATTGCCATGTCCTCAGGCGATCTGATGGTTGCTACTGATGCCGATTGCCGCATGGGGAACCAATGGCTATCGTCAGTTGTCGGCTATTTTGAAAGCAATGACCTGGTGATGATCTCGTCACCAGTTGCGTTTTTCGAGGAAAAGAATTTGTTCGAATACCTGCAGACACTGGAATTTGCCTACCTGATCGGCCTGGGTGCATCGTTTATCGGCAACAACAGGGCGTCCACCTGCAACGGCGCAAACCTGGCATACCGGAAGGATGTTTTTTATGAAGTAGGTGGTTTCAAAGGCATCGATGACCTGGCCTCAGGCGATGATGAGCTCCTTTTGCAAAAAGTCGCCTTACGCTACCCCGGCCGCATCGGGTTTTTGAAACAGCGCGGAGCGATAGTTTATACCCATGCCAAACATACCTTGCGTTCGTTCATGAACCAGCGCCGACGCTGGGCATCCAAGTCAACGCACTATAAGGACAAGCGGGTAGTGGCGCTGGCGGTCTGTATCTGGTTGTTCAATTTATCACTGCTGGTAAACGCGGGATTGAGCTTTTACAATATTTTCTATTTCAAACTTTTTTTGCTCCAGTTTTTGTTGAAATATGTTTTTGAAACGGCCTTTCTTTTGCCGATCACCACATTTTTAAGGCGGCCGCTGCTGACGATTTTACTCATCCTGCTAACCCCTCCGCACATTATTTATTTTGTGTACGTGGGCCTGCTGGGCAACAGCCGGAAATATGAGTGGAAGGGAAGGATAGTGAAATGACATTTGTTTGTTAATACCTCATTGCCATTCCTGTTGAAATAATCGATATTTAGCCAACTGATCTGCATACTATCTTGGCCGAACTAACCCCATCGCAGCGCACCTGGAAAGCATTCAGGCGCAATAAAATTGCTGTTGCCGCATTGGTGTTCATCCTGCTTTCCGTGCTTATAGCTACACTAGGCTATTTGGTGATGCCCGATTCCACCCCCCTGGCCAATAACATGACCATACAGCTCGGCATCAAAAAGCCGGGTTCCGAATACACCATGCTTCGCATTCGCCGCAGCGAACCGGTTGATACCGTCAATTTCTTCACCAAAATGCTTTTCGGTCAGCCCGCGTTTTACAAGGATATTCCCATTACCGGCTATCGTTTTGCCGGAGATTCGATCCTGGTGAATGAATATGTAGGCGATGAGGACAAGCCCTCGGCGGCTTCATTCAATTTGTTCGAGGTGGTCACCGGCAAAAAAACCGGTAAGATCATCAGTGGTCCCGAGATAACGGGTCTGCAGCGGCGAATTGTCGATCATCAAATTATTAAACGCAAATTCTTGCTGGGAACGGACGTTTATGGCCGCGATCTGTTAAGCCGCCTCATCCTCGGCGCCCGCGTCTCACTGGCTGTCGGCATTATGTCGGTTATTATCAGCTTACTGCTGGGGATCACCATTGGCTCGCTTGCCGGATATTTCGGCGGGTGGATTGACGCTTCATTAAGCTGGCTGATGAACATTTTGTGGGCGCTGCCGGCGCTGTTGCTGGTTATTGCTATCTCGTTTGCTTTGGGAAAAGGCTTATGGCAGATATTTATCGCCGTCGGCCTGTCCATGTGGGTTGAAGTGGCCCGCCTGGTGCGCGGCCAGGTTTTAAGCCTGAAACATACCGAATTTGTAGAGGCCGCCCGTTCCATGGGATTTAATAATGCGCGTATCATTCGAAGACACATCCTGCCTAATATCATTGGCCCGATATTGGTGCTCGCTTCATCTAATTTTGCGTCGGCAATACTGCTCGAGGCCGGGCTTAGCTTTCTCGGTTTTGGCGCACAGCCGCCCATGCCCACCTGGGGCAGCATGATCAAAGAGCATTACGGCTACATTATCATGAACGCGGCTTTCCTGGCTATTCTTCCCGGCGTGGCCATTATGCTAATGGTGTACGCCTTCAACCTGGTCACGGTCGGACTGCGGGATGCTTTCGACATAAAATCACAAAGTACTCGCATTTAAAAATTTATTCATTAATTTGCCTGTCATCTGACCGCTAATGCAAAATATCGACGAAATTTCAGGCGAGGATGAGCTGATACGGTTGCTGCTCAAACGGCAATCCGAACTGAACTCCCTGCTGGAAGTTACAAGGGCTATCAATAAAAACATCGCGACAGCTGTACTGATCCAGATGCTCGAGGTGATCATGCAGAACTACCTGCAGGTGGGTAAACTACGCTTCCTGATCGAACATGACGAAGGGTTTGTGTGCATTTCCAGCTACGGCGGCGACGCGGAAAGCGTTAAGGCGTTGCACCAGGCCTGCCGGAAGCTGAATAAGGCAAAGGCCCTGACACCAATAGCCGGCCATGATGACGGTTTATTGCGTAAATACGATTATTTTATTCCCTTTTTTCAGAAAACCAAACCCATTGCTTACGCACTGATCGGTGATTTCAATACCACCGAGGAAATGCTGAACAACGACCTGAATTTCATCCAGACACTGATCAACGTGATCGTGGTGGCGCTTGAAAACAAAAAGCTGTTCAGGGAGCGGGTAGAATCTGAGCGTTTTAAGCGCGAGATGGAACTGGCGCAGGAAGTGCAGAATATGCTCATCCCGCTGCGCTTGCATAAAGAAACGGCTGTCGAGATCGGCGCCAAATATTTTCCGCACCAAAACATCGGGGGCGATTATTTCGATTTTATCCGCATCAACCCGGATGAATTCCTGTGGTGCGTAGCCGATGTTTCCGGCAAGGGAATTTCGGCGGCCTTGCTGATGGCCAACTTCCAGGCGAGCCTGCGGGCGTGGACATCTGCCGAGGAGGATCTCACCAACATCGTAGAACGGCTGAACCAGATCGTGGTAAAAAACACCAAAGGCGAACGTTTCATTACGCTTTTCGTAGCCAAATACAACGAGAAAACACGCAGGCTCAACTACATCAACGCAGGGCATAACCCGTCGATATTGTACTACGAAGGCGAGGCCGTGCCGTTAAAGCTCGGCACGACGATGATAGGCGCTTTCGACGATCTGCCTTTCATCAACCAGGGCGAAGTGGACATTGAACCCGGCAGCATGATCGTAAATTATACCGACGGCCTGATGGATTACGACATCCCCGCGCATAAGGTTTGGAACGAGGACAAGTTGCTCGATTTCGTGATCGATAACGGCGACCTCTCGCCCGACAAATTCAATCAAACCCTGCTCGATCATGTCAACTTGATCATCAAGGGGAAGCCCATTGATGATATTACGCTCCTGACGCTGAGGATTTTTTGAGATGAATTAGTTGTACTTGTTGTATTGGTTGAACTGGTTGGTAAAGCCTAACTTCTATAACCTTTTTAACTAATTATCAACACATCTTTAATTCCCTTTTTACATCCCGTATTTTCGCACTATGTTACTGGCAAGGTATCAGCATGAATTGCTGGAGGCGGGATGTGATGAAGCGGGGCGTGGCTGCCTTGCCGGGCCCGTGTTCGCTGCTGCGGTGATCCTTCCGCCAAAATTCAAGCATAAGCAACTCAACGATTCCAAGCAGCTTCCCGAAGATGTCCGGTATAAATTGCGCAAAGAGATAGAAAAGAAAGCAATTGCCTGGGCGGTCGCTTCTGTCTCTAATGAAGAGATAGACAAGATCAATATCCTGAACGCTTCCTTCCTGGCCATGCACCGTGCGTTGGAAAAGCTTTCGATGATGCCGGAATTTCTGATCATCGATGGTAATCGTTTTAATAAATATAAGGAAGTGCCTCATCAATGCATCGTAGAAGGCGACGGTAAGTATTTTAGTATCGCAGCGGCATCCGTCCTCGCGAAAACTTACCGGGATGATTACATGAAACACATCGCCGCCGAACACCCGGAGTACGATTGGCACAGTAATAAAGGCTATCCCACAATTCATCATCGTGAAACGATTATGAAGATCGGTTTCACACCCTATCACCGCCTGACCTTCCAGATTACCGACCCGCAACTAAGTATTTTCTGAACTTGTTTTGATTCGGCAGCGGTGGTTTTTACATTTGTTTAAACCGGCATCCTGTTTTGAAGATACTGATATTAACGCACCGTATTCCATTCCCGCAAAACGGAGGTTACCCCATCGTGGTTTGCAATACGATCAGGGGCCTGGTGAACCAGGGGCACGAGGTTTCGCTGGTTTCTCTTAATGCAAAAAAACACCATCACCATGAGGAGGATGAGCCGGATGAACTTTTAAGCCGAATCAAATTCAGGGCCTATGATATTGATACCGGCATGTCGCTTATGCAGGGGTTCCTGACCACCTTCAGCAAAAGTGCCTACAATGTCGACCGCTATTATGACGCGAATTTTGAAAAGCTGCTCATCGGCGAGGTGAGAAATACCGCCTATGACATCATCCAGTTCGAAGGTCTTTTTGTGGCTCCCTATATCGATGCCGTGCGCAGGAATTGCAAAACCAAACTCGTTTATCGCGCGCATAATATCGAGCACCAGATCTGGGAGCGCCTGGCGCAGCAAAAGCACGATCCGCTTAAAAAGTTCTACCTGAGGCTGATGTCGAGGCGCATCAAAAAGTATGAGCTTGAGAAGATCAGGAAATTTGACGCAATAGCCGTTTTTACTGAGCAGGACAAAAGCACCATTTTATTATATGGCGCCAAAATGCCGGTCGAGGTAGTGCCAGTTGGCGTTGAGCTAAGTCATTATAAGCCTGATTTTTCAAAAACGGAATTCCCGAGCCTGTTTTTCCTGGGTTCGCTTGACTGGACGCCGAACAGGGAAGGCATCGAATGGTTCCTGCATGCTTTTCACAACGAGATCGTATATGACGAGCTTCGCGTAAAATTCTATGTTGCGGGAAATGATATCCCGGAAGAATTTGATGATTACGAAGCAATGGGCAAAATATATATCCAGGGCGAGGTGGATGACGCGCTGGAATTTGTGAACAGCAAAGCTATCATGATCGTGCCGCTGCTTTCGGGCGGGGGTATGCGTGTAAAGATCGTGGAGGGCATGGCGATGGAAAAATGTATCATCTCGACAAGCCTCGGCGCGGAAGGCATTAACTATAAAAACGGTGTGAATATCCTGATCGCCAATACGCGTGAAGAATTTTCAAAGGCCATCAGGCGCTGCATTGCCGATGAAGACTACTGCAAAGCTGTTGGCGCTAATGCCCGCAGGCTGATCGAAGAGCAGCATGATGCCAACAAGGTGACGAATAAACTGGTTGACCTATTTCAGTCGTTGTTGCAGACTTAAACGAACTCCACATTTCCCGTGATGAACGTCAGCTTAAGATTCCCGATCTCTTCAGCCGGTGTTTTGGCAATTTCATTCTGCAGCTCTTTGGCGAATTCGTGGCAGCAGCATATTATGGAAACATTTTTGCCATGACCCAATACAATTGCAGGAAGGCGGTACCTGCCACAGGTGTATTGAGCGATATGATCCCTAAGGATGTCTATTGGCTCCATAGTATTTTGGCAATTTTCTGTGTAACATGCTTATTTTTCGATTTGTTTTACTGTCGAAACGAATTAAAGAGCCCTTTGGGATATTTTCCTTATGATTAAGAAAATCAATAATCTAAAATTAAGCTCTCGCGGTGCCCGCACAGATTGCTCAGAATATTTTTTCAGGAGTTACTACCATGTAAATTATTACTTTTGCCACAACTGAACTTGATATGAAGAATACGGCTTTAACCCACAAACACATTGAATTGGGTGCTAAAATGGTGCCTTTTGCCGGCTACAATATGCCGGTGCAATATGCAGGCATCAATGCTGAACACGAGACTGTACGCAAAGGCGTGGGCGTGTTCGATGTGAGCCACATGGGTGAATTCATTTTGAAGGGTGAAAAGGCATTGGACCTGATCCAGCGCGTGACCAGCAACGATGCGTCCAAACTATTTGACGGAAAAGTGCAATATTCCTGCCTGCCCAACGAAGACGGCGGTATCGTGGACGACCTGCTGGTTTACCGTATCGACGAAAAAACTTACATGCTGGTTGTGAACGCGTCGAACATCGAAAAAGACTGGAACTGGATATCGAAATACAATACTGACGGAGTGGAAATGAAAAATATTTCCGACCGCACTTCGCTTCTTGCAGTGCAGGGCCCAAAAGCAGCAGAAGCGCTGCAAAGCCTGACGGATATAGACCTGGGAACCATGGAATATTACACCTTTAAGAAAGGCAAATTCGCCGGTGTGGATAATGTTTTAGTTTCGGCAACAGGCTATACCGGCGCGGGAGGTTTCGAGATCTATGTCGACAATAAAGACGCGGAGCACGTTTGGGATGCTGTTTTTAAAGCCGGTGAATCAGTTGGCATCAAGCCTATCGGTCTCGGTGCGCGTGATACGCTTCGTTTGGAAATGGGATTTTGCCTTTATGGAAACGATATTGACGATACCACTTCGCCTTTGGAAGCCGGTTTGGGTTGGGTAACAAAGTTCAGCAAAGAATTTACCAACTCGGCTAACCTGCAGCAGCAAAAGAATGAAGGTTTAAAAAGTAAGCTGGTCGGTTTTGAGATGATCGATCGCGGCATACCCCGACATGACTATGAGATCGTGAATGCCGACGGAATTCATATCGGTAAGGTAACATCCGGCACTCAATCGCCTTCGCTGCAAAAAGCTATCGGCATGGGTTATGTGAAAAGCGAATTCGCTAAAGAAGGCGCCGAAATTTTCATCAATATCCGCGACAATAAAGTAAAGGCGCAGGTGGTGAAACCGCCGTTTTATAAATAGTCATTAAGTCATTAGGTCATCAAGTCATTTTTGAACATGGAAGGCCTAATGACCCAATGACCTAATGACTCAATGACATTGTCCAAAGAACTCCACGTCTGCCTTACCCCTGCTCTGATACCGCTTTACCGGGTTGAGGATTACGTCGTTGTTATCATCGATATCTTCCGGGCGACTTCTTCAATATGCTACGGCATTGGCAACGGCGCTGAGGCTATAATCCCTGTCGCCGAGGTGGAAGAATGCGCCGCTTACCGCGAAAAGGGCAATAGCTTTCTCTTAGCCGCGGAACGCAATGGCGAAGTAGTTACGGGGTTCGATTTTGGGAATTCGCCATTCTCCTATACTGAGGAGAAAGTATCCGGCAAAACCGTAGTGTTGACCACCACCAATGGCACGCACGCCCTGCATTTGTCGCGAGGCGCAAAAAGGGTGGTTTTAGGGTCGTTCCTCAACCTTTCGGCGCTTTGCAACTGGCTCAAAACTCAAAACGATAATATCCTGCTTGTTTGCGCAGGCTGGAAGAACAACTTTAACCTGGAAGATACCGTCTTCGCCGGAGCTGTGATAGAACAATTGAAAACCAATGATTTCGCTTTGGACGACCCTGCCATCGGAGCCAATGATCTTTACCAATTAGCCAGGAATGATCTGCCGGGCTATCTCGCCAAAACCTCGCACAGCGAACGCCTCAAAAAGCTGGGCATCGAAAAAGATATCGCCTTTTGCCTGAATGTCGACATCACTTCATCCATACCCGTTTTGCAGGGTGAAAAATTGGTTAAGCTGGCTGTTTAATCACAATTTTCCGGTTGCGCAACCACTTCCTGAATACCATTATGCCAATAACCGTCAGTATTGTAATTGGCCAAACTGAGATCAATCCGAAGAACATGCCTTGTAATATATGCCAGCCATCTTTGAAAGCGCTTGCGATCCGGTGGCCTGCACTGTTGCGGATCTCGCGCGGCATCTGCGACGAATAGAAGGTAATGTCCAGCGTGCTGTAAGCAACCTGCCTGCTTAAAAAGTTAAGTTCGCCCTGCTCTGATTCGATCTCCGTGCGGGTTTCGGTTATTTTATCTTCAATATCCAGTACATCTTTCATCCGCGAGGCCCTTTTGAGCAAGCCGATGTAAGTTGCCTCCAGTATTTTTTGATTGCTTAAACGCGTTTTCATGTCGATATAGCGGGTGGTGACGTCAGATATCGAGACATGCCTCGAGTCAATGTTCACCGCGCCCGAGGATAATGAATCCAGAAAGATGTCGAAATATTTTGCAGGTATTCTTGCCTTGATCTGGTATTCTTTCCGGTCCGAGTCGCTGGCCAAAGTTTCATTATCTTCATCCGCATAACCGCCGAGCTTAGCCAGGTTACGGAGCAGGGCTTTGCGGGTAACATTGACATCCTTTGTTTCAAAAATAATGTCGCCTTCTTTAATGATCTTTTTGGCGGTGTCCCCGGCAGCCGGGCGTGAAGATCCGGGCGGCATAATAATGTGAAGGGCAGCGGTGGTGTCTGCGGTCATAGCGTTACCGTCAGCCGCATCGTCGGCTGGCAGTGAGACATCTTTCTTTTGCGCTACTTCCCTGTCCGCGGCTGCGATAGGCGCGGGAAATCGCACGCTTTCTACTTTTAATTTTGGATCAGTGTGTTTACAGGCCGCGAGTGCAATTGACAGCGCTACACAGATAAGGTACTTTTTCATAATAAGGTCGTTTAAGTTTTTATAAATAAACGCCTTATTCGATATAATATTATGTTATTGCCTATTTATTGGAATTTTATTTTGAAAAAATAGATATTGTAAAATAAAATTCTATTTTAACTTCTCATTATTCTTGTGCCTATCACCATCGCGTATGCTCTTTTTTTGCAGATTCTTCTCTAGCGCGTCTGTCAGGTCAACCCCGGTTTGATTGGCTAAGCAGATCAGCACGAACAGCACATCGGCCATTTCATCGGCCAGGTTTACCTCCTTATCCGATTTTTTGAACGATTGCTCACCGTATTGCCTTGCCATAATACGCGCCACTTCTCCTACTTCCTCCATCAAAATGGCAGTGTTGGTCAGTTCGTTGAAATAGCGGATGCCGGTGGTTTTGATCCAATCATCTACCAGTTTCTGTGCTGCACTTAGTTCCATAAGTTTAGTGATTATCCTTATCCTTGGTGTCCATAATAATGGTAACAGGACCGTCATTCAGCAAACTGATCTTCATATCTGCGCCAAAAATTCCTGTCGCCACTTTTTTGCCGGTCAATTCCTCCAGTGTTCTGATCATTTGCTCATACATCGGTATTGCTTTATCCGGTTTCGCCGCGCGTGTAAATCCCGGCCGGTTACCCTTTTTGGTTTGGGCGAACAACGTGAATTGCGAGATGAGCAAGATGTCACCATTTACATCGGCGAGCGACTTGTTCATCAAACCGTTCTCATCGCCGAATACACGCATAGAGGCTATCTTCTGCGCCAGCCATTGCGGATCGTCCGTCGTATCGGCATCTTCAACACCAAGCAGCACAAGGAAGCCAATGCCGATCTCGCCGGTAATTTTATTGTCAACTATACAATTTGCCTGGGCCACTCTTTGTATTACTGCTCTCATAAAGCCACGAATTTCATGAATTAAGATGTCTTAGTGAAATTACCTGCTTGAATTTATTATATTTGTTAAATCCTAAATCCCCATGCGAGCTAAACGTTACACCTACTTATTGGTCATCGCGGTGTTGTTGACCAATTGTTCAAAAAATCAAACAGTTAAACCTGGCACAAAAACAACTGACATATATATAGCCGGATATAGTACCAATGATAAAGGGAATTATACTGCCACATATTGGAAAAATGGTAATGCCATTACTGTCGCAAATTATTCAACAAACGGAACATTACATGCGATAGCAATTGATGGTAATGATGTTTACGTAGCTGGGGCTTACCTGGCAACTAACGGAAAACAGGTTGCAGCCTATTGGAAAAATGGTGTCATTACAACACTTACGGACAGCACGACCGATTGTTATGTTTGGGCAATGGCCTTGCAGGGGAGCGATGTATATTCCGTAGGTTACACGACAGATGCTAACGGGAAAATGACGGCAACCTGCTGGAAAAATAATATAAAAACCTTGCTCCAGGGGGGCCTTTCCAATTCGGAAGCACGCAGTATAGTCGTAAGCGGGAGCGAGATTTATATTGCTGGTTATATAAGTAATTCTCCTGGAGTTACCGCGGCAAGCTATTGGAAGAACGGTACCAATATCGTTTTAGACACGGATTACGGAGGGTCTAATGCAGAAGGGTTAGCCGTATCCGGAACGAATATATTAGCCGCCGGTTACAAAGGCATTACTGCAACCAATTGGAAAAATGGAGTGGCATCATCGGTTACCCAGGCTTCCTTTATCGCGGCAGCCACTTTTAATGGCGCTGATGTGCTGGAAGCCGGCGTTTCGGATGCGCCTAACGGCTATTCCACAGCAACCTATTGGAAAAACGGGGCTCAAACATTACTAGTCGAAAATCCCACAAACTTTTCCGATGCATTGGGGATCACGGTATCCGGAAGCGATGTATATATATGCGGCGACAATTTCGGGGGAAGAGCAACTTATTGGAAAAACGGCATGCCTATACAACTTTCAACCGATATATCATCGGCTTATAGTATAGTTGTTGTATCTCACTGATTCTGGGCATGTTGACAGTAAGATAAAGCCATAAATGCCGGTAATCAATCAATTGGAACGGTTTGGAAAAATGGAATATTGATGAAGCGTTATGGCGTTGGAACTATAAAAGCAATGTTTTTTGTTCCACGCTAATCACGCCCTCGTATCATTCCCATGATAAATACTCAAGTAGCTTTCATATCGCGATAACTCGATCTCTCCATCCTCAACCGCGCGGATAACAGCACAGCCGGGCTCGTTAATATGCCGGCAGCTATTGAACCGGCATTGGTTCAGCCGCGCGCGCATTTCGGGGAAGAAATGGCTCAGCTCATTTTTTTCAATATCGATGATGCCCAGCTCGCGGATGCCGGGAGTGTCGATGATGTAACCCCCTTGCGGCAGTTCGAACATTTCGGCAAAAGTGGTGGTATGTACGCCCTTGTCGTGCCATTCGGATATTTCGGTGGTGCGCAAATTCAGGTCGGGCAACAAGGCATTGATCAGGCTTGATTTACCCACCCCCGAATGACCCGAAAACAGCGTAACCTTATCCTTTATAAGCGCCGCTACCTGGCCCACGTTTGATCCGTCGAGCGCCGAAACTTCATAGCATGGATAGCCGATGCGCTCATAAATAGCCCTGTAGTCGGCTAAAATTCCCAGCCCTTCATCGCTGAACAGGTCGAGTTTGTTAAATATCAAAGAAGCCGGTATGTCGTAGGCTTCGGCAGTCACTAAAAAGCGGTCGATAAAGCCCAAAGAAGTCCTCGGCGACGCCAACGTAACCACCAAAAAGGCCTGATCGAGATTGGCGGCGATGATCTGCGCTTGTTTGGACAGGTTGATAGATTTTCGGATGATATAGTTTTTACGCGGGTACAGCGTAGTGATCACGCCGGTGCCTAACTCCGGCTCCATTTCAAAATCGACAATGTCGCCGACCGCTATCGGGTTGGTGGTGGTTATACCTTTGGTACGGAACTTACCCTTGATGCGGCAATCGAACCACCGCCCGTCCGGTGTTTTCACCTGGTACCAGCTGCCTGTCGATTTGGTTACAAGTCCTTCCATGTAGCCTGCAAAGGTATCAAATTTGAAAAATAAGTGACTTTGTTACACATTGCGGTAATTTGTCGTATGTTTAAATATCAAACATACCCCATGATGCCTAAATGCTGTCTTATCCTCTTGTCAACAGTATGCCTGTTCATATTTTCCTGTAAAAAGAATGGCGAAAAACCCAGCGGCCCTCCGTCTGATATTTATAATGCAGGCTATATCAGGGCGAATGGACACGTGGTAGCGGCCTACTGGAAGAACGGCACCTTGGTCCGTTTGGGCGATAATACGATAAATACCATGGCCTTTGCCGTAGCTGTCGACGGGAATGATATTTATGTAGTCGGCAGCATAAACAAAATCGCACAAATAGGTATCGCAGTGATCTGGAAAAATGGGGTACTCACTCAATTGACCGATGGCACGTCAGATGCTGATGCCAGGTCGATAAGTATAAGCCGGCATAATGTGTACGTGGGCGGTTTCATCAATAATTTCCAGGCCGCTTACTGGAAAAACGGCGTTGTTACGTCATTGGCAAATGATGCCGTGACCAATTCGATAGCGGTTGAAGGCAATAACGTTTACGCCGCAGGCCTGATATTTGATCCAACGATCAGCAACGACGAAGCTGTTTACTGGACGAACGGCACGGCTAAGGAATGTATAGTGTCTTCGGTTAATGACAATTCCAGGGCGAGTGCTATAGCGGTTTCCGGTGGCGACGTATATATAACCGGCTATGCAAACGGCGGCAAATATTGGAAAAACGGCATTGAAACCGATCTCAATAATGGGGGTTATTGCTATCCTTCCGCTATTGCGGTTATTGGCAGCGATGTGTACCTGGCTGGCGATGTAGACTCGCCTGCCCCTTCCCCGGTTTCTACAGCCACTTTCTGGAAAAACGGTACGGCATTATCCCTTACCAGAAGCACATCACTTGCGCATGCGAACGCCATCGCATTGGACCGATCGGATGTTTATATAGCCGGGCAGGATGACGGGAACGCGGTCTACTGGAAAAACGGATCGGAAGTTACGTTGGCGGCCAACGGGGGATCTAACGGCGTTACGATAGTTCAGCATTACTGGCAATAGTTACTGCGCAGCCGTCATCGCCTGGTTTAAGGACGCGATACAAGCGCGGATATTGGCATCCATTTTCGTCAGATACTCCCTGATCTGACCACGGGTAACATTCCAGGCTGTTCCCAAACCGAGGTGTTTCTTTCTGCCAACCTTCACTAAATAATCCGGGCTGTTTTCAAAACCCGACGCATTCAAAAATTCATTCTGCGGCCTGAAATAGATGTCTGAGATACGATAAGTATAGCTGTTGTCCTTACATATGATTCGGATTGTAAGCTGGCAAAAGAACGGGATATTTACCATACCGGGCCTCACCTTGTATTCAAGCATTCCCTTGCTGAAAACGCTGCTGGTATCCTGTCCGCCGGCGGGCGTTACCGGAAGGCGGTATTTGAAATAACTGTTGAACCATGCCTTTGAAGTGGTATCCAGCATTGCGCGGGTTTTATTATTTACAGCCACGGTTCCGCTGTACACGACCTTATCGCTCTCCGTCGGAATTTTAAATGCGATCGAATCCTTCTGGGCGAAAATTGCGTTAGACAGCAATAGAAAAGCCGCAAGAAAAATGAGTTTAGGATATTTTATAGGCATATTTCAAATATAGTTTGCAAAATAAAAAAATATCTACTTTCTTTACAGGCAATACAGAAAATGATAACTAACTGCACCACAACGACAACCACCGCAACCACCGGGACTATACCCGGAGGAAGATGATTGTATGGTGTAAACTATAAAAGAAACCAGCATAACGCCTTCCTCACGAACGAGGAAGGCGTTTTTATTTGATATGACATGAAGATTTTAAAATTTGGAGGCACATCGGTCGGTTCGGCGCAAAGCATCAGCACCATGATCGAAATTTTGAAGAAGGAATACCAGGTGGGCGAAAGGCCCATTACGGTAGTGTCGGCTATGAATGGTGTCACCAACAGCCTGTTGTCGATGGCTGAGAAAGCATCCCGCGGCGAGGAGTTCACTGAGGCCCTGGCCGAACTGGAAGTTCGCCACTTTGATATGGTTCGTGCCTTGCTCCAGGTGCAGCATCAGAACCCGGCCTTTACCCGCTTGAAGATCAATTTCAATCATTTGGAAGAATTGCTGCAGGGCGTACAAACACTGCGCGAGCTAACGCCTAAAACCCGGGACCTGATCTTAAGCTACGGCGAACGCTGCTCTACACTGATGATCAGCAAAATCGCGGCCCAGTATTTCCCCGAAGCTCTATTTGCAGACGCTTCCGAACTGATCAAAACTGACAGCTGCTTCGGCAATGCTAAGGTGAATATAGATTTGACCGAATTGTTGATCAAATGCTTTTATGCCGAAAACAAAGGTAAAATGCTTTTCGTAACTGGATTTATCGCCTCCAACGAAGCCGGGCAGATCACTACGCTGGGCCGCGGCGGCAGCGATTATACCGCGGCTGTTTTCGGCGCGGCGCTGAATGCTTCGGAAATTCAGATATGGACGGACGTGAACGGCATGATGACCGCCGACCCGCGCATGGTGAAGAAAGCATTTTCGCTGCCGGAACTGACCTATACCGAAGCAATGGAGCTTTCCTATTTCGGTGCAAAGGTGATCTATCCGCCGACAATGATCCCGGCGTTCATCAAGCAAATACCTATCATAATTAAGAACACATTCGATATTGACTTTGAAGGCACGGTGATCAAGCATCATTGCAAGGCCTCATCTTTACCAATCAAAGGCATATCATCCATTAATGATATCAGCATCATCAACGTTGAAGGCAGCGGCATGGTGGGTAAATCGGGTTTCAGCGGGCGTTTATTTTCGCTTTTGGCGCGTGAGCAGATCAATATTATTTTGATCACCCAATCATCATCCGAGCATAGTATCACTTTCGCCGTAGACCCCGGCAATGCCGATAAGGCCAAACGCGTTATTGAGCAGGAATTTGAGCTGGAACTGATGGCGAACAAGCTTGATTCTCCGGATATCGAACCTCACCTGGCGGTGCTGGCTATCGTCGGCGAAAACATGAAGCAAACACCAGGTATATCCGGCAGACTGTTCCACGCTTTAGGTCGAAATGGGGTGAATGTGAGAGCCATCGCGCAGGGCTCGTCGGAGTACAACATTTCGGTGATCATCTCCAAGCATGACCTTGCCAAAGCGTTGAACGCCGTTCATGATGCCTTCTTCATTCAGCTCAATAAAACGCTGCATGCCTTTTGCCTGGGCACAGGTAATATCGGAACAACGTTATTCCGCCAATTGAATGAGCACAGCGAACATTTAAAAGTGAATAACGGTATCCAGGTCAAGATCGCCGGCATTACCAATACCAGGAAAATGGTTTTCAATTCTGACGGGATCGATATGGATCATTGGAAGAATGAGCTACAGCAATCAAACGAAAAAGCAGACCTGGCGGGATTCATTGAACGCATGAAGGAAATGAACCTGCCTAACTGTGTTTTCATAGACAACACCGCCAGTCCGCAGCCGGTAGAGTTTTACGAGGAGATATTTAGATCGAACATATCCGTGGTTACCTGCAATAAGATTGGCAATTCCGCATCTTTCAAACAATACAAAATCTTCCGGGATTCGGCGCGGCAGCATGGCGTTGATTTCTTTTATGAGACGAACGTGGGCGCCGGCCTGCCGATTATCCGTACCCTGAAGGACCTGATGAGCAGCGGCGATAGGGTGAAGAAGATCGAAGCGATACTTTCGGGTACCATTTCGTTCATCTTCAACAATTTTAAGGGGAACGTGAGCTTTCACGACATTGTGAAACTGGCGCAGGATAAAGGCTATACCGAACCCGACCCGCGCGACGACCTGAAGGGCACCGATTTTATGCGCAAAATGCTCATACTGGCCCGCGATGCGGGTTATTCGATGGAAGCCTCCGACATCCATATCGAAAGCATCCTGCCCAAAAGCTGTATTGAAGCCGAAACGGTGGAGGATTTTTATAAGGCGCTGAAGCACGAGGATATGTATTTCAATATCATGCGCCAGCAGGCGGAAGACGAGGGTAAATCGCTGCGCTATATTGGCAAACTGGAAGATGGCAAAGCGGCCATTAAACTGGAACTGGTTGATGAAAGCCACCCGTTCTTCATCATGTCCGGCAGCGACAATATTATTTCGTTTACGACCGACCGGTACAAGGATCGCCCGCTCGTGGTAAAAGGCCCCGGCGCGGGTGCTGAGGTAACAGCAGCGGGCGTATTTGCTGATTTAATTAATGTTGGGGCCAATTGATATGAAAGATTCTATAAAAGTATTTGCCCCGGCTACCGTAGCCAACGTGGTTTGCGGATTTGATGTACTCGGTTTCGCCGTGAATGAACCTGGGGACGAAGTGATCATGAGGCTGACAGATGCCCCCGGTATTGTGATCAGCAAGATCACTGGTGACAACGGCCGCCTGCCGCTTGACCCAAAGAAGAATACCGTGAGCGTAAGCGTTGAACATTATTTAAAGTCGATTGGAAGAAGCGACATCGGCCTGGATATCGAGTTACATAAAAAGATGCCTATCGGCAGCGGTTTAGGCTCAAGTTCGGCTAGCACAGTTGCAGGATTATTCGCAGCCAAAACCCTTTTGGGCGATGATACCGATGTTGTGAAACTATTGCCATTTGCCTGTAAAGGCGAGGAAATGGCCTGCGGGCACGGGCATGCGGATAATGTTGCTCCGGCTTTGCTGGGTGGTTTTGTGCTGATCCGAAGCTACGATCCACTGGATGTTGTGAAACTGCCTCATCCGAAAAACCTGTATTGCGCGATCGTTTTCCCGGACGTAGATGTGCCAACCCGCGAGGCCCGGCAGATAATCCGCAATAAGATCCAGATGAAAGATGCTGTGACGCAATGGGGTAATATCGCCGGCCTGGTAAGCGGCCTATTCATGAACGATATCGACCTGATCGGCCGCAGCATGCAGGATGTTTTGGTTGAGCCTGTGCGCTCGATGCTGATACCCGACTTTTATAGAATGCGTGAGATCGCTATGGAAATGGGAGCGGTAAGTTTTGGTATATCCGGTTCCGGGCCGTCAGTTTTTGCATTCACCAGAGACGAACAAACCGCGCTGCAGATCACCCAAAAACTGAAACAGCATTTGGCTAAGTTGAACATCGGCTCAAATACGTATGTATCATCTATTAACGACGAAGGGCCAAAAGTTATAGCGTAAATTAAACAAACTATGTCATTGCGAGGAGCTGCGATCGGGATATGCGCGGGGGCGACGAAGCAACCTCGTCGTTATGCAAAGTCCGCTTGCACAGGCGATGAAGTTGCTTCGCCGCACAACCCTTTCACCGCCCACGCTCGCAATGACAGAGTTTAATAAATCCGAAATCGAACATCCGATATCCGAAATAAGACAATGAACTTCTACAGCACCAATAACCCCTCGCACCAGGTTTCGTTCAAAGAAGCCGTGTTCAACAGCATGCCGCAGGACAAGGGCCTATATATGCCCGTTTCTATCCCGCGGCTGGACGAGCGCTTCCTGGATAACCTCGATAGTTTTACCCTGTCCGAGATCGCCTTTGATGTGGCAAATGCGCTCCTTGAGGGAGATATTCCTGATGATGATCTGCAGGCTATCATTCACGATGCAATCAACTTCTACGCGCCGGTGATAGAACTGGAAGAGAACGTATACGTTCTGGAACTTTTTCACGGCCCGTCGCTGGCGTTCAAGGATTTCGGCGCCCGGTTCATGAGCCGCGTAATGAGTTATTTCCTGCAGAACGGCGAAAAAATGCTGGACGTTTTGGTGGCAACGTCAGGCGATACCGGCGGGGCCGTGGCGCTCGGTTTCCTTGGCGTTCCAAATACGCGGGTAACCATCCTGTACCCGAAAGGAAAGGTTAGTGGTATACAGGAATTGCAGTTAACCACTAATGGACAAAATATCCGCGCAATTGAGGTCGATGGCACATTCGATGATTGCCAGGCTTTGGTAAAACAGGCCTTCACTGATAAGGAATTGAATAAGGAATTTCGTCTTACTTCCGCCAATTCCATCAATATTGCCCGGCTGATCCCGCAAACTTTCTATTACTTCAATGCTTATGCTCAATTGCTGAAAGAAGGACTAGATAAAGTTGTTTTCTCGGTTCCCAGCGGTAATTTCGGCAACATAGGCGCGGGTGTTTTAGCCTGGAAAATGGGCCTGCCGGTTCAGCATTTCATTGCGGCCACCAATGCCAATGACACGGTGCCCGGATTCCTGAAAAGTGGCCTCTATCAGCCGAAACCGTCAGTTCAAACCATATCGAATGCGATGGACGTGGGCAACCCAAGCAACTGGGTGCGTATACAGGAAATGTTCAAAACCAGTCCTAAAGAATTGTCTAAATTCATCTCCGGTTTCAGTTACACTGATGAAGAAGACACGGAAGCCATAGAAAAATTGTACGACCATTACCATTACATTGCCTGCCCGCACACCGCCATCGCGTGGCAAGCTTTGAAAGACTGGCAGCAGGATCAGCCCACAGGCCGCGTTGCGGGCGTGTTCCTTTCAACGGCGCATCCCTGCAAATTTCCCGATGTTTTGCCCAAACATATCGCAGGGAAAATCGTAATACCTGGGCAGGTTAAAAAACTGGAGGGCAAAACCAAACACGCAGTGGGTTTAGGGAACGACTTCGAAGGTTTCAAAAACTACCTGCTGCATAATAAATAGCGGTTTTTTCGGTTTAATGTAAACCATCGTAATTTTTACGTAATATCCACTGCTTTAAGTGTTCAAATTCAAATTGTTATAGCTATTTTTAGCTCCTGTTTTGATCTTTTATTTAAAGAGGTTGCCGTGAAGAAAAGAAATTATAAGAAATGGGGTGTGCTTGCCGGCGTTTTAGTGCTCGCTGCCGGATTGTTTAGTTTTAACGATGATCTGTTCCAGATATCCAAGAACCTGGACGTTTTTGCTTCAGCCTACAAGGAGGTGAACATCAACTACGTGGATGACATCAATTCCGCAAAAATGATCAAAACAGGGCTGGATGCCATGCTCGACGGCCTCGACCCTTATACAGAATTCGTTCCCGAGTCTGAAATAGAAGATTACAAGCTGCATTATGTGAGCACCCAATACGGTGGTATCGGCGCGAGCATATTGATGAGAGATAATAAAACCTTCGTTTCGGAAGTGTTCGAAGGTTTTCCGGCTCAAAAAGCCGATATCAGGGCAGGCGATCAACTCGTGAAGATCAATGACATTGACCTGGCAGGCAAAACGAACGACCAGGTGAGCGCGCTTTTGAAAGGCGCTAAAGGTGCTGCGATAAAGCTAACCATCAGGCGCGGTGATGCTTCTCCCGCAGATAAGCAATTATTACGTGACGAGATCAGGCAGCCGAATGTTGCCTACTATGGAATGGTTGACGGAAATATGGGTTATATCAAACTGGATAAATTCCTCGAAAATTCGGCTGAGGAGGTTACCAACGCGCTTACAGAGCTTAAGAAAAATAACCCGAACGGTATTATCCTGGATCTCCGCTCAAATGGCGGCGGTATTTTGCAGGAGGCCGTAAAAATTGTGAACCTGTTCGTACCCAAAAACACCGAGGTCGTTTCGCAGATCGGTAAGATCAAGGACAAAAACTTTACCTATAGTACCCAATATACCCCGGTAGACCCGAACATCCCGCTGGTGGTGCTGGTAAACAGCCGCTCGGCTTCGGCCTCGGAGATTGTCGCCGGATCGCTGCAGGACCTTGACCGGGCGGTGATCATCGGTCAGCGCAGCTACGGTAAAGGCCTGGTGCAACAGACGTTCAACCTGCCCTATAACAGCTTGGTAAAGATCACTATCGCGAAGTACTATATCCCTTCAAAACGTTGCATACAGGCGCTGGATTATACGCATCGCAAGTCCGATGGTACCGTAGTTAAAGTGGCTGATTCATCGATCCATGAATTCAAAACCCACGACGGGCGCTCGGTTTATGATGGCAGCGGTATTTATCCCGATATTTTCATCAAGCAGGATCGTTTTGCCAATATCACGACAACGCTTGTTCAGAAGTTTCTGATCTTTGATTACGCGACCATCTATCGCAGCAAACATAGCAGCATAAGCGATCCGGCTTCGTTCCGCCTGTCCGACGCCGATTTTAATGATTTTACGGCCTTTCTTTCTACCAAAAAATATACCTATAGCTCCGGTACCGAAAAACTGATAAGCAGTGTTGAAGACGAGGCCAAAAGGGAAAAACAGATCGATGCTATAAAGCCTGAATACGACGCTCTCGTAGCTAAACTGGCCGCGACCAAGAAAAACGACGTTCAGCAGAATAAGGATGAGATAAAGCAGATACTGGAAAACGAGATCGTATCGCGCTATTACTATGAAAAAGGCCGTTACCAAGCTAACTTCAAATATGACAAGGACATCGCTCAGGCAGTGAAAACTATGCAGGATAGAGCCCAGCTCGCAGCCATTCTCAACGGCGACGGCAATTACAAAGTGATCGGTAAACCACAGTTGGCAATGGTTCCAAAGAAAGCCCTGGATGAAAAGGATCCGAATGAGCAATAAATCATTCTGATTATCAGACTACTTAAAAAACATTTGTTTGTCTTTGCTAATATCCGCATGTGAAGTTTAAAATAATTTTTAAACTTTGCGCCCTTATTCTTTGTCATATCAACTAAAAATAAAACTTATGAAAAAATTGATTTTTGCTGTTGCAATTTTAATTAGCTGCTTCGTTTTCAAACCTGCCAGTGCCCAGGTGCACTTAAGCGTGGGTGTGAATATCGGCAGCCAGCCTGAATGGGGACCTGTGGGATATGACCATGCGGATTATTATTATATGCCTGATATAGGTGTTTACTATGATGTGCCTGCCCATCAGTACATTTATTTAAACAATGGAGTATGGGTGCATCGCGCATACCTGCCTGAGAGATGGCATGACTATGATCTTTACCATGGTTATAAAGTAGTAGTGAACCAACCCCGGCCATGGGCACATGATGCGGATATTCGGGCCAGGTATGCGGGTTATCGGGGTCGGCATGATCAGGTGGTCATCCGCGACAGCCATGACGATAGATATCGTAACCATTGGCACGATAATGGCCGTCACGAAGGGGAACGCAAACATGGACGTGGTGACGATCAGGGTAACGGGCACGGGCACGGCCATGGCCACGGACATGACTAAGATCGAGCTTGATCATTAAATAAAAGGGCTTGCTGATTTAGCAGGCCTTTTTTTATTCCCATTTTAACCCCATGTTCTGGAACATGAAGGCCCATTTATCAGTTTGCCCGTCGATGATCTGCTCGGTTGATTGCCCCGCGCCGTGGCCGGCCTTAGTTTCTATTCGGATAAGCACAGGCGCCTGCCCTTTCTGGTATTCCTGCAAACGCGCGCCGAATTTGAACGAATGCGCAGGAACCACCCTGTCGTCATGATCGGCGGTAGTGACCATGGTAGCAGGGTAATCATTCGGTTTCAGCGCATGATAAGGCGAATATTTGTAAAGGTAGTCGAACATCTCCTTGCTGTC
The DNA here is from genome assembly GCA_035551775.1 of Mucilaginibacter sp. Lineage (GTDB taxonomy): Bacteria > Bacteroidota > Bacteroidia > Sphingobacteriales > Sphingobacteriaceae > Mucilaginibacter. The sequence goes on along the minus strand of DASZMQ010000016.1, from coordinate 105,607 downwards.
CTCGGCCGTGCCGTAGTCATAGGCCCAGCCCGCACCCGCCGTGAATTTGTTGTAACGCAGCATATCCATTACACCCACTGCCGGCAAGGCCACTTTGCACAGGTCGGGACGTTGGGTCATTACCGCGCCTATCAGCAAGCCGCCGTTCGACCCGCCTGAGATAGCCAGGTAGTCCTTCGAAGTGTATTTATGGTCGGTTAGGTATTGGGCGGCAGCTATGAAATCATCAAAAACATTCTGTTTATGCAGTTTGATGCCCGCCCGGTGCCAGGTCTCGCCATATTCGCCGCCGCCGCGCAGGTTAGGTACCGCGTAAATACCGCCATGTTCTAATAAAATTATGTTCGAAGTACTAAACGCTGGTGTCAGGCTGATGTTGAAACCGCCATAGGCGTAAAGCAAGGTCGGATTTTTACCGTTCAGCACCGTGCCTTTCTTATAGGTAATGATCATCGGGATCTTTGTGCCATCCTTTGATCTGTAGAACACCTGCTTAGATTCGTATTGTGACGGGTCGAATTGGACATTCGCCTTTTTGAATACCGTCGATTGCCCGGTGGCGATATCGTATTTGAAGATGGTTGACGGGTAAACATAATTGGTAAAGGTATAATAGGTTTCCTTTTCTTCTTTTTTGGTACCAAAGCCACCCGCCGTACCCAAACCGGGTAGTGTTATGTTGTGCTCCAACTTGCCGTTCATGTCGTATTGCTGAATCAGCGAGGTAGCGTCCTGCAAATATTCAGCGAATATTTTGCCGCCGCCGGTTGAAACGGTCAGCACATTTTTAGTTGCCGGTATCAGGTCTTTCCAGTTGACCGGTTTCGGGTCTGAAGCATCCACGGTGACCACCTTAAAGGTTGGTGCATAGATATTGGTGAAGATATACAGCTTGCTGCCCACATTATCGAGCACGGAATGGTCATTGTCAAAATTGTTCACAATGTTCACTATGCCGCTACCCGGTTTGCTGAAATCCTGGATGTACAACTCATTGCCGGTAGTGCTGTTCGCCGCGGTGATCACCAGGAAACGTTCATCTTCGGTCAGGTAAGCGCCGATATATCGCCTCGGTGTCTGCTCGCCGCCGAAGACTAGCTTATCCTCGCTTTGCGGCGTACCTAGCTTGTGATAATATAGTTTGTGATGCTGCGTCATACCCGAAAGCTGGCTGCCTTCTTTTGGCTTATCGTAGCTGCTGTAATAAAAACCATCGTTCCCTTTCCAGGCAATGCCGCTGAATTTCACATCACGCAGCGTGTCGCCCAGCTGGCTTTTGTCGTCAGTTTTAATGATGATCACTTTTCGCCAGTCCGAGCCGCCTTCGGAAATCTGGTAAGCAGCCAGGCCGCCGTCTTTGGTAAAATCAATACCCTGTAATGAAGTCGTACCGTCGGTTGAAAACTTATTAGGATCAAGGAATATCTCTGGCGTTCCGTCGTCTATCTGCCGCCATAAAACCGACTGATTTTGCAAGCCGTCATTCTTGTAGAAATAGGTGTATTTGCCTTCTTTAAACGGGGCGCTGTATTTCTCATAATTCCAGAGCGCCTGCAGCCGTTTTTTGATGGCGTCGCGATAGGGAATTTGCCCCAGGTAGTCGTAAGTCACCTTGTTTTCGGCCTGCACCCATTCTTTGGTATCCGCGGCGCGGTCATCTTCCAGCCAGCGGTAAGGATCAGGCACCTGCGTATCGAAATAAGTGTTTACGGTGTCAACTTTTTTAGTACTAGGGTAGGGAGGCGTTTTGATATTCATATGCTGCGCGAAGGTATAATTGCCGGCAATAATAAGCGCGGTAACTGCGATGAGTTTTTTCATAGTTTTTCGATCAAGGAAAGACTAAGATAGTGTTTGGAGGTGAAAGGTAAAAGGATAAAGGTGGTTTACTCGTCCCCCAACAAAGCCTTCAGCGTCTCTATCGTATCCGCTTCTTCCTTAGGCTTGTCATGCCGCCAGCGCAGTATACGCGGGAAACGCAAAGCCACACCCGATTTATGCCGGTTCGAACGGTTAATACCTTCGAAGCCGATCTCGAAAACCAGCTCCGGTTTCACTGTACGCACAGGGCCGAATTTCTCGAGCGTGTTTCGTTTAATAAAATAGTCCACCTTACCGATCTCCTGGTCGGTCAGCCCGGAATATGCTTTGGCAAACGGGACCAGCTTATCACCATCCCAAACGGCGAAGGTGTAATCGGTATACAGGTCGGCCCGACGCCCATGACCCTTTTGCGCATAAACCATCACTGCGTCCACCGATAACGGATCGATCTTCCATTTCCACCAGTCGCCGCGCCGCCGGCCTACCTGGTACGCGGCGCTTTTGCGCTTCAGCATAATGCCTTCGGCTATCATTTCGCGCGACCGTTCGCGTTTTTCGGCCAACTCGTCCCAGCTTTTAAAATCGATCAATGCCGAAAGCCGGAAGATCTCCGGGAACGGTGTTTCAGCCTGCAATAGTTCCAATATTTTTCTCCGTTCCGCCTGGGTCTTGTAACGAATGTCTTCGCCGTGGTATTCAACACAGTCATAAGCGATCACTGCTACCGGGCTGTCTTCCAATATCTTCTTATTCAGGTTTTTCCTGCCGATGCGGGTTTGCAGTATATTGAAAGGCAGCGGCTGTCCATTCCTGAAGCTTAGTATTTCGCCGTCCAGTACGGTCCCATCAGGAAGGGCATTTAAGAATGAATGTAATTCGGGGAATTTCTCCGTCGCCAGGTCCTCGCCGCGGCTCCAGATGAAAATCTTTCCATCACGTTTGATCAGTTGGGAACGGATGCCATCCCATTTCCACTCGGCCTGCCATTCGGAAGCGTCGCCCAAAGTTTCCTGCAACTCTTCGACCGAGCGTTGCTTATCCGAAGTTTCCTGTATCGGGTAAGCCAGGAAAAATGGATAGGGCCGCGAAATATCGTCCGAAGAATCCTGTTCCTGCACCAGTTGGCTGAAATCGTAAGTTTCCGGCATCCAGTTGCCCATGATCCGGTGCGTAAGCGTGGCCGCATCCAGGCCGGATATTTCGGAAAGCGCTTTGATCACCAGGTTCTGCGATACGCCTACGCGAAAGCCCCCTGTCAGTATTTTGTTGAACACGAAACGTTCCTGCGTATTCAGCATAGCCCACGAATCCAGCAGCCATTGCTTGCGCTCTTCCTCGCTTTTATCGCCAAGAGCGTTGATCTCGCCTATCCATTCCGTAAGCGATTTATCGCTGCCCGCGGTATTTTGCGGCATCAGCAGCGACATGGTCTCTGCGAGATCGCCTACTACCTGGTAGCTTTCCTCAAAAAGCCATACGGGTATGTTTGACGCTTCGATGGCCCAATTGCGTATCAGTGTGGAATTGATCTGCCGTTTCGGTTTCCGGTCCGTGAACAATGCCAGCATATGCATCTTGTCCGAATCGGGTACGCAGGAAAAATAATCCTTCAGCACCTTCACTTTTTCGTTGGTTTTGTTGGTCTCATCCAACGAGAGGAATAGCTGGGCGAAGGCTTTCATAAATTATCCTCCAGCTCTTTGCTTTCACGGGCTTCTTCCTTTTCTTCTTCGTCATTTCCATACAATGTATGCACTTCATGCGCGTCAAAGCCGATCTCGCTCAGGTAGCGTGAAAAAGAAGCGGTATAGCCATGCGTCAGGTAAACCTTCTCGCAGCCGGTGGCATCAATGGCGCTGATGAGCCCATTCCAATCAGCATGGTCGGACAGGACGAATCCGCGGTCGGCGGCCCGGCGTCTTTTGGCGCCGCGTATAGCCATCCATCCTGAACAATAGCCGAAATCATACGGTCCGAATTTCCGCATCCATGGCGTACCCACACTGGAGGGCGGCGCCAGCACGATGCCCTTCCGGATATCGTCTCTCGGCGTTTCCGGAGTGATGCGTATTGTAGGATTCAATTGAACGCCATTATTCCGCAAAGCCTGGTTGGTATTCTCGATGACGCCGTGCGTATAAACTTTACCGTTGAAAAGGTCGAGGTTTTGCAGGATGCGCTGGGCCTTTCCCAATGAATAGCCAACCAGTACGGTCGCCACCCCGTTATCCAAATTATTGCGCCACCAGGAATTGATGTCGTTAAAGACCTGTAACTGCGGTTTCCATTGGTAGACCGGCATACCAAATGTGCATTCAGATATAAAATGATGGCATCTGACAGGCTCAAAGGGCGTCGATACCCCGTCATCTTCAATTTTATAGTCGCCGGAAACAACCCACACCTCGTCCTGGTATTCTACCCGCACCTGGGCCGAGCCGATCACATGCCCTGCCGGATGCAGCGAGATCGTAACGCCATTTTTAATAACTTTCTCACCATACCCGACTGTTTGCAGGCTGAGCTCGCCCAAGCGATAAAGCAACACCTGTTTTGAAAGGTGATGGGCCAAATAACGCTTGTGCCCGGCATAGGCATGGTCGGAATGCGCATGGGTGATCACCGCGTCGTCAACCGGTTTCCAGGGGTCGATATAAAATTTCCCCTGGCTGCAGTATATTCCGCAGTCTGTGAACTCAAGCAGTGGCTTTTTCGGCATACCGTTTAATAACCTTGTCCTTGGGAATTGGTTTTAAACAAAAATATCCCGGTTTTTGACCGGGATATTCAATATCGTTTTTTTTTAATTCTTTACTGCTGGTTAGCTGGAACGTTGTTTTTGCTGTACTTGCCGCCGAGGTTGATATAGTCGGTCAATATTTGGCCGGCTTCTATCTTCAGGAAGTCCAGATCTTCGTTTTTCGGCTTCTTTTCACCTTTCTTAACCGCAGGTAAACCAAGCGCAAGGCGTTTTGCATTGTCGCGTTCGTTTTGCGTAGCTTCTTCGGTATCGCGTTCCTTTTTCAGCTGTTCTTCGTTCAGCGTCACGCTTTTTTCGCTTTCATGCTTCTTGAAATCAGCAATATCTTCTTCCAGGTATTTGTAGCTTGCACTGGTCGACATGCGCTGGTCGTGCAGCTTTTGCAGTTGCGGCATTACACCGGTAAAATCACCTGTCTTAGTATAATCGCTTTTTGCAATGATGTCAAATGGAAGCGCCGAAGGCTCGGTATCCTCCCCGTATTTATCCATCGGTATCATTGAAGGGAATTTAATATCCGGTGTTACACCTTTATGTTGTGTGGCATTACCGCTGATGCGATAGAATTTGGCTATCGTTAGGTTCAGCTGGCCATATTTGCTTTGGCTGCCGGTGGTTACCGCCTTTGGAGCGTTGCCTGTTGCCGCTGTAATGCGGTCGGCGATGGATGGTTTGATCACTTTATCCAGGTCGATGGCATTTTGAACGGTGCCTTTGCCATAAGTTTGCGTACCGATGATGATTGCACGGCCGTAATCCTGCATAGCGCCGGCAAATATTTCTGAGGCCGAAGCGCTGAAACGATCGACCAAAACGGCCATCGGGCCGTTCCATGATATCGACGGATCCTCGTCATTATCCACTTCGATCTGGTTGTTCGGGCTGCGTACCTGTACTATCGGGCCGGTTTTGATAAACAAACCACCCAGGTCAATAGCTTCCATCAGTGAGCCGCCGCCGTTCTCACGAAGGTCGACCACTACACCGTCCACATTCTGGCGTTTCAGGCTGTCAAGTATCAATTTAACGTCGCGGGTTGTACTCTTATAGTTCGGGTTGCCCGATTTATAGTCGTTATAGTCGATATAGAAAGCCGGTATCGAAATGACCCCGATCTTTACATTTTTGCCGTTTGAATTGTAACTGCGGATCTCGCTTTTGGCGGATTGGTCTTTCAGGATGATCTTCTCGCGCACCATAGCCACAGTCATCGGTTTGCTGGCGTTGTTGCTGCCTTTTGGTATTACCTGCAGGCGAACGGTCGTGCCCTTGGTACCGCGGATGAGGGCGATGGCATTTTCTATTCTCCATCCGATCACGTTCTGATATGGTCCCTGTTGTCCCTGGCCGACGGCTACGATCTTGTCGCCTGGATTCAGCTGGTGGCTTTTATCCGCCGGGCCTCCCGGTACAATGGTATTGATGGTCACGTAATCGTTTTGCACCTGCAGCGTGGCGCCGATACCCTCAAGCGAACGCGACATATCGATGTTGAAATTGGCCGCGTTAGAAGGTGTAAAGTAGTTGGTGTGCGGGTCAACTGCATTAGTAAACGCGTCCATATAGATCTGGAACACATCCTGGTTGTTCAGCTTATTCGATTGCGAGAGCAGGTTCTTATAGCGGTCGGCCAGTATCTTCTTCGGGTCAAGCGAGGAGCCTTTACCGGCTGAATCAGGCGACTGTTTGGCAATATCCAGGTTCAGCATATCGTATTTCACGCGCTCTTTCCACGATGCATCGCTTTCGGCCTGTGAAGCATAGAACGGGAGACTGTCCCTGTCGTAGGTGAAAGTCTCGTTCCTGGTGAAGTCGAATTTATCATTCAGCTGCGCTATCGAATATTTAATGCGGTCGTTATACCTTTTCTGGTAAACATTGAAGATATAAAACACGTTCGACAGGTCGCCGTTTTTCATTTCGTCCGACAGGGAATTTTTGAAACGTTCAAAATCCTTAATATCCGAGGTCAGGAAATAATTGTGGTTCTCGTCCAACTGTTTGATATAGCGGTCGAAGATCACCCGCGAAAGCGAGTCATTTAGCGGAACCTTTTTGTAGTTATATTCTGATATCAGCTGCGATACATATTTGCAAACTACGGTCTGCTGCATGTCGGGCTGAATATTGTTTGACCCGGCAACGGTATCGGCAAGTTTTGGTGATGCTTTGCAGGCCAATGCGGCGCCAAGCAACACGAATACATATATTTTCTTAAGCATGTCTTTTACTTTCTTTAAGTTGGGTACGGGATAAAATTTCAACACTTTTCAGCTGCTATAAGTTTGCGAATCTAAATAAAAAGAGACAGCGTAAGGTACTGTCTCATTAATAGCAATAACAATATTACACATTAATGTTTTTATTAGACAAAAATTACAGAAGCTTCGTTACAATAGCTTATAAATCTTTTTTAGCATCAGCCGCTTCGGCATATTTTAAGGAGGAAACCAGTTTATTTTGGTCGAGCAGTTGTATTTGCCGGTTTATTTCAGCCGCTTTTTCCTTCATACCCCGGGCATTCGCCAGGTTGCAGGCTTCAACCAGGTCTGCGCGTGCAGAGACGGAGTCGCCTATATCGTTTTTCACTAACGCTAAACTGACCAGGTTTGTTATCGTGTGCTTGTCATCATTTTCCTCGACCGATATCTTGTTGCTCTGCAGCAGGTACCATTTGGCCTCGGATAAACGCCGCATCCGGATGTAGATCTGCGCCAGATCACTGAAGTTGTAGCTGGCCTCGCGGTATATTCTCCAGCTCATGTTATGCTTGGCTAATTTCATTATGATGTGCTCCTGCGCTTGCAGGTCGAACTCCGTTTGTCCAAGATCATAATGGCGCACCTCAACAGCGGTCAGAACTGCCGGGGCGAAAACCAGGTTCTTCGTGGTATGGCATTTTGCCATATGCATTTTCGGAAGAATGAGATGTTTTTTCTTAAGAAAATTGAAGCTTAAAAGTTGAGCCGAGGCCGAAAAGCTGATGACTGAAAAAAGAATAACTAACCTGAATCGCATTAAACCTGTCCCGCTAATTAATTAACTTTCGCTAAACTACAAATTATTATTTGAATTATAAACTATTGTGTTTATACGTGTTACGTGGATTATTTGTTCCACGGAATTTATGAACGATAAGAAATTGCTTAATAGTTGAAATCCAGGTCTTAAGCAAAAACTTCGGGTTTTTGGTCGTACGATGCCCAAACCATATAGGGATGGGTATCCGCATAATAAACCTCGCCTTTCCCTGAGATACCGATCACGCCGCAGAAACCGTCAAAAGGCTTCATTTCGTTCAATGTTTTGATGGTTGCAGCTTGTAACGTCATGCCATCGGTAACCCGGGTGATGATCCTTGGGGCCACGGCTGCGCTCACAATATCCTCGCCTACACCCGTGCAGGAGATGCCGGCCACATGGTTCACATAGTTACCCGCTGCAGTCGCCGAATCGCTCACCCGGCCCGGTATTTCGAAACCTTTGCCGCCCGTTGATGTGCCCGCGGCCAGGTTGCCGTAAAAATCCAGCGCTACGCAACCGACCGTACCCAGGCGAATGGACTCACTCAGTTTCTTTTCATATTCGTGCCTGCGCTGCGCGGTTTCGGGATTGTAATAGGCGAAGCCCTGTTCGCGTGCAAACTCCTGCGCGCCTTTTCCGGCCAAAACTTTGTCGGGCATGTTCAGCAGCTTTTCGGCAACGCAAATTGGATTTCTTACATTTTCGATATTGATGACACCTGAAAAATTCATGGTTTTGCCGTCCATCAGCGAGGCGCTCATGCGTATTTTCCCATCGCTTTGTATCTGAGAGCCGGTGCCTGCATTGAACAGGTCGCAATCTTCCAACAGAGACACCGTATAAACAACGGTTTCAACTGCCGAATGATGCTGAAGGTACTTGTGACCCAAGTTTACGATATGCAGTAAGGCCTCCTGTTTAGCTTGCTTAACCTCCTGGTTAGTTTTGGATTCGCTAAAAAAGCCACCATGAATGATCAGTTTCATAGGCTGATGTTTTTTAGTCCGGAAGTCCGCAAGTCCGCGTAAGTCCGAAAGCTACATTGAGGACAATTTTTAAAATGTGTACCGAAACAATCTTTTCCGACTTTCGGACTATCAAAGTTAACGGTTAATTGGTCAAATCAGTATCCTGTGCCTGGATAAATACGCCCTCTTCAACCTTAACCACCTTTTTGATATAAAGTTTATGCTGCAGGAGATCGTATCTGTCATAGATGGACATCACGTGCAGCCTCAGGTTTTCGATAGATACCGGCGAACCCAGTTCCACATCGTAAATATTGGTTTCAACCATATTCGTGCCGTCAACCAGGATAATTAACCCCGACCCGATAGCTTCCATCATGCTGCCTTCTGTGATCAGCAAGCCCGCGTCCTCGCCCAGGCCAATGCCTAAAATACCCGGGTTGCTGGCTACGGCGTACATCAGCCTGCCTATACGCCCGCGCTGAACAAAGTGCGTGTCGATAATAACCGAATCAATAAAGCCCAACCCTGCAGTGATCTGCACCTCGCCTTTGACCAGCGCCTCATTGCTCTGCCCCCTGTAGATCATATTGGTTGATGCGGCAGCAGCTCCGGCGGACGTTCCGGCTACGATGAAGTTCTCTTTCTGATAGCGCTGTTTCAGTATCTGCAGAAATTGTGTCCCCCCGAAAATAGAGCTCAAACGCAGTTGGTCGCCGCCGGTGAATATCACCACATCAGCCTTTTGTATGCGGTCGAGATACGTCTTATGTGCGGCGTCTTCCCGGCTTTTGATGTGCAACGTGCCGATCTTCTGAACATTCAGCTGGTTAAAAGCTTTGATATATTCGTTGCCAACCAGCTCGGGTATCTGCGAAGCGGTTGTAACTACTTCGACTATTGAGCCCTCATGTTTCGGCGATTCGTTGATGATGCGGCGGAGAATTCCGCGATCAAAAAATTTCAGGTAGTCAGGCTTTATGATGTGCTCCTGCGAACTGATGTTGGTGCCCAGGTCAACAGCCCCTCCGATTATTACCAATTTCCCTTTAGGAGTAACCATATCCGGTGCATTTAATTAATTATGAGATAGTCCCTGCGTCGTGCGGGGGTACATTAATTACAAATTAACTAAAAATGAGTTCAAGGATGCGCCATAAATTTTAAACAAATGCCGGGTTTTTAACCGAAAACTTTTTATAGCTTTTGAAGTTTTTTAGCTTTAATCAAAATTGACCCTCACGAAACATCCACATACCCTATGAAGATCGAAAAAATACAAGTGCTGCGCGGCCCGAATATCTGGAGCACGAACCGGAAAAAACTGATCCAGATGCAGCTCGATCTGCAGGACATGGAGCACAAGCCAAGCAACAAGATTGATGGTTTCCTGGAGCGTATGGAGAAAATGATCCCGACATTGTATGAGCACCGCTGTTCGCCGGGTGTTCCGGGCGGATTTTTTCAGCGCGTAGCAGCCGGAACCTGGATGGGCCATGTGGTGGAGCATATCGCTTTGGAAATACAAACCCTCGCCGGTATGGACACCGGTTTCGGACGCACCCGGGAGACCAAAACGACGGGTGTATATAACGTGGTGTTTAGTTATATCGAGGAGAAGGTAGGGGTTTATGCGGCTGAGGCAGCGGTAAAAATAACCGAAGCGCTGATCAAAGGCGAGGACTATAACCTGCAACATGATATTCAGCAGATGCGCGAAATACGCGAGGACACGCGGCTGGGCCCAAGCACCGGATCAATTGTGGATGAGGCTATTTCGCGTGATATTCCCTGGATACGCCTGAACAACCAGTCGCTGGTGCAACTTGGCTATGGCAAAAACCAGGTGCGTTTCCGCGCGACGATGACCGAAAAGACAAGTTCTATAGCCGTTGACATCGCCAGCAACAAGGACGAGACCAAACGAATGCTGCTGGAACAGGCCATCCCCGTGGCCAATGGTATTACTATCTCGTCCGCGGCGGGCGTAGATGAAGCCATCAGAAAGATAAAATTTCCCCTGGTGTTCAAACCATTAGACGGCAACCACGGCCGGGGCATATCCATCAATATCAAGAATAAAGAAGATGCGATAGCAGCTTATGAGCACGCCGCAAAAATATCCCGCCGCGTTATCGTAGAACGGTTTGTGGAGGGGTATGATTTTCGTGTTCTGGTGATTGACAATAAAATGGTGGCCGCTGCTCTGCGTGACCCGGCGCACGTCAAAGGCGACGGCCATTCCACTATACAGCAATTGATCGACCTGGAAAATACTGACCCGAGAAGGGGATACGGGCACGAAAACGTGCTGACCCTGATCAATGTCGACCGGGATACGCTTGATCTCTTGGACAAGAAGGGCTATACACTGGAAACCATCCCCAAAAAAGGCGAAAAAGTATTTGTCAAATCAACAGCCAACCTGAGCACCGGCGGAACATCGGTTGATGTGACCGACCATGTGCACCCGCAGAACGTTTTCATCTCTGAACGCATATCCAAGATCATCGGTTTGGACATTTGCGGTATCGATATCATGGCCAAAGACCTTACCCAGCCATTGACCGAAAACGGCGGGGTTATACTGGAAGTAAACGCAGCCCCCGGTTTCCGGATGCACATTGCGCCGAGCGAGGGATTGCCGCGAAACGTGGCCGGGCACGTGATCGATATGCTTTACCCTCCTGGGAAGTCGGCACGAATACCGATCATATCTATCACCGGAACCAACGGTAAGACAACTACTACCCGCCTTATCGCGCACATTGTGAAGAATAATGGTTTCCGTGTTGGCTTTACCACTTCGGATGGTATCTATGTCCAGAACAACATGATGTTAAAGGGCGATACCACCGGCCCGGTTAGCGCCGAGTTTATTTTAAAGGACCCTACGGTTGAATTCGCTGTGCTGGAAACTGCGCGGGGCGGTATCCTGCGTTCGGGCCTTGGATTTAACAATTGCGATATCGGTATCATCACCAATATACAGGAAGATCATTTAGGTTTGGCCGACATCCATACCCTCGAGGATCTGGCGCGCGTGAAAAGTGTGGTGATCAATTCGGTGAAGAAAGATGGCTGGGCGGTGTTGAACGCGGACAATGATTATTGTGTGAAGATCGGTCGCCGGGCTGAATGTAATGTGGCGTACTTTAGCATGAACGAGAGTAACCCGGTTATCCGGGCGCATTGCAAAAAGGGCGGTATTGCCTGCGTGTGTGAAAATGGTTTCGTAACCATACAGAAAGGCGATTGGAAAATTCGCGTTCAGCGTACCATCCTGATCCCGCTGACCTTCGGCGGAACGGTTCCGTTCATGATCGAGAATGTAATGGCGGCGACTTTGGCTATGTTCCTGTGGGGCTTTAAGACCGAGGATATACAAACCTCGCTGCAAACCTTCATCCCATCGGCAGCCCAGACGCCTGGCCGCATGAACATCTTCGAGTTTAAGGATTTCCGCTTCATGATCGATTTCGCGCACAATCCTGACGGTTATAAGGGCGTAAAGGAATTCCTGAGCCATATTGATTCTCCTTTGAAGATCGGCATCATCGCCGGGACAGGCGACAGGCGCGACGATGATATCCGCGAATTGGGCAAACTATCAGCCGAAATGTTCGATTATGTCATACTGCGCCAGGAAAAACACCTGCGCGGCCGCACGGAAGAAAACATTCTGAACCTGCTGATAGAGGGTATCAAATCCGTCGACCCAAACAAACAGTTCGAGGTCGTAGCCAAAGAAGTGGAGGCCATCAAATATGCGATGGGTATGGCGAAACCAGGGACGTTCATCACCGCGTTGAGCGATGTAATCGATAACGCCATCGAAACCGTGCAGAACTACCAGGAACAGGAAAGGAACGGGACGTTTAATGTGGGTTGATTTTTAAAAATTTGTCATTGCGAGCGATAGCGCGGTAATCTCATCGCGTGCAATGGCGACGAGGTTGCTTCGTCGCAGCCGCGCACCGGCCACTCCGCTCCTCGCAATGACATTTTTAAATTTAGCTTTTAGGCCGTGGTGTGCTTAAATAATAATGCCACAACAACTTCGCCGCAAGCGTACGGTACGGTTTCCAGGTTTCAGCTACAGCGAGTAATTGTTCTAACGATGTTTCTTTAGGCAGGTTTTTAACCCGTTTTAAAGCGTTCACCGCAGCCAGATCGCCAATGGGGAATATATCCGCGCGGTGCAGGGCTGAGATCATATACACATCCGCCGTCCAGTTGCCAATGCCTTTCAGAGCAGTGAGTTTGGCGCGAATCTCATCATCCGGCAAATGGGGCAATTCTTCCAAATTCAGCTGCCCACTTAATATCGCCTCGGCCATGTATTTGATGTAGCCGTTCTTCTGGCGGCTAACGTAGCAGGCGCGCATTTCTTCATCAGTAAGCAGCAGAACACGCGCCGGAGTGATTTCCTGTACCTGTTCCTTCAATTTATTCAGCGCGGAATTGGCCGCAGCCAGCGAAACCTGCTGCTCCAAAATGATGTGTACCAGCGATTCAAAGCTGTTCGTCCGCGACCAGAACGGCGGATAGCCATATGTATTGAGGATGTTTCGAAGGTCGGCATCGCGTTTGCCCAGCTCATTGCAAAAGGATTGGTAATTATCCGGTGTGAAAGCGTTTATCATAAGTTTTGCGATGAAAAATACTAATTTTTTTAGGATATGGCATTTATTCTTCTGAATTTTACCAATGATGAATAATCTGCCCCCATTGGCTGAGCGCATGCGCCCCAAAACCCTGGACGAATACGTCGGCCAGAAGCATTTGGTGGGTAAAGGCGCTGTTTTGCGGAAAGCAATCGAGTCAGGCTCTCTGCCGTCGATGATCTTTTGGGGTCCGCCGGGAGTAGGTAAAACCACGCTGGCTTATATCATTTCGCAAACGCTGTTCCGGCCGTTCTTTTCACTAAGCGCTATCAATTCAGGGGTAAAGGACGTACGCGAAGTGATCGAAAAAGCATCCTTATTGAAGGATCAGGGCCAAACGCTACCGGTATTGTTTATTGACGAAATTCACCGCTTTTCCAAATCTCAGCAGGATTCCCTCCTGGGCGCTGTTGAGCGCGGCATAGTAACGCTGATCGGCGCAACGACGGAAAACCCTTCGTTCGAGGTCATCTCGGCTTTGCTTTCACGCTGCCAAGTTTATATCCTTCAGTCATTGGATGAAAGCGACCTGCTGAGCTTGCTGGACAAGGCTATGAAGGAAGACCCGGTGCTGCAGCAAAAGAAGATCGACATCAAAGAATCGGAAGCCTTGCTGCGTCTTTCCGGTGGCGACGCCCGGAAGCTGCTGAACATTTTTGAATTACTAGTCAATGCTTTCGACAGCAAGAAAATAACTATTACCAATGACATGGTGCTGGAACATGTGCAGCAGAATATGGCGCTGTATGATAAAGCCGGCGAACAGCATTACGATATCATTTCCGCTTTCATCAAATCCATGCGCGGCAGCGATCCGAACGGTGCGGTTTATTGGCTGGCGAGAATGATCATCGGCGGAGAGGATCCATTGTTTATCGCCCGGCGCATGCTAATCCTGGCATCCGAAGATATTGGCAATGCCAACCCTAATGCACTGCTGCTGGCGCAATCTTGCTTTGAGGCCGTGAATGTGATCGGTATGCCGGAATCGCAATTGATCTTATCGCAAACGGCTATCTACCTGGCGTCATCTGCCAAAAGCAATTCGGCGACTACGGCTATTGTGGCAGCTATGGAATTGGTTCGCCAAACCGGCGACCTGCCCGTGCCGCTGCACCTGCGTAACGCGCCTACCAAACTGATGAAGAATATCGGCTACGGCAAGGATTACAAATATGCCCACAGCTACGAGAACAATTTCGTTGACCTGGATTTTCTGCCAGACGCCATTAAAGGAACAAAGATTTATGACCCCGGTCAAAATACGCGTGAGCATGAGGCGCGCGAAAGGTTAAAAAAGCTTTGGGGGGAACGGTATAAATATTAATCCGGGAGGTAGAGACGCAATGCATTGCGTCTCTACTATATTTGGGACATGCATTCCATCCGCCAGGCCACAATTGACGATGCGGCGCTTATAATCGACCTCGCCGAAAGAACATGGTGGCCGACCTATTCTCCTATACTCGAAAAAGAACAGATCGCCTTTATGCTGGACGAGATATATTCTTTTGAAAAGATATCATCCCAGCTGAAGAACGGCACTCAATCCTACCTCATTTTGGAGGAAGAAGGAGAGCCTGTTGCTTTTGCCGGCTATTCACCGCGTGAAGAAGATCCCGAGATATATAAGCTGCACAAGCTCTATTGCCTGCCCGAAACACAGGGCAAAGGTTACGGCAAAATATTGATCGATGAAGTCGCCCAAAAAATACTAGATGCCGGCAAGCATACGCTCGATCTGAATGTAAACCGTTACAACAAAGCCAAAAATTTCTATGAGAAAATGGGATTCAGCGTGGCTTATGAAGAAGACATCCCGATCGGGTCATATTGGATGAACGATTATGTGATGCGGAAAGAATTATAAATGTAGAGACGCATAATTATGCGTCTCTACGGGAATTATCTTTCTAATTTCGCCACCCTTGTCGGCGTATCCGTCCCGTTAACGATTGAGCGCGAGCTTAAAGCAATTGCCCGGATAGTCGAAGTAATATTCCCCATATCCAGCGTACTAACTTCATCACTTACGGTATGGTACAGTTTATCTACATCGATCTGGTCAGTCGAGATCGTGTGCGCCGGTACTCCGACACGCGCCAGTGAAGCGTTATCGCTGCGATAAAATAAGTCCTGGCCTGGGTATGGGTCCGGATAGAATTTGAAGTCGGTGCCCTCCAGGTTCTTTTGCAATATCTTGCCAAAATCGGAACGTTCGTAGCCGGTAATGAAGGCCGAATTCTGCCCCCATTTGGATGGTTTACCGATCATCTCGATATTGAACATGGCTACCACCTTATCCGGCTCGACCGTTGTGGCGAAGTGCTGTGAACCGTATTCACCCTTTTCTTCGGCGGTAAAAGCTACAAATATCAGTGTACGGGCATTGTTGTTTAGTTTTTTATAATATCTCGCCAGGGTGATAACTGCGGTAGTGCCTGAAGCATCGTCATCGGCGCCGTTGGCTATGCTGTCGCCTTTAACCGGTGCGAGAATTCCAAGATGGTCATAGTGACCCGAGAAGATAACATATTCATCCGGTTTGGTTTTGCCCGGAATTACACCTGCGACATTGAATAACGGCGACTCCTCAGTTTTCGATTCAAAACGGACCTGTATCGATTTAATATCGCCGTAGTTGCCCATAACAAATACCACCTGCCTGTCTGACGAACTCTTTGGTTTTATGCCGGGTTTCCTGTAACGGTCGCCGAGTAATCTGAAATAATCAGAAAATTTCGGGTCGACCAGGACAAGGGTCTTCTTGTTTCCAGACAGATATTTTCTATACTCTGCGCGGAAATCCTGGTCGGAAGTAATTCTGCCGATCCGCAGGTTGCTCGTGTCGGTCCATGATAAAGAAGCCATTGAGGTGATCACAAAGGCGCTGTCGGCAGAAAGCGTTTTTCCGTTCAGGCTTACTGGAGTTTTGCCGGGGATAATACGTGTCAGCGTAAAATTCTGTCGATAGCCGTCATCACCCTTCATGGGCTGCAGGCCGATCTTTTTATATTCGGATTCGATGAATTGTGCCGCGCGTTCAATATCCGGCGTGAAGGTTTCACGCCCGCGCATATCGTCCGACGCGAGCGTACTGATCACACGCGTTACGTCTTCTTGTTTGATAAGTTTGTTTACATCCTGTGCATTAGCGCTAAGCGCTAATGCGGCGAACAATGCCAGGGAAAATATCTTTTTCATGATTATTTGACTTTGGTTGATAACCAGTTGTTACGGAAGTCGGTTTGTTCTTTGGTTGGTGTTTTGCCGGCTTTCTCAAAGGTAATAACTTCGAGCGCGGGATTTTCTTCCAGGGTGATGGTTGTATCGTGCTCGCCGGTGCGGTTCTTATAATGTATGGTGATCTTATCGCCGATATTTTTAGAGGCTACTATGTCATTGAAAGCCTGGGCATCTTTTACGTCTTTACCGTCAGCCTTCAAAATAATATCATCCACATCAAGCCCTGCTTTGTATATGGGTGTGCCCATGATGCTTACCTGCACCGGTAATCCTTCTTCGCCCGCAGTGCGCGCTTCACCTGACCTGCCCCGATTCCGTCCATAGCTCAACGGACCTGCCCATGCCTTGTCTGCCTGCGCTTTTTGCACGATCAGTCCTGCTTTGGCCAGTAGCGCCGTGTAATCGTTCTTCCCGATACCGTAGACGTATTTATTAAAGAAATCCGCAGCAAATTTTGGGCTTTTGGTCACCTTAGCCAGGTCGCTTTGCAAGTCGGCGATCACATAAGGCTTCATCACCTTGCCGCGATCGAGCCAAACAGTGCGCATAAAATCATCCAGTGTCAGGTTGAATTCGCTGCGAAGGCGAAGATCAAGCGCCAGCGCAATTGCGCCGCCATAAGTATAATAGCTGGTGAACATATTCGCCTGGTTGTTCGGGTCGATTGAAACCCCTGCATCAGCAAAAACCGAGTAGCGGCTCATCTGTGTGGCCGGGTATTGCTTTGCCCCCGGCGTATTTAATATTTGGTTGATCAATCCACCTAATGTGCGCGTATATTCTTCCGGCGTGTGGAAACCGGCACGGACGAGCAGCAATTCGCCATAATACTGGGTAAAGCCCTCGGCGAACCACAATTCGCTGCTCATATCAGCATGTTCGAAATTGAAAGGTTCCAGCGATTTCGGCCTGATGCGCTTTACGTTCCAGCTATGGAAATATTCATGAGCGAAGGTACCCAGCAACCGTATCTCATTTCCTCCCACTTTTGCAATGGGCTGCACAATGCAGGTCGAATTACGATGCTCCATGCCGTCACCCGATACCGTAGGATATACATCGTCCAGGAAGGTATATTCGCCATAATCGTAGGACGGCAATTCGCCGAAAACCGCTTTTTCTTCCAGCACCAGGCGTTGTACCTGCTTGCCGAAATTATCTATCGTGCCCTGATCATCTTCGGAATGTATGGTCAGGTTGATCTTTTCATCCTTGCCATTATTGTTCACGGTCCAGCTGGTTTCTTTAAAGGCGGATAGTTCCGTCGGGCTGTCCATCATGTATTGCATGTTCGGAGCGCTGTATAGATTATCGCCATCATGTTTCAACTGCGTGGCTACTTTCCAGCCGTATTTATCCAGGTCGTTGAACTCGAATTTCAACTCCCGCTTATCCTGTCCTTCAACCCACATAAATGTGGCGGGCATATTTAAGTGCGCATGACTTGGGTCGATGCCGGTATAGGTTCCGTCGGTCCAGTTGCCGAAAAGCGTATAGCTTACTTTCACCGTCTCGCCATGCGCGCCGATCTCATACACATCGCCTTCTATTTGTTTTACGTCTAATGCGCTTCCATCAACGGCAGTTGCTTTCACGTTGTAAATGTTCTTGCCGAATTCGTGCGTTGCATAACGGCCCGCTGACGAACGGCTCATGCGTATTTTGAATGGTCCCGACGGCGCCTGCGGAATGGTTATAACAATATCAGCTTCGTGATGAACCGCGTTCGGGAATGAAATGGAGTAGAAAATTGCTTTTGCCTTCTCCTGCTGGGCAAAAGATGCAGTTGCAAAGAGAACGGCAACCGCCAGTAGATAAAACTTTTTCATAATGTTCAGTTAACCCTTGAGTACGGGGCTGAAAATTACTATAAAATCGTGAAAAGTTATGTACAGGTTGGTTGATTGAGTTGAATAAGTTGATTAAGTGAGTGGTTGGTATTTAACTTAATCAACTTACTCCAACCTAATCAACCACTTAACTAATCCTAATCGTAACTGTGGTGCCCCAGGTCCCATTCGGATTGGCCGGTAATGATCTTCTTTTTGCGCTCTACATCAGCATCCAGGCTGTGGTCGTATATCTGGTCGGTAACCTTCATGTCGCGTTCGCGTTCCTTTTCGGCGTAGTAGATATTGGCATCCGATACTTTGCTGATGGCCACGTCATACGGCCCTTTTGGCGACATTAGCTTTACAAATACGGGCAAACATTCGAACAAAATAAACAGCCAGCCGATAAACGAAATGGCCAGGTAGGTCTCCAGGTCGCGGGTGCCGTTTTCGTTATAGGTCAATTGGTTTAACGCCCAGTTACGATCAGAGAAGCCCGCAATATTCGATAAGCTATCGAGCTCGTGGCTGTTGAAAAGGCGCATATTGCTCAATCCCTCAAAATCTTTGCGTCGGCTCAGGAAGTCATCCATCTGGCCCATATCACCCATTACGGTTTTCAGCCGGTCTTGCTTTTGTTCCAAAACAGCCTGTTTCTGTTTTGCATAAGGCCCGTAGCCTACAACACCGGAGGTCTGATCCGTTTTAGTACCAAACTGCTCTTCATTAAGCTGGGCGCGCGAACGGTTAATATCTTGTTCCAGCGAATCCCTTTCCTTTTTCAAATCGGCATTTTTGGCAAGCTCCATGGCGTACTTATCGGTATAAGTTTTCTGGAGAGTATCGATACGCCTGTGTTGGCCTTTCAGGTAGGCTGTCTTCAATTTCTGGCGAATTTCTTTATCGAATATCTTCAGTTCCAGCGGGCGTGAGATCACAATACCGATCATAATGGCCAGTAAAATACGCGGCGATGCCTGTATGACCTGCTGCTTTGTAGTGCCTTCCTTATTGATACTGGACACGATGTAGCGGTCCATATTGAAAATGGCGAGCCCCCAGATTATGCCGAACAGTATCGCGAATCCCACCGCGAACGTATCGCCGTTGAATACGAAATACATGGCATACCCCCCGGACAATGATGCGAAGAGCGCCGTGAAAAATATGGTGGCGCCGATGCCTACATACTTATTATGCTCAATAGGATATTTTTTTAATGTCTCTATATGCGCCCCGGAACAGAACCAGAAAAAGCGTGTGATTTTCTTCATGTAATTTTATATGCTAAACTTTCATAAACGGTTGAGGGGATCGGGCCGTACATAAATATCGTTGGCAGAATGTAAATTTTATACAAACATATGTAAGAACGCTCATATTCTCTGATTGTTACAAACATTCTTCTGATTTACTTATACAATAAAAAGCTACCTTTGATTGAAAAATTTATATTTATGAAAGAAGTATCTGTTGAGGAACTGAAAGAAATGATGGATAAACACGAGGATTTTCAGTTGATTGACGTCCGCGAGGATTTTGAATATGAAATGTCGAACCTGGGTGGTGAATTGATACCGCTGGGAGGAATACTGATAGAGGTGGATAAGATAGCTAAAGATAAACCGGTGATCGTGATGTGCCGCACCGGCCGCCGAAGCGCAGCCGCAATTATGCAGCTGGAGCAGCAGTTTGGCTTTACCAACCTGGCTAACCTGCAGGGCGGCATTATGGCTTGGTCGCAGGAAATTGATCCATCAATCCAGGTATATTGATATGGGCAAAAAATTAGCACTGAACGTAGTGTACAATATTTGCATTTTCATTTGCCTGATTTTTATTTATGAAGGCGTTCAGAATAAGCATTATATATACATACCCTGCGCGCTGGCGATAGCCGCCGTTTTTGTTATACTGAAAGTACGGCTTCTGAAGGAAGTGCGTAACATGCAGGATAAACGTTGATCTAAACCATAAACATTATGATTATCGCAATTTTAGGCCTCATTATACTCGTAGTGGGTATAGTGCTCAGGCGCTCGCCCGAACCCTCAAGCAGGTTTGCGCGATTAGTTTCCGTTATAGGTCTTATCGTAGTCGGCCTTGGACTGGTGACATCTATGTTCAAGATCATCGAGCCCGGCCAGGTAGGTGTTCAAACGCTGTTCGGGCAGGTGCAGGACAGGGTATTGCCAAGCGGCCTGCACATTATTAACCCGGTGGTCGACGTGACCAATTTTGATATCAAGCTCCAAAATTATACCATGAGCGGCACATCTGACGAAGGCGCAAAGCAGGGCGACGACGCCATCAGGGTATTATCATCCGACGGTTTGGAAGTCACTATCGATCTTTCAGTTTTATATAAGATAAATCCTGAAAAAGCGCCGTTCATTATGCAGAATATTGGTATTGACTATGAAAATAAGATCGTTCGCCCGGTTACACGCACAGCCATTCGCGATAACGCGGTAAATTACCAGGCTGTTGACCTGTATTCTACGAAAAGACAGGAATTCCAGGCAAAAATTAATCAAACCATTTCGCAGAGCTTTGCAAAGAATGGCCTCGAAGTACAGTCGATACTTATCCGCAATATTTCATTGCCTGCATCGGTAAAAGCAAGTATCGAAGCAAAAATAAATGCCGAGCAGGACGCGCAGAAAATGCAGTTCGTTTTGCAGAAGGAACGCCAGGAAGCCGACCGTAAGCGAGTGGAAGCACAGGGTATTGCGGATTACCAGAAGATCATATCTACGCAGCTATCGGATAAACAGCTGATATATGAAAGCATCAAGGCGCAGAAAGAGATCGCGCTTTCGCCGAATGCCAAGGTGATCATCATTGGCGGTGGTAAGGGGAATCCAATCATGTTGAGTGATAAGTAATAAATTATGAAAAAAAGCTTTTTGGCATTTCTACTGGTTGCGTTTTCTTTATCCGCTTTCGCCCAGCACACTAAAAAGGACCTGGTCGGCAAATGGGAAGGTACGGACAGCCAGAATGTAAAGGCGTCCATCCAGTTCCTGGATACCAATAAAGTGCTGGTCTTTATACAGGGCCACAATTTTCCTCCTTATACTTATACTGCTGATCTTCCCAAAAGTCCCGCCAAGATCGATATTACTATGCTCACCCCTGATGGCGGCTCGGCAACGTTGCCCGGTTTCCTGATGTTCGTAGATGATAACACCATCCGCTGGCAAATATTTCCCGGTGGTAACCGGCCGGCCGCATTTGATGAGAACGCGGATGGCGGTTCCATTATCACATTAAAGCGCTTAAAGTAGATTTTTCCAGTCATTCTTAATAAAGCGGAATAAACGACGAGTTTATTCCGCTTTTTCACTTTTAAAATGTGAATATCAAAAAACCAAATCCGTTATGTAAAATATTTGTTATTTAAAATACAATCGTATCGAAGTCCCGGTAAATCCTTAAATTGAGCTTATCTCAAGCCAAATCCCGGCGCATTCGGAAAACGGTCGGCACCAGCCGGTAAATAACAATATGAACAACGACGATAGTAGTACTAAAAAACGCAGCAGGCAGCAAACGATCTCTTCGGGTGTTGCCCGGAAGCTTAGTGACTTTACTATGCCCCGGTCTTTGCTGAAGCTCATCCCGATTTCGATAATCATCGGCATTTTGGGTGCGCTTGTAGCACTGGTCCTTATGGATCTGATCGCTTTAATAACCAATCTTTTGTATTACCAGCATTTTAGCCTCACACTGAGTTCTCCCCGTGGCAACACGCTTGGGTGGCTGGCGGTATTGATCCCTATGGGCGGTGGCCTGATCGTCGGGCTGATGGCTTATTTCGGGTCAGAGCGAATCCGCGGCCACGGGATCCCCGAGGCTATGGAAACGATCCTGGTCGGTGGCAGCAAGGTTGAACCAATTCTTACTGTTCTTAAGCCCATAGCCAGCGCTGTCAGCATAGGTACCGGCGGCCCATTTGGCGCGGAAGGACCAATTATCTTAACCGGCGGTGCTCTCGGTTCGGTATTCGCGCAATTTCTTAATCTAACTGCCATTGAACGACGAAGCCTCCTGGTGGCGGGGGCTGTGGCGGGTATGAGCGCAGTTTTCGGCACCCCGATAGCGGCGGTTATCCTTGGCGTCGAGCTTCTTTTGTTTGAATGGAAGCCGCGCTCGTTTGTCCCGGCAGCCATTGCCAGTATCGTTGCTGATGCGATCAGGCATGTTTTTGTAAACTGGGGCTGGATGAAGGCCGAACCATTGTTCCCGGTAAATAAAATTGTAGCCTTAAGTAATACGGGTTTGCTGGATGCAGTGCTATTGGGTATTATTTGCGGCGGAATGGCCTGGCTGCTGACCAAAGCGGTATATGGTGCCGAAGACCTCTTCAGAAAGCTGCCGATTCACTGGATGTGGTGGCCGATCCTGGGCGGTGTGATCGTTGGCATAGGAGGCGTGATCGAACCCCATGCGCTGGGCGTAGGCTATGATACTATTGCCGATGAGCTTGCCGGGAACCTTACCGTAACTGTATTGATCAGCATCTTTGCTGTTAAACTCGTGATCTGGGCCGTGGCACTGGGTTCGGGTACCAGTGGCGGGATACTGGCGCCGATACTGATGATGGGCGCGGCTGTCGGCGGATTGCTGGGGTTGTATTTTCCCGGCAAAATTCCGGGTGAATGGGCCCTGTTGGGAATGGCTGGCGCATTGGCCGGTGTTATGAGATCGCCCTTTACATCCATCGTTTTCGCGATCGAGCTCACGCACAGCACTGACCTGTTTCTGCCCTTATTAATAACTGTTACGCTCGCCCACCTGATCAGTGTGCTTACCTTAAAGCGATCGATCCTTACTGAAAAAGTGGCGCGGCGCGGATTCCACGTATTAAGGGAATATGCTGTCGAGCCGCTTGATGTGCTTTTTGCCGAAGACGTCATGTCCACCAACGTGCTTACCTTGAATTCGGGTATGTTAATGACCGACGTTAAAGCGATCATACTGGCCAAACCACAAATGCGGTGGCAGCGCCTGCTTCCGGTTGTCACGCCGGATGGGGTGGTGCTTGGGGTTATTTCATGGCAGGATATTATGGAAAAATCCTTACAGGGTGACCTTTCAGGTACGGTAGATGATTTTATGATAAAAGATGTAGTCACATCCTTCCCGGAAGAATCACTTCGTGCAATAGCGGATAGAATGGCGGTAAAACAGGTTGGGGTGATCCCGGTTGTGGACAGGCTTGAAAAGGGCAAGCTTCGCGGGTTTATCACGCAGTTTGAATTGCTCTCCGCCCGCGACCGTATTTTACAGGAAGAACGCAAGCGCGAAAGGATACTGCACATGTGGCCCGTCACCAGGTATGGCAACGGATTAAGCCGATTTTTCCCCCCGATCGAGACCCCCGGCGACTCCAACGATACATAGCCTCTTTTAATATAATCCTAACCCCGGCTCATCATTCAAAATCCACTTGCCGTCATTAAATTCCGGCATTTTATAAGGATTATTGCTTACCAGCAGCGGACCGTCCAAATCGGCCCAATCGCATTGCGGGGCCAGCGCGGCGGCAGCTAAAGTAGCGCAACTGGTTTCGCTCATGCAGCCGATGAGTATTTTCAGGCCTAATTCTTTGGCTTTTTGGATCATCCTATGCGCCTCATATACTCCTGCCGATTTCATCAGCTTGACGTTGATGCCCGAATAAACACCCTTTGCTTTTTCCACATCGCCAAAACGCTGCACAGCCTCGTCGCCAATGATAGGTATTGGGCTGCGTTCCGTTAGCCAGGCGTTGCTGTCCGGGTCGGTTTTGGCCATAGGTTGCTCGATCAACACCACGCCTTGTTCCTTCAGCCAGTAGGTCATATCCAGGCTTTGTTCACGGTCGGTCCAGCCCTGGTTGGCGTCGACATACAAAGGCAGATCGGTCGCCGAACGGATAGTATTGATTAACTCTTGATCACTTCCGCGGCCCAGCTTTACCTTGATGACTTTGCAGCCATCGCCTTGCTTTACTTTTTCAACCAGGATTTCAGGTGTATCGATCCCAACAGTATAGCTGGTTACCGGCATTTTAGCGGGGTCGCTGCCCAGCAATTGCCAGCAGGGTTGTTGTTTCAATTTGCCTTCCAGGTCATGCAGGGCAATATCGATGGCCGCTTTGATGGCCGGGTTGCCGGGAGCGATATCATCGATGTAACGGATGATCGACCCGAAATCAAAAGGGTATCTGAATTGAGATGTATCAACCTGGCTTAGAAAATCGGTTGCCGTTTGCTGACTTTCGCCCATATAAGGCACCATCGAGGCTTCGCCATAGCCAATATAGCCCTCATGCTCAATTTGCAGCAGCATCAAAGGCGTGGAAGTCCGCGAAAATTTGGCAATGGTAAAAGGGTGTTTCAGGTCGAGCTCAAAGGGGCGGTATGTCAGTCGCATGTTAAAGGTCAAAGCTAAAATTTTCCCGCCGAAAACGATTCTTATCTTTGCGGCCATGCCGGCAGAAATTTATTACCCGTTCAAAAGCTACAACTTTGGCAACCGCACCTGCTTTCTGAGCGGGCGGGAGCTATCGTCCGAAGAGGAGAAGATACAGGTGTTCTCTGCCTGGCTGACGAGCAAGTACAATTTAGAAGATCAGCCATTCAAATTGCTGGACGAAAGCTTGACTACCTATAAGGACCTGAAAATGCCTTGCTCCGCAGAGATCAATGAACAATATCTCGATCCTTTAGAATCCGAAATTGCCGCCGCTTTTGATGCAGGGTATGATGCTGTTAAACATCTGGACGAGATCAAACTTTTTCAATGGGCTGGCAAGCTATTGTATGGCATTATCTTCAACGAGGTACAGATCGGCATTAAGCAACAGCATTTCCAGGGGCAGGAATTCAATATTTCGCAGTCGCTTATCCATAAGTTCAGCAACCTTCACCTGATGCTGCAAAGCATTTATTTGCCGGTAGTTTTCGAAGATTTTTCACCCTTCAGCCTGTTTTTGTTTAAGGTTGACAATGCCGAAAATGAGTTCCTCTATCGTGATGAGATCAATACGCTGATATTTTCTCTGAGGATGAAGGATTTCGGGTTGATCATCTGCCTGCAGGATAACGGCGCGAATAAAACCTATCACCGCGAGCTTTTATCAAAGATCGAAGGTCATACACTGCACACCATCCAGTTCGAAGAGTTCAACGCGCGGGTGTTTTACTCGGCTTATCTTTTCAATCGACTTCCCGAATACAATGTATTGCCTGTTGGCGAAGAAACCTATATCGAGGCGATGCCCTTACGCGGCATGAGCAGCAAACAGCTGTTCGATACCTGGCAATTCAAAACCTACGGGCAGGTGCTGGAAAATTTCTGGAAGAAATGGGGCTTCCTGCTTTTGGAGATCATCAAGGACCCCGAAAATCCGATGAGCTTTTTGCTGGACTCGGACGGCAACTTCAATGCGTCCACGATTGAACTTTCGCGCTGACGATATGGACGAAATCGCCCAATACATGCGGCTGTAGTATCGCGGTGATCATCAGGCCGGCTATTGCACCAAACAAGTGTGCATCGTGGTTGATATTGCCCCATTGTTTTTTGGAGGCGTAGGAGCAATAAACAAGATACAGTGCACCAAAAACAACCGCCGGGATGCTAACCGGAATGAAAAGAATTCCCATACCGGTAAAAGGAGCAAATAAAATAAAGCTAAAGATCACTGCGCTAATGGCCCCGGATGCACCCAGGCTTCGATAGCCAAAATTATTATGGTGCTTAGCTACCGACGGCAGGTCGGCCAGCACCATGCTCACTATGTATAACAGGAGGAATTGCCAATGCCCTAATACTGCTTCTATAGGGGGAGCGAAGTAGTAGAACGTAAACATATTAAAGAACAGGTGCATCAGATCGAGGTGAATAAACCCGCTTGTGATCAATGTATATAGTTTTTTTCCCTGGTATACATAATATGGATGCAGAATAAAGCCTTCATATACCTGGTCATTATAGAAGGCGATAAAGGTTGTTATCAGGGTTATGACAAATATCGCTGAAGCTACCGGGGCGGTTTGCAGAAAGCTACTAATTTCCATTTATTGCAGATCGAGTTTGGTATCGGTCAGCAAACGCCCGACCGGGTACCGAAGATAAGTTTTTTCCGAATAAGGTGAGTTGTGGTACACCAAATTCAGCTGAGCCCTCGCACTACTGGCCAATTGCGGGTTTTTCTTTTTTTCGTCATCCAACTTTTTCCTGAGCGTGGTATCCTTTTTCAGCAGATCGGCGGCAACGTCTTCAAAAACATAGTCGGAATAACCTTCCTTTTGCCCCAGCACCGAATCAAAAAAGTTCCATGCAAAAAATGAATCTACACCCTGCGGCTCCAGCGTCTCGACGATATAGCGGTTCAGCGCCTGGTTGGTGTACACCACGTAATCACCCTGGTAAAACTTAACTTTCATTTGTGTCGGGTTCAGCTTCACGTCGCTGTGCAGGTAATGTCCCTCGTACGGACGCTGGGGGGTTTTATAATCGCCGATGTAATACATCTGCATATCTAAGGTAGTATCATGAGCCAGCCTGCGCATGGCGATATTGTTCAGTTTGAACAAGTCTATGATCTTGCCCCAGGCCTGCGGTATCACGTAAGCTACTGGTTTATCGGCGAAGGCCGTCGGCTTGTAGTTATCAAAATATCTGATGGTTTTGGTAAAGGGTTTTGTTTCATCATAATACAATCGCGGTAACCCACTTACCTCGCTGGCTTTGTGCCCGGCCGTATAACCCTTAAAAGTCAATGTATCGACATGATCGTAATCCACCTCCCAGTTCAGTGCGAAGGTCTTTTGAGCCTTCACCTGCTCGTCCGCCTTGTGTTTCAGGTTACCGATAAGCGCATGATCGCGCTCAACAATATCGATCAGGTGCACCATAAAATCATAGGTGGAATAAACACGCTTGTCGAAAGCTTTCAGCATGTGTGTTTCCGTGATATAGCTGATGATATTATGCTGTGCGGTATAGCCTGTTGCAAAACGCGGTATTTCAAGGAAGGCCACTATGCCTGAATCGGGAGTGCCCTTTCTCTCTTCTACATAAGGCGTCATTTCGTAACCGCTTTTCGCCATACGTTTGTACAATTCAGGTGAAAGCGTTTTAGAGGTATATTCAGCCAGGATCGGGTTTTGCTTGTTTTTTTGCGTCTCGATCAGCGTCATCACGTACTGGTAATCCGCGCCGTCGCTGGTATGATTATCCAGGAACACTTCAGGCTGCCAGGTGTTCAAAATCTTCTCAAATGCCCACGCATTACGGCTGTCGGCTTTAATGAAATCGCGGTTCAGGTCCAGGTTTCTGTAATTTCCACGAAAACCGTAAGCTCTCGGGCCATTTTGGTTGATACGCGACAGGCCGCGGTTCAAACAACCATCAATGTTGTAAACAGCAATGAAGCCAAGTACCACGTCCTTCGGCAGTTGGTTCTTCTTCAGCAAGTCACGGGTGAGCATCATAGTGGCATCGATGCCTTCCGGTTCGCCGGGGTGAATGCCGTTATTGATCAGCAATACTCTTTTGTTTTGCTTTTTGATCAAGACAGGGTCGAAAACTTTGTCCCTGGATAAAACGACCAGCGTCAGCGGCTTGCCCACGTCCGTGGTGCCGTAGTTGATCAGCTTCATCTGGCTGTATTGCTTCGCCAGGTTTTGATAGTAAGCGATGATCTCAGCGTAAGTTGCGGTGTAGTTTTTATCACTGCTTTTTTCAAAAGGCGTCAACTGTGCTTTGGCCTGAACGAAGAGAAGGCAGGCCAGCAATGCAGGTATGAGTCGTTTCATTGAGAAGGAATTTTAACAAATATATAGCCGCCGGGTAACTCAGCCAATAAATGAATCAGATTTGTTACCTCGGCGGCTATACCCGCTGAAAGGATCTCCGCGGTAAATGAAGGATTGATATCCCGGTTTACTTAGGCATATCAAATATTTTCGGATCGATATCCTTATTAACGGTTATCGATTTTACCACGTAGCCCAATTGTATCTGTCCCAGGTCAACGTCAATTTTAAAGGGCGCCATGTATCCGAAATCAGTTTTCCTATAGTCGGAAAGGGTAGTTGTTACATCCGCCGATTGGCCCTGCATAGAAACTGTTTGCGCCATTTTGGTAAGCAGGTAGCTGGTCGCATCGATAAAATATGTTTTTTCTGTGCTGCCAACAGTCGTCTTTATCTTATAGTTGTTTCCGTCTTTGCCAAGCAGTTCCGCCTTGCCGCCCAGTGCCGCGTAATTCAGCAACGCTCCCCCTACAAATATCTGGTCCTTACCGGTTTGGTACTGATCATCCGGCATGGCTGTAGCATCGCTGCCGCCTGCAAACGGATTGATCGACCAGCCGCCTTTATCCGTATAGCACTGTATAATTTTGGAGCCATTGATTTCGGCCTGGCTCAGGTATCCTTTTCCCACAAGCAGCGTAGTTGATGCGGGGTTATCACCTCCCATCACGCTTACCGTTGCTTCCATAGAAACCGATTTTATCTGGCTCAGTTTGTCTTTTCCGCCAATGGCATCAGTGTATTTACCAATGATATCATCAGCCGTTTGCGCCTTTGCGGCAAAACTTACGAATACTGCCGCTACCAACAACAGGCAGAGTTTTGTGATTTTCATGTTTTTAGCGTTTAAAATGACTTTTGGTTTTTTTGAATTAGATACTCCTATATTATCCAATGTTACTGAATAACAGGCAATAAATTCAAACTATTTTCAGGATCAAGAGGTAAGAATTGACAACTTTTAAAAAGTTGTCAATTCTGTTCAAGAGCCGTTGATCTCGTCCCGGACTTTTTTCGGCAGGCTGTTGAAAACAAGTTCATAGGAATGATCGATCATTTCGCGGATCTGTTTCCGGCTGAGGCTGCCGTCGGTATGAACGGTATTCCAGTGCTTTTTATTCATGTGATAGCCAGGCTGAACTTCGGAATGACGCTCGCGCAGCTCAACGGCCAATTCCGGATCGCATTTGACGTTGAATTGCGTGCCTGTCGAAATGCTTGTCAGCAAAAAAAGCTTTTCTCCCACGCGGAATACCAGTGTGTCTTCGCCGAATGGCGTATCCTCGGTGACACCGGGCTTGCTGAGGCAGTGATCGCGTATTTCTTCAATATTCAAGGTTAGAAACGCCTGATGAGCTTATTGAACGAAGTAATATTACCGAAAAAGAATTTAACGCCGATCTGGATTTGCCTGTACTGGTCGGTGGCGTTGTTTTTGAATTTGCTCGGCGGGTCATCATACCCATCCAGGCCTTCGCCGAATACCAGGCTATGCACATAGCCTATGTCGAAGGCAAGGTACGGTTCTTCATAGTAGTTATACAGTTTGAATTCGTAGCCGAAGCGGAGCGGAATGTCAAGATTGATGCGGCTGTCGGACCCTGGGAAAACATAAGTTGAAGGGCCCAGGTCAGGTAAGCCGTTTTCGCCATAATAGACGTTGGTCCGCTGCACTGTATTGCTGTTGAACACAAACCCAAAGCCCGTACCGAAGTAAAAATTTTTCAAAATATTCATCACGTCGTTACGTGAGTAATCGATCACTTCGCCCAACTGGAAATCAGCATGCAGCAGGAAAGCCTCGTAGGTATTGGTGTATTGACGTCCGAACGGGTCAAGCTTGGGAATAAGACCGCCGCCTGACAAGGTACCGAATTGCAGTTCGGCAGTGACTGGTATATAAGGGCTGTAATTGTAAATAAAATTAAGATTGGCGCCGATATGATTGTCCTGCCGGGTTATATTGGTATAGCCGCGCTCGTAATTGATATCGAGGCCAATACCGTACATTTTATAGTTGTATCCCAACTGGGCCTTGGCCAGCATCACAGAAAATACAAAAACGAAAAGGAGTATGAGTTTTTTCAATGCTTAAATTTGATCAATATTGTGCAAAGGGCCAAGTATACTTCTCAAAAATAAAATTTCTGCTGAAATAATTTTAATATGAAATTAAATTCCGACGTTAAATTTACTGTTAAAGAGCGATTTCTGCGCTATGTAACCATCGATACGCAATCTGACCCGAATTCAGGGACTATTCCATCCACCGAAAAGCAAAAAGACCTGGGCCGTTTACTTGTAAACGAATTATTGGCGATAGGGTTACATGATGCTCACATGGATGAATACGGTTATGTGTATGCAACTGTGCCGTCGAACAGCGAAAAAATCAATGTTCCGGTCATCTGTTTTTGCTCGCACATGGATACAGCTCCCGATTGCAGCGGCACTGGCGTTAAGCCGGTTGTCCACCAAAATTACCGGGGCGAAGACCTCGTTCTGTCCGACGATCCATCCCAGGTGATCCGCCTCGCCGACCATCCGCAACTAAAATCACAGATGGGTAACGATGTTGTTACCGCAAGCGGCACAACACTGCTGGGCGCCGATAACAAGGCAGGTGTAGCCGAGATCATGGATGCCTGTTATCAATTGATGAACCACCCGGAGATCAAACACGGCAAGATCAGGATATTATTTACTCCTGACGAGGAAATAGGGCGCGGCGTGGACAAGGTAGATATCGAAAAGCTGGGCGCTTATGCCGGCTATACGATGGATGGAGAAAGCGCCGGCAATATAGAAAACGAGACATTTTCGGCTGATGGCGCAAAGCTGACCATTTATGGAATCAGCGCGCACCCGGGTTTTGCGAAGGGTAAAATGCAGAGCGCGATAAAGATAGCAGGCCAGATCATCGCATCGCTGCCGCATGAATTATCGCCCGAAATGACCGAAGGCAAACACGGCTTTATCCACCCGGTAAGCATACAGGGACATGTGGAAACAGCGGAGATCGATTTTATCGTCCGCGATTTCGACGAACATAAATTGAAAACTTATGCTGAAATAATCCAAGAGGTCGCTGAGAAAGTATTAGCGCGCTTCCCGGGAGCAAGCTATAACCTGGATATTAAACAGCAATATCGGAACATGAAACAAGCGCTGGATAAACATCCCGAAATAGTTGAATACGGCATGGAAGCCATGCGCCGCGCCGGCCTGGATGCCAGGTTGTGCAGCATCCGCGGCGGAACGGACGGTTCTCGTTTGTCCTTTATGGGATTGCCCTGCCCGAACATTTTCGCAGGGGAGCATGCTTTTCACAGCAAGCATGAATGGGTGTCGGTGCAGGATATGCAAAAAGCGGTGGAGACCATTTTGTACTTGTGCGAGATTTGGGAGGAGAAGGCGTAGAGACGCATTATTATGCGTCTCTGCAGGTTATTTCTCAGCAAGCAAATTTTCCGTCAGCTTTTCAAATTCATCTTTGAATTCCGTATAATATTTACCTGTTCCCGGTCCGCTGAATCCGGTATGTATCTTACGGACATTGCCTTTTTTGTCGATAATGATCGTGGTAGGAAAACCTTTGTAATCAGCAAGCATAGGCAGGCTTTTCATCGGATCGTCATGGTACATTGTGTAGCCCGTAATGAGCAGCGGGTAGGGAACATTGAATTTCTTTTTTACCTGTTCGATCAATGGTTTCGATTTTTCGAAATTTGACGTGCGCTCATATGCGAGGCCGACTACCTCAACTCCTTTTGAATGAAATTTTTTGTAGTAGCTAACCAGGTAAGGCGTCTCGTCCATGCAATTTGGACACCAGGAACCTAACATCTGTACAATAACGACCTTATTTTTAAAACGCGGGTCGCTCAATGAGACTTTTTTCCCATCGATGTCCGGGAACGAAAACTCAATTTTTTTGTACCCTGGTTTTAGATAGGTCAGCGAGTAGGCATCTGGCAGTTTGGCATTTGGGTCTTTTACAGCAGTCCAATCTGTTACTTCGGAGTATTCCGAAAGATCTTTTCCATCGGACAATGTTTTATCGTTTTTCACCGTCGCTATAAACAAAAAGGCGTGCCCGCCATCAAAAGTGGACAGGTACAGCTTATTGCCCGCGACGATTCCCTCAAGATAGCGGTCATCACCCGTGGTCGTTAAAAAAGTGCCGGTAACATGCGCCCCAACCTGTTTAAACTCGCCGATACGAATATCTTTCTTCGCACCTTCGCCAAACGGGGCCGACCAGGTGCCGGTTATATTGAACAAAGGTTTTTCAGCGGTTTTAAAAAATCGCCACGATTGTTCTGGCTCTGCGGTAAAGTTCATCGCCATATCTCTGTTGGCGTAGTGTTTTATCCACTTTCCATGCAAACCTGTTCCTTCCGCCTTTAATTTGAATTCTGAATTGAACAATGGCATATGGATAAAAACCGAGTCACCTTTGAATTTTATGTCGGTCACTTTTCTGCGTTCGGCTCCATTCATCACGATAAGCTGCTGTCTGCCGACATTTTCTGTCACCTCAAAATTAAAGGGCAGCTCATAACCCAAAGAATCTTTCAAAGCGCCGCGCCAAATGCCTGTTTTTAGGTGGCTTTGGGCGTTGGTGATATTGAAAATGAATAAGGGCAGGACGAGCAATAAATGATATTTTAAACGCATTGGTTTTCCGTTAAATGAAGATTGTTTTTCAAATTAAACGAAAAACCTATGTATTATTTCAGTATCTCCCTCGAAATGACAATGCGTTGAATTTCAGAAGTACCCTCGTATATCTGCGTGATCTTGGCGTCGCGCATCATGCGTTCAACATGATATTCTTTCACAAAACCATAGCCCCCGTGTATCTGAACAGCCTCAACCGTGGTTCTCATGGCAACATCTGATGCATAAACCTTGGCCATAGATGCTGCCTGTGCATAAGGTAAATCATGATCCTTCAGCCATGCTGCTTTTAAGCAAAGCAAACGGGCCGCTTCGATCTCGGTAGCCATATCCGCCAGCTTGAATTGTATCGCCTGGAAGTCGGCAATGGGTTTGCCGAATGCCTTGCGCTGCCTGGAATATTCCAGGGCCAATTCATAGGCTCCGGCGGCAATGCCTAAAGCCTGAGAAGCGATACCAATACGCCCACCTTCCAGTGTTTTCATGGCGAATTTGAACCCAAAGCCATCTTCGCCGATGCGGTTTTCTTTGGGGACCTTCACATCGGTGAACATTAATGAATGCGTATCGGAAGCGCGAATGCCCATTTTGTTTTCCTTAGGGCCAATAGTAAATCCTTCCATGCCCTTTTCAACAATAAGCACATTGATACCACGATGCTTTTTTGCAGCGTCGGTTTGAGCTATGACAAGGTAAGTTGAGGCCGATCCGCCATTAGTGATCCAGTTTTTGGTGCCGTTAAGCAGGTAATGGTCGCCCATATCGATAGCGGTAGTATGCTGGGAAGTAGCATCCGAACCCGCTTCAGGCTCTGATAAGCAAAAAGCGCCTATCTTTTCGCCTTTGGCCAGCGGCACCAGGTATTTCTGTTTCTGTTCTACCGTGCCGAATTTTTCCAAACCATAACAAACCAGCGAGTTATTTACCGAAACCACCACCGAAGCCGAGGCATCGATCTTCGAAAGTTCCTCCATCAAAAGCACGTAGGATACAGTATCCATGCCGCTACCGCCGTACTCTGGAGGGACCATCATACCCAGGAAACCAAGCTCGCCCATTTTTTTGACCAGCTCGGGAGGGAATTTCTGGTGCTCATCACGTTCAATTACACCCGGCTTCAATTCGCTTTGCGCAAAATCGCGCGCAGCCTGGCGTATCATTTGTTGTTCTTCGGAAAATTCAAAATGCATAGGCGTTATAATTGATCGGCCAAATTTAATGCTATGCATGCATAGTAAAGAATAAGGCATAAAAAAAGAGAACTTTTGTTCAAAGTTCTCTTTCCCCTAATTAATTTAAACTATTGATTAAACCCAAAACAAAGAACAAATAAACTCAGCTTGGGCGTCTGAGATTAATAACTAAATAAAGTTTTTCATAGGTAGATGAAGCTTTATTTCTTTTTCACAGATTGTATGCAGAGCCGTATTATTTATTACAAAAGTAAAGCCAAGTTACATATAGAGCAATGACGAATACGTCAGAATTTGTATCTTCGGGTATTTATTTTGTTACACGTAGCGAAAATTATCTTGACGATTTATTTGGTAGATTGCGAACTGATATCCCCGGCTAACTTAAAATTTCAACATGTTACTTACTGATTTTGAGTATCTTAACAAATCCGAAGACGCATTCAAGAAAAAGATCGCGCTGCAGATAAAAAACCTCAGAAGGCAAAACCGGGTGACCCAGGAAAAATTTTACAGCGAGACAAATATTAATATTGCAAGGCTCGAATCGGGCAAAGTAGACATCCGTTTGGATACTTTACGCAAGGTTTGTTACTACTTTGACGTGTCATTATCAGGCTTTTTTCACGGTATTTACTAGGTTTTTCCGCTTTTTAAAACAGGCATTCAGCTATAATTCCGATATTTTATACAATTGTTGTCTATAAATACAAACAATATTGCTTCAAAATATGGCAAAAAACACTAAAATAAGGGTAATAGCGGGACTCGTCGCCTTTTTTGCGGCCCTCGGGTTGTCAGCGTACCAGGTCGGGACATCCCGGCCCGTCAATGATCCGGTCTTTCAAAACCTTGATCCGACAGTAAAGCCCGGGGATAATTTCTTTATGTACGCCAACGGCGGATGGATAAAAAGGAACCCGATACCGCCCGCTTATTCCAGCTGGGGCATTGGCAACCTTGTGCAGGAGGAAATACGCGACCGCCTCAAAAAACTAAACGAAGACGCGCTAAACACAAATGCGCCCTTGGGCTCGGCCACACAAAAAATAGGTGATTTCTATTATACGGGGCTTGATAGCGCGGGGATTGAAAAAGCCGGTATTACACCCCTGCAGGAGCAGTTGAGCGCGATCGATCAGGCTAAGAATGCTCAAGATATATTGAATGCGGCGGCATTACTTACCACTACCGGCACGCGCAATTTTATTGGTTCTCGTGTTGGCCAGGATGATAAGAACAGCTCAAAAATGATGGTGCAGTTGGGCCAAGCCGGCTTGGGCTTGCCTAATCGTGATTATTATTTTAAGACTGACGCTCGCACCACACGTATCCGTAATGATTATACCGAAAAACATTTGCCTGCCATGCTGACCTTGTCCGGCTGGGACCAGGCGCGTGCCGAAGCAGGTGCTAAAAGTGTTTATACTATCGAGAAATTTCTGGCCGACAGCAGCCGCAAGCTGGAGAACTTGCGTGATCCTTATAAAAACTATCACAAAATGTCGGTGGCGCAATTCAACGGCCTGACGCCGGGCATCGATTGGAACGACTTGTTCAGGAAGCTGGAATATACATCTGTCGATTCGGTGATCGTCGGGCAGCCGGAATATTATCGTGCGGTAAGCACTGCGCTAAAAACCTTCAGCCTGGATGACTGGAAAGCTTACCTTCGCTGGAAGCTGGTTTCGTCCTATGCGCCGTATTTGAACAATGCGATAGAAGAGGAAAGTTTCCGTTTTTCGGGCAAGGTGTTGCGCGGTCAAAAAGAACAGCTGCCGAGATGGAAAAGGGTGATCGATGCAGAAAACGGCATCATGGGCGAGTTGCTGGGCAAGCTGTTTGTGCAGGAATATTTTCCTGAGAAAAGCAAACAAAGGTATGTGGCAATGGTTGAAGCCATCCGTCAATCGTACCGGGAACATATACAGAAATTAGATTGGATGAGCGATGGAACCAAAGCTAAAGCGTTAGCCAAGTTGAACGCCATCCATCCTAAGGTGGGCTACCCGGATCAATGGAAGGATTTTTCTAAGCTGACTATGAGCCGCACATCATATGCTGCTAATGTGATGAACGCCAGGCATTGGGCATACGGCGTAAACGTAAATAAACTGGGTAAACCCGTAAATCACAAGGAATGGGGCATGACGCCGCAAACCTACAACGCCAGCTACAGCCCGTCGAATAACGAGATAACCCTGCCTGCCGC
The DNA here is from genome assembly GCA_035551775.1 of Mucilaginibacter sp. Taxonomy (GTDB): domain Bacteria; phylum Bacteroidota; class Bacteroidia; order Sphingobacteriales; family Sphingobacteriaceae; genus Mucilaginibacter. The sequence goes on along the minus strand of DASZMQ010000016.1, from coordinate 69,382 downwards.
GCAGTTCTTGATACCGGGAATAAAGGACGAAGATGTGGACGATGCGGTAGCCTATGGATACGTAGCCGCATCTACCATCGGGCACGAGATAACGCATGGGTTTGATGACGAAGGCCGGCAATTCGACCTGAACGGCAACCTGAAAGCCTGGTGGACGCCGCAGGATTCAGCAAAATTCGCAGTGCGCGCCAAAATGCTGGCCGACCAGTTCAGCAGTTACGTGGTTCTGGACAGCCTGCATGTGAACGGCGAGGCTACTTTAGGCGAAAACATCGCCGACCTGGGCGGAATCGTTTTAGGTATCGACGCATTTAAAAAGACACAACAATATAAAGAAGGCAAAAAGATCAACGGGCTAACGCCCATGCAGCGCTTTTTCCTTGGTTATGCATTAGGCTGGCTGGGTCACGAGCGCGACGAAGCCCTGGCCAACCAAATACTAACCGACGTTCATGCCCCGGGATTTTTGAGGGTGAACGGTCCATTCAGCGATGTGCCGGAATTTTATACAGCCTTCCATATTAAAAAAGGCGATAAGATGTGGCTCGATCCGGATAAGCGGGTGAAGATATGGTAATGAAATTGTAGAGACGCATAATTATGCGTCTCTACAGGAAAATCAAAAAATAATACGTTGGATGCACCACTGTTTATCTTCGGAGTCGTCTTAACCTGTTTCGGCATTTATCAAATCGGAAAACGAATAAATTGGTTCAGAAAGGGATTGAAAGACCCTGATGGATCACAAGGTTCGTTAACGGTGATCGGATGTATCTCCCTGGTGGCTGGAATAATAGCGATACTTGAAAGTTTCCAAATCCAAGTGTTAGCGGAACTAGATAGCAAGTCAAAAAATGGCGCGGTGAACGTACCACGGTTTATACTGGGAATCGTTATGATCCTTGTTGGTATTTTTATAATTATTAATCAAATAAAATGGTTTAAAAAGAGGTTGAAGGATCCATTGGGATATGGGGTGCGACTTTTAATTGGTGGTTTTGGCTTCATAATTTTCGGAATAATAATGATAATAAAAAGTTTCTGATGCCAAGGCTGTAAAGACACATAATTATGCGTCTCTACAAGTATATTTGGGCGATGCATTTTTTAGGCATATCGATCTGGCAACATGTTGTTCAGGAAATAAGACAATCTACTACGCTGGAGTGGGTCGGGGCCGTAACTGGCGTGGGCTGTGTTTATCTTGCGGCAAAGCAAAGTATTTGGAATTGGCCCGTAGCTATTATTAGTGTCGTTGCCTATACAATCGTATTCTTTGAAAGTCAGCTTTATGGCGACGCGGGGCTTCAGGTCTATTTTCTCGGGACCAGTATCTATGGATGGTATTTTTGGATCAGGAAAAAGCAACGGCAGGAAAAGCCGGTAACCAGTTTGAATTTTAAAGAACTTACCATTACAATCGCTGTTACTATTGTTCTCTCATTGTTGTTGGGGTTATTTCTTAAGAATTTTACGCCAACCAATGTGCCTTACATTGACGGATTTTGCACGGCTATAAGTTTTGTTGCGCAATTATTAATGACAAGGAAAGTACTGCAGAATTGGGCGCTCTGGATATTTGTCGACATTTGCTATGTCCCTCTTTACATTTACAAAAACCTGTATGTAACAGCTGTACTTTATGCTATACTCTTAGTACTGGCTTGGCTTGGTCATGTTGATTGGCAAAAAGAATATAGGAAAGGGACATCTACCACTGCTCAACCTATTTCCTAATGAAAAACTCCGACCTCCGACCTCCGACCTCCGACATCAAAAAAATAGCTATCGTCGGCCCGGAATCCACCGGAAAATCCACCATGTCGGCATTTTTGGCGGAACATTACCATACGGTTTGGGTGCCCGAATTCGCGCGTGACTATTGCGCCGCGCTCACCGAACCACCTACCTGGCAGGACGAGATCAATATGTTTTACGGTCAGCTGGCGCTGGAGGAAGAATATCTGCCAAAGGCCAATAAACTGTTTATTTGCGATACAACGTTTATCACGGTTAAAATCTGGAGCGACTATACTTTCGGCCGCTCGCCGCAGGAGGTTTTGGATGAATTACCTAAACACCCTTATGATCTTTACTTGCTGCTCGACATTGATATGCCCTGGGAACAGGACCCGCTACGCGATTTCCCGCATTTGCGCGAGCACTTTATGGAGATTTGGCATAAAGAGTTAAAGGAACTTGATGCCAATTATGCAGTTATTTCTGGTTTGGGGCAGGATAGGTATGATAATGCGGTTGCTACTATTGATGAGTTTCTTTTGAGGTCAGAAATCTGACATCGGAAGTTGGATAGATCATCTTGAACGGAATAAATCCGACTTCAGACTTCCGACATCCTTCAAAAGAATTTCTTTATCTTGATTTAACGTCCCATGCAACGTTCAAAAAAACCCTGCGTCATATAGTGTGAAAGCTGAAAATTTGGAATCCGTATTTGTCGATAAGCATTATGCCCTCGTGGCCGAATGTAAGCAGGGCAGTAAAAAGGCCTGCTTTGAGCTTTATCGCCTGTATTCCAAAGCGATGCTGAATATCGCTTTCCGGATAGTAGGCAGCGTCGACGAAGCGGAGGATGTGCTGCAGGAAGCTTTCCTGGATGCGTTCAACCGTATCAGAGACTTCAGGCAGGAAACCACGTTCGGGTTGTGGCTGAAGCAGATCGTGGTGCACCGTTCCATCAACCTGCTGCGCAAACGCAGGCTGGAGATGGTGGAGATAGAAGAGGGTCAACTGGATAATATACCGGATGAGGAAGAAGAGGATGATGAGGAAATACAATATAAAGTAGTGCAGGTGAAGGACGCGATGAAGGAGCTTCCGGACGGATACCGGTTGGTTTTATCCTTATATTTATTAGAGGGATACGATCACGAAGAAATAGGACAGATACTGAATATATCAGAAAATACCTCGAGGACTCAGTTCCTGAGGGCGAAACGAAAACTAAACGAGATTCTAATAAAAAAAGGAATATCATGAGCAAACGATTAGAGGATTTTGTTAGGAATAACCGAGAGCAGTTCGACGACCTGGAGCCGTCGGCTGACCTTTGGTCCAGGATAGAGCAACATTTGCCCGCAGAGGGCACTGTTCCGCAGAAAAAAGAAGCAAAAATGTTCTCACTGGGCTTTGTGCTCAAAGTGGCGGCATCGGTAATTATCGTGATGGGAATAGCTTTTGCTTTGTACATCCGCAATGAAAAGCCCAAAGGCGTCGACCTGGCGTCCATCAACCCGGTGTATGCCAAACAACAGGTGCAGTACGCATCCATAGTGGAGTCGAAAATGACTGAAATGAAGACGCTCACCAAAAACGATCCGGAAATGTACCAGGAATTCGCGCATGAGATCGCTAAAATGGATTCAACTTATAAAAGGCTAAACCACGACCTGGTCACCAGCCCGAACCAGGAGTACGTGCTGCGCGCCATGATCCACAATTTGCAGATGCAAACCCAGGTGCTTAACCAGCAGCTGTATATTATTGAACAATACAATCAAATGAAAAAGGACTCAAAAAATGAGACAAAAGATATATAAACCTTTCACAATGATCGCCTTGCTGCTGATGGCCGGGCAGGGTTATGCCCAGGATACCACCTGGCGCAAGAACGATGATGATAACCTGCATATTGCCGGTATCAACGTGAATGTTAGCATGCACGACCTGCATATCGCGATGAACGACCTGAAAACCAGTCTGAACGAAAGCATGCGCGACCTGAACAGCAGCTTGCGTACACTTGGCCCTGATTTGAAGGGCTTAACGAACGACGTCAGCATCAGTTTCAGCGACGACAAAAACCTTGACGAGCTGGCGCAGCAGGGTTCCATCAGCGAAAAGGTAAAAAATTACAGCAAAACCTACCCCATGGATGCCAACGACAGGCTGAATATCAGCAACCAGTTTGGCAAAGTGGTTGTAAATACCTGGAACAAAAACGAGGTGCAGGTAAATGTGCAGATCAAAAGCTATTCTGATGAAGACGCCACAGCACAAAAGATGATCGACGCGGTAAACATATCCGACAGTAAAAGCGGCGACGAGATATCATTCAGCACCAATTTTGGCCAGGGTAGCGGCCGCTCTGTTTGGGACCTGTTCAATCAGCAGAACGACCATCACCGGGTAGAAGTGAATTATACTATTAATATGCCCGGAAAGAATGCATTAAGCATCCGCAATAAATACGGCGCTACCGAAATACCCGACATGGGCGGCAGGGTGAGCATCGATTGCAGCTATGGAAGTTTTGCAGGCGGGTCGCTTATGGGCTCCGATAACCAGATCAATGTCCGCTACGGCAGCGCAAAGTTTGAGAACACCACGTCGGCCGACGTAAATGTAAGCTACGGCAGCCTGGATATGGGTGATGCCGGTAGTCTGAATGCAGGGTTGCGTTACGGTTCGGCCAAAATTGGTAAAATAAAGAACTCGGCCAATATCAATGGCCATTATTCGGGCAACATCAGGATAGAAGGATTGGATAAGGGCTTCAGAAGTTTTTCCTATAGCTCCAATTATTCGGGCCTGGTAATGGGAATTGATAACGGTATCAACGCGAATTTTGATGTGACCGTTAGATACGGAGATTTCAATTACAGCGACGTTCCATTACAAATAACGGAGAAAACACCTTCGGACGACAGTAAAGGCTGGAAGCCCACCAAGAATTTCAAGGGACATATCGGCAATGGCAGCGGGGGCACCATTAACATAAGCACCAGCTACGGGGGCGTGAAATTTGATTGACATTCTGTAGAGACACATAATTATGTGTCTCTACAATTTTAATATACCCGGCACAATAAACCCTTCAGGTACTCCCCTTCCGGAAACGACGCCCGTACGGGGTGATCCTCATGCTGACAGAACTGGTAAATAAACTGCACTTCTTTCCCGGCATCTAAAGCGGCCCAGGCTAATACCTGTTTAAAGGTGTCAATATCCATCGCGCCCGAACAGGAGAAAGTAGCCAGCAACCCGCCCGGTTCAAGCAGGTACATAGCTAAACGGTTCAGGTCTTTATAAGCGCGCGAGGCTTTATCCAATGCTGAACGCGATGGTGCATATTTAGGCGGATCGAGCACGATGAGGTCAAATTTTTCGCCTTGTTCCCGGAATGTGCGCAATTGTTTGTTGACGTCCGATTGGATGGCAGTCAGTTTTTTGGCATCGAGCTTGTTCAGGTCGATGTTTTTCTTCAATGTTTCTATAGCAAGCGCCGAACTATCCACGCTGGTTACTGTTTCTGCCCCATTTTTCAATGCGCTGAGTGTGAAGCCGCCGGTATAAGAAAAGCAGTCCAGCACCTTCTTGCCCCTGGCATGTTCCGCTGTGATGCGCCGGTTATCACGCTGGTCGCAATAGAAACCTGATTTTTGCCCCTCGGCTATGTTGATGCCATAAGTTATGCCATTCTCTACTACCTTAACCAATTCCGGCGGATGTTTCCCTGCAAGCACCTGGTTCAGAGTTTCCAAACCTTCATGCGCGCGTGAACCGGCGTCGCTTTTATCAAAAATGCCTTCCGGTTTCAGCAACTTTTGTAGCTCATCGATGATCACCGGCATTATCCGTTCAATGCCTGAAGTAAGCACTTGCACGGCCAGGTAATCGGCATATTTATCTACAATCAGCCCGGGCAGATAATCCGCTTCGCTGAACACTAGCCGGCAAGTATTGGTGTGATCATTCAAGATATTACTGCGTCCTGCTACTGCCACTGCTACTTTTTTACGGAACCAGTCATCATTGATCTCAACTGCCTCATCCCATTCCAGCAGCCTCAAAGCCACCCGCGACTGGTCATTGTAAAAGCCATAGGCCATAAATTCGCCCTTGTCGCTCAGCAAGCGGACAATATCACCGTTGACAGGTTTACCCTTCACACGCTCAATAGCCCCCGAGAACAGCCAGGGATGACGGTGCAGCACCACTTTTTCTTTTCCTTTTTTGAGTATCACATCAACCATTGCGGCAAAAATACGGATTGCACTTAACTTTCGGACTTACGCGGACTTCCCCGACTTCCGGACTATCCTGAAAATCATTTAAATCCTGCAATCGTGTCCTTGTTTCTTTGCGCACAAGTGCCTAAGTTTGCGCCTCTATCCAGCCTACCGACAGGCGGGTTAAAGATTTTATGGCTAAAGCATCTGATATAAAGAACGGCAGCATCCTTCGCTTTAACGGCGAATTGGTGCAGGTAGAAGAGTTTATCCACCGTACGCCGGGCAACCTGCGGGCTTTTTACCAGGCGCGCATGCGCAACGTGAAGACGGGTAAGCTGGTTGAATACCGCTTTCGTACAGACGAAGAGGTTGATATTGCCCGTGTAGAAACGAGCGATTACCAGTACCTGTATGAAGATGGCAGCGACCTGGTGGTAATGGATAATACTACTTACGAGCAGTTCAATGTGCCAAAATTTTTGTTCGGCAACTCGGTGAAATTCCTGAAGGAAGGTACCAACGTGATCGTTGCTTTTGAAAGCGGCGAACCACTTACGGCTAAGGCTCCGGCATCAGCTGAACTGGAGATCACTTACACCGAGCCGGCAGTGGCAGGTAATACTTCGACCAACGCGATGAAGAATGCTACCGTTGAGACGGGTGCCGAGATCAAAGTACCGCTGTTCATCAATATCGGCGATAAAGTTCGCGTGGATACCGCTACGGGTGCGTATTCTGAAAGAGTAAAATCATAATTCTTCGAAAACGATATAAGCAGATTTGACAACTTTTAAAAGTTGTCAAATCTCACTAGTCTATCGGCTTAAACATCCGGTTCCAGCGGATCTTGTTGAAAAAGCCTTTCGTCGAATCGGTGCTCATCACAGTGATTAGTGCCTTGCCGATAATATGATCCTCAGGTACATAGCCCCAAAACCGCGAATCCCAGGAGTTGTGACGGTTATCGCCCATCATCCAGTAGTAATTCATTTTGAAAGTGTATGCTGAGACCTTTTTGCCATTGATATATATATTCTTACCTTTTACATCAACCTTATTGTGCTCATAAACCTCAATAGCGCGCTGGTACAAGGCTAATGTAGAATCATTCAATCGGATGGTCCACCCGCGTTTAGGAATCACCAATGGGCCATAATTGTCCTCGTTCCATTTGAACAGCGGGCTTCGCGGGAATACCTGCGGATCAGCTTCGCCTGGTTTTTGGACGTAAGGTTCAATGCTTTTAATATTCGAATAACCCTTCATTTCAGCCAGATGGTCCTGTGGGATGATCATTTCATACATATTCGGAGCGATCTGCTGCCTGGTCTCAATATTGTCATCTTCCAAAAGCTGCGGGTTAATGTCGGTTCCATTAGTAGTTACAACATAAGACGTTTGCTGTTTAGACGCATTTTTCGCCGGCTTGCCATTGATATACACCTGCCCATTAATGATCCGGAGTTTATCACCCGGCGTCGCTTGGCAGCGTTTGATCAGTGTCAAGCGTTCGTCAATCGGTACATCTGAATCCGCGTGTTCGGGACTATTGAAAACAACTACGTCACCTTTTTTGACCTCAGTGTATCCCGGCAGGCGCCAGTAAGGCAGCTTGATGAGATCCCAGTAAGTATTTACACCATGGATCTGCGGCTCAACGAATGGAATAGCCAGCGGCGTATTCGCGATACGCGGACCATACGCGATCTTGCTCACAACAAGATAATCGCCAACGAGCTCGGTGCCTTCCATCGAACCGGAAGGAATGGCGTAAGCTGAAAATAGCAACCCACGGAACAGCGTTGCCACGATAATGGCGAAAATAGCGGCGTCAACCCACTCGCGCAGTTTGGATTTTTTTTTCTTTTCGGCTTTGGGCTTGCGTTTGAAAGGGTTCCATTTCATAAGCGGGTAGTTTTGGCTTGAATTAGACGCATGAGGAGATATATTGTTACAGTAAAGAACCAACAAAGGGGTGTCATCCTGACGTACTCGAAGGATGAGCGTAAAGGCCTTTGCCCTCATGTTTCGAGAGCCTCAACATGACACCTTCCCAAGATCAGAAACTCTCTTGTCCTGAATTAAAACCGCTCCAGCTCCACCATCACCGGGCAATGATCCGAATGCTTAGCCTCCGGCAATATCATCGCCCGCTTGATGTGCGCCTCAAGCGGATGCGTCACCAGGATATAATCGATACGCCAGCCCAGGTTCTTGGCGCGCGAATTGGCGCGAAAGCTCCACCAGGTATAGTTGTGTGGTTCCTTGTTCTTGTGCCGAAACGTATCGATAAAACCAGAATTAATAAAATTTTCCATCCACTCGCGTTCCTCAGGTAAAAAGCCGGATGAATTGGCATTGGATTTTGGATTGTGAATGTCAATGGGTCGGTGGCAGATGTTATAATCGCCGCAGATCACCAGGTTGGGATAGGCCCATTTCAGCCGATTGATGTATTCACCGAATTCATCTAAAAACTGGTATTTGAAACCCTGCCTTTCATCCCCGCTTGAACCGGATGGAAAATAAACGCTCATCACTGAAATATTCTCAAAATCAACCCGGATATTGCGCCCTTCCCGGTCGTAATGCGGTATGCCGCAGCCGTATTCTATGTGCTTTGGTGTCTGCTTAGTAAAAATGGCCGTTCCGCTGTAGCCTTTCTTTTCCGCCGGGAACCAATAATGCTGGTAGCCCAGTTGCTCTACCAAAAACAGGTCGGTCAGCACCTCCGGTGTCGCTTTTATCTCTTGTAGACAAACCACGTCGGCATCGGTAGCCTGCAACCAGGCCAGCCAGTTCTTATTGATCGCTGAGCGTATGCCGTTGACGTTGTAGGTAATTATTTTCATTTCGGATTTCGGATGTTCGATTTGGGATTTTTTATTTTTGAGTTTTACTGGTACAGTTGTCCTAATTCCGAAATCGAAATTCCGAAATCCGAAATAAGCGTCAGGGGGCGGGCGGGTACAATATTTTGTCCAGTTGCCTGCATTCCTTCTTACTAAGCAATTCCACCGTCATCGGCACATCCACTACCGGCCGGTCGCGCTCATCCTTCTTAACGGCAGCAATACGATCAACCATATCGATGCCGGAAACTATCTCGCCATAAACGGTATAATTTTGGTCCAAATGCGGTACGCCGCCAACTGTGGTGTAATAATCACGCTGCCATTGTGGAATTTTGCGGCCTTTCAATCGCGTTTGCTCAAGAGTATCCAGCTTACCGGGAGTGAACCGTTTCCCTTCCACAATGTAAAATTGGCAACCGCTGGATGCTTTTTGCGGATTATCATCACGCGCCGCAGCTAAAACACCCCGCTTATGGAACAGGCTGTCGCGAAATTCAGCGGGGATGGTATAGCCTACATCGCCATTACCCAATTCAGCGCCGGGAGTGGCTTTCTTCGGGTCTTTGGAATCCGGGTCGCCGCCCTGGATCATAAAATTTTGGATCACGCGGTGAAACAGCGTGCCGTTATAAAACCCTTGTTTCACCAGCTTGATGAAATTATCACGGTGCTTCGGCGTCTCGTTATACAGCCTGATGACGCAGTCGCCATAACTGGTTTTGATACGTACGTATTGGTTTTTCGGTCCTTTGCCGAAAGCAGTTGCCGTTATCAGCAGTGATAAAGTAAGCGTAAGTAATTTTTTCATTGCAGTTTTCAACTAAGATAAATCTTCAAAATAATCAATGATCAGCGATTTCAATATCATCTCCTGCTCCAGCATGGTATAGTTAGGGATCTTATCCACCAGCTTCCAATGCGGCCACCCGTCCTGGTCGAGCCCTTCCAGTTCATAAAACCCCATTTGACTGAACAGCCTGCAGGTGGCAATGTGCATCAGCTCTTCCTTTTGCCTTTTGCTGAATTTCCGTGGACCCTTTCCCAGCTCCTGTACGCCGATGAGGAACAGCATGACTTTGACGTCGGGCTTATCCGTGTCAAAATCCGCAGCGATGCGTTCCTGCAACGCTTTCCATTTATTGTTGATGTCGGCGGGTTTCATGCGCCAAAGATAATCGGAATGGGGCTTTCCAAATTCAGGCAAAACCTTTTTTACAACGAGATTGTTACCTGGTAATGACGATTTAAGTATTCGTTTCATTATTTTTGCGGCAAGTCATCATATCTGTCGATGAAAAAAGGTTACCGACATATCATTTTTGCCTGGATGCTGCTGATCTGTTTTGCTGCGGGACAGTGGGCGGTTTACGCTCACCAACATAAAACCTTCGCTCAAGTCACTCGGGCGGCTCACGGTGCAAGTGTTAACGAAAAATGCCAGTTGTGTGATGCTATGCACCATAGCAGCATGATAAAGCATAGCGTCCCTATATTTACTACTCCTGTAGCCGTTGCGGCTCATATTTACAAACAAGGCAAATATGATTTTGTAAGTATTGCCCTTATACTTTCAGCCGGCCGCGCACCTCCGCTTTCATAATGCACCTATAATCTAACCACGCCGCCTTTGGGCGATCTTTTACTCACAAATTTTATTGTTATGAAAGCGAAGCTATTGTATTTATATATATTGCTGTTTACAGGTTTTTCAGCGTTAGCAAAACCTGCCACAAAAGATATTCATGATGACATTGCCGGTACATTAAGTGGTACTGTCACAGACAAGGCCGACGGAAAACCAATACCCGGCGCCACCGTGTCAATTCCCGACCTGCGCACCGGCGCTGTTGCCGATGGCAACGGTAAATACTCCATTAGTAATTTGCCCAAAGGCGTTTACCTGGTACAGGTAAGCTTTATCGGCTATGGGACATTTAACCAGCGCGTTGATTTTACCAAAACTTCGGTGTTGGATGTACAGTTACAGACATCATCTATTGAGACGGCCGAAGTGGTTATAACGGGTGTAAGCAAAGCCACCGAGATCAAACGTGACCCCGTACCTATGGCGGCTGTCGGCAAAACCTATATCGATCAGCATTCGGCCTCGACCAACGTGATCGACGAGATAGCGAACCTGCCGGGTGTAAGCGCGGTAACTACCGGCCCGAATGTTTCCAAACCGTTTATACACGGGTTAGGTTATAACCGCGTGGTGACGCTGGAAGATGGCATCCGGCAGGAGGGCCAGCAATGGGGCGATGAACACGGGATAGAAGTGGACCAGAACTCTATCGACAGGATAGAAGTGATCAAAGGGCCGGCAAGCTTGAGTTATGGTTCCGATGCCATTGGCGGTGTTGTGAACTTGCTTACGCCACCGCCCGTAATGCCAGGGCAGATACTGGGTTCCGTAACAGGAAATTACGGCACCAACCAGGGCTTATGGGGAGGGTCATTCAGGTTGTACGGCAACCAAAATGGCTTTGTCTGGGGAGCAATTATTTCGGACAAGGAAGCCAAAGATTATCAAAATCAGCATGACGGGCGTGTGTACGGTACAGGCTATAAAGAAAAAGATGCACGCATTATGCTCGGGTTAAATAAAACCTGGGGTTCAACCTACCTGAATGCATCAGTTTTTGACGACCTGCAGGAAATCCCTGACGGCAGCCGCGACTCGCTGACGCGCAAATTCACACGTCAGATCACTGATATTGATAGTGTGAGGCCCATTGTGCCGCAATCGGTACTGAATTCTTACGCTATCACCCCTTTGCATCAGCATGTGCAGTTGTATCGTATCTATGACAATAGCAATATTGCGCTGGGAAGCGGTAACCTGATAATAAATCTGGGTTACCAGTTTAGCCACAGGCGCGAATACACCCACCCGACCGAACCTGACATTGCCGGACTGAACCTGCACCTGAGTACCTATACGTATGACGTTAAGTATAATTTTCTCCTTGACGATGACCTGGAAACCACTGTTGGCGTGAATGGCCAATACCAGAACAATGCCATAGGTGATGCGACCGACTTCCCGATACCGGCATATCACCAATTCGATATAGGGCCTTTTATAATCTTCAAGAAGACTTTCGGTAAGCTGGACCTTTCAGCGGGAGGCAGATATGACAGCCGCTCATTCCATGGACAGGCGGCCTATATCGATACGACCAACGCATTTTATCCATCCCTGTATACCGGGCCAAATCCGACTACCGCACCTAACGTCGCTCCGCAGTTCAGTGCGTTAAATAAAACGTTTTCAGGGACTACAGGCAGCTTCGGCGCTACCTACAATTTCTCAAATGCCTTTTTGTTAAAGGCAAATATTGCACGCGGTTTCCGGGCGCCAAGTATTGCCGAGCTTTCGGCTAACGGCCCTGATCCAGGCTCACAGATCTATCACGTGGGGAATAGTAGTTTTAAACCTGAGTTTAACGTGCAGGAGGATGTAGGCGCTTTCCTTACCTTGCCTAATGTATCGGCAAGCGTGGAGTTGTTCAACAATAGCATACAAAATTATATTTTCCAGGAGCAGGAACTGAATTCCGATGGCTCGCCCGTGGTCACCCAGGGATACAACACCTTTACTTATGTACAAACCAAAGCCCGTATTAACGGTGGCGAGTTCAACCTGGATATTCACCCGGTTCATTGGCTGCATTTTGAAAATGCGCTAAGCCTGACTTACGGCACCAACCTGGGCAATGGCGGTACGGTACCGGACAGTCTTAAATATCTTCCTTTCATACCCCCGCTGCATACCCACTCAGAATTGCGTGGCACTTTTGCAAAAGGTTTCGGCAGTTTCAGGAACGTGTACGCCTATGTAGGGTTTGATCATTATGATGCGCAGGATAAATTTTTCGCCGCATACGGAACAGAAACTTATACCTCCGGGTATAATTTGCTGAGCGCGGGTTTTGGCGGCAACATTGTTAACGCCGCAGGTAATACCGTATTGAAGCTGTTTGTAGAAGGCACCAACCTGGCCAATGTAAATTACCAGTCGAACATGAGCCGTCTGAAATATTTTGATAATCCTGTTGTGCCGGCTGGCGTACAGCCCGGTATATTCAACATGGGGCGGAATGTCAGCTTTAAGGTAGTCATACCTTTTGATCTGTCGCCGAAGACGAAATCCATATAAGCTTACTAGGATGTTCCCGCCTGAAAAGCGGGAACATTTTTTTAAACTAAATATTCGAGGAATTGCAAATAACGTGAAAGTTTTTTTGACTGTTTTGTTATTGTTTTTGTTTGCAATTGATGCAGCGGGACAGAAAGCTTTAAAAGACAGCCTAAGCAAAAAAGAACCTATCGCAATTGCCGAATTCGGCGCTGCTACGTCTTCGGACCTCAAAGCTGGCAAATCAAGTTTAGGCTATAGCGCTGCGGTTGAAATGACACCGATTGAAGACTGGCTGGAGCTTGAGTTAGGTGTCACACCCGCTTTCGGTTCTCATTTCAGAGAAACTGATGCGGATATTTTATTCAAAAAGCCCTGGACATTTTCGCCAAAATTAGAATTCATGTTTGGAGTTGGGTTAGCCTGGGCTCATGCAAAGGATCATAATGTTACAACAAATACCGCAAGCGGCGAAGTTGCGCTGGATTTTATGCTTTGGCCGTATAAAAACCGCCGATTCGGCTGGTACCTTGAACCGGCCTTTGATTACCGGTTCAGCAGGGAACGTGAACAATCGGCAGGGATAAGCGGTGGTTTGCTTATTGCGATCCGGTGAGAATTGATCGACTTTAAGAACTCAACTTTAACCTTTTGATGATCTCTTCAGCCAGCAATTTCTCCTGCACACCACTCGCCATATTCTTGAACGCCAGTAAGCCGCTTTGCATCTCGTCGCTGCCGATCATAACGGTAAAAGGTATTTGCTTGCTGTTAGCGTAATCCAGCTGTTTTTTGATCTTAGCGCCGGCGGGATAGAGCTCGGCGCTGATGTTTTGCTCACGAAATTTTTGTACCAGAGGGAAAGCATATTGCTCGCCATCAGCATCAAAACAACAGATCAGCACCTGCGTGCTTTGTCCGGCAGCTTCAGGGAAGAGGTTTAGTTCTTCCATCACATCGTAAATACGGTCGGCACCAAAGGATATACCCACGCCGGTTAAGTCTTTCAGTCCAAACATGCCGGTAAGATCATCATAACGCCCGCCGCCGCCGATGCTGCCCATGGCCACCTCGTTGGTCTTTACTTCGAATATGGCGCCGGTGTAGTAATTCAATCCTCGTGCTAAAGTGATGTCGAGTTCTAAGTTGGCGGTTTTCAGCGTGCAGCTGGCTATGTAATTTAAGACGGTTTCCACTTCATCACAACCTTTCAAGCCGATTTCTGATTTTGCCAGGGCGTCGCGCAGACTAACCAGCTTGGCTTCGTTGGACCCTTCCAGGAGAATTACAGGTTTTATCTTTTCAATATCGGCATTGGTAAAGCCCCTTTCCAGCAGCTCTTTGATCACGCCGTCAAGGCCGATCTTATCCAATTTATCTATCGCAACGGTCAGATCAACGATGTTATCGTTTTTATCTATAACTTCTGCTATGCCAGATAGAATTTTTCTATTATTAAGTTTTATGGTGAAATCGCGCAAACCTAATTTACCCAAAGCTTCATCATAGATCAATACAAATTCAGCTTCATTTAGCAAAGAATCCGAACCAACCACATCTGCATCGCATTGATAAAACTCCCGGTAGCGGCCACGCTGCGGCCTGTCAGCCCGCCAAACCGGCTGCACCTGGAAACGTTTGAAGGGAAATGAAATTTCGTTTTGGTGCATCACCACATAGCGTGCGAACGGAACGGTCAGATCGTAACGGAGGGCTTTTTTTGAAATTTGAGGAGTTAAATTTATTGGCGCTAACTCTTCATTAATGATTATTTTAACTTCGTTATTTATAGTTTTATTTATAGCAGAGTTAGTTTTCAAAAGGTAATTGAAGCCTTTAAAAATTTCATTAATTCTAGTAAATTCACCTGGTATCGAAAAGTAATATTCAAAGCGATTCTTAAATTGCTTGAATTTTAAAGCATCCCCTTTTTTAAATAAATAATTTACAAAGGCCTCTTTGAATGGATAAAAGAATTCAGGAGGGCTCTTAATGTCAGATAAGAAACTATCGGTTTTTAACGCCCAAACCAAATGTTCTTTTATATCCGCTTCATCCATCTGCAGTATAGCATTATTTAAGTTCGCAACTTGGTATGCAAATTCTAATGCTATCTTTTTAAATAGATTTCTGACGTCATTTTCGATAATTATTACATTAGATTTTTTTATGAATTCTTCATTCACTTCTGAAGAGTATTCGCCTGATTCTAATATTTTAAATATCAGCTTATCCCCTTCGTCGCCATATTTGCCCATCAGTGTGCTCAAATTCTCCATCGCGGGCGTCTCGATCTGCTGGTAGCCATATTTACGGAACACGCTTTTGATGGTATCAAAAATGTAGTTGCGTTTGCCCATTTCGGCAGGTGAGAAGTCGCGGGTGCCTTTAGGAACGGCTGGTTTAACGGATGCCATGGCCGCAAAGGTAACAGGATTTAACAGGATAGTAAAATCAGCGTAATCTTTGCATGTTCCCGTGCGTCTTATATGCGGAACAGATATTTTTGAGCTTATGCCGCTTTTCATCCAAACGCCCCGCTTTGTTATCCGGGAATTTAAACCCGAAGAGGAAGAAACTTACGTCGCGCTATATGATGACGAAAAAGTGATCGTCCACCTACCCAAACGCACCCGGCAGGAACAGGTAGATATTTTCAATGAAACAATGGCCGATTACAGGAAAGAAAGAACGCTCAACCGCTGGGGCCTCTTCAATAACGGCGATGGCGACTATATTGGCAGCTGCCTGTTGCGCACTTTTTATGATCACAAAAGAAAAATAGAGGTCGGGTACTCCCTGCACCAGAAATACTGGGGCAAAGGCATCGCTACCGAAATGACGCAGATCATGATCGCTTATGCTTTCACCAATACCGATGCGGAAGAGATTGTTGCGGTTACCACCCTGGGTAATATCGGCTCGCAAAAGGTACTGCAGAAAGCCGGCATGGAACGCCAGGAGAACTTTCACCGGGATGGCGAGGAGCTGGCTTATTTCAGGATAAAGAGATCATAAAATACTTATTGTGCGCTAGGTGTCATGGTGAGGCTCTCGAACCATGCGGGCAAAGGCCTCTGCGCACCCTTCGAGTGCCTCAGGGTGACACCCTCATTTAGATCGTTGCTCTGTCAACCCCCTGATAATATCCTTACACCCACCCTCTATCAATTCAAAAACCGGTTCAAACTGGCTGTCATCATAATAAGGATCGGGCACATCGCGGTTGCCGAGGAGTAATTTGACTTTAGCCGCTGATCCTTCATCCGGAGCCATTGCAAGTATATCCGACAGGTTATATCTATCCATAACGTAGATGTGATCGAAGTCCTCAAAATCGCTCCTCCGGAAAAGCCTGCAAACCTGCTTGCTGATGTCAATGCCGTGGTTTCGTGCAGTACGGATCGACCGCTTGTCGGGCCCTTCGCCCACATGCCATCCGCCCGTGCCTGCTGAATCGATCTCCCAGCTAAGACCCTGTTCGTCCGACAAATGCTGCATAATTCCCTCAGCCAAAGGCGAGCGGCAGATGTTACCGAGACAGACCATGAGTAATTTCATTGTTGAAAAGTTGTAAAGTTGAAATGTTGTAAGGTTATGGTTGGGTTGATGTTATAACTTTTCAACTTTACAACATTCCAACTTTACAACAAAAAAATCAACCAAAAATAGCATTCAAAACCCCCGCCAAACGCACCCCGGCTTTAACCAGCTGACGGTTGACAATGGCAATATGGTTGAAATTGTATTTGAACCCATTTAAAGTATCGCCTGATTTTACTTCTTCATACAGCCTATCAGCTATCTGGTTCGACTCGAATAGCCATTGGCTGGCGGGTTCGCTTTGCCATTGGGCGCGTTGCGCCGGGGTGGTAAAATTGATGGCCATCGCGTATTCAGTATAGCTCAATTGCTGGAAATCGATCAGGCCCGAATCCCAAACCGAGTGCAGGTTCGAGGGGTTGTTCATCCAGGTAACCTTGATGTCATTGCCGCCTTTATCACCGGTATGGCCCACGTGCATAGGCTGATGCACGTCTTCTACAATATGGATCAGCATGCGCAGGTAAAGCAGTTTTTTATCTGATGCAAGATCTTTCTTCTTTAGCTCGGCGATCAGGAAATTCAATTTGGTGTAGGCATCAACAGAGGTGTCCTGTTTCAGATGCTCCTGCAGCTCGGGATAAGAATAGGCTTTATCCATATCGATATAATGCCATGAGCTCAGGTAGCTATAGTTCGGATCCGATTTGATAAAATCGGCCCAGTTGCTGGCTATGGCAATGCTGGTATCACCTAAAATGGCCCTAATTGCAGCCTTAGCTTTGGGTGTGAGATAGCTTTCGGCTATCACCCCGGCGATGCGATGCCCTTCAGTACCCCAGGCCATGGATTTAGCAGGAAGATAGGCGATAAACAGGCCCAGGATCAGTTTTTTCAATAGGTTCAGTTTCATATCACAATGGTTTTTGTGTACAGGTGGTTCGTTTAATTAAATGTGCATCGATAGGTACAACGCTCGAAGCCGGCATGAAACGGATCAGCGAATCTTTCAGTTTTTTGACGATCAGCGTCTCTTCATAAATGCCCGAGCGAAAGCAGCCGCCTTCCTGCTTCAGGCTGAAATTGGCATTGCAGAACTGCCCACGCAAGTGCAACGTGTCACTCCGCTGCTGGTAACCGCCTTTTACATATTCGGTCCAATGGCCGGAAGCTGTGCAGTTGTTATCGCCGTTGTTCACTTTGCTGAAGCTGCTGATGCGCATAAAGAACGAGTCGCAGCTAAAGCTAATGTTGTAAAGTGAATATTCTGTTAACTTTTGCTGCATAGGGACCGAGTCCTGGCGCCATTCACCCTGCAGGTAGGCCTCACCCTTACCCTGCAAATTCGCATTGAATGAGCAGGATGCAAAGCTGAAAGCTAAAAGTGCAAAGCAGAAAGCAAGAAAAGAAAAGGCAAAAGGATTTCGCATTTATAACAATCTTTTTACAGATCAGCAGTTATTTTAACCCGCCGATCATATCTTCCGGCCGAACCCACTGGTCAAACTCGTCATTGGTCAGATAGCCTAAACCAATGGCGGCTTCACGGAGTGAAGTATTATCCTTCAGCGCCGTTTTGGCAATTTTCGCGGCTTTTTCGTAGCCGATATGCGGGTTAAGTGCGGTTACCAGCATCAGCGAGTTTTCCAGGTGCTTTTTGATGCCTTCATAATTCGGCTCGATGCCCACAGCACAATGATCATTGAATGATACGCAGGCATCGCCAATTAACCGTGCCGACTGCAGGAAGTTGGCGGCCATTACCGGCTTGAACACGTTCAGCTCATAATGACCGTTCGCGCCGCCAATTGAAATGGCTACATCATTACCCATCACCTGTGCTGCTACCATCGTAACGGCCTCATTTTGGGTTGGATTTACCTTGCCCGGCATAATGGACGAACCCGGTTCATTATCAGGAATATGGATCTCTCCGATACCGGAACGCGGACCCGAAGCCAGCATGCGGATATCATTTGCGATCTTCATCAGCGATACAGCAATCTGTTTCAACGCGCCATGACTTTCCACGATGGCATCATGAGCAGCCAGCGCTTCAAATTTATTCTCCGCCGTGCGGAAAGGCAGGCCGGTGAATTTGGCGATATATTCGGCTACTTTTACATCGTAACCTTTTGGCGTATTGATGCCTGTACCTACGGCTGTTCCGCCCAAAGCAAGCTCTGATAAATGGTCGAGTGTATTTCTCAAAGCCTTCAGACCATGGTCCAATTGCGAAGTGTAGCCTGAAAATTCCTGACCTAAAGTCAGCGGCGTAGCATCCATCAGGTGCGTACGGCCGATCTTCACCACGCTTTTGAAAGCTTCAGACTTGGCCTTCAATGTGTCGCGCAGCTTTTCAATGCCGGGAATTGTCACTTCAACTACCATTTTATAGGCCGCGATGTGCATCGCGGTAGGGTAAGTGTCGTTGGACGACTGCGATTTGTTCACATCATCATTCGGGTGGATGAAAGTTTTGCCTTCACCCAGCTTATTGCCCTGGATCACGTGCGAACGGTTGGCGATCACCTCGTTCACATTCATATTTGATTGCGTGCCCGAACCGGTTTGCCAGATCACCAGCGGGAACTCGCCCCTGTGCTGGCCTGTCAGAATCTCGTCGCATACTTTGGCTATCAGGTCGCGCTTTTCGGTTGACAAAACGCCTAGCTCAGCATTGGTATAAGCGGCCGCCTTTTTCAAGTAGGCGAAAGCGTTGATGATCTCCTTTGGCATCGAGGCCTCGGGGCCAATTTTAAAGTTGTTTCGTGAGCGCTCGGTTTGCGCACCCCAGTATTTATCGGCGGGTACCTGCACCGCGCCCATGGTATCATGTTCGGTTCTGAAATTCATGGCATTTGTTACAATGTGCGGGCAAATTTAGGGTTTTATATGATGCGCGGAAACAGAGTTACGAAGTTTCAAGGACTTCGTAACTCTAACGTTATTTTAGTTGTAACAGCCGCTTTGCCTCTTTTTGCGGGTCCTTTGGGAATGAATCAAAAAAATACGAAACTGCGGGTTTTTTCTTTACCAGGAATATTTTGCCACTACTCAGATAAACTCTTTCTTCAGTAGTTGAAGCTGTTTTTCCGCCGTTTTTTTCAGAGATAGGCATGTTGTAACGATAGTCAATGTACTCACAAAAAATCAAGTTGTGATTGGAAAAATAAAACTCATCCGTTTCCTTTCCCGCCTCGCCATAATAAGTAGCCGCGATTTTTCTAATCTCATTGCCCTTATAAAAGAATAGCACCTTGTTCCCTTCAGCGGTTTTGATAGTATCAGTCTTTTCTGTTTTTTTATAGGACTTCAGATTTTGTTTGATCTCTGCTAACTGCCTTTTGATGAAATTCAACTTCGCGGTGTCTGTTTTTTGAGCAAAAGCATAGCCGGTGCAAAGCAAAATGGCAAAGAAAAAAATGAGTTTGCGACAGGGTTGCATAGGATAAATATAACAACGTTATTAACTAAAACTATAAAAATGTGTATAACTTTACTTCCGGAAAGCCGTATAATTTACTTTTTTCGCGAGCGTTAAGAGTTAGGAATTATGAAGAGATCAGTGTACAAGATATTAATGCTATTTGTTGCGAGCCTGGTGTTCTTGCCGGCTTGCGAGAACAACAGCGCCAGTCCCAGGAAGGCTTACGTGGCCCCGGCGGCTCCCTTTAACCCGTCAGAGATACTGCGGTATGATTCGAGGAATGCTGACAAGAAGATCGATAACTTTTTCCATTGGCTCCACAACAAAGCGGGCTTTAACGGGAATATCCTTGTGGCAAAAAACGGCCATATCCTGTATGAGAACGCGATCGGCTGGGCCAACCACCTAACCCGCGACAGCCTGAAGATCAATTCGCAATTCCAATTAGCTTCGGTTACCAAAACTATGACCTCGACCGCTATCATGCAGTTGTGGGAGCGCGGTAAGATCAAGTTAGACCAGGACGTACGCGATTTCTTTCCTGATTTCCCCTACCAGGGCGTTACTATCCGTTTGCTGCTGACGCACCGTTCGGGCATGATGAACTACGTGTATTTTGTCGACGACCTGTACCGCGCAAATCACTGGAGCGAAAAAAAGGGCATCACCAATGCCGAGGCGATGGAGCTCATCGCCAAATACCATCCTGCACCATTCAGCAAGCCGAATAAACATTTCCTTTATAATAACTCCAATTTCATGGTGCTGGGCGCCATCATAGAAAAGGTAAGCGGGAAAAGCTATGCCCAATACATGATGGAAAATGTGTTCAAGCCGGCCGGCATGATGCATACCGCTGTTTATTCAAAGGCTGTTTACGATAAGATCCCGGTTGATGTGATCGGTCACGACCGCAACAGCTGGCGTTACTCCGTTGTTCCGAACGTGCTCGACGGTCCGGTAGGCGACAAAGGCATTTACAGCACCGTAGGGGACCTCTATCTATTCGACCAGGCCCTGCGCGAAGGCAGACTCATTAAACCCGCTACACAAGACTCCGCCTATACCGACCGCAACCCCATGATCCGCGGTCACTTCAATTACGGCTATGGTTGGCGCCTATTCGACGGACAGAACGAAAAAGTGGTTTATCACACCGGCTGGTGGCACGGCTTCAGGCACATTTTTGTGCGCGACCTGAAGAACGACGTAACTATCGTCCTGCTCGGCAACCTTTGCAACGGCGCCCTCCTGCATGCCGACGACTTGTACAAAATGGAAGGGGTTCCGGTAATCCGTAAGGGGGCGTACAATGGTTCGGGTGAAACGTCTGACGACTAGTTGATTAAGTTAGATTAAGTTGAATGGTTGATTAGGTTGAATAGTTTGGAAAAACTTTTCAACTTTGTTTTGATTTAACGGTTTACAACTTAATCAACCCAATCTAACTCAATCAACCACTTAACTGAAAAACATGTTCGACAAACTATTCGAAGCCAAGCAAAAAGCTGAAGAATTAAAGAAACGCCTTGATGGCATTACTGTTACCGGAACAGCTGAAGGCGGCTTGATAACGGTTACCGCCACCGCTAATAAGGCGGTGCAGTCCATTTCCATTGACGAAGAATTTTTGAAAAGCGCCGACAAGGAAGAGCTTGAGGAATTGATCGTAGTTGCGATAAATAAAGCTCTTGAACAAGCCGAAAATATCAACCAAAGCGAGATGGCTGCCTTAAGCCGTGATATGCTGGGCGGTATAGGTGGCTTGGGGAGTTTGTTCGGCAAGTAACCTTTTTGTTGTACTACACGGTCCGTGCGTTTTTGGCGTAACTTCGCTCAAAATTAACCTTACAACATTCCAACTTTAAAACATTACAACAAACTACACACACCCATGAAATTCACCTATTACGGCCATGCCGCTTTCGAGCTGGAAACCGGCGGCAAAAAGCTTTTGTTCGACCCATTTATTTCGCATAATGAACTGGCGAAACACATTGATGTGAAAAGCCTGCGGCCGGATTATATCCTGCTCTCGCACGGTCACGGCGATCATATCGCCGACCTGTTCGACATCCATAAAAATAGCAATGCCCAAGTGATCTGCATCGCCGAGATAGCCGCCTGGCTGGGCGGGAAGGGCATTGCCGATGCGCACGGCATGAATATTGGCGGTGGCTTCAATTTCGATTTCGGTCGTGTAAAAATGGTGAATGCTATCCATTCCAGCGGCTTGCCTGATGGTTCATACGGAGGTAACCCAGCGGGGTATGTTATCTATGCTGAAGGGAAGAAGGTCTATTTCGCAGGGGATACTGCACTTCATTATGACATGAAATTACTTGCCGATGAACATTTAGACTGGGCCATTTTGCCGATAGGCGACAATTACACTATGGGCGCTGATGACGCTATCAAAACATGTGGTTTTATCAATTGCAAAAATGTTATCGGCGTACATTACGATACTTTTCCGCCAATAAGGATCAATAAAACCGAGGTTGCGGAAAAGTTCAGGAATGCCGGTTTGAACCTGCAATTACCCGGTATAGGTCAAAGTTTAGACTTGTAAAAGCAAAAAGCCCTGCGAAATTTCGCGGGGCTTTTTGTTAATGAGGCTACTTTTGTTTCACTGTAGTATCCTTCACCGGTTTCTTCTTCATCTTCACTTTGTCTCTCTTTTTCTTAACCTTAACTTTAGAGGTAGTGTCCTGCGCAGCTTTTACAGTGGTGAAGGCTGAAGCAGTGCTACCGAAACAAACCGCAGCTAATGCGATCATGGCAATTACTTTCTTCATGGTTTTAAAAGATTGGATTTGAATAATATAAACAATCAAAGCATCATTTGTTTTTCCAAATCTTTTAATTGATAAACTGCCATCCGGGCTACTGCCTATATCACGGTTCCGTGCGGGATTATCGCCCGTTTTTTGATCACTACAATGCCGTCCTGGACGGTATGGGTGCCGTAATCGCCGTCTTCCAGTACTTTCGGTCCGCAGTTGATCTTCACATCATCACCGATATAGGTATTTTTATCAATAATGGCATTTTTGATGCAGCAGCGGTCACCGATGCCCATAATGGGCGAATTGCTGGCGTGGGATTCGTCGATCTGGTCCAGGGTTTGGTACACATCATTGCCCATCACATAACAATTTTCAATGATGGAATCATGCCCGATACGGGAACGGATGCCGATCACCGAACGGTAGATATGACTGGCATTGACGATGCAGCCGTCAGCAACGATCGTCTTCTCCAGGTGCGTACCCGAAATTTTCGATGGCGGCAGCATGCGCGCCCGGGTATATATCGAATTCTCGGCGAACAAGTTAAATTGCGGTATATCATCTGTCAACCCAAGGTTAGCCTCGAAGAATGACGGTATCGTACCGATGTCGGTCCAATACCCTTCATACTGGTAGCTTGCCACACGATGTGTGCTTATGGAATCCGGGATGATCTCCTTCCCAAAATCGGTTCTTTCGTTGCCGGTAAGCAGTTCATACAGCACCTTTTTGTCGAAAAGATATATACCCATGGATGCAAGGTATATCCTGCCCTCGGCCTGCATTTCTGGACTTACGTCCGATGCCCAGCTTTCGAAATCCTTTTTCGGCTTTTCGATAAAGGCGTTGATCATGCCGTCATCGTCGGTTTTCAGGATACCAAAGCCAGGTACATCATTGGCATGAACGGGGATAGTGGCAATCGATATCTCAGCATTGTTCTGAATATGGTGGTCGATCATATCCCGGAAATCCATCTGGTACAGTTGGTCACCCGAAAGGATCAGCACATATTCAAATTCGTGCGTGGCTAAGTGGTGGAGGCTTTGTCTCACCGCGTCCGCAGTTCCCTGGAACCAGGCTACGCTTGATGGGGTCTGCTCGGCTGCCAGTATGTCCACAAAGGCTGTGCTGAACGTGCTGAAATGGTACGTGTTTTTGATGTGCTTATTCAGCGAGGCCGAATTGAACTGCGTGAGCACATACATGCGCGTAATGTCCGAATGCAGGCAATTCGAGATCGGGATGTCAACGAGACGGTATTTGCCGCCTATCGGAACGGCTGGTTTCGAACGTGTTGCCGTAAGGGGTGACAAGCGGCTGCCCTGGCCGCCGCCAAGCACAATGGAGATCACTTTTGATGTCATATAGCAGGTTTTAAACTCTCATAAAGGTTAATATATTCTTTGGTTGAACGCGCCCATGAAAAATCGAGCGCCATCATTCGTTTGCGCAACAGTTGCATCAGCGGCGGGTTGGCATATGCTTCTATCGCCCTGGCGCAGGCATGTACAATATCGGACACGCTGGCTTGTATAAAACGGATGCCATAGCCGCCGTCATCACCATAATCGATCACCGTATCTTTCAGCCCGCCGGTAACACGTACCATTGGGACGGTGCCATAACGCAAGGCGTATAGCTGGTTCAGTCCGCAGGGTTCCACGCGCGAAGGCATGAGCAGAAAATCCGAGCCTGCATAAACCTGGTGTGCCAGCGGTTCGTCATACCCAATAAATATGCTGCATTGGTTAGGGTAGGCTACGTTTAGCGCCTTCAGCTCATCCTCCGTGCGAGCCTCGCCGGCGCCAAGCACGATAAAATTCACAGCGCCGGGGTTGCCTTTGATCGCCTCGCGGATAGCATGCGGCAGCAGGTCCGCGCCTTTTTCACCTACCAAACGTCCGATGAACGAGATGAGCGGTTTGTCGCTTTCCAGGCCAAACCTTTCGCACAGTGCCTCTTTATTTTTTTGCTTACCTGTGGCCAGCTGGCGCACCGAATATCTTTCGGCGATCATCAGGTCGGTCTTGGGGTTCCAGATATCCGTGTCAATACCATTAATGATGCCTTGTCCTTTTGCCCGTTCCAGGTAGAACAGGTATTCCAGGCCATTCGATTGATACGTAAGCTCCTCAAGATAGGTAGGCGAAACCGTCGTATACCGCCAGCAGCATTTTACTCCGGCCGCCAGTGGATTGATGGCCCCATTCCAGTCAAGCAGGCCGGTTTTGGTCATATCGATCTCGGGCAGCAGCGATAGCTTGCTCCAATTGAAAGCACCATGGTACTGACCGTTATGAATGGTCACGATAGTCGGCGTTTCCGCCAACCGGTGGTACAACTTCGAATAATATAACAGGAACGGTACCAGCCCGGCATGATGGTCGTGGCAATGGATCAGGTTGGGACTTTGGTACGACCAGTTGATCCAGTCCAGGAACGCGATCTGGAAGGCGATGAACTGCTCGGTTTCATCCGGGTAGCTGTAAACATTTTCCCTATCGAGCAGGCCCGGTATTTTGATCAGGTAAAGTTCGAAACCAAGCTTGTTGGTTTTTTCCTTTAAAACCTCGAAATAAAAGCGATGAACACCCAGCAGCGAGTAGGCGTCGAACACCATTTCCCACTCATTTTCCTGTACGAATTTTCGGTCGTAAAAAGGCATCACTACCGCCGCTTCCAAACCCATTTGGTTCTGGTACTTGGGCAATGCGCCCACAACATCGGCCAGTCCGCCGACTTTGGCTACGGGATAACACTCGGCGCTAAGGTGATAGACTTTCATTTACAGGTAAATAATCGGTTCAAGTTAAGCAAAGAATTATTTAAATAAACAACCCCCGGCGGTATATTCTGTTTAAAAATAAATTTTTGTGATTTGTTTAGTGGTTTTCAGTGGTGATTTTCAAATCATAAATATAGAGGATGCTTTTTTGAAAAGTCATTATTTCCAAGGGCGAAAAAGAGCTCGATTTTATGAAAGTGACAATTAGCCTGTGCGGCAGGCGCGGACGGGTGGACCACCGGATATTCAATCCATTTTGTTACCTTTGCTCTCAACTTAAACTTCACATGAGAAATCTATTCCTTTTTGCCATCGCTGCGGCTGCGTTGGCCGGCTGCAAAAAATCGGGCGATACGGCAAAGCCCGGCGACACCAACAATACTACCGGCCTTTCAGGCAAATATGCTGCGTTCAAGAGCGCGGATACGTCATTTAAGGATCAAATACGCGGCCATGGGGTATCAGGCATAGAAGTTATCACACTTACCGGTGATACGCTTTATCAGAATTTGGATACTGCTCATCCTGTAGTTAGTGTCAATATCATTCAAAACTACAGCCCCTCGATGATCACCGACACATTGACATTCAATTCGGCTACGACGGGTATTGAAAGCAGTCAAAAAGCAACTTATCCGTTTTCATACGACATAAGTTCCGGTAAATACAATGCAGGCGATACCACACCGGATACTTTTTACAGTTTAACAAAAATCGACGATACGACTCTTAAACTGGTTATCTACCAAACAAGCGGTATCTATACCGGGGACGTGTCCTGTACGCTTTATAAGAAGTTTCAATAGGTCGGTTGCCTCTGACTTCAGACCTCCGACTTCAGCCCCCATCAATGCGCCTCCAGCCAATTCGACCCCGTACCGATCTCAACCAAAATAGGCACGTTGGTTTTGATGGCGTTTTTCATGCCTTCGGCGATGATCGGCTTTACTTTTTCCACTTCGTGGTTCGGCACGTCGAATACCAATTCGTCATGCACCTGCATGGTCATCCGGGCATCCAGCTTTTGGGCTTTTAATTCGCGGTGAATATTGATCATCGCGATTTTGATCATGTCCGCGGCCGAGCCCTGTATCGGCGCGTTGATGGCATTTCGCTCGGCGAATCCGCGTACCGTTGCATTGGCTGAGTTGATATCGCGCAGGTAACGCCGGCGGCCCATCAGGGTGCACACATAGCCATTCTCGCGGGCGAAGTTCATCGTGTCGCCCATATATTGTTTGATCCCGGAGTATTGGGCGAAATAGTTTTCGATGATCTCTGCCGCTTCCTTGCGCGGTATGCCCAGGCTTTGCGAAAGGCCAAAAGCCGACTGCCCATAAATTATTCCGAAGTTCACCGCTTTGGCATTGCGGCGTTCGTCGCTGGTTACTTCGAGCAGAGTCTTTCCATAAACCTTTGCAGCGGTAGCGGTGTGAATATCCAGGTTCTGCGCAAACGCATCGAGCATATTCACATCTTTGGCGATCTCGGCTATGATGCGCAGCTCGATCTGCGAATAATCCGCAGAAATTATCGTATGACTGTCGTCCCGCGGTATGAAGGCCTTGCGTACCTCCCGCCCGCGTTCGGTACGGATAGGAATATTTTGCAGGTTAGGGTTGGTGGAACTTAAACGCCCGGTAGCCGCAACGGCCTGGTTGTAGGAGGTATGTACACGGCCGGTCCTTTTGTTTACCATCTGGGGCAGCGCATCAACGTAGGTCGATTTCAACTTTTGCAGCTGGCGGTAATCCAAAATATCCCGTACGATGTCGCTTTTCGCGGCAAGCGAAAGCAATACGTCTTCACCCGTCTGGTACTGACCGGTCTTGGTCTTTTTGGCCTTCGGATCGAGCATCAGTTTTTCGAAAAGCACTTCGCCCAATTGCTTCGGCGAAGCGATATTGAAACGAACGCCGGCCTTGTCGTAAACGGTTCTTTCCAGCCTGTAAATGTCGCCTTCCAGTTCTTTCGAGAAATCAGCCAAAGTATTATGGTCGATGCGCACACCTTCATATTCCATATCGGCGAGCACATAGATCAGCGGGCATTCGATCTCGCTGATCAGTTTTTCCGCTTCAGCCTGTTTAACTTTCGGGCGAAAAACGTCATGTAACTGCAGGGTAATGTCAGCGTCCTCGGCGGCATAATCCTTGATCTTTTCGATCTCTACGTCACGCATGCTGCCCTGCACCTTGCCCTTTGCGCCGATGAGCTCGGTGATGGAAACCGGCTTGTAGCCCAGGTAATTTTCGGACATCACATCCATATTATGACGCGTATCCGGATCTAGCACATAATGCGCCAGCATGGTATCGAACAACGGGCCTTTTACCTGCATATCGTACCATTTAAGCACCAGGACATCGAACTTGATATTCTGGCCGATCTTGCCGATGTTCTCGTCTTCCAGTACCGGTTTAAATTCTTCAACAATGGCTTTCGCTTCCTTCCGGTCAGCGGGAACGGGTACATACCAGCCATGATGATGTTTTACAGCGAAGGACAAGCCCACTAATTCACAGTCGTTCGCATCAGTGCCCGTGGTTTCCGTGTCAAAACAAATGGTTTTATGCTGTTTCAGTGTATTGATCAGTTCGGCGCGTTTTTCTTTGGTATCCGCCAGGTAATAATCGTGAGGAACGTTATTGATGTTTTTGCCGGCCGGCTCGACTTCCGGCTCTGCGATGTCTTGTATATCTACAGTTAATGTAGTTCTGCCCGTTGCCACCTCATTGCCGAACAGATCGGTCTGTATGCCAACTGCTTTCGTTTCGGTAATGCTAAAATCGTCACCGAAAACACGTTTTCCTAAAGTACGGAACTCCAGTTCAGCAAAAAGCGGCTCAAGTAGATCTTTACTTGGCGCACACATTTCCAGCCCGGCTTCGTCCAGCTCAACAGGTGCATTCAGGTTGATCGTAGCCAGTCGTTTGGATAACAGGCCCTGTTCAGCGTAGGTCTGAACATTTTCCTGCAGCTTGCCTTTCAGCTCATGGGCATTCGCGATGATGTTTTCAACTGAACCATATTGTTTTATGAGCTGCTTGGCAGTTTTCTCGCCAACGCCCGGTATGCCTGGTATATTGTCGACCGAATCTCCCCAAAGACCTAAGATGTCTATTACCTGGAGCGGATCATTAACCTCCCATTTTTCAAGCACTTCTTTCACGCCCATGATCTCTACTTCATTCCCCTGGCGCCCCGGCTTATATAATTTGATATTGTCCGAAACCAGTTGCGCGAAGTCTTTATCAGGCGTCATGCAATACACCTGGTAACCTTTGGCTTCGGCCTTTTTAGCCAGGGTGCCGATAATGTCGTCGGCCTCGTACCCATCTGAAGTAATAAGCGGGATATTAAAACCCAAAACGATCTTATAGATATAAGGAATGGCGGCAGCAAGATCTTCAGGCATGGCCTGGCGCTGGGCTTTGTAGGCTTCGAATTCGTTGTGGCGCTCTGTGGGCGCCTCGGTGTCAAAAACCACGGCCATGTGCGTCGGCCTTTCTTTCTTGAGCACATCGAGCAGCGTATTGGTAAAACCCAGCATCGCCGAGGTGTTCAGCCCGCCCGAAGTAAAGCGCGGAGTTTTGCTCAATGCAAAATGCGCCCTGTAGATAAGGGCCATGCCGTCCAGTAAGAATAGTTTCTTCATTGTTTTTGATTACACCGATTGTGAAGTGATTTCACCGATTTTCAAAGGCGATCACACCGATACGGATGATTTCAAAATTACACTAATCAATGTAATCCTAAAATCCAATCGGTGGAATCACAAAATAATCGGTGCAATCCTATTTAAAAGAGCAATCGGGCAAATGGTCATTCACCATACCTACGGCCTGCATGTGAGCGTAGGCGATCGTCGAGCCGAAAAATGTAAAGCCGCGCTTTTTCATATCCTTGCTGATGGTATCCGATATGGGCGTGCTTGCAGGGATGTGGTTAGTGTGGTTGATGATCGGCTTCCCATTGGGCATAAAGCTGTACATGTATTTATCGAACGAACCGAATTTCTTCTGCACCTCGATAAATTTCTGCGCATTATTAATGGCTGATTTGATCTTGGCGCGGTTGCGGATGATTCCGGTGTCCTGCATCAATCGCTCTACATCCTTTTCGGTGAATTGGGCCACTTTATGTACATCAAACCCGGCGAAGGCTTTGCGGTATCCTTCGCGCCGCCGCAAAATAGTGATCCAGCTTAAGCCAGCCTGCGCAGATTCAAGGATCAGGAATTCGAACAGTTTTTTATCATCGTGGACTTCCTTGCCCCATTCTTCATCATGATATTTGACGTAGAGTTCATCCGTTCCAGCCCAGAGGCAGCGTTTGATTTCGGTTGACATATTATTTAAAGGTTAATATTCTAAAACTATGTCATTGCGAGGAGCGGCCGCCGCGGCGACGAAGCAACCTTGTAGACATGCACGACGGATAAGCATTGGCGACGAGATTGCCACGCTACGCTCGCAATGACAAACAATTATAATCCATTCAGTTCGTCCCAGTATTCCACTGCCCTTCGATAATGCGGTATCACGATCGACCCACCCACTAAATTCGCTATCATGAACACCTCGTTCATCTCGTCAAGATTTACACCTGCCTCATGGCACTTGCCCAAATGGTATTTGATACAATCGTCGCAACGCAAAACCATGGAGGCCACCAGGCCGAGCATTTCTTTTGTTTTCACGTCCAGGGCACCTTCGGCATAAGTGGTGGTGTCCAG
This sequence comes from Mucilaginibacter sp., assembly GCA_035551775.1. GTDB lineage: Bacteria > Bacteroidota > Bacteroidia > Sphingobacteriales > Sphingobacteriaceae > Mucilaginibacter. The sequence goes on along the minus strand of DASZMQ010000016.1, from coordinate 39,120 downwards.
CGCGAAAAAACGTTTAATATTCGTATTGGCCGACTCCATGATCCTTTCATTCATGCGGGTGCGGTAAGCATTAAAGTCATTTTCGAGTTGTCCCATAATTCGCTATAAAAATGCTAAAGAAATTAGTAAATACCAAAATTGTTTTTACCTTTATATCGTTTCACAAAATTATCTTTTTACTTAATCATCAAGATCATGGAAAGCTTAGCGCCTAATATTTTTACGAACAATATACAAGAAACTATTGCCCTGTATACCATTTTGGGTTTCAATGTCACCATGTCGGTGCCCGAGCAGGGCGACGAACTGGTTTGGGTGATGATGGTGAACGGCAACGTGACCATCATGTTCCAAACTTACGGGAGCCTTGGAGATGAGTTGCCTGAAATTAGCAGGACCAATGGCAGTTCATTGCTGCTTTATATAAATATGAAAAATATCCGCGCGTTTTTCGATCATATTCAAAGCAAAGTAAAAGTATTGAAGGGTCTGGAAAAAACATTTTACGGCGCTACTGAATTTTCGATACTCGACAATAACAATTACGTGCTTACCTTTGCGGAACACGAATGATCGATTTTAAGCGCGCCGACCATATTCACATCTGCGTTCCGCCCGAAAGACTGGAGGAAGCCTGTAAATTTTATACCGATATAATCGGTTTGAAACCTACTCACAGACCGGAAGTGTTCCATAGCCCCGGTTATTGGTTCGAGATAGGCGATATTGGTTTCCATATTGGTATTGAGCCGGGGCTTGTAAATACCTCGCGGCACAGTGCTTTTGAAGTGACTGACCTTGAGGTCGCAAGAAAGCATCTTGAAGATAGCGGTGTAAAGACTTACGAAGAAGAAAAACTCGCTGACCGGGATCGCTTCTTTTTCCTCGATCCTTTTGGGAATAGGATGGAGCTGCTGGAATATATTTGAACACGATTTTTGGGATTTAATGGATGGCCAAGATTAAAGGGAATGTAAATCCTGCTAATCTTCAAAATCTTTTAATCGTGTTCAGCAAGTTCCGGGTTTAAGCGAATATAAAATTATACCTATCTTAGAACATGAACCCGGCACCAGCTATCACAAAGCACACCATTGCTCCCGTCACAAAGTACAGGATAACTTCCATCGATTTTCTTCGCGGCACGATCATGATCATCATGGCACTGGACCACGTGAGGGATTACTTGTTTTTCGGCTCCTTTTATTTTGATCCACTGGATCTTACCAAAACAACCGGAGCTATATTTTTCACCCGCTGGATAACGCATTTCTGCGCGCCAATATTTTTGTTGCTTACGGGCACCTCTGCTTACCTTGTGGGGCAAAGGAAAAGCAAAAAGGAATTGTCAGCCTTTTTGATGAAACGCGGCCTATGGCTGATATTTCTTGAGTTTGTAGTTGCCAACCTGGGCTGGAATTTTAACCCGGCTTTCCCGATGATCTTCTTCATTACGCTGTGGTCGTTGGGTGTCGGTATGATCCTGTTGGCGGGCCTCATCTGGCTGCCGCCAAAATGGATACTGACTATCAGCGTAATATTGATAGCCGGGCATAATTTGCTGGATGGCGTTCATGTCGAAGGTAACACACTGGCAGGGTTTGGATGGGCCTTACTGCACGACCAGCGGTTCTTTACCTGGCATGGCGAGCAGCTTTTGGTTGGTTACCCGCTTATCCCATTTATTGCGATAACACCGCTTGGCTATTGCCTTGGTCAACTATATGCCAGCTCGTATGATGCGGCAAAAAGGAAGAAGATCTTATTACCGCTAGGCGGTTTCGCATTGCTGTTGTTTGTGGTTCTCCGATTTAGTAATGTTTACGGCGACCCGGTAAAATGGAGCACTCAGAAGGACGGCTTCTTTACTTTTCTTTCATTCCTGAACGTCAATAAATACCCGCCATCGCTGTTGTATGTTTTGCTCACATGCGGTTCAGCCTGCCTGTTCCTGGCTTTTACGGAAAAGGTACAAAACGGAGTGGTAAAAGTGGTATCGGTTTATGGACGGGTGCCGATGTTTTATTACCTCATACATATTTATGTTATTCACTTAGTTGCTCTCGTCGCTTCAGCTTTCACTCCCGGTGAAAATTGGCATATCTGGCTGCTGCAAAAACCGGTGTGGTTTACCCACGACCTGAAAGGATATGGCTTCTCGCTGCCGGTAGCGTATTTAATATGGATAGCCATTGTCGCGGCGCTGTACCCGTTATGCAAGCGTTACGACGCGTACAAACAGAGCCATAAGGATAAGTGGTGGCTGAGCTATTTGTAATAATGAGCCTTTACAGTTATATTCGAAGATGGACCTTATTAAAAGATTAGCAGTATTGTCTTTGATTTTAATATTGCCAGCGATTGCTTATTCACAGGACACGGCCAAAATCAAAGTTTCTTTAACCAAGAGAGCAAATCCCGATGAGCCAGGATTAACTGCCAAACAAGCTATCGATCAGTTAGGAAAGGATGTCTATGTTAGGGATACTATATTTAACTATAAAATAGTCAGTAAAGGTTATCGAATATTCTATGTCGGTAATCGTGATACTTCAAAATCATTGCATATCATCATAAAAAACTCCGAGATTCAAATTGAACCGCCAAGGTGGTTGATGTCTTTTGGTAGCTTTAGTGGGGAAATAATTTTATATGAGGGCCAGCCATCAATTATTATAACCGACTACCGGCAATTGGCAACCAGAATACAGTTATAATTATCTTTCAACGCCAGGACGATAATCCTCCCATAGCCATTCCAACGCTTCGGCTAATGTCTGAGCTTTCACCGCACGGTCGACATGCCAGGCATTTTGGGCGAAAATAAACTGGTAAGGGTATCCCCTGGCGGCCAGCACTTTGGCCATGTTTTCATTGGCCAGCACCCAATCGTGCATGTTATCGCGCATCACGTTGGGATTATAAAGGTCTTTGTCGCCAACTTCCATCCAGATACGTAATGGCTTTACGGGGCTTTCGGGTATAAGGTGTTCATGAAACTCCCAGGCGCCGTGCGGTGTTTTCGGATCATAGGGCCATTGCTGATTGATGTAAGTGCCTGAATATGTGAGCACTCGGTGATACCATTCCGGGTGATACCAAGCCATGATCAGCGCGCATGAGCCGCCAGAGCTGCCTCCCATCGTCGCCCGCCCTTGCGGATTGCTGGTCAGTTTCACATTACACTGGCTTTCTACCAGCGGCAATACTTCCTTTTCAACAAATTCTGCATAAAGGCCCGACATGGTATCATACTCCAGACCCCGCTCGCTGCCCTGGGCATCACCGCTGCCGTTACCGATGGAAATGGCGATCATCAGGGGCACCTTATGTTCGGCGATCAGGTTATCTAAAGCAGTGAACAAGGTATGGTCGGGCCCATCGGCGCCGACGATGAAAGGCGCGGCAGTGCCGGGAACATATTGTTTGGGAACATAAACCTCGATGTGCCGCGTGTAGGGCGCCGGGTGGCTTGTCGTAACCACCAGCTTAGCCGGGTCTGACGGATCGACAGTTCCAAACGTGCCCGGATCCCGCGCAATACCCGGATATATCTTGCTGTCCTTTGATTCCGTCGTCAGCTTGAATATCGTTCCCTGCGGTACGTTGGCCTGTACCGTCATTTCGGGTGCGGGGTTGTGCGTGGGACCGATAATGAAATTCCCATTGGTGTTTGGTGAAGGAACTGTGCCGTCGGGTAGTTCGGTGGCGGTGACATAGCCGGGGCTGTGCGGGTCGCGGGTCGGGATTTGGGCTATGGCGGGGTTTGTGCCAAGCTCCAGGATTATACCGAGCGCAAAGGCGATTATCTTGACGATTTTCATTTGGTTTGATTTAGTGGCAATAATCTAAAATACACAAAAAAAGCCTCTCCGAATATTTCCGAAAAGGCCTTATTATATTTTAGAAAAAGAGATTCGCTTATCCCTCCCCGTGCGACTGCTCATGCAATTCTTCCGACCTGAACAGTTTGGCGCTGAAATAATCGTTATTCATCCGAGCGATGTTTTCCAGCCTGATCTCTTTCGGGCATTCGGCTTCGCAGGCGCGGGTATTGGTACAGTTACCAAAGCCTTCTTCGTCCATCTGCGCCACCATGGATTGTACACGGCGGTAACGCTCGGGCTGGCCCTGCGGCAGCATACTCAGCTGGGTTACTTTAGCTGAAACAAATAGCATAGCCGATGCATTTTTGCAGGCCGCAACGCAAGCTCCGCAACCAATGCAGGTTGCCGAGTTAAATGCTTCATCGGCTATAACTTTGGGAATTGGAATTTCGTTGGCATCGGGAACGCCGCCGGTATTTACCGATACAAAGCCACCGGCCTGTTGTATCCTATCGAAAGCCGAGCGGTCAACGGCCAGGTCTTTAATAACCGGGAACGGAGCAGCGCGCCATGGCTCTATGGTGATAGTTTGTCCGTCATGAAAACTGCGCATGTGCAGTTGGCAGGTGGTAATAGCGCGTTTCGGCCCATGCGGGTGACCGTTGATATACAACGAGCACATCCCGCAAATACCTTCGCGGCAGTCATGATCAAAATGTATCGGGTCCTCGCCTTTGTGCACCAGGCTTTCGTTCACCACGTCCAGCATCTCGAGGAACGACATGTCGGGCGAAATACCTTCAGCCTTATAGGTTACGAATTTACCCGCTGTCTGCGCATTTTTCTGCCGCCATACTTTCAGCGTCAGGTTCATATTGTTTGCACTCATTTCTTATTAAGGGTTGAGAGTCAGGAGCCAGGAATCAGGAGCCAAGATTTTTTCTTGATTCTTGGTTCTTGACTCTTGGTTCTATTTATAACTCCGTTGCGTTAAATGTACTTCTTCAAAAACCAGCTCCTCGCGGTGCAATACCTCGGGCTGGTTGTCGGCTTTGTATTCCCATGCGGCTACGAAGGCAAAGTTTGCGTCATCGCGCAGAGCTTCACCCTCGGGTGTCTGAGATTCTATGCGGAAATGGCCGCCACAGGATTCCTTGCGCATCAGTGCATCATCGACAACCAATTCGCCTAACTCCAGAAAATCAGCTACGCGCCCGGCCTTTTCCAGCGACTGATTAAGCTCTTCATTCTCGCCCAGCACAATGGCATTCTTCCAGAAATCGGCGCGAAGTTGCTGTATCATGCCTTTGGCCTTTTTCAGTCCTTCTTCGTTACGGGCCATACCGCAGTATTCCCACATGATGTGGCCCAGTTCGCGGTGGAATTCATCCACCGTTTTTGTGCCTTTTAAAGAGAGCAGCTTATTGACACGTTCTTCCACATCCTTTTTAGTTTGTTCGAAAGCAGGATGTTTGGTATCCACCGGTTTTGGCCCGATCTTAGCCAGGTAGTCGCCTACGGTGTACGGGATTACGAAATAACCATCCGCCAAACCTTGCATCAATGCAGAAGCTCCCAAGCGGTTCGCCCCATGGTCGGAAAAATTACATTCGCCCAAAGCATACAGACCGGGAACATTGGTCATCAGGTTATAGTCAACCCAAAGGCCGCCCATGGTATAATGTACCGCCGGGTAAATACGCATCGGCTGTTTATAGGGGTTCTCGTCCGTGATCTGGTAATACATATCAAACAGGTTGCCATATTTGGCACGAACAGCATCTTCTCCCAAACGTTTGATCGCATCGGCAAAATCAAGGAAAACAGCAATACCGGTCGAGCCAACGCCACGGCCTTCATCCACCATTTCCTTACCGTTGCGCGAAGCAACGTCGCGCGGCACCAGGTTACCAAATGCTGGATATTTTCTTTCAAGGAAGTAATCGCGGTCCTCTTCTTTCAGGTCGGTCACTTTTAATTCACCTTTACGCAGTTTTTGCGCTAATTCCACTGTTTTAGGAGCCCAAACGCGCCCATCGTTACGCAGTGATTCAGACATCAGCGTTAATTTCGACTGATGATCGCCCGTCACCGGTATACAGGTCGGGTGTATCTGCGTATAGCACGGATTGCCGAAGAAAGCGCCGCGTTTATGCGCGCGCCATGCGGCCGTAACATTGCAGCCCATCGCATTGGTCGACAGGTAGAACACGTTGCCATAACCGCCCGTGCAAAGTAAAACAGCGTGCCCCGAATGGGTGTCGATCTTGCCTGTTTCTAGGTTTCGGGTAACGATGCCCTGCGCTTTACCATCAACCAAAACCACGTCCAGCATTTCGGTTCGGGTGTACATTTTCACCTTGCCTGCCTGTATCTGGCGGTTCAGCGCTGAGTAGGCACCCAGCAACAATTGCTGTCCTGTTTGACCCCTCGCATAGAAAGTACGCGATACCTGCGCACCGCCGAATGAACGGTTATCCAAAAGACCTCCATATTCACGGGCAAATGGCACGCCCTGCGCCACACACTGATCAATGATATTCACCGAAACCTCGGCCAGGCGATATACATTGCCTTCACGTGAGCGGTAATCGCCGCCTTTTATCGTATCGTAGAACAAACGGTAAACGCTGTCGCCGTCATTGCGGTAATTCTTCGCCGCGTTGATACCACCCTGCGCCGCAATGGAGTGTGCCCGGCGGGCGCTGTCCTGGAAACAAAATGCCTTTACATTGTAGCCCAGTTCGGCAAGCGATGCTGCGGCTGAAGCGCCTGCCAAACCCGTACCCACCACAATGATGTCGTACTTGCGTTTATTGGCCGGGTTCACCAGCTTCAGGTTGAACTTGTGCTTGCTCCATTTTTCGGCTATCGGCCCGGCGGGAATTTTAGCATCCAAAGTCATATGGCTAAATTCTAATATCTAAATTCTAAACTCTAACAGTCCATCTTTCGGACTTTCCGACTTACGCGGACTTTCGGACTAATATTCTAACTCCTGGTGAAATAATAAACTATCGGCATCAATGCGAAGCCTATCGGCATGATAACCGCAAAGAACCAGGTGCCGATAAATTCAACTATTGGGGTATATTTCCTATGCGTCCATCCCAGCGTTCGGAATGCGCTTTGGAAGCCATGCAGCAGGTGGAATGACACAGCCACCATCGCTATTACATAAAACAGGTCGTACCACCAAAGGCTGAAGCTTTTCACCACACGTGCGTACAGGTCTTTTACACGTACGATCTCCGTGTTATTTTCCGTAGAGACCGAGTTCTCAAATTTTGTCGAAGTCGGCATAAAGTCCGCCGATTGGGTAATGCCTGATGAAAGATCGGTGCGATATTCTTTATAAGTCATGGTATCGGTAAACTTATAGCGATACCAGAAATCGCCCATGTGGATCACGATGAACAGGAAAAGAATAGCGCCCAGGAAACCCATGTTCTTCGACTGCCAGGTAGCATTGTCCGATGCGGTTACGGCATAACCAACCGGCCGCGCCTTACGATTTTTCGTTGTAAGTATAATTGCGTATAGCGTGTGCACCAGGATGCAGAGATACAAAATGTAGGCGACAACTTCTATCGGCGGAAAATGCGTCAGGAAGTTGGCATACACATTGAAGGCATAGCCGTCGTCGTTTTTGAAGAGCAATAGGTTGCCGCCCAGGTGCACGATGAGGAAGGTACACAAGAAGAGGCCTGTTAGAGCCATGATCAGTTTCTTCCCCAGCGAGGAGTTAAAGGTTTCCTTAAATTCACTCATTATGAATTAGATTTATGGGGCAAAAGTATCTATTAAATAATAAATCAGCCGGGGTTATCAAGTGGCAATGATTTATTTAGAAACGTTCTAAAAAAGTCCGAAAGTCCGCACAAGTCCGGAAGTCCGAAAGATGGCCAGTACTCAATTATTGTGCGACCGCTATCACCTTATCCTTAAGCACACCGAATATCTTGTCACATTTTTGGTGACGAATAGCTACCCTGCCCGTAAATCTCCCAAAAGATGGTAACACGGCTTGCTTTTCGCCGAAAGCGAAACAAGGTATGGTGATACTTTGACGCGCTTTGCCCGCCAGGTTAACGCCTGGGTGTATATGGCCGCATAAGGCATAGGCGTCAATTTTCGAAAGCGTATCCTCATGCAACGGGTGATGCAGCATCAGGAACGGGCCGATCTGTAAATGATCGTGCAGCGATACGTTAAGCTCAAGGTAATGCTTATCGTGAATAATATCGTGATTGCCGCGAATGAGAATTAATTCCAGCTTTTTGTGTTGCTGCCGCCATAAGCGGAACCATTCCCAGTCGGCATTCATATCGCTGTGGAATAGGTCGCCCAAAAAGATGAGCTTTTGAGGCTTATGTTCAAAGATCAGATCGGACAGTTCTCCCAAGTCCGTTTGCTCCATATCGCGCGGAACAGCGATACCAGCCTTACGGAAATGCCCCACCTTGCCCAGGTGCACATCGGCGGCGATAAGCGCTTTTTCCTGCTTCCAGTAAATAGCTTTTTGGGGCAATAAGATCAGGTCCTGTCCTAACAGGTTAAAGTCAAGTCCGGCGCACAATGTCATGGGCGCAAAAATACTATTTTGATTACATCGATGACCTGTGATTTCACCGATATCAATCTTTCGGACTTTCCGACTTCCGCGGACTTTCGGACTCCCTCAAAACTTCTTCACCGTCTCCGTAATATGTGCTAAATGGTGCTTGCCATGCCAGGAGTATAACGCCAGGTTGCGTTTCAGCGGAACTGTGGCTCCTGTTTGCGGGTGAACAAAAGTGCGGTTCCATTGCTCCTCGCTGAAGCTGTCGAACAGTGCGCCCAAATGCTGGTGGATACCGTCGAGCATTTTCAGTGAAGGTTCTATTGGCAGGCGGTAATCGGGCAACAGCGCCCAATCGGCCTCCTCGTAAGCTTTAATGGTTGGATTCTCCTCGGTAAGCGCCCATTTGAAACGGATGATAGAATTCATGTGACTGTCGGCCAGGTGATGCACTACCTGGCGGATGGTCCAGCCACCGGTGCGGTATTGTGTATCAAGCTGTTTATCGGTAAGTCCGGTAACCGCGTGGCGCAATTTTCCGGGGAATGTTTTGATATCGCTGATCCAGCCATTCACGGCGTGCTGGGTATAAGACACCGGTGGTTTGAACTTACCGATGGGGTATTTCATCTCTTCGTCAGTCATAGTTTGGTCGATTGGTAACGCGCAAGTTAATGATTTACACGATTATTATTAAAAGGACGGCCCCCGGTGTAAAAATAGTACCGTAACATGACTATTTTTTTTCCGATGGCACGGATTACCCTATTTTAGCGTTTTAGTGCTATTTGCAACCTATGTCCAAAAGATTACTGATACCCCTGTTTATCTTCATTTGCTCATTCGCTCAGGCCGAAACCATCAAGACCGATGTGCTGGTGATCGGCGGCGGGGCCTGTGGCGTGGCCGCTGCCATACAAAGCGCGCGCAGCAAGGTAAAAACGATGCTGGTAGAACCCGGCCCCTGGCTTGGCGGCAGCATGACCATGGGCGGCATGTGCGTACTGGATGCCAACCGCGACCTGCCATCGGGTATCTGGGGCGAATTCAGGCGGAAGGTAACCGATTACTACCGGCCGAGGCTGGGTTATGATACCTCTCGTACGGCTATACTGCGATTTGAACCTCACGTCGGGGCGGAAATACTCAAGAAAATAACTGATACGGTTAAAAACCTTACCGTCAAACTTAACACTCCCTGGACGAGCATCCGCAAAGATGGCAGCGAGTGGGAAGTGGTGATCGTGGAGAACGGCGAAAAGGTAATGGTAAAAGCTAAAGTTGTAGTTGATGGTACTGAGACGGGTGAGGTGGCGGCGAAGGCGGGAGTGAAATTTGTAGACGACGAAGCTAAAGAGGCGATCACTTGGGTAGCCATTCTGAAGGATTTTGGGAAAGGTGCTGACAAAACTATTCCTAAACCAGAGGGTTATGATCCTTCAGAATATACTTTTCTCAAAGGTAAGGATGCAAGGCAATGGTTAAGAAGCTTTGAGATACCAAACGACAAATTTATGGTTCGCCCCGAAGGCAATGTTTCGGGCAAAAATCACAACGATTTGATGAAAGCTGCTCGTTTGCATACGCTTGGCTTGGTTTATTATTTGCAAACTGATTTTGGATTTAAAAATATTGGATTAGTTGATGAATTCGGAACTGATGACCATCTTCCCCCGACGCCAGTGGTATCGTCATCGAAGCCGGCAAAAGGTGATGTAAGGATGGTTATGGAGGATATTACCGAGCCTTATAGTCGTGAATCGAAACTTTATCGGACATCGATTACCGCTGTAAGCGAAACCAGCGTTCAGCCGTTTTCTATAGCTCTGGGAACCATCGTCCCGAAAGACGCCGACAATATTTTGGTAACTGAAAAGGCGCTCGCCGTCACTCAAGGTGTTGAGCAGCGTATAGTAAGTCCCGCCATCCAAATGACCCTTGGCCAGGGCGTTGGCGCTACCGCTGCTTTTTGCGCTTTCTTCAAAACCACCACCAAACATCTTAGCGTTCGTACCATCCAGGGCGAAATACTGGATCACAAAGGCTACCTGATCCCAATTACCGATGTGCCGCAAAAAGACCCGCACTGGCGGGCCATACAGCAGGTATGCTCAACAGGTTTATTACAGGGCATCCAAAAAAAGGAGGGCAATTCAATAGCGATCCGTTTTGAACCAAACGATACCGTGCGAACGGCTGAAGTAAAACCCATACTTGATGAGATATATACTCGTGCTTTCATTTGGTTCAGGCAGGGAAAACCCGGAGAAAAGCTGACCCTGGGCAACCTGCTCTATTTCATCAGCGATTATACGCTGACCGATAAAGCAACGCTGGAAAACACCATTAAGAAATTATGGAAACCTGTTTTCAAGCTGCCCGGCGAGCTGGATGTGAACCGGCCCGTCACCAGGCTTGAATTTGCCGTTTTGGCAAACAAGTATCTAAACCCTTTTGCCAAAACGGTGGATTTAACCGGCAGGATCGTGAATTGAACCCGCCTGTCTATTGACAGCCTTGCCGGTAATTGTCTACATATCCCGTGACATTTCCTTCAGGATCTACGGTTTCATGCAGGTCAAATTTTATCACGGAGTTATTTTTCCCGCCGGGTGTCATTAACCTTATAGTTTCGCTCTCAGTAAGGATCATCCTGTCTGTGCTGTCGAAATTATCTGAAAAGTTATCCACGGCTGAACCGGTGTATTCAACGCCTGTGGTCAGGCTAACCAGTTTAAGGTTTTGAATATTCACATGCTGGCCGGTCGAGGAGTGATTTTGGTTGACTGTTTCGTGGAAGTCAACATGTTCAACCCCGCTTACCACTTCGAGTAAGTCGCCGTTACAAGAACTAAACTCGATCACCCCCTGTCCGGCCAGGTTTATATCGAATTGTTGATTAATTGTAAACGACCCGTTCGTAGATTTTTGCAACGCATGGGACGAGATGGGTTTATGCTCCTGTACCGGAGAAACCGCAGATTTTTGACAGGAGAGCAGTAATAATACAATAGTGCCGCAGGTGATGATGGTTTTCATAAAGCTAAGATTTGATTAAAGGTAAATGGATAAATACAGAAATCAATTTTAAAGAAGGGACTAGTTTTCAACAATGCGTAAAGCTAAATGGTTGGAAACGAGAAAGTAATCGTGGTAGTACTGAATCGCACGGAGTATTTTTACGTATTAAAAAAAATGTTTTAACCCTGTTGTTATCTGAAATTGATCACCGGAAAATTTAAGCCTCAAGTCGAAAGTCTTTAGTCTAAGTATTTTGACTTGAGTCAAATTAGACTTAGGGACTTTCGACTTAAGACTTCTGACTATTATTTGCAGCCAAACCGGAAATTATCAATATTGGCAGTCAGTTGTCCCTGCGCGTTGACAGTTTCGTGAACATCGAACCGCAGAAGCGAATTGTTCTTGCCGCCGGGTGTGGTCATCAAAACCGTTTCAGTCTCTGTCGTCGTAAATTGACCGTTTACCAACGATGCGTTATAGGTTTGATTGCCGGTGGTCGAACCGGTATACGTCGCGCCGGTGATCAGGCCGACCAGCTTAAAATCCTGCGCGTTGGTATGCTGGGTGATAGACAATTTATTGTCATTGACGATTCCGTGCAGATCCACGTGATAATCACCGCTTACAACCTGTAGCGGTTCGCCTGTACAGGTGCTCACCTGGAGTCCGAGTGACGAAATATCGAGACCGTCCTGCGTGTGAAATGGCGCAGCACTGGTTTCGGAGGCGAGATTTTTTGGACCGACTGCCGCAGGTGACCTTTCAGATGCGGGGTTCACAGCCGTTTTTTGGCACGATGCCAGGAATAAGACAATAATACAGCAAGTAGCAGTTTTTTTCATAGTGCTTAATCTTTGAAATTAATGGTAAAAGTGTTTAAATGGCCCTTGAGCTATGGAACAGAGCTTTGCTTAAATCGGCCAGCTTAATCAGAATAGGGTAGTGCAGAAAGTCCCGTGAATGCGGAAGATAATGACTGTTTATAACACAGTAGAAAATATCTTTTGTTTGAAAGAAAATATATTATTTAGAAGTTTATTTTATTATTTCGTCGGTTGGGTTTTTCGGCGAAAATAATGGGTCAGCCAGAGGATAAAGAGGGTTAGCATAAGGGCTTTATATAAGTTTGTAAAGCTGCCGGCATAGCGCCGGCAGCTTCTTATTATGCGTGTTGGGCCTCGACGGCGATAACGGCCTTGGCGCCTTCGATCAGGGTTTGGTGCAGTTGTGTCAGACCGGCTGAGATAGTAGCCAGCGATTCTGCTATGCCCACGGTGAAGATCGATTCGGCAGGTGTAGTGTAGCCGGGGAAGTGGATGATGCGCAGCAACTCGGCCAGGTCGCTGTTGCCGGCGCTTAGCGCCATGTAGTTTTCTTTTACCGAGGCTACTTTCTGCTCAACTTTTGTTTTGTGTTCTGTTTTCATTTTTAGCGTGTTTTTGCCTACTCTTTGTTCCCGTTTTCAGCCTGCCGGGCGCTTACTCTTATCCGGATTTTCAGCATTCCTCCTTAAAATTGACCGATTAAGGCCGTCGTTACTATACCGCCGGGGCCTTCGGTTTTGGTAATGTAAAGCTATGCCGACCGGATAGACAAAATAAGCGTGGTGCCACTGAATCGAACGTGGTATTTCTACGCAATTTAACAGGGTAAATTGACGGTGAAAGAAGGGGTGTTTTTACCCGGAGTTTAGACCAGCGGGAAAAGAAAGGAAAAATTATATTATCACAATAACGAAGATCATCAAAAAAATTAATACGATTATCGCTGCTTCTCTTATGAATTTGTATTTAGTAGACGAAGCACTTGCTTTGAATATTAATGCAACGCCGATTACGGTCATAAGTACTTTCGAAATGGTCAATACTACATACATGATACTTCAATAATAATGGTTAACGACAAATACATATTGGGGTCGATATCACTTATGCGTGATCGGTCAGGGTCCGGCCATTTCGACGAAAAATTCTACAAGCGTAGAAATACAGGGCCGTTCGCCCGCAAGTCGGGCAAGGGCGTCCTGATATATAGCCGGGTTGGCTGTCTTTACAAATTAAAAGCGATCTATCTGCAAAAACAGCCAAGCCGGACCTAAGGTGATGAATTGTATTTTGTAAAAATTATTGGCAGCTTAACCTGTAGTTGTCGGTATATGCTGTCATGGTGCCGTCTGCGTTCAAAGTTTCATGCAGATCGAACTTGATAACGGTGTTGTTTTTGCCGCCAGGCGTATTGGCTACGATAGCCTCCGATTCTGTAGCGGTGAAACTCCCGTTATTAAATGAGCCGTTTTCTACCATGTCATCTTTTAACGAGCCTTCGTATTTGGTGCCGGTGGTCATATCGACGAATCTGAGGCCTTGTGTATTTTGATGCGAAGTATACGAAAAATGGTTTCCGTTGATGGTCGAACGAATATCGACATGCATTGTTCCGCTGGTAATTTGCAGCAGGTCGGTGCTGCAAGCGCTTACAACCATGCCACCGGTCATATCCATGTCCTGTTGAGTGTTTTGGGTTGTCGCAGCATTAGCGTTTTGCAAAGTTAATGAGCCTAAGTGTTTTTCCTGCGGCGTCTGTGATGCAGGGGCGACGCCTGATTTCTGGCACGATGCGAGGATTAACAGCATCGCAACGCTGGTTAGGGCTAATTTTTTCATGGTTAATAGGTTTTTAAATGCTTTTTGAATTACAAAGCATTATACGAACGACAGGGCGGGAAATGTTTCATTACCTTCTTCGTAATCACCTGTTTTACAATAATTTAAGATAATTTCTGATTCAGGTGATCGTTCATAAACTCCTGCCTCAGAATAGCATAAACATGTTCATCTAAAACCTCGCCATTCTTTAAAACGGAGCTCTTAAGGATCGCCTCTTTCTGGTAACCGGCTTTTTCGAGCACACGCATGGAGCGTGGATTTTTACTGAAAACGCCGGCTTGAATACGGTTAAAATCGAAATGTTCAAAGGCATAGGCGGTAACCAGTTTCACCGCTTCGGGCATGATACCCCGGCCCCAATATTGCTCGCCCAGCCAGTAGCCGATCAAGGCGGTTTTGCGATAAACATCTTCCTTTAATTCCAGCCCGACAGCGCCGGCAACCTCTCCATCGATATCTATCGCATAATTAAGCTTTATGTCGCGGTTCAATTGCCGGTCAACCCACTCTATGGCATCCTGCATAGTATAGGGCGAAGGGAAGCGGTCGTACAGGCAACCGGCGATTTTAATGTTATCCGCATTCTTCTGCACGGATATTTCATCACCTCTTTTCCAATCGCGTAAGGTAAAACCGTTCCCTTTGAGTTGCATAACCGTTATGATCGTTAAAAATAGTAATATTGCTGTGGAGGCGCGATGCATCGCGCCTCTGCATTTCTCAACAATTATGAAAAGAACTCTCGCGCTATTCTTCATAGCCGTTTCCTGCCATGCCTTTGCGCAGCAATTAGCGCCGCTTACTGTCGAAAAGATTATGCGCGATCCCAAATGGATGGGAACTTCGCCATCCAGTATCCATTGGAGCGACGACAGCAAAAAACTGTATTTTGACTGGAATCCCAAAGGTTCTGACCATGATTCCACGTTCAGCGTCACAACTAACAATACTGATCCGCAGAAAGTAAGCCTCGAAGAACGCCGTAATATGACGCCGGAATTCGGCGAGTGGAATAAAAAACACACGATAAAACTATTCGAGCAATACGGCGATATTTTCCTGTCGGATATTCCGAAAGGAAAACTCATCCGGCTCACCAATACCACAGAGCGCGAAAGCAGCCCGCGTTTCGGCGCGGACGAGCAAAGCGTGCTGTTTATCCGCAACGATAATCTTTTCGAGCTGAAGCTTAACGGTGGCGAGCTGGTGCAGCTCACCAATTTTGTGCGAAACACTACCGGCGGCAACCAACCATCCACCGGCGGCAGAAGGGGGCGGCAGGGTAATGCAACGGCTTCCGCATCGGGCCAGCAGGACAAATGGCTGAAACAGCAGCAGCTGGACTTGTTCGACGTGATCAAAAAGAATGAGAAAGAACGCAAATACGATTCCATCGAGCGTAAGGAAATGGAGCCGAAAAAGCTGAAAGAGATCAATGTCGACGATAAGCGCATTACGGGCGTTGAATTAAGTCCGGATGGCCGTTTTGTCACTTACAGGCTCATCACAACACCTAAAGACGAAAAAAGAACAATCGTGCCCGATTATGTCACCGCCTCCGGATGGACGGAGGATATACCCAACCGCGAGAAGGTAGGGACGTCGCTGCCAACGTCCGAAACCTTTATTTTCGATACTCAGAAGGATACAGTTTTTAAGGTGATGACTGCCGAAATGCCGGGAATAAAAGATATCCCGGCATACATCAAAGATTATCCGAAAGAGCTTGAAGAATACACGAAGCGTAATGCCGACAGAGAAGTGACGGTATTTGGTCCATTGTGGAGCGAGAACGGTAAAATTGCTGTGGTGATCGTTACAGCACAGGACGATAAGGACCGCTGGATCATGAAGCTGGACGCGGCAACCGGGCGTTTGGCCCTGATCGATCGCCAGCATGACGACGCCTGGATAGGCGGTCCCGGCATAGGCGGCGCGCGCGATGCAGGCTGGATAGACAATACCCATTTCTATTTCCAGAGTGAGGCAAGCGGTTACTCACATATTTACGTAGCCGACGTAGCTGCAGGCGATAAAAAACAACTGACCAGCGGCAAATGGGAAGTGCAAACACTCGAGTTGTCGAACGATAAAAAGACCTTTTACTTCACTGCGAATACGGATCATCCAGGCGTGACGGATTTTTATCGTATGCCAGTATCAGGAGGCACACCTTTAAAATTAACTTCGATGAAGGGTGCGCATGCGGTTACCATGTCGCCTGATGAAAAATGGCTTGCGATCGAATACTCTACCCAGAATACGTTGCCGGAACTATACCTTCAGCCCAATAAACCCGGAGAAAAGCCCGTGCAGGTTACACATTCGATGACCACCGAATTTAAGTCGTACCCATGGCGCGCACCTGAGATATTCACGTTTAAAAACCGCTATGGCGCCGATGTTTATGCACGGGTTTATGAGCCGAAGAATCCTGATCCTACGAAGCCGGCAGTATTGTTCGTGCATGGTGCGGGTTACCTGCAAAACATCACTTACTCCTGGAGCGAACATTATTTCAGGGAATACATGTTCAACAACCTGCTCGCAGATAATGGCTACTATGTGATGGACATTGATTACACGGCCAGCGCCGGCTACGGTCGCGACTGGCGCACGGGTATCTACCGCCACATGGGCGGCAAGGACCTGAGTGACCACGTGGATGCGGTGAAATACCTTCGGGAAAAATATGGCGTGAAACATGTTGGCATTTACGGCGGCTCCTACGGCGGTTTCATGACGCTGATGGCCATGTTCACCGAACCGGATGTATTTACTTCCGGCGGCGCTATCCGCTCGGTAACCGACTGGGCGCATTACAATCACGGCTATACAGCAGCGATATTGAACCTGCCTTATACGGATGAAAAAGCTTACAAGCAAAGCTCGCCGATCTATTTCGCTGATGGCCTGAAAGGCAATCTATTGATGCTGCACGGTATGGTGGACCAGAACGTCAACTTCCAGGACATTGTGCGGCTGACCCAAAAGCTGATCGAGCTGCATAAGGATAATTGGTGGCTTGCGCCCTACCCGGTAGAGGATCACGGCTTTGTTCAGCCCAGCAGCTGGACGGACGAGTATAAGCGGATATTTAAGCTGTTTGAAGAGACGCTGAAGAAATGAGAAAGCGATGGTTGATTTTGGCTGCTGTTTGGTTTGGATGTTCACATCACAACCAAACCATCGTTATTAAAATCAAACTCGACCGCAACAAGCACTCCATCCAAATCTCCGGTTTCAATAAAATGATCATAGACGATATCAGCCAAGATACATCGAGTGAAGCATGGCGAAGTTTATTGCCCGTCTATAAAATGCCTGCCGATACCGACATGAAAGACTTTCAGAACGCCCAGCCGGGTAAATATAAAGTCGCCGGGAACGAAGTGATCTTTACCCCGGATACGCCGTTCAGAAAGAACCAGGAGTACTTTTTGAGGACCTTTGACTACAGCGGCGCTAAGAATGCATGGGATTTCGTTCGTAAGCAAAAAGGCAAAGGTTCCGCCGGGCATAAAGATTTGCTTTTTAAGTACTAAGGCCATTGCTTTTCAAATAAATTTTGTATATTTGCACCGTACTAAAAAGAACTGGAGGGGGCCGCAGCCCCCTCTTTTATTTTACCAATAGCAAAATGGATATCGAAAAACGGGTACGTGAGCTGGTAGAGGAAAAGATAGCCGACAGGCCGGAGCTGTTTTTGGTGAGCGTGAAAATGCATTCCAGCGGCAAGCTGGTGATACTGGTGGATGGCGACAAAGGCATCGGCATAGCCGATTGCGTGGCGATAAGCAGGCATGTAGGCTTTCATTTGGAAGAAGAAAATGTGGTTGACCATGCTTATAACCTAGAGGTATCGTCGCCGGGTATCGATACGCCGCTGACGCTGCCGAGGCAATATGTGAAGAACATCGGCCGCAGGCTGGCGATCAAAATGGCTGACGGCAGCAAGCGCGAGGGCAAATTATCGGGCCTGACGGAGGACGCCATCCTGGTTGAAGAAACTAAAAAAGAAAAAGCTAAGAAAGCAGAAGAGATAGAAAGTATGATCCCTTTTGCACAGATAACAGAAACAAAAGTTGTAATATCATTTAAGTAAGGCAATGAGCAATATCAATTTGATTGACTCTTTTCAAGAGTTTAAAGACTTCAAGAACATCGACCGCCCAACCATGATGAGCGTATTGGAAGACGTATTTCGCAGCATGATCAGGAAAAAGTACGGTACCGACGAGAATTGTGACGTGATCGTAAACACCGACAACGGTGACTTAGAGATCTGGCGCACGCGTACTGTTATGGAAGACGGTTTTTCGGAAGATGATGACCTGGAAATTGAATTGGCGGAAGCACACAAGATTGACGATGAACTGGAAGTAGGCGACGAGTTCGTGGAGCAGATCACTTTGGAAAGCTTTGGCCGCCGCGCTATACTGGCCGCACGCCAGACACTGGTGTCCAAGATCCTCGAACTGGAAAAAGACGAGATATTCAAGAAGTACAAGGACCGCGTAGGAGAGATCGTGACCGGTGAGGTTTACCAGGTCTGGAAGAAAGAGACTTTGGTGCTCGACGACGAAGGCAACGAATTGTTGTTGCCGAAATCGGAACAGATACCCGCCGATTACTTCAAAAAAGGCGATAGCGTGAAAGCTGTTGTAAGCAAGGTAGATATGATGAACAGCAACCCGAAGATCATCATTTCGCGCAATGCGCCTGAGTTTTTGCAGCGTTTATTTGAGCTTGAAGTGCCGGAGATTTTCGACGGTTTGATCACCATCAAAAAGATCGTTCGTGAACCGGGTGAAAGAGCGAAGGTTGCGGTAGAATCTTATGATGACCGTATCGATCCGGTGGGAGCTTGCGTAGGTATGAAAGGATCGCGTATCCACGGTATCGTTCGTGAGCTGAAAAATGAAAATATAGATGTGATAAACTATACCAACAATATCCAGTTATACATACAGCGAGCTTTGTCGCCGGCTAAGATCACTTCGATCAAACTTGACGACGAGAAAAAGACAGCTGCTGTGTACCTGAAACCCGACCAGGTTTCGCTTGCTATCGGCCGTGGTGGTCACAACATCAAGCTGGCAGGCAAGTTAACAGGCTATGAGATAGATGTTTACCGTGAGGCTGACGAGCAGGATGAGGACGTGGATATCGAGGAGTTTTCAGACGAGATCGACGGCTGGATCATCGACGAGTTCAAGCGTATCGGTTTAGATACAGCGAAATCGGTGCTCGCATTGTCGGTTGGAGAACTGGTAAAACGTACCGACCTGGAAGAAGAGACCGTTAAAGAAGTGTTATCAATTCTGCAGGCTGAGTTCGAATAAGCCCGAATACGAAATTAAAATCGTATTTTTGTAATTATTAAGAAAGAGAAAGAACTATTTAATGTCAGACGACAAGTCCATAAAATTAATAAAAGCAGTAAAGGAGCTGAACATTGGTATGAATACCATTGTCGACTTTTTGGCCGCCAAGGGGTACAAGATAGACAAGCACCCCATGGCCAGGCTGGACGGCGACATGTATACCACCCTGCTCAAGGAATTTGCCGCGGATAAAATTATAAAAGAAGAAGCCAAGCAGATCAGTATAGGCAAGATCAGGAAGGATGAACCCGGTGTTGTTGCCGAACGTCCGGCCGAGCCTCGCCGTTCGCGTGATTTTGAGAACGAAGAAATACTGATCAAGGGGGCTACACATTTTGTGCCGCCGGTTGAAAAGCCAAAGCCTGAGCATGCGAAAGCAGAGGAAAGGAATGATGTCTCGTTGCCTGGTGTAAAGGTTGTCGGCAAAATAGACCTGAATGCTCCGGTTCAGCCTGAGAAAAAGGAAGAACCTAAAAAGGAATCTGAGGTTAAGCCTGAGCCTAAAGTGGAAGCACCTGTGGCAAAAGCCGAACCTGTACAGGAACAAAAAGAAGCGCCAAAGCCTCCGGCTAGCGAACCTGAAGAAGAAGGTGAAGAAGTGATACGCGCGAAGGCCCAGCGCCTGAGCGGGCCAAATGTGGTAGGTAAGATACAATTGCCGGTCGACCAGCCGAGACGTAACCAGCCCGTGGCTTCATCGTCCAACACTGCTGGTAATGCTGCAGATCACAAGCGTAAAAGGAAACGTAAGGAAGGCGGGCATGATCATAATCAGCCCGGCCAGCAACAAGGAGGGCAGCCGCAGGGCGGCGGACATGGAAGCCAGGGCGGAAATCGTCCCGATTTCCGCAGAGGTGGCGGACCAGGCGGCAATGGACGTCCCGATTTTCGCAGGGGCGCCGGACCATCCACACCAAAAGAAGAGCCATCAGAAAAAGAAATACAGGACCAGATCAAGGCAACCCTTGCGCGCCTCAGCGGCGCGGGTAAGTCGGGCAAATTCGCACAGCGTGCCAAATTCCGCCGTCAGAAACGCGACGACGTGGCCGCATCTGCAGAAGAACTGGCTTTAGAACAAGAACTTCAGTCAAAAGTATTGAAGGTTACCGAATTTGTTACGGCGAACGAGCTGGCTTCGATGATGGATGTACCGGTTACACAAATCATTTCGACCTGTATGAGCCTGGGCATGTTCGTTTCCATCAATCAGCGCCTGGATGCCGAAACGCTGACCATTGTGGCAGACGAGTTTGGCTACCAGGTTGAATTTGTTAAGCCACAGGACGAGGAAGCGAACCTGGATACACCGGATGACCCTGAAGAGCTGAAACCGCGTGCACCGATCGTAACTATCATGGGTCACGTTGACCACGGTAAAACGTCGCTGCTCGACTTTATACGCAAAACGAATGTGATAGCCGGCGAGGCAGGTGGTATTACCCAGCATATAGGTGCTTACGAGGTAACTCTGCCGGACAATAAAGGCAAGATCACTTTCCTGGATACACCAGGCCACGAAGCGTTTACCGCGATGCGTGCCAGGGGTGCCCAGGTTACGGATATTGTGATCATCGTGATAGCTGCTGACGACAGTGTGATGCCTCAAACACGCGAGGCCATCAACCACGCACAGGCAGCCGGCGCGCCAATGATATTCGCATTTAACAAGATCGATAAGCCTGGCGCTAATGCAGATAAGATCCGCGAGCAATTGGCTACCATGAATATTTTGGTTGAAGAATGGGGCGGTAAATACCAGTCGCAGGAAATATCGGCCAAAACAGGTTTGAATATTGATAAGCTTTTGGAAAAAGTATTGCTGGAAGCCGAGTTACTTGAGCTTACAGCTAACCCTGATAAACGCGCCAATGGTACGGTTATCGAAGCCGCTTTGGATAAAGGTCGCGGTATTGTAACCACAATATTGGTGCAGGGCGGTACATTGAAAGTAGGCGACCCGATCTTAGCGGGCTGCTATAGCGGTCGTGTAAAAGCATTGACCAATGAGCGCGGCCAGCGTATCGATAAGGCCGGCCCATCTACTCCGGTACAGGTGCTGGGTATGCAGGGCGCCCCTACAGCAGGCGATAAATTCAACGCGCTGGAAAGCGAAGTTGAAGCACGTGAAATAGCTACCAAACGTATGCAGTTGCAACGTGAGCAGGGCCTCCGTACACAGAAACACATTACCCTGGATGAGATCGGCCGCCGTTTGGCAGTGGGCAACTTTAAAGAATTGAACGTGATCGTTAAAGGTGACGTGGACGGTTCTATAGAAGCATTATCCGACTCATTGCTGAAACTTTCAACCGAACAGATACAGGTAAACATTATATCAAAAGCTGTAGGGCAGATCTCTGAATCGGACGTGTTGCTGGCTTCGGCATCCGATGCCATCATTATTGGTTTCCAGGTGCGTCCATCAAGCGGGGCAAGGAAACTGGCCGAGCAGGAGCAGATCGACATCAGGCTCTATTCTATCATCTACGATGCGATCAACGAGATCAAAGCGGCTATGGAAGGCATGCTGGCGCCTGAGTTCGAAGAAAAGATCGTCGCCAACGTTGAGATACGCGAAACCTTCAAGATCAGTAAGGTGGGTACCATCGCAGGTTGTATGGTGCTCGATGGCAAGATCACACGTAACAGCAAGATTCGCATAATACGTGAAGGTGTGGTGATATTCACCGGTGAACTGGCATCGCTTAAACGCTTTAAAGACGACGTAAAAGAGGTTAATGCCGGATACGAATGCGGATTGAACATCGCGAACTACAATAACATAGAGATCGGCGACATTGTCGAAGCTTACGAGAACGTTGAAGTAAAACGCAAATTGTAAAGAAAAAAGACTTATGTGAAGGGGCTCGATCTAATCGGAGCCCCTTTTTTATTTTCTGTTTATCAGGACTTTGCCCGTAGCCGGTAAAAATTTATTTACAAAAGTTTTTGCATAACTAAATTTTTAGTACTTTCATCAAAAATAACAGACATATTGGTCTGAATTTTACGGGAGGACTTGATTGCTAAGGGCCATTGGCGTAATTTCCGTTTTCTGTAAACCTAAATTTATTCTTTAGATGAAAAGAAGTATCCGCAAACTAAGTATCATCTGTTTTTTGGGGTCCATAGGTATGGGTAATGCGTTCGGCCAGTCGGCGCAAACCGACACCGCACAGCACGCCATGAGCAATGTGATCGCCAATTTTTACCTGAATATTGGCCAGCAATCCCGGCTCTATGAAGGTCATGAGTATATAGGTTATGACCCGCATATCAAAGGGAATGCGCTTTTCCCGCTGGATGCACAAACCTGGTCGCTGGGCGAAGTGACCTATGACGGGTTTGAATATAAAAACGTCCCAATGATGTATGACATTTATAAGGATGTTCTTGTAGCTCTCCTCTACAATCATTTCTCGGCGTATACCTTATTGACCGAACGAGTGAGCAATTTCTCCTTTTCCGGGCATCGTTTCGTGCGGGTGAATGCCGATGGGCTGGTAAATGACAAGTCGGGCATCACTACCGGCTTTTACGACCAGTTATATGGAGGTAGAACAGAGGTTTTAGCGAAACGGGTAAAAACCATACAGAATTCGACCAATCAGACCCTGGCATTGGAAACCTACTTTATTGAGGCCAACGACTATTATGTTAAGAAGGGCGGTGTTTATTACAAGGTAAGCGGACAGGGAGCGTTTCTGAATGTGCTGAAGGACAAGAAACCTGAGCTGCAAAAATATATGAAGGATAATGGTTTCAAATTCAGGACCAATCCCGAATTGGCTATGGCAAGACTGGCGGCCTATTATGACCAGATAACCAAATGATCTATTGAAAGCTAAGACTGCGATTGCAAGGCATTGAAGCGGCGCAAAGGCAAACTTAAACGGCGACTTATACCAACAATTGAACGAACAACCTATTCTGATGAAAAAAATTTACTTCTTCGGCTTTTGCTTCGTGATGCTTTGCCAATTGGCGGCGGCACAGGATGTGAATAAAAAGACTATCAGCGTCAATTTCCAGCAGGCGACCATTGAACAGTTTGTGACTGACCTGGAAGCCAAAACTGGGTACCATTTTTACTATGCTCCGGCCCAGTTTGACAGCCTGAAAGTTACACTTCAGCTGAACAACAGGCCGCTTGAAGTGGTTTTGAACACGGCGTTTCAGAATACAGCTTACCATTATTCGATCATCGAGCAGAACGTGTTCCTGAGTAAAGGGCGCCAGGTAAGCACCTCGCTCGCGCCCGGATTCTTTAATACGCAGCCGGCCAATGCTCCGCCAGCCAATGCCGTGACGGATTATACCGTTGAGACCCAAACTAAAGTGCCGGAAGCTACCACCGAGAATAAAATATATGAGATAGGTATACGTACAAACTCCATTAAGGCCGGAAATGCCACCCTGGCGGGATATGTGCGCAATATCAAAACAGGCGAAGCCATTATAGGGGCAAGCATCTATAACCCGGACAGTAAGCTGGGTACAGCCACCGATCAGTTCGGTTATTACTCACTCACGCTGCCACGCGGGCGGCAAACACTTATTATTAAGGGTCTTGGTATGAAGGATACGCGCCGCAAGATCATCCTGTATTCTGATGGCAAGCTGAATATTGAGATGCAGGAGCAGGTGACATCATTGAAAGAAGTGACCATCTCGGCTGAAAAAGTGGCCAACGTGAAAAGCGTGGAAATGGGGGTGAACAAGCTCGATATTAAGAGCATCAAACAAATACCAACGGCGTTTGGTGAGGCCGACGTATTGCGCGTGGTTCTGACCCTCCCTGGCGTACAATCCGTAGGCGAAGCTACGACTGGCTTCAACGTGCGCGGTGGCGCTGCCGACCAGAACCTGATCCTGTTTAACGACGCGACGATCTATAACCCCTCACACTTCTTCGGTTTTTTCTCGGCCTTCGACCCTGACCTGGTAAAAGATATCGAATTATATAAAAGTACCATCCCGGAGAAATACGGCGGCCGTTTGTCGTCAGTGCTTGATGTAACAGACCGCGATGGCAACAAGAAGAAGTTTACCGGTTCGGCAGGTATTGGTCTGCTTACGAGCCGCTTTAACCTTGAAGGGCCAATAGTGAAGGATAAGACCTCATTTATTTTCGGCGGGCGCACAACCTATTCCGACTGGCTGCTGAGCCTGCTGCCCGAGGCTTATAAGCATAGTTCAGCATCATTCTATGACCTTAACCTGGGTATTACCCACCAGATCGACGATAAGAATACGATCTACCTGATGGGCTATATGAGCCAGGATAATTTCAGGCTTAACAGCGATACAGCTTATGGCTATAGTAACAAGAATGCCAACATTAAATGGAAGCATAATTTTAACAATAAGCTTTACAGTGTATTACTGTTTGGTATAGATCATTACGATTACAGCATAACCAGTACGGCTAACGCAGTAGACGGATACCAACTTAAATTTGGCGTCAATCAATATAACGGCAGGCTGGATTTCAACTATTATACCAATCCTAAAAACACAGTTGATTTTGGTATAAGCTCGTCTTTCTATATACTCAATCCCGGTGCCGAGCAGCCCGACGGTGCAAAGTCGCTGGTTGTGCCCGATGTTGTGGAGCAGCAACGGGCGCTTGAAAACGCTATTTACCTGGGTGACAAGTATGATATAACCCAACAACTTTCAGTGAGCGCTGGCGTGCGTTATTCGCTTTACGCATTTTTAGGGCCCCAAACTATCGACAATTATGCGCCGAACCTGCCGCGCGAAGCTGTGAACGTAACAGATAGTACTACCTATGCGAGGAACAAAGTGGTCAACACTTACGGAGGTCCGGAGCTTAGGCTTTCCGCGAGATATAACCTGAGTGACGACATGTCAATAAAGGCAGCTTACAACAGCATGCGCCAGTTTATTCACTTGATATCGAATACGACAGCCATATCACCGACCGATACTTATCAGTTGAGCGATCCTAATATTAAACCACAATACGGCCAGCAAATATCCCTGGGATTATACCGTAATGCAAAGGCAAATACGATAGAAACTTCGGTGGAAGTCTACTATAAAACTATTGAAAACTACCTGGACTATCGCAGCGGCGCAACCCTGCTGCTGCAGCCGCATATGGAGCAGCAGACCTTAAATACGCAGGGCAAGGCTTATGGTGTGGAATTCCTGGTTCGTAAAACAGCAGGTAAACTGAATGGCTGGATAAGCTACACGTACTCACGTACATTCCTTAAACAGGATGATCCTTATGCCGGAGAGCTGATCAATAACGGATCCTGGTACCCGGCCAATTATGATAAACCAAACGATCTCAATCTCAATGGCAATTACCGGTTCAGCCACAGGTTCAGCGTTTCGGTGGATGTGACCTACAGCACAGGGCGGCCGATCACGTTGCCGATCGCGAAATATGAATATGGAGGTTCGGAAAGGGTGTATTATTCGGACAGGAATGCATACAGGATACCGGACTATTTCCGGACCGATCTTTCAATGAATATCGAGGGCAATCATAAGGTTCACCAGCTGACACATAACTCGTGGTCGATAGGCATATATAACCTGACAGGAAGAGCGAATGCATATTCTACCTTCTTCCAGGAGCAAGGCGGCGTGATCAATGGTTACCAACTGTCAATATTTGCTAAACCTATACCTTTTGTCAATTATAATATCAGGTTCTGATCATATAGATATCAGCGATGCAAATGCGGGGTTACATATATGTGATTTCTTTTTCAGCTATGGTATCCGGTGGCTGCAAAACGCATTATTCGCCGCCTGCCGTAATAGCGGACCACAATTACCTGGTAGTGGAAGGCACAATAGTTTCCGGCGGCGATTCCACAATAATCCACCTGAGCCGCACGGTCAATATTTCCAATCAATTGACCAGCAACCCTGAAATGAATGCCGTAGTGACTGTAGAGGGTGATCAGGGTGCGAGTTATAGCTTGCCCGAGACTGACAGCGGTAAGTATGCCTCGGCGGCGCTAAACCTTGATAATTTGCACAAATACAGGCTTAAGATCGCTACGAAGAATGGTGAAACGTACACGTCGGATTATGAGCAGGTGATCACGACCCCGCCGATGGATACACTCGGCTATGATATAACGGGTAACGGGTTCAATGTATATGCGAGCACACACGATCCATCAAATAATACCCGTTATTACAGGTGGGACTATACGGAGACTTATATATATATCAGTCCGCTGCACTCGACCTACAAATATGTGCAGAATTTATATTCAGATACCCTGGAATCAGTGCCAAGAACGCGCGATGAATTTATAGATACCTGCTATGTGACCATTAATTCGAATGCGATTACCCTTAATTCAACGGCTGCTTTAAGTAAAGCGATAGTAAACAAAGCGACAATTACGCAGGTACCTGAAGACTCTGAGAAAATATTGCATCGTTATAGTATTATTGTAAGGGAATACGGGCTGACACTGGACGCTTTTAATTTCTGGCAGAACCTAAGCAGGAATACTGATAAAATAGGGACCGTTTTTGATGCGTTGCCATCGGAAATAACGACCAATCTGCATTGCACATCTAATCCGGCGCTTCCTGTTGTGGGTTATATCGGTGTGAGTACTGTTTCCCGGAAACGGATATTTATCGATCGCACCGAACTGCCGGTATGGCCTTATCCGGCGCCATCCGAGTGTAAAGTATATTTTTATTGCTGGACGGGGGCTAACCCGGCGCCACTTGAGTTTACATCTGGTGCGGTGGTTCCGTTTGGGCCCATCAAACCCGGCGATTGTCACATGCTGCCGGGGTGGGATGTTCAGGTAGCAGACTATACCTGTGCGGATTGCCGGTATCACCTTGGCGGTAAAACAAAGAAACCTGCTTTTTGGCAATGATATGGAAGAAGGGGCAGACATGACGATAAAGCAGTTGACCAGTGTGATCTTAATGGGCACAGCAATTATATGGGGCTGCAAAAAGCATTATACACCAAAAGCAGTGAGCGCAACTAATAGTTACCTGGTGGTTGAGGGAGTGATAGTTGCAGGCGGCGATTCGACTATTATTAATTTGAGTCGTACGGTGAACCTTGCAAGCCAGGTAACTAACAGTCCTGAGCTTAACGCGACAGTTATTGTTGAAGGCGATCAAGGGGTAAGCTATACCATACCCGCGATTGATAGTGGAAAGTATGCATCTGCAGCGCTTAACCTGGATAATACACACAAATACAGGCTTAAAATAAACACTGCCGATGGCCAAACCTATGCATCGAATTATGAGCCTGTAAAAATAACTCCTCCTATCGATTCGTTATGGTTCACCATCAACAGCAAAGGCCTGACCATAAATTCCGCCGCCCACGACCCTTCAAACAATACCCGCTATTATCGCTGGGATTACTCGGAAACTTATGTTTACCAGAGTGCTGTTGAATCGGATTATATATATGATCCAACTCAAACGGATAGTTTAAAGATGGTGGTGTTGCGTACCCCCGCACAGCAGATACACACTTGTTATATAACGTTAAATTCAAGCGCGATCACAATTAATTCTTCGGCTGCATTAGCGAATGATGTGATCGCGAATCAGCAGATCACACAAATAGCCGATACTTCTGAGAAACTAACTTACCGCTACAGCATCCTGTTAAGGCAATATGCGCTTACGGACAGTGCCTTTGAATTTTGGCAAAACATGAAGAAGAACACCCAGCAGATAGGGACGATTTTTGATGTGCAGCCTTCGGAGATTTCTGGAAATATACATTGCACTTCAAATCCAAAGTTGCCGGTTCTGGGCTACGTAAGCGTTAGCAGTATATCGCAAAAACGAATATTTATAGATCCTTCGCAGCTGCCTGCATGGCAACTCCCACACGCAAGTTGCCTGCCAATAACTAATCCCATATGCTGGGTTAAGGGCTCGCCGGTAGATCCTGATATTGTGTCAGGTGTTTATATCCCGATGGACACAATAAAAAGTAGTCCCTGCCTGTTTCCGCCGGAGCCAGGGTATAGTGTACCCGGGAAATATTATATCTGTGTTGATTGCAGATACCACCTGCAGGGAAAGACTTCGAAACCAGCTTTTTGGAAATGATATGGAAAGGGGAGCGGACATGACTATAAAGCAATTAACAGGGCTTCTCTTTATCAGCTCAGCAGCTGTATGGGGCTGCAAAAAGCACTATACGCCAAAAGCAGTGAGCGCAACTAATAGTTACCTGGTGGTTGAGGGAGTGATAGCTGCCGGCAGCGACTCAACAATAATTAATTTAAGCAGGACGGTGCAACTAACGACTGCGGATACGCACAAACCTGAGATCGGGGCTAAAGTTACCGTTGATGATCAGCAGGGTGTGAGCTATCCGCTGTCAGAAGTTGATAGCGGCAGGTATGCCGCGCAGCCTTTGAACCTGGATAATTCGGATAAGTACCGTTTGGACATAACGACGACCGACGGGCAAACTTATCTTTCAGATTATGTGCCTGTTAAAGTAACACCACCAATCGATACCGTATCAACCCCTATAACTGCCAGGGGCCTTGATATTAACGTGAGCACGCATGATCCATCAAATAACACCCGTTATTACCGTTGGAACTACACCGAAACCTTTATTTATCAAAGCGATATCGAAGCAGATTATATTTTTGATCCGACAAATCCCGATACACTGAAATGGTCTGTGCTCAGGACGCCGGAGCAACAGATACACACCTGCTGGGTTACACTTAATTCCAGCATTGTTAACATCAATTCCTCAACAGCATTGAGCAGGGATGTGATCAACAAGAACCTGGTAACACAAATCCCCAAGGAATCGGAGAAAATAGCGCACCGGTACAGCATTCTCGTTAAGCAATACGCCTTAACGCAGGACGCGTACAATTTCTGGAACCTGCTAAAAAGTAACACGCAAAACATAGGGACTATTTTTGATGTGCAGCCATCAGTCAACAACGGGAATATCCATTGTACATCAAATCCGTCGCTGGCCGTGATCGGGTATGTCAGTGCCAGCACCATTTCGCGGAAAAGAATATTTATAGACAGAGCCGATTTGCCGGTATGGCCGGTTCCGGGATACCAGGAATGCAACCCTGACCCCAATGTATTTCAGCCAAATGCGATATGCTGGCCAAGAGCCGCGGCGGGTCCGCCATCGGAATTGATAACAGGAATTTACATACCGCTTGGCGCCATAGATACGGTAGGTGTATGCTACAAGGAACCTGTACGGGCTTTTTCGGTTAAGACGGTGTATTATACCTGTGCCGACTGCAGGTTCTATATGAATGGTAAAACACAAAAACCTGCTTTTTGGAAATGATATGAAATTAAAAAGGCCCTGGTAAACGAATGAAAAGAATACTAATCACACTGATCCTGTTAGTTTTGGCTTGGTGGGGCTGCAAACAAGCCTATAGTCCCCAGCCAATCACCACGACAAGCAACTACCTTGTAGTTGAAGGGGCTATCAATACCGGCGCAGATTCGACAATAATACGCCTTAGCCGTACAGTTTTGCTATCATCTAAGGTTTCGGCCGTACCGGAGTTAGGCGCGAATGTTACTATTATCAGCGAAGGGGGTGCAAGCTATCCCTGTATTGAAACGGGGAACGGGTATTATAAGGCTGCCGGTTTGAATGTAGCTTCGGGCAATTTTGGTTTAAAGATCAATACTACCAATGGCAAGGTTTACCAGTCGGACATGGTTCCGACAAAAAGCTCCCCGCCGATAGACAGTGTGTATTACCACATACAAAATAACGGGATACAGATATATGCCGATACCCATGATCCAGCCAACAACTCAAAATATTACCGCTGGAACTTTTACGAAACCTATGAATTTCATTCAGCAGCCAACTCTTTAACTTACGTAGCCCATTCGCCGCACGATACTATTTTGGCCAGGCCGGTGTCAGACCAGATATTTGTCTGCTGGCACAGCGATACATCAACCAGTGTATTATTGAATTCCTCGGCTAAACTCACAAAAGATATTATTACCGGTAACCAGATAACATTTATCCCCTCGACCTCGGAAAAGATCGAATCGCGTTATAGCATATTGGTAACGCAGTATGTGCTTACGGCCGATGCCTATAATTATTTTCAGCAATTAAAAAAGAATACCGAGCAATTAGGGTCGATTTTTGATGCTCAGCCTACACAACTCCGGGGAAATGTACACAGCGTCAGCGATCCGGCTGAACCGGTAATCGGGTACATAACAGCGGGTAATCAGGCTCAAATAAGAATATATATTGACAACCGGACGCTGCCCGCATGGCTGCCGATAGATCCATATTCATCGTGTATTGTGGATACAGCGTTGTTTTGCGCAGGGCGGGGATGTGATAACCAGGTGGCCGAGGAGATATATGCCGGATACCAGATACCGCTTTACGCTATTGGACGCCCGGGAAGTCCTCCTATTGGGTATGTGGCCGGGAGCCCGGCTTGCATTGATTGTACATTGCGCGGATCTAATACACCACCTGCATTTTGGCAGGAAGCGACGCCGTGATCAGAGTATTAAATTTAGAATTGACTTGGATAAACGAATGAAAAAAACAACAGTAATAATAATAATCGTAGCCCTGGGATGGTGGGGCTGCAAGCAGGTATATAACCCACACCCGATCGCTACTGCGACTAATTATCTTGTAGTCGAGGGAGCTATCAATACAGGTACAGATTCAACCCTCATACACCTTAGCCGTACCGCTCCGGTGTCATCGAAGGGTAGCGTCGTACCGGAGCTGGGTGCGGTCGTTACCATCATCGGCGATGGCGGGGCAAGCTACCCTTGTATTGAAACGGGGAATGGCTATTACACAGCAGCGGGGTTGAATGCCGCCTCCGGCAATTTTGGCTTGAAGATCAATACCAGGGATGGCAAACTTTACCAGTCTGACCTCGTCGCCGCGAAAAACTCGCCCCCGATAGACAGTGTTTATTACCGTATACAAGGCAACGGGTTAGAGATATATGCCGACAGCCATGACCCGGCAAACAATACGAAATATTACCGCTGGGATTACGTGGGTACCTATGAATTCCATTCGGCGTTTGATTCGAAACTGTATCTGCAAACCGTTCCCGTAGATAGTGTAATGCCAAGACCGCTTGCGAACCAAATATATATTTGCTGGAGGAATGATATTTCTTCCACAATATTGGTCAATAGTTCGGCAAAGCTTGCAACAGACATTATCACACAGAACCCTATCCAATTCCTTCCCTCGACCGCCGAAGAGCTGGAGAACCGGTACAGTATATTGGTAAAGCAATATGCCT
Source organism: Mucilaginibacter sp. (assembly GCA_035551775.1). GTDB lineage: Bacteria > Bacteroidota > Bacteroidia > Sphingobacteriales > Sphingobacteriaceae > Mucilaginibacter. The sequence continues at coordinate 7,341 of DASZMQ010000016.1, read as the reverse complement.
TAACCGCTGATGCGTACAACTATTATACCCAGCTTAAAAGGAACACTGAACAATTAGGGGGAGTTTTCGACCCGCAGCCTTCACAACTGACCGGGAATATTCACTGCATAAGCAACCCTGGGGAACCTGTATTGGGTTATATAACGGCTGGCAGTGCTGCTGAAAGCCGGATTTATATAAATAACAGGAACTTGCCGGCATGGCTGGCGAGTACGCCTTATAGCCAATGCCTGCTGGATACCGACCTTTACAATCAGCCCAGCGGCCGGGCAGTTATAAATATGGTTCAGGCAAGGATATATACGGGTTTTGATGTGCCGGTGTATACTATCCAGCCACCCATGGCAGCGCATCCGGATGGTTATACAGGTAGTTCAGAGGCCTGTGTCGATTGTACGCTGCGGGGTACCAATCAAAAACCGGCTTTTTGGATCGATGAATGAGAAGGATAGCGATCATATCGACAATGATGTTATTGGCATTGAGCTGTAAAAAAGTCTTTGCTCCGATCGCCGTTTCCAGCCCGGATAGCTACTTAGTTATCGAGGGAGTGATCAACAGCGGATCAGATTCGACGTATTTCAGGCTTAGCCGTACGGTAAAGTTATCAGCGAAAGACACCGTTAAATTCGAAGATAATGCCGCTGTGTCCATTGAGGGCAGCGATAATACATCCTACCAGTTGAATGAGACGGTAAACGGCGTATATGCCACCCCGGCTTTGGGTCTGTCTCCAACCGCAAAATACCGCCTCAGGGTGAAAACCGCGAATAATGAAGAGTACCTTTCAGATTACGTAGAAACCAAATCAACACCGCCAATAGATAGCATAACCTACACCGTCGAGAACGATGGTGTGCAATTCTACGTAACTACACACGACCCGGCTAACGCCACCAGGTATTATCGCTGGGATTTTGAGGAAACATGGGGTTATTTAGCCTTTGAGCAATCCTTTTATAAGATCGGTACTGATGGGCTGCCTGAATACAGGACCGATCCGGCGGATAAATTTTATGAGTGCTTCAAGACAGTACCGTCTCAACAGGTGCTGCTTGGCAATTCACTGAAGCTTGCACAGGATGTCGTCGACAAACAACCGTTGGATTTCATTACGGCCGAATCGGGGAAAATATCGCATGGATACAGCGTATTGTTCCATCAATACGCGCTCACCCAGGATGCATATACTTATTGGCAGCAATTGAAAAAAAATACGGAAACCATAGGGTCGATATTTGATGCGCAGCCTTCAGAAGTTGCAAGTAATATTCACTGCATCAGTGATCCCTCGCAAGCGGCCATAGGTTATATAAGTGCCTCAACGGTCACGGCGCAAAGAATATTTGTAGATGCCCGGAGCACGGTGGTTGTAACACCAGGTTATCTGCCACCGCCTACTCCGGATGATTGTACCAGCCCGCCGGTCGCTGGCCAGATTTGGATAAACCCGGAGGATACGTTTTTAGTTCGGCTGCAGCAATTAACTTATACCGGGAATACGTTGCTCATAGCCGCAATAACAGATCGGCCTACCGGGAAGCTTATAGGGTATACTTATTCAAGTCGCGAATGTACGGACTGTCTTGCAAAGGCACCGTATGGTACAAACGCGGTGCCGGCATTTTGGCCGGCAGGTTATCACTATTAAAATCACGATATTTATAAATAGCCACAAGCATAAAAACCCAAAGCCATGAAACAAATTACCCACGCATTAAAATTTTTTATAGGCGGCATTGCACTAATAATGTTGTTTTCACTGAACAGCTCGGCGCAAACGATCAACTACGTTCAAAACAGTTTTAGCAATTACACCAAATATTCGATCCAGGAAAAAGTATATGCCCACACTGATAAGGGCTCATACATGACCGGGGAGATATTGTGGTTCAAACTGTACGTTGTTGACGGTGCAACCAATAAGCCGCTTAACCTGAGCAAGGTTGCTTATGTTGATGTGCTGGATAATGCCCAGACAGCTATTCTGCAAACCAAGGTGGAGTTAAAGAACGGGATCGGCAGCGGGTCGATATACATTCCGGTTACAACAGGAAACGGCAATTACAAATTGAGGGCTTATACCAATTGGATGAAGAACTTCAATCCTGAATTTTATTTTGAAAAGAAAATAACGATCGTGAACCCGCAGATATCCCCGGGAACAATGACGGCGGCCAACCCTGCAGATTTTGATATCCAGTTTTTTCCCGAAGGCGGTAACCTGGTGAGTGGCTTAACCAGTAAAGTGGGCTTTAAAGCGGTGAATAAAAACGGTATGAGCATTGATTTTACGGGGGCCGTGATCGATCAGAAAAACGACACCGTGGCAAAATTCAAACCGCTGAAATTCGGCATGGGTAATTTTTCATTTACGCCTGATGCGGCTAACACCTATAAAGCTGTGGTCAGGGTGGGGAACGCGGCTCCGGTAAGCCGCGACCTGCCGGCGATCAGCAAACAAGGTTTTGTGATGCAGCTTACGGACGATGGCTCGGGGCAATTACAGATCAATGTAAACACCAATACCAGTGACCAGGATATGTACCTGTTTGCACATACCAGGCAGTCTGTGAAAGCAGTTAAATACACCTCGGTCAATAACGGATCGGCAAAATTCACGCTGGATAAAAACCAGCTTGGCGACGGTATATCACATATCACCATCTTTACAGGAGATCACAAGCCGGTATGCGAGCGCCTATATTTCAAACGCCCGTCAAATCTCCTAACTATCGATGCCGCAACCGACCAGGGTCAGTACGGTGTGCGAAAAAAAGTGAATGTATCAGTTTCGGCAAAAGACAAAGCAGGCGCGGAGCAAAATGCGGGCTTGTCGATGTCGGTCTACAGGGTTGATGCTTTCCAAACCCTTGAGCCCGGCGATATTGCAAGCTATGTGTGGCTGAGCTCGGATTTGAAAGGTAACATCGAGTCACCTGAATATTATTTGAAAGACAACAGCGCCGACGCTGCAGCAGCTGCAGACAACCTGATGCTGACACAGGGATGGAGCCGATTCCAATGGAATGATGTGCTTCAAAACAAACCAGCTTCGTTTGCCTTTCTACCAGAATACAACGGACACATTGTGACCGGGAAGCTGGTCAATACGTTGACAAACGCACCGGCAGGTGACGTGATAGCTTATTTCGCGGTGCCGGGTAAGCGTGTACAACTTTTTGCCGCCCGCAGCGATTCGACCGGTAAATTACTGTTCAATACCAAAGATCTTTATGGGCCGGGTGAAATTGTTGTGCAAACCAATACCGAACATGATAGTACTTTCCGCGTAGACATTGTGAGCCCATTCTCGGAACAATACTCAAAAAGGGCCTTGCCGCCATTCAGCCTGACACCGGATATGCAGGCGCCGATCGAGCACAGTAGCCTGGGTATGCAGGTGCTGAATATTTATTCGGGTGATAATATCCGCAGGTATTATGATCAGCCTGTTGACAGTACCGGGTTTATGGGGGCACCTTATAAAACCTACAAACTGGACGATTATACCCGTTTCACTACCATGGAGGAAGTGTTGCGCGAATACATCCGCGAGGTATTTGTAGTAAAGAAAGATAAGCGCTACCATATTGAAATGATCAGCGAAAAAGGTTTTTTGGAGGGCGATCCGTTCGTGATGCTGGACGGTATTCCGATCTTTAATGCGGATAAAGTGATCGCGATGGACCCGTTGAAGGTGCGTAAGCTTGATGTGATACGCGACAGGTTTTACTGGGGGCCTTCTGACGAGGAAGGCATCATGAGCTTTACCACTTATAAGGGTGACTTAGGTGGTCTAGAACTTGATCCGCATGCTGTTGTGCTCGACTATGAAGGTTTGCAGCTGCAGCGTGTATTTTACTCGCCGGTTTACGATAACCAGCAGCAGATAGCCAGCCGTGTGCCCGATTTCAGGAACGTGTTATACTGGGATCCGTCCATCAATACCTCGGCAGCGGGTAAATCGCAGGTAAGTTTTTATACCGGCGACCGTGAAGGCCAATACATCGGAGTGGTGCAGGGCCTCAGTGCAGATGGCGTAGCCGGAAGCCAGGTGTTCAGGTTCGAGGTTAAGAAATAAAAGAACGGCGATGTAACTACGGGGGCGCCCATAGTGGCGCCTTTGTAATTTTTTCAATACTGCGGCGTTTACAGCATGTATTTGTATCGTTATTTACGTTTATAGCGTAATTGATAAAAATGAACCGGCAAGGGTTATAAAGTCTCTGAAAAAAGGTCACTTTGCCATTAAACCTTCCGGGTTCATTTTAGTCAAAGCAATAAGTAGGAAATTTAATACCCTGGAATATTATTAAAATATCATGAAAAGGACTTTTAAATATGCATTTGGTTTGGCGTTGGCCGGCTTGCTTACGTTAGCATTAGTACCGGTCGCAAATGCACAACGTGGTTTTCACGGAGGGGGTGGCGGCATCCGTATCGGCGGCCGTTCAGGTGCGGCGCGCATTGGAGGCGGGTTTTTCCGTGGAGGCCTGAATCTCGGCGTGAGAGGCGGAGTTTATGTAGGTAATACTCTGTTTTACGGTTATCCAAGAATAGGTTTCCGTTTCGGATTGCTTCCGTTCGGTTATTACCCATTTTATTGGGGTGCTGATCTGTATTATTACTATGGTGGCGCATTCTATCGTCCTTATGACGATGGGGGCTATGAGGTTACAACTCCGCCTATAGGGGCAGCTGTGCCCGATCTGCCAAAGGGTGCGCATTCTATTGTTATCGACGGACAGCAATATTATGAGTTCAACGGGGTTTATTTTCAGCCGACGGTCAATGATCAGGGCAAGACAGTATATGTCGTTGCCGGCAAGGACGGCGTGCTTAATACCAATGGCGATGCCAATAACCCGCCTGCGCCCCAGGTTGGCGATGTGATTAATCAGTTGCCGGACGGATGCAGGAAGGTTAAACTCAACGGGAAAACCTATTACGTAGCCCCTGACGGTATTTACTATGAAGATTTCACCGGTAGCGGTAAGCAGAAAGCTTATCGCATTGTAAGCATCCCGTCAAATGATGACGGAGCTGACGAACACCAGATGTAATTGGTTCAACTACCATATAACGAGGCCCCATGAGGGCCTTTTTTATTTTTAAACTAAACCTTTCCATACCACGTTAGTCATATTAAGAGAATGAAGAAGACGAAGAATATGAAAAATGTGATTAAATATATGTCAGGCTTAGCCTTAGCAGGTTTACTGACAATTGCGCTGTCAGGAAGTGTGTATGCACAGCGCGGAGGTCATCATGGTGGTGGTGGCGGATTTCACGGTGGTGGCGGGTTTCACGGCGGCGGTGGCGGATTCCACGGAGTTGTCCGCGGTGGCGGTGGCTTTCGTGGCGGTAGTGCCTTCAGAGGCGGTTTTAGAGGTAATCCCGGTGCGTTTCGTGGCTCGGTAGGCGGGCGCGGCGGTGCTCCGGCAAGAAACTATGCCTATCGGGGTAACGTTGGCGCAAGAAATTATGCTTATCGTGGCGGTGCCGGTATTCGCGGCGGGGTAAGCGCACGCGGATACGGTTATCGTGGCGGTTTTGGAGCCAGGGGTTATGCGTACCGTGGTGGCCGGTATTACGGCCGCGGCGGCTATCGCGGCGGATATTATGGTGGTTCGCGCTTCAGATTCGGCTTTGGATGGGGTTATCCGCATTTCGGGCTCTATTTTAACGTATTGCCCTACGGTTACTATCCATTCTATTGGAATTCGTTGCCTTATTATTACTCCGGCGGAGTATTCTATGTGCCTTACAACGGAGGATACAGGGTTACTGCTCCTCCTATTGGCGCTTCGGTACCAGACTTGCCCTCAGATGCCCAGTCGATCATTATAGATGGTATCCAATATTATGAAGCTAACGGAGTCTACTATCAGCCTGACGTCGATGAAAACGGCAGAACCATATACATTGTTGTCGGCCGGGATGGCGTACTGAATACTGAAAATGGCGGTGGCCAGCAGCCGACGGACAGCTATGACCCGTCAACGGATTATAACGGACAGCCTGGTGTACAAAACCAGGCTCCTCGGCAGGTTGAGCAACAGCCTCAGGCTGGCATTACCTTAAAGGTTGGCGATGTAGTTGACCAGTTGCCTGATGATTGCCGCAAAGTGACGATCAATAAAAGGAAATATTATGTTTCGCCGGACAATATATTCTTTGAAGAATTTAAGGATGCAAATGGCACCAGCTATCGCGTAGCCAGCATCCCGGCTCCCGGCCAGACTGAAGATAATCAACAGTAAAATGGTTACTGGTTAATTAGTGATCAACTACCAGGAATATCAGGCAAAAACAATTTAACTAAACAGGTAAAAGCCCCTCGAAGGGGCTTTTTTCGTAAATTAGGTCTGACAGGGCAAACTTTAAGGTTGCTTGCGTGTCGTTTTGAGTATAAGATGAGAAAGATCGTCATTTGCATAGGTTTTACTTCACTGCTATTTGCTGCTTGCCACACGACCAATAAAACCCAAAAAGGTGCGGGCATAGGTGCGGGCGCTGGCGGAACGGTAGGCGCTATCATTGGCAAGTCGGCGGGGAACACTGCATTGGGAGCGCTTATAGGCGGAGCTGTTGGCGGCACGGCCGGCGCGTTCATTGGGAAAAGCATGGATAAACAGGCCGAGGAATTAAAGCAAAATGTACCAGGCGCAACCGTCACCCGCATGGGCGAAGGGATCATCGTCAAATTCAATTCAGGTCTTTTATTCAGCGCGGGAAGCGCTAGGCTGACACCCGACGCGCAAACCAACTTGAAGAACCTGGCGACGTCGTTGGAGCAAAATATCGCAACCAATGTCATCATCATCGGCCATAGTGACAACACGGGTACCCCGCAGCAAAACATGGACATTTCCCTGAAAAGGGCCCAGGCCGTAAAAGACTATCTCGCGTCAAAGGATGTTGATCCAGCGCGCATTACCACGTTTGGCAAAGGCGAAACAGAGCCTATAGCCGATAACTCAACCGAAGCCGGCCGCGCCCAAAACCGTCGTGTTGAAGTGGTGATCATAGCCAGTGAACGCATGAAGAACCAGGCAAGTAAGGCGAATTGATCGTTTTTTACTACAGAAATTATTTATTGGATTCAAAACAGGTGTGACGTCCTAAAATAGGTTGACTATTTTTTGATGAACAAAAGTTGTTAAAAAACTCAAATATCCACCAAAGATGTTTGGGTTTTTTATAGGTTTTAATTTGAATAATTTTTTGTTGATGCATTTGATCAGGGGTTAGCATGTGGCAACTCAAATGCGGTCTTAAAAAGTTATAAGCGTATATACTCTCTTTGACTTGCAGCAAAGCTTCAGTATGATTATC
>DASZMQ010000015.1:0-187407 GCA_035551775.1 Mucilaginibacter sp. | reverse complement strand
TTTATAGTTGATAATGGTATCGGCGTTATAAAGGTCATCGAACACAGGGGCCTGTCCGGTAAAGGCCGCGGCGGCTTTTTGCTCATTGGTGCGGATCGCGTTCATTAAAATGCCTTTTCCAAACGGTTTAGTTTAACCTTTTCAATTAATGTTGCGGGGGCATGATAAAATACAGAGAGAGCTTTTCTAAGGCTGCCTGCATTGGCGTTGAACGGCTTTTTTAGTACCTGAACGAGGCTATTTTGCGCCAGGTGCTGGTGGTAATTTTGATGCACATAACGGTGCAGTTGCTTGTAATAAGATGGCGGAAAACTATTGCGAAACATCAATGCCATTTCGTCCGAATCGGTCCAGTTGGTTTTGGTTTGGAGGTCGGCTTTTACCCGTTCGTAAAATAAGGTACCGGGCAGCGGGTATGAAATCGATATGCCGATCTCGAAAGGCAGCAGCGAATTGATCATTTGGATCGTTTGCTCTATGTCCTCTTTTATTTCACCGGGGTAACCGAACTGGATAAAAAAAGATGGTTTGATCCCGTGCTTTTTCATCAAACCGGTCGCGGCTTGGATTTGCTCAACTGTGATGCCTTTATCCATAGCATCCAGTATCTTTTGGGAGCCGCTTTCAGCTCCTATCCATGCATTCTCGCAGCCAGCCCGGGCAAGAGCCCTGACGACCGCTTCGTCCTGCAACAGGTCGGCGCGGGATTGAATCTTAAAACGAAGCTCAATATTTTCCTTTTCTATCAACCTGGCAAACTCCTGCGCCCAGCCGGGCTTCAAACCAAAAATATCGTCGCAAAACCAAATGTGGTCCATATTGAACCAGCCGCGCAACATCTTCAGCTCCTCAACCACATGTTCGGGGCTGCGGGAATTATACCGGTTGCCATAAATGGGCTTGGCGCACCAGTTACATTTAAAGGGACAGCCGCGTGTGGTTACCATATTAAGGGAAAAATAGCCAGCATGTTCATACCAGGATTTGCGGTACTGCTCCATATCAACCAAATCCCACGCAGGTAACGGCAGATGATCCAGTTCTTTCATGACAGGCCGGTTAGAAGTTTTGACTGCCTTCCCGTTAAGCATGTAACCCAGTCCGGGAATTTTGGAAGTATCTTCATCCTTTTTAAGCGCTTGTACCAACTCCAGCAGCGTGATCTCACCTTCGCCGATGATCACGAAATCGGCTCCCTCACTCAAGTATTTTTCATACCGGTCGGTGGAATCTGAACTGCAAATGATCACCTTGCAGCCCTTATCTTTCGCCCGTCTGCACATGCTGAAGGCCGCCTCGCGCATATTGGTGAGGCACATTTTAGTAAGATAGTTGAACCCGTCATCATAGATCACGAAATAATCGGGTCGATGCAATTCGAGCGCAGCCTCGACTTCTTCCGGGCCGTGCGCAAACATGGTGTCGAACAATGCGACCCTAAACCAGTTCTTGCGAAGCAGCGCGGCGGCATACAACGTACCCAATGGCGGATACGGTTGTCCCAGCGCCCATTGTTTGGGGTCGAAGCGCAGGAAATAAGAATGACTGAAAAGGACTCTGTTCAGCAACATTGTATCAGCAACTACGCTGCGGATAAATTCGGGGTTGCCAACGTTGAGAAATATACCGATATATTGCGCCTATGTGGCACGGCATAGAACTTATAATCAATATTTTAGCTTAAATACCTGATAATTATAGACGCACCCGCCTACGAGGTAATTTTTTGCAACGAGACTATCCACAAAATCCCGCATATCAGCACTCACGGTTTGTTTGTATTCGGGGAACAAGGGCACCAGGATCATTTGCGGTCTGTTTGATCGCAGGTCTGAAAAAAACCTGGCTTTGGCTAACGGAGTTTGCGTTGCATTGAAGTAAACCGTCGGCGAAACGCGTTCGGAATAAGCCTGCACCTGAGCGCCAAAGCCGGCGATATATACCTTGTCGCCAGTCGATGTGTTGTCCCTCACCCACCAGCCGAGCTTCTTTCTTGTGCCTTCATCGGGAATCATATAGGGCGGGTTGCAAAACCCCTGCTTCGCTGCTTTAAAACCCGTTATCACTTTGCCGAAATTGCTTATCTGTTCTGAGACATTTGAAAAGAATATTACCATGATCGCCAGTAAAATGAGAATTGTCGAAAATTTATACCGGCCGATAAGATAATTAACAAAGAATGCGCTCATGATCGCCAGAGGCGGCAACACCTCTTTTAAATGAACATTATCAAAAATGCCAATGAGGCAAATGCCGATAAACTCTAGGACTAACCAAAGCAGGAACAGGTCGAACTTTCTCTTGAGAAAGAGGTACCCAAGCACCATCGGATAAAACAACAGCATAGCCGATTGCAAAAATTTGGCTGAGAAATTATGCCATTTCCAGAAAAGCGTATGATCCGTTGCGCTGCCCGAACTAAAGTTATCCATAAGTCCATAACTGATCATGTCGTGCATGCTGATGCCGGCAATGAGCCCGCATAAAAGCAGCGATACGACGCTGACCAACGCACCGGCGCAAAAAAACAGGGCATATTTCCGGTTTTGGAACAGGCAGGAAATAAGAATAGTTAGCGCACCAAAAGCGCCCGTCAGCCTGACGCTAAAAGCTACCCCTGCCAGCAAACCGCAAATGAACATATCCGCGTTCTTTTTTGCGACCAGGAAGCGATAAACCGCAAGGACGGTAAAAAATACTTCATAGGTTTCGGTGTAGGAAACGTATTTACCTCCGGTAGCATGCCAGAGCAACGACAGGCCATAAAAAGTCATGGCCAATAATCCGGCCCTTTTACCCGAAATATGTTTAGCGATCCTGTAGACATAATAAATACTTACCGACTCACAGATTGATCCTAATACCCGCGGAAACCAATAATTGACACCGAAAAGCTTGTCGGATAAACCAAAAATTGCGAAAATAAACGGTGATTTATTGTCTATCCCGCCATTATAAGGAACCAGGCCATTCCGAAACCAATTGCGGCCGATGTAATGCCACATCGCCTCGTCAAATGACAGGGCAAAGCCATCGGTAAAAAGCGCGACAAACAGTTGCAGTACAAGCAACGCCGCGAGTATTTGCAGGGGTTTAGGCTCCCAGTTCTTTATCGCAGGGCTGTTGGTCATTTCCGGACGAATCTAAAGACGTGTCGTCGGAGATAAATTTAACGAGCACACGCATTTAACGCAAGTGCTGTCGGTGCCCATATCCAATTGTTTACGCCAACTGATAGCCTCGTCACTATTAATGATAGAAGTGAACGATTGCTGCCGGATGTTGCCCATAATGTCATGAAAAAAGCAGGGCCGTACATTCCCGTCAGCTTCTACTACCGCCGACACCCACGGAGCATTGCATCTTTTGAAAGGGAATGGGTTCAGGCCATAATAGGCGGCATAATAATCATAAATGTGCTGTATCTTCTCAGGTGATTCGGCGATAAAACCACTTTCAAAATCCTTGTCGTTTTCCTTCAATATTCGATCGATCACCCGCTGCAATTCAGGCAATTCTTTTTCCGACAATAATATCTCATGCTGCCGCGGTTCTTCCCATGCCATTTGCCGGTTAAAGGCGTGGCTGCTTACATCGGCCGGAAGAAAACTGATCTGCTTCAAACCCATTGCTTTGGCCTCGTGAATAATGGCAGGCCAGTTCCAAAAGTTAAGACGGTGGATCACCGTGCGGCCTGTTATTGGAAAGTCAGGGTTTAATTCGTGTATATATTGCACACCGTCTTTGAGTTTTTGAAAGCATCCCGGAATATTGCGGATTGCATCATGCAATTGCTGGTCGCCATCGAGCGAGACGATAATATCGCGCACATGTTTAATGATCTGTCCCGCATGATGTTTAATAGTGAGGCCGGTGGTAAGCAGCGACACCTTAATCCCCACTTTATTCAATATCTCGCACAGTCTGAAAAAATTGGAATTAAGCAAGGCCTCGCCGCCCGACATGACCACCAATTTGGTTTCCAATTCCATCAGCGATCCAAGCAAACCGGCAATATCATCTTCAGTAAGCTGATGAAGATTCTTATTATCCTTCCAAATATCGCACATCACGCAGCGGCAGTTGCAGGCGCTGTGCGGCATCAGGATCACGATCGGCAAAGCCGAGATGCGATGCGTTCGCAGCGTTTTATAGCGGTTGAAAGTATGACTGAGCGACGGCAACATAATTATGGATTTACGGTGATCCAATGGAACGGTCCGCGTTTAACCAGCAAGCTGAGCGCACTATCCGGGTTTAAAAGTATATGGTGCTTCATACCTGCAAGATCGTCTATGGAATGGTGAAAGTAATGATCGGTCATTTGCGGGAAACCCATTGAATGATAGTAACTCCTGCTGCGGTCGTTTGCTTTGGCCAGTTCTTCATTCTTATAAAAATGGGTATCTATGATATGTACCTCGCCGCCTTTGTTCAATAATGAAAGCGCCAGATCGAGTATTTTCTTTGCCGATTGAAAATATTGGAGTGAGGCAGCAAACACGACGGCATCAAACTTCTCATCCTCAAAAGTATCCTCGTTGAACATATCGTATATAAACTCAAGGTTCTCCTTTTCAAATACGCGGTTGGCCTGATTTATTTCGACTTGATTGATATCCAACCCGGTAACATAAGAGCCGGGAATACCGGCCATTTTAGCTGCTAACCAGCCGTTCCCGCAGCCTACTTCAAGGATTCGCAGCGATCTGTGCTTTCTTCGCAGGTAATCAACCAAGCGCTCGGCTGAACGTTTCCTGATCTTCCACTCAGCAGCATGAATATGGGTCGGATCGATATCCGGCAGTTTCAGCAATTGCTCGTCGCTGTAAATGCGCTTTTCACGCTTCCGCACAGCAAGGTACAGGTCCTCAAAGTCATTGACGACCACCTGCGGAGCCCTTGCTATCATGTGTTTACCGCGCATGTCTTTTAAAAGCCCTGTATCTCTGGCTGACGGTATTTCCAGATACGCTGCAGCAGCTTGATCTCGTAAGGATGACTGTACACGTTGACCTTGTACCTCATACTTGCCACCAGTTTTATGGCCCTTCGCTTCAGATCATTGAGGCGTATATCTGTTACTGTCGGATAAACGCCATTCAATACCGTCTCGAAATTTCGAATTCTATCGATCATTTCCGGGGTAAGCCAGGGGGTAAGCGGGTTTTTGCGCATATCGAAGTTTTCCCAGGCCGGGCTTATCCAATCGTCCAATGCTTGCGGAAATTGGAATCCGTGCGCCTGTACTTCTTTGAATAGCGCTGAACCTTCGGTAGGCACGGGGCTGTAAGTATATAATACGATCTCGGTACGCGGATTTACATCCTTCACCCGCTTGATAAAATCGATCTCGAAGTCTATCTGTTCCTGCACTTCCTTAGCCGTTGGCGCTGGGGTACCCAGCACGAAAGAGTACTCAGGGATGATGTCGAATTTTTTCAGTCTTTCGGCAAAGCGGATGATCTGTTCGCCGGTTTGCGTACCACCTTTGTCCAGTTGATCGAGTATTTTATTATTGCCGCTTTCGGCGCCAAAGAAAATAATGCGGCAGCCCCCTTCCCGGACTGCGGCAAGCGACGCATCGCTGAACTTGTCCATCGTGTCGATCCGGGCCATACCCCACCACGACATGTCTTCGGGTTTGATCAGCTTAGCGAATTCGACCGTGCGCTTTTCCGACACAAAGAAGTTATTGTCGTGAAATTCTATCGCGTCGGCGCCCCACTTATCCTTGATATACTTAATATCGTTATAAACATGCTGTGCCGATTTGGCCTTCCAGCGCGCTTCATAAATAGGCACAACGGCACAAAACGAGCAGGTGAAAGGGCAGCCAATACTGGAATGGTAGGCCATGGTATGTTCGCCCAAATAAGTTCGCCCGAGGTACCATTTGTCTATCGCATAAAAATCATTTAGTTTATTGTAGGGCAACGGAGGCAACGGGTCCTGGTCAAAAAGATCTTCCTTCGGATTTTTGATCACATCGCCATTGGCATGATAGATCACATTTTTGATGAACTCGTAGGGCGTGCTTTTTTCCAGCGCATCTATCAATGAAGGAAAAGCATGATCGCCCGGGCCGTTAATAATAAAATCGACGTAACCGGAAGTAAGTACTGCTTTTGGCTGCGTCGACGGAAAGTATCCGCCCCATATCATAAAAGTTTTGGGGAATTTCTCTTTGATCGCCCTGGCAATTGGCACAGCCTGCTTTAACTGCGGACCGGGCATTACGGTGAAGCCGATATATTTATATTCACCTGTTTCCAGGTAGCTTTCCAGTTTACCCAGCGGGTCGGTTTCGCAATTGCCGTCGACAATGGCCCACTCGTATTTGCCTTCGACGGAAGCAGCAATGCTTAAAATAGAATTTGGGATTCGGTGCTTGGCAACAGCACTTTTAGGGTTAAATAACAGTATTTTATTCATGCGGGATAAAGGATAAAAAGCAACCCCCGGCGGCAACGGTAACCAGCCTTTGCCGCCCGCGGGGTTATTCAGCTATCTACTAACATCGCTCGATATAGTTACGCGGCAAAAATTTGCCCGGTTGCCTGCAAAATGAAATAAATGCACGGCAACCATACCGCCATAGCTGACGTATCGGTTATAAAGATTAAAATCGCTTGATACCAGCTATCAAAAACTACATTAACCAGCGTATTCTTAACCGCACTGTTGCCGAGAAAGGCTCGGCGGAGGCTTACGATCTCTGGTCATCCAGTTACGACGCACAACCCGGCAATCTGATGCTCGACCTGGACGAGGCGCTTTTCACCAAACTGCTTAGTATTATCGATCTTCGAAATAAAACAGTAGCCGATATAGGTTGCGGCACCGGCAGGCATTGGAACAAGTTGCTCGCAAAGCAGCCATTGAGCCTTACCGGCTTTGATGTATCGGAGGGCATGCTGAAAAAGCTAAAGGAAAAATTCCCCCAGGCAAACGTCTGCCGGATATCGGATGACTTATTTAATAATGTTCCTGACGCGCCTTATGATATTATTGTATCTACCCTCACCGTAGCTCATATTGAAGATATCGGGAAAGCATTGAACGCCTGGTGCAGGCTGCTGAGGCCCAAAGCCGAGATCATTATTACCGATTTTCACCCTAAAATGCTGGCATTTGGAGGGAAACGGACATTCAGCCATAACAACCACAGAATGGCTGTAAAAAACTATGTGTATCACATTCACACGATCAAAAACATATTGCACGAGAACGGCTTCCTGGTGGCAGCTGAAGAAGAATTCAGCGTTGATGAGACCATGAAGCATTACTATGAGGATCAAAATGCGCTACCGGTTTATGAGCAATATAAAGGCTTCCCGGTTATTTACGGTATTCATTTCAGACGGCAATGATATTGAATAACCTGAGAACGGCATTACAAGAAGCTCCCGTCAATATCAGGGTCGCAGGCAACCGGATAGCGGAAGTGTCTGTACGGCCGTTCCATCTGAAGCCCGATGCGCTTAATATCGACCTGGACGACGCCATTGTTTTTCCCGGATTGATCAATTCGCACGATCATCTCGATTTCAACCTTTTCCCAGCCCTTGGCGATAAAACGTACAGGGATTATACTGAATGGGGGCAATATATTCATCAAAATTACCGAAAGGAGATAGCGGAGGTACTGAGGATTCCCACTGATCTGCGCGAGGAATGGGGAATTTACAAGAACCTGCTTTGCGGGGTAACGACAGTGGTAAATCACGGAAAGAAGATCCAAACCGCCAACAAACACATCGCGGTTTATGAGGATTGCCAGTCGATCCACTCGGTTAGGTTTGAAAAGAAATGGAAGTTTTCGCTGAATAACCCGCTGAAAAAGAAGGTGGCCGCAGCTATTCACACAGGCGAGGGCACAGATACCTTGTCATCCGAAGAGATCGACACCTTGTCCAATTGGAACCTGCTTAAACGGCCCGTTGTCGGCATCCACGGCGTGGCTATGACGAAGCAACAAGCCAAAGCGTTCAAGGCCCTGATCTGGTGCCCCGAATCCAACTATTTTTTGCTCGGCCGTACAGCAAAAATCGATGAACTGAAAGAACATATCCCCATTCTATTCGGTACCGATTCTACGCTCACCGGAAGCTGGGACATCTGGGAGCATATCAGGCTCGCGCAAAAAACCGGATGCCTCACAGACCAGGAGCTATTCGACAGCCTGACCATCAATCCCGCTCATACGTGGGATTTATCCAGCGGCGAATTATCACCTTATAAAAATGCCGACATTGTCATAGCAAAAGCCGGCGACTTCTTTTCAATCGGTCCGGAGGATATTATGCTGGTGATTAAAAATGGCGAGGTGAGGTTATTTGATGAAGGGCTATTATCACAGATGGTGCATATAAATCCCAACAATTACAGCAAGGTGTGCATCAAAGGAATAGCCAAATATGTTTATGGCCAATTACCTGAATTAATGGGTGACATAAAAAGTTATTACCCGCAAGCCGGCTTTCCTCTGACATGATCAGCCGTCACCACATTTATATTTCTCTTGAACGCGATATGATTGATCATAAAAAAATGTTATCTTTATTAGGTAAATATCGGTTAGCAGTAGTCGTTGGGGCTATTACTCAACCGGTTACACGCAAACAATTTCCAGTTAAGACAGTTGATAAATATGTAAACAGCACGGCGTTCCTGATTTCCCGGCTGTTAACCGAGCGGGGAGCGTAGTTATGAATGGCAGCATAGCAACTAAGGACTACACTATTGAGCGGTTGTGTAAAGAAAAGCTTAACGACCTGGATGTACTGCATCGGACCATTTCCCGAAAACAGCACCTGCCGGATTATTTCAAAAAAAAATACGACACTGCCTATACAGGGGTTGAAAATATCGGCTACATCGCCTATAATGACAGGAACAAGCCGATAGCATTTTACGGGGTGATCCCTTACTTCTTGCGCTACGAGGATCAATTATACCTTGCCGCGCAGTCGGCCGATAACCTAACTCATCCTAATTACCGCTTCAAAGGTTTATTTGCCCAACTGGCCGGTCTAACTTTTGACCTTGCCCGTGAAGAGGGCATTTGCCTCATCTTCGGCTTTCCAAATCAAAATGCGTTACATGGCTTCCTGGTAAAACTCAAATGGCACCTTACCGAAATGATGGATTGCTATAATATTCCGGTTAGTATAGTTCCGGCAGAACGTTGGGCAAAAAAAATACCTATTACGCGAAAACTTTATCTAAAATACCAGCAACAGGTACTGAAGAGCTATTTGGTTGACGCCAAAGGCATCGAGAATTCGGTGTTCCGGGACCAGTTTGCCGGTGTAAACCGGAACGGGCATTACCTGAATTACAGGACATACCATGAGACTAAGGTTATCAAAGTCGGCAAGGCATATTTGTGGGTGAAGATTCGGAACGGGCTGATCGTTGGTGACATCAATTGCGAAATGGAGCATTTCGACGATATGATGCAGCGTTTGTATAAACTTGCTTTCAGGCTGGGGTTGCACCGGATACAATTCCACACCAGTCATCAAACACAGCTTGCGAGCCTGTTCTCGGAACGATACGAAAGCGAACCGTCGTACTACGTGCTATTTAAGGACCTCGGCTCGAATATCCCGCTCGACAGGATCAAATTCACTTACGCGGATATCGAACTATTCTAAGCTGACGACATGGGCCTTATCCAGAAGCTTTTCTTCAACAACGCCAAAATAACCACGTTCGGCATAACGCGGCTTGCGCCCGGTCAGGTTAAAGAACAGGTATCCTTTAAACAAGGTAAACATAGTATAGATGTAAGCAGGCATCAAGGGATGATATGCCTCGATCCGTTTTGCGTTGCTGTCTGGTTGTCACAGGAGGACGCAAAACAAGTCGATACGCAAACAGGCACTTTGCATTTTACAGGGAACGGTAAACTGAATGCGAAGATCAAAGTATCACTGATCGAAAAGTTACCGACCGAAAAGGGCAAACTACTCCTTTACAAAGTTGGTAAAGTGAAGAACTACCAGCTGAACCCGCTGCACAGGCAGGTATTGTTCAGGTATTTTTTACGCTCGAAGAAAAATACTTTTCACCACCGTAAAGTGATCAGCGCACTATACTCCTATCCGCGGAATATTATTATTGTATCATACAAAGACAACGAGTACTATAATATATTTCCCATGGATATTCACAGCTATATTGCTGAAGAAAAATTATATCTATTGGGCCTGCGCACTACCAACGTCGCGCTGAACAAAATTCTCGAAGCCAAAAAGGTGGTGGTTTGTGACACCAATGAAGTTGGCATCGATACTGTTTATAAACTTGGCAAGCACCCAAGCGCCGACCCAACCAGGATCAATGAAATGCCTTTCACCGTTAGTGAAAGTGAAAAGTTTGGCTTTTATGTGCCCGACTTTACAGGCTCTTACAAGGAGATCGAGATCACTGCAAACCGAAAAATGGGGTATCACATGCTGATGATCGGCAAAGTGGTGAACGAGAAAAAGCTGAAACCTGAATCATCCCCGCTGTATCACGTCGGGTTCCTGCAATTCCGGCAAAGCCAATATCAAAATATTGAAGGATTGTATTAGCCATGATCTACGTCTCCGTCACCTTTTACTCTTCAATGGAATTTGATTCACCTGAAACCTGGATCAGGCGCACGGAAGCCTACGCGGGTATCCTGCAATGCCTTGGGGAAGCGCATAAGGTGATCAATTTTAAACGGATCAATTATACCGGCGACGTGATCTACAGAAATATTGATTACCGGTTCCACAATATTGGCAAAACGGATACGCTCTTTCCCTTCAAATTAGCGCGTTACATCAAAGGCCTGCAACCTGATGTAGTGCTTGTCCAGGGGCTGCATGTGCCGGTACAGACGATTGTTCTACGAATGACATTGGGTAAAAAGGTAAAGATCATCGTGCAAAACCATGCCGAAAAGCCGTCTCATGGCATCAAGAAATGGTTGCAGCGCAACGCTGATAAATGTATCGACGCCTACTTGTTTGCCTCGCATGAGTTAGGCGCAGCGTGGGTAAAAAACGGCAACATTTCATCAGCTCAAAAGATAAACGAGGTGATGGAAATATCGTCGGTATTCTCACCCATGGATAAAATGGAAGCAAAGAGAAAAACCGGCGTAACCGGCGAACCGGTTTACCTATGGGTAGGGCGCCTGAACGAAAATAAGGATCCGCTAACCGCAATCCGGGCATTTCTTCGATTTGCAGACCTTAAGCCTTCGGCGCGATTATATATGATCTACCATACAGACGAACTGCTGGAACCGATGCAAACCATCATCAATCTTTCTCCGCACAGGAAATCCGTTACACTTGTCGGCGAATTGCCCCATGACCAACTGCAATATTGGTTCAACAGCGCAGATTTTATCCTGTCGGCCTCGCATTACGAGGGAAGCGGAACGGCCGTTTGCGAGGCGATGTCATGCGGCTGCGTGCCCATAGTTACGGATATACCTTCCTTTAGGATGATCACGGATAATGGTCGCTGCGGATTATTGTATGAGCCGGGCAATGAGCATGCCTTGCTCGACGCATTGAGACTGAGCTGCGAAATTGACCTTCCCAGGAAGCAAAAAGCCGCCCTGGACTACTTCAAGACGAACCTGTCATTCGGGGCGATCGCAAAACGCATTCAGGAAGTCGTTGATTCGCTGTGACCAAACAAATTCATCATGGCAGCAGCACTGTCTTTTACCAGGTAAGGAGCAACCTGACTATG
This sequence comes from Mucilaginibacter sp., assembly GCA_035551775.1. Classification (GTDB taxonomy): domain Bacteria; phylum Bacteroidota; class Bacteroidia; order Sphingobacteriales; family Sphingobacteriaceae; genus Mucilaginibacter. Next base: position 175,659 of record DASZMQ010000015.1, on the reverse strand, counting down.
ATCTTTCGGCGGGTCGTTAAGCAGTCTCGCGACGATATCCACCATGTCTGCCTGTGACCGCGCGATATGCCAGTTTTGGATATCGGCTTTCATCGGCTTGACCAGGCTCACTATCTGCGCACCGGTATAGAGCGCTTCAAGGCACACCACGCCAAAGCCTTCATATGCCGATGGATGAACAAATATTTTGCTTCGTTGCATCAGCTTTAACACTTCAGCATGGGGTAACTCTCCCGTCAGAGTGATATGAGCATGCAAACCATGGTCGTGGATCATAGCTTTCAATGATCTCATTTCTGGGCCATCGCCGCAAATGCTTGCTTTAAGGTTTGGGAATTGCGCCTTCAAAGTATTCACCAGCTCAACCAGCATGTAAAACTGCTTCAGGGGAATTAGCGATCCTGCTCCCAAAATATCGATATCGTGTTGAAGGGAGTTTTTTTCGAACATATCCGGATCGATCCCGGGCGGAATTACATGCTCCGGCACAATAACATAATTCTTCCCGAAATGTTCCGCTATAAAATCGGATAACGCGATCAATGTAGAGGCTTTCGGCTTGATCAGTTTAAAATACCGGTTGCCTTTTTTGGCGTCCTGGCCTAATATCCAGCAAAAATGCGGAAGGTTTTTCCCCTTCGCAAACCGGCTGCCTATTAATGCGCAATCGCCCAGCCAGAAACTCAGCATACCAACGACGTGTTGCCGGTCATGGAGTTCGCGAAGCTTGGCTCTTATTTTGCGCCAGTTGAAAATTCGGTTAAGGCCGCCTTTATTACGTCCCCCGAAAGCGAACACTTTTACACCGTTCCATTGATATTCGGCGGCTTTATAGGGGTATTCAAACGCCAGAACCACGATCTTCAGTCCGGGATAGGTTTTCTTCAGGTTCTTAACAAACACCTGCTGGGGTGGAACGCAAGTGCTGTCGGCTTCGTCCTTAGGGAAGCCGGGGCTGAGGATAATGAGTGTGTCAGCCTTATTCATCGAGCGATACAAGCTTGTTGCAATAAGACAAGCTTTGCCTGTTATGTGTGACAAACAGGATCATTTTTCCTTCAGCAGCAAGCATTTGCAGTTTTTCGAGGATGATATTTTCCGATAGCTGGTCAAGTTCGCCAAAGGGCTCATCCAATATGAGGAGGTCGAAGCCATGGTACAATGCCCTGGCAAGCACCATCCGCTGACGCTGCCCGCCGCTTAAATTTTTGCCGTTCTCGGTGATGATCCATTCCAATCCTTCAGGATGTTGGCCAATGATAACGTCCAGGTCGCAAAAATCGATCACTTCGTCCAATTTGTTCGCATCGAAATCATTTTCAGTTAACGTAATGTTCCGTGCGATCGTGTCGTGAATGAAGAAAGGTTGTTGCTTAATATAAGATATGCGATTCCGATAATTCTTCCTGTCGCTGCAATTCGTGATCTTATTATTAATGCTGATAATACCCTCTTCCTGTGAAAGAAAACCAAGTAATATATTGATGAAAGTTGTTTTTCCTTTACCTGAATCGGACGATATGCCGATAAAATCGCCCGGCTGTATTTCAGCGTTTAAACCATGCAAAAGCGGCTTATGGTTATAGCTAAAATATATCTTGTCGATGTTTATGGAACGGATTTGAGTGATCGAAGAGGCGGATGTTTCTTCATGAATGGTATCCGAAGCCTGCAGGTCGCGGATCGTAAACTCATAAGTGCGCATTTGCCCGGCGCTGTTCAATATCTTCACCACGCCGGGAATGATCTTATAAGCAGCTGCCAGGAATACACCGATGGTAAGCAGATCGACCGGGGCATTGCTCCCGGCCAGTTTGTTCAGCACGATCAGTATAAAAAACCCCAGTATGGCAAAAATCTCGATCAAGCGTGATGGCAATGCCTGCAATGTCTGCTGCACCTTGATATTATGGTTCAATCGCTCCTGCTGATGATAGTACCGTTCGGCGAAGAAATCGTTGCGATGATAAATATTGCTTTCTATATAGCTCGCGAGCGCCTCATGGAGGGTCTTCAGTGTCTCCTCGCCTGTCTTTTTGATATTGGTCCGGACGGCCTTCAGACGCGTCTTCAATATCCACCCCAGGATCGAAACCGCGGGCATCAGCAAAAGAAACAGCAATACGAAAAGCGACGCGTGATACCATAAAACCGCACAAACCGTAAACAGCACTAATACGCTTTGTGAGATGATCTGCTGGAAATTGGTAAGAATGTATGTACTGAATTCGATAGGTTGCTGACTGATTTTCCGGATATGCACGGATGAATCAACGTTCACATATTGCATATAGCCTGACCGCAGGTAATCGTACATATTCCTGCGCGAAAGCCTCGATGCTACCTGGTAGATAAAACCATATTCCGATGCGGATACCCGGTAGGCCGATAAATTTTTTATCCCAAACAGCACAAAAAAAACGGCGATCAGCAGGACAGAGTTCTTGTCATTCAGTTTTGCGGGAAGAAAAGAAACATATTTTGATGCCGAGCCCTGGACGTAAAAATTGATAACGAGCACGGTAAGGCCCAGGAAGATAATATCAAGCGCGCTGATAACAATATCCCAGAAGATGAGCAAAAACATTTTTGCCCGCTCCTTTTGATCGAGTACGCCTAAAATACTACGCAGCAATTGCACCAAAGTTCAGTTTAGTTGACAGCAAACAGTTGTATAAATTACGGTGGGATGAAATGAAATGGTTGCCTTGAAGTCCGGAAGTCCGAAAGTCCGCATAAGTCCGAAAGATTGAGCAGGTTGACTTTAGAATCTTATCCTGTCCATCCGAGCAATCCTTAAGATCGTGTTCAATAAGGCGAAGGGCTCGTCGCGGTCCAACCACCATCAACAACAATGGTTTGCCCGGTGATATGCCGTGATTCAGGTGAAACGAGGAACAGTACTGCATTGGCCACATCCTCCACCCTGGCGGGGCGTCCCATCGGCGTGATGCGCGACCAGGTTTTTTCATAGTCCTTGTCTTCCAGGGTTCGTTCGGTCGCGGTAGCGCCGGGCGCAACGGCATTTACTGAAATATTTAACGGCGCCAGCTCAATTACCAGGCCTTTGGCAAGCATTTCGACAGCAGCTTTGGTTATACCATAAGGTACTAATTTTTCATGCGATTGATGTCCGGTAACTGAAGACATGAGAAGAATACTGCCGCCGCTTCCCTGCTTTTGCATTTGCAGAGCCGCTTTCTGTGCTAAAAAGAAACTGCCGAAAATATTCAAGCCGATCACACTCTCTAAGGCTTCCGGCTTATAATTCAAAAAATCGCCATACGAGGTGATTCCAGCGTTGGCAATAGCGATGGTCACAAAACCAAACTTCCTCACTGCTTCATCGACCATTTGCTGTATAAAGTCGATATCCGACGCATCCCCGGGCATAGCATGACATTTACCGCCCATAGCGCTTATCACTTTGGCGGCGCGCTCGGCCAATACTGCATCGATATCGTTCAAAAGCACATTTCCGCCTTGTATGGCGATCTGACGGGCGATTTCAAAACCTATGCCTTGCCCGGCCCCGGTGACGATTACTGTTTGGTTGGTGAATCCGTTCTCCATATCAATGCGAATCCTTATGTATCTCGCTGCCGCTACCGCCTTTCAGAAAATCCATGTCGGCGCCGAGGTGTGCCTGCTCCACATGATTTTGATACAGGTAAACGTAACCTCGTTTTGCAATATCAGTATTTTGCTGCAATTGCCGTTTTCGTTCTGTTATTTCCAAATCTGAAAGATCGACATTCAATATTCCCCGGTAAACATCCAGCGTGATTACATCCCCATCCCTGATAACAGCCAGTGTGCCCCCGGCAGCAGCTTCCGGCGATACATGCAGCACCACGGTACCGAAACCGGTCCCGCTCATGCGGCCATCAGATATACGGACCATATCGTGAACGCCTTTATCGAGCAGCTTTTTCGGAATGTTCATATTGCCAACTTCGGGCATGCCGGGGTAACCTTTTGGCCCGACGTTTTTTAGTACCATCACGCTATTTTCGTCAACTTCCAGGTCAGCATCGTCGACACGCAATTTATAGTCATCAATGTTTTCAAATACAACTGCTTTGCCCGTATGCTGCATCAATGCCAGTGTCGCGGCCGACGGTTTGATCACCGCGCCGTGTTCGCAAATATTGCCTTTTAGGACGCTGATACCGGCCAGTTTATTAAACGGCTCATCAACTGAAGCAATCACATCGCGGTTATAGCATTCAGCATTTCTATAATTATCCGACATCGGCTTGCCGCTTACGGTAATGGTTTGCTTATAAAGGAATTTATCCAATTCCTTCATCACGGCGGGGATGCCCCCGGCGTAATACAGGTCTTCCATAAAATATCGGCCGGAAGGCTGCAGATTAGCCAGCAAAGGTATGCCCAACGCACTGGTATTAAAATCATCAATGCTCAGATCGACCCCGATACGCCCTGCGATAGCCAGTAAGTGAATAATAAAATTCGTCGATCCTCCTATAGCAGCGTTCGTCATGATCGCATTGTCAAATGCCTCGCGCGTCAGCACATCGGATAATTTCAAGTCTTCCCGTACCATATCCACAATGCGTATGCCTGACATGTGCGCCAGCACTTTTCTCCTCGAATCTGCGGCCGGTATGGCAGCATTATCCGGCAACGTTAAACCCAAAGCCTCAGCCATTACAGCCATGGTTGATGCGGTACCCATCACTGCGCAATGTCCCCTGCTGCGCGACATGCAGGCTTCGGCGACGTTCATTTCCTCCTCACTCATGTGTCCGGCACGTTGTGCTTCCGAAAAACGCCATACATCCGAAGTGGCAATATCTTTTCCCTGGTATTTCCCGGTCAGCATAGCCCCGCCGGAAACGACGATGGTCGGAATATCTACGCTGCACGCGCCCATAATGAGCGCCGGGGTAGTTTTATCGCAGCCACAAAGCAGAACAACGCCATCCAATGGATTCGCACGGATGGATTCTTCCACGTCCATACTTACCAAGTTTCGGTAAAGCATCGCCGTCGGTTTTATTAGTGTTTCGCCCAAAGACATTACCGGAAACTCGACGGGGAAACCGCCGGCTTCATAAACGCCATGCTTCACCGATTCGGCCAGTTCACGGAAGTGGGCATTGCAAGGCGTAAGCTCCGACCATGTATTGCAAATACCGATAACCGGCTTACCACTGAATTCGTGCGCAGGTATACCCTGGTTCTTCATCCACGAGCGGTAAATGAACCCGTCCTTGCCGGTACGGCCAAACCATTCAGCGCTCCGGAGTTTCTTGTTTTTCATTGATTAAATCATTAAGGGTGTCACCCTGAGGCACGCGAAGGGTGAGCACAGTCCGTACGCCCATGCTTCGACGGCGCTCAGCATGACACCCGTTTTTTTAACTTATCGCCCTATCCAAATGTACATATCCGCCATCCACATAGATCAACTGCCCGGTGGTATGGCTCGATTTTTCCGACAATAAAAACGCCACCATATTGGCGATCTCTTCGGTAGTGGTCATACGCTGTTCCAATGGGATCTTCGAAATGATAGATTTCAATTTCTCTTCCGGATTTGGCACAGTTTTGATCCAGTTCTCATACAAAGGCGTCCAGCATTCGGCAACGATAACGGCATTCACCCGAATACCGAAAGGCAGCAATTCCACAGCCCATTCGCGGGTCAAAGCATTGCGTCCGCCATTGGACGCCGCGTAAGCTGAGGTATTCCCCTGGCCTGTTTCGCCGGTTTTGGAACTAATATTCACAATAGCGCCTTTGCTTTTCTTTAGTTCGGGCAAGGCATGGTGGGCCAGCAGGTAATAGTGCACCAGGTTTTTATGGACCGAGGCTATAAATTTTTCGTAATCCCCGCTTTCCAACCCAACACCGTCATTTACTCCCGCGTTATTAACCAAGCCGTCAATACGATCGAACTTTTCGATCACGGCTTTTACCGACTGCTCACATTGCGCCGGGTCGGTCAGCTCGGCGACGAAATGCGCTGCTTTGCCGCCCGCTTCTTCAACCTCTTTGATAACTTCGAGGTTGTCGCTCTCGTCACGGCTTATGATGACCGGAAATGCGCCTTCGGCTGCCAGCACCTTGACGATGCCTTTGCCGATACCCCTTCCGCCGCCGCTGACGATGATGATTTTATCCGTTAATCGTAAATCCATTTCTACCAATATTTCGTCCCTACGGGACGGGTTATAAATTGTAAAAGTTTATGGCGTTGCCGCCGAAAAATTGGTCTTGTTCATCCTGCGAGAACCTGGAGACGTATATTTGCAATATTTCCAACGCCCGGTTATAGCCGCCTGCCACCATGCAAACCGGCCAGTCCGAACCATATAATAATCTGGCGGTGCCGAATGCACTAAAAACAACATCCAGGTAAGGTACAAAATCCTCGGTTCGCCAACTGTTCCAGTCCGCTTCGGTGAGGAAACCTGATACCTTGCAGCTTACGTTTCGATACTGTGCCAATTGCTCTATATCATCTTTCCATGGATTTATTTCGCCTTTTTTGATAAATGGTTTTGCCAGGTGATCAACAACAAATTTTTGCCCGGGAAATTCAGCAACCAGTCTTGACGCGTGTTTAATATGATTGGGATAGATCAGGATATCATACGTAAAACCATATTTGTTCAATAACTCTATCCCATGCTTAAAATTATCCCGCAGCATAAATTGCTCGTCAGGCTCGGCCTGTAAAACATGACGAAAGCCCTTCATTTTAGGATGATTGTCCTTATAAAATTTTAACCGCTCTTCCACATTTGGTGAGCGCAGATCGACCCAACCAACCACACCTTTGATAGTATTATTCTCTTCAGCCAGTTTCAGCATGAATTGATTGTCAGCCTCATCCTGGCAAGTTTGCACAGCCACCGAGCCGTCGACTTCATTGCGGTCGAGCAAGGGTTTTAAGTCCGCGGGCAGGAAGTCGCGCCGGATTACCGACATCTCTTCGGTTATCCAGCTATCTCTCACCGGATCAAATTGCCAGAAATGCTGATGCGCATCAATTCTTTGCATACGGAACCAGTTTTTGCGTTGCGGAACCCAGCCCATCAATCCCTAATTCGATGACATCGCCCGGTTTCAGGTATAGATTCGGTTTCATCCCAAGCCCTACCCCGGCCGGGGTGCCTGTCGATATTACATCGCCTGGCAACAGGGTCATAAACTTACTGGTATAAGAGATCAGGTAAGGAATGTTAAAGATAAAGTTGGACGTGTTGCCATCCTGCATTGTTTTTCCATTGAGCTTCAGCCACAGTCGCAGGTTATGCGGATCGGCGATCTCATCCGTTGTAGCCATAAAAGGGCCAATCGGCGCGAATGTGTCGCAGCCCTTTCCTTTATCCCACGTGCCGCTTCTTTCCAACTGAAATTCACGCTCCGAAACATCGTTATGAAGCACATAGCCGGCCACATAATCCATCGCCTCGCTTTCTTCCACATAACTTGCCTTTTTGCCAATTACCACGGCCAATTCCACTTCCCAGTCAGTTTTGACCGAATCTTTGGGTATCATGATGTCATCGTTCGGGCCGACGATAGCCGTCGTCGATTTCATAAAGATCACTGGTTCGGGCGGAGGCGTGGCTTTGGTCTCACGGGCATGGTCTATATAATTCAAGCCGATACAAACCAGTTTCGACGGGCGACCAAAAGGACACCCGAGGCGAACAGAATCGCTCACTTCAGACAACTTGTTATTTTTCACAAAACCGGCCAGACGGCTCAGACCGTTGGTCTCAAAAAATTTCTCGTCATAGTCTTCGCCGAAAGCAGACGTATCATAGCGTTTATCATCAATTATCACGCCTGTCTTTTCTTTGCCGGGTTCGCCGTAGCGGATGAGTTTCATAGGGTATAAATTTCAGTTATTAATTCTTGTAAATCCGCCGTCTATTGGATAATCGCACCCGGTGACAAAACCGGCCTCGTCCGAACACAGATACAGGGCCAGCGCGGCCACTTCTTCGGGCTTGGCCATACGACCAATAGGCTGACTTTTGGATAATTTCTCGAACATCTCTTCCTGGTTATCCGGGTAGTTTTTAGCGATAAACCCATCAACAAACGGTGTATGCACCCTCGCGGGGGAAATACAATTGCAGCGGATATTATCATGCAAATAATCGCGGGCAACGGACAACGTCATGGCGACAATGGCCCCTTTGCTGGTAGAATAAGCGAACCGGTCTGTAATGCCCACCGTCGCGGCAATGGAAGCCGAATTAAGGATCACACCGCCTCCATTGGCTTTCATCAGAGGAATAGTAGCAAAAAGGCAGTTATAAGCCCCCTTGACATTTACGTTTATCACCCGGTCAAAGTCAGTTTCAGCAGTAGTATCCGCTTTGCCGATGTGCGCTATACCTGCGTTGTTTACCAATATGTCGATCTTATGGATCGAGTTAAAAAGCTCGGTTACTTTTTGCTGATCGCTGATATTGCAGATATGGTAAACCGCTTCGCCGCCTATTTCTTCAGCGGTTTCCGCAGCAGCTTTTTCATCCAGTTCGATGATATGTACTTTGGCGCCCTGCTGCGCGAAAAGTACCGCAATGGCTTTGCCGATGCCGCTTCCGCCGCCGGTGACAACGGCTACTTTATCTTTTAATGAAAACATGTTTTATATATTGGATTTCGGATGTTCGATTTCGGATTCATTTATCTTATTCCTTAGCCATATCTGTTAATTCCGAAATCCGAAATCATAATGAAACGCCGCGTTTCCACGGTATAAAATCATCCTGCTCCAATTGTACCGATTTAGGCTGTTCCTCTCCGCCGGCAACTTTGATCACGTAATCCAAAATGCGGTCACCGGCCTGCAGGATGGTTTCCGTGCCTTCGATGATGGTGCCGCAATCGATATCGATAATATCCGGCATGCGTTTGTATAAAGCCGTGTTCGTCGACAGTTTGATCACCGGCGCTACAGGGTTGCCGGTCGGCGTACCCAAGCCGGTAGTAAACAAGACGATGTTCGCGCCTGAGCCAACTTCGGCAGTAGTGCTTTCCACATCGCTGCCGGGAGTGCATAAAAGATTGAGGCCGGGCTTTGAGGCTTTTTCCGGGTAGTCGAGAACAGCTGTCACCGGCGACGTACCCCCCTTTTTCGCCGCTCCCGCAGATTTGATCGCGTCGGTTATCAGCCCGTCCTTAATGTTACCGAACGACGGATTGGCATAAAAGCCCGAACCATGATCTTCAGCTCTTTTATTGTAAGTGACCATCAGGTCCATAAAGCGTTCAGCGGTATTTTCGTCTATACAACGGTCACTAAGTTCCTGTTCTACACCGCACAGTTCCGGGAATTCTGATAATATCACCGACCCGCCCATTGAAACCAGCAGATCGGATACATAACCCAATGCCGGGTTAGCCGAAATACCTGAAAATCCATCCGAACCGCCGCATTCCAACCCAATGCACAATTTGGATAATGGCGCTGGTTTGCGCGGATTTTTATTAGCTTCTATCAATCCGGCGAAAGTTTGCTTCAAAGCCTCCTGCAGCAGGTTCTTTTCTGTGCCGAGTTGTTGTTGCTCAAGGATAATGAGTGGTTTGCTGAAATTGGCGTCGCGTTTGGCAATCTCTTCCTGCAAAATGGCACCCTGCGCATGCTGGCAGCCAAGGCTCAAAACTGTTGCTCCGGCCACGTTAGGGTGAGTGACATAGCCCGCCAGCAACCCGCACAATGCACGAGAATCCTGCTGAGTACCACCACAACCCATATCGTGGGTAAGGAATTTGATGCCATCGATATTTTCAAAAAGGCGTTGTTTACCCGTCTTTTCTGAGGATACCTGCATGTCAGCAGACAATATCTCCTGTGCCGATCTCCCGGCACGATAAAGGCCCATTAGTTGATCGACCTCGCTTTCGTAAGTTTTCGCTTTTTTGTAACCGAGTTTATCAATTAAGGCTTCTTTCAGCACCATGATATTCCTGTTCTCGCAAAAAACCAGAGGGATCACGATCCAGTAATTGGCTGTGCCCACCGAACCGTCAGCACGATGGTAGCCCGTGAAGGTTCGCCCTTCAAACTTCGAGGTATCTGGTTTGTGCCAGTCCAGCCTGCGTTTACCCAAATGGAATTCGCTGGAAGCATGGTGTATGTTTTCCGTAGAAATTAGGCCGCCTTTCGGAATTTCTTTTGTCGCTTTGCCAACTAGAACGCCATACATATAAATGCTGTCATCGGGGTGCAGCCCGGTTAGCGTAAACTTATGTTTGGCTGCGATGCGATCGGCCAGTGGAAAGCTCTGGCCTTCAAAATTTATGTTTGTCCCCTGATCCAGGTCGCGGAGGGCGACGAGGACGTTATCATGGGGATGTATTTTCAGAAAATTATTCATTTAATCATCATTCAACTCAAATATTCTTCCCATTAGCATCCACTTTTCGCCAGGTTTTGAACCGGGTAATGGTTGCTGAAATTTCCACATCAGCTGCTCCCATTCCTGAACTTTGGGGTTGGACGCGTCCATCACCGACTTGCGGTCGAAGCTGAAGGAATCATCCGTCTCCATGATCATGAACAGGCGGTCGCCGAGGCGGTAAATTTCCATATTTGTTATGCCCGAATCAAGAATACTTTGTTTTATTTCAGGCCAAACATCACGATGATAAGCCTCGTACTCCGCGATCAGCTGCGGATCATCTTTCAGATCAAGCGCCAGGCAATACCTTTTCATCTTTATTTCAAATACAGGTCGACCACTGGTATTTCGTATGGCGGTTTATTCTTCGGTAAAGTCAATTCCACATTTTTACCGTCAACCTTATACTTCAGCTCCGAAAAATCATTCAAAAACTGCGCGTATTTGATCTTCCCCGCGTAACCCGCAAGTTTGAGCTTGCCATCGGACGGGTAATTATACAGGTGCACATACAGGTGTTTGGTCTTCGGGTTGTAAGTCAGTTTTTCACCATCCGGCGCTTTAAAGCTTTCTGGCGCAAGCGTACAATCATAGATCGCCTTACTGTTAGCGTGCATCCAGTAAGCCAGGCTGTCTAAAGCATTAGTTGCGCGATAATCAAACTCACCCCGGGCCGTCGGACCGACGTTCAATATCAGGTTTCCGCCATTGCTAACGGATGAGATCAGCAGATCGAGCAGCTGGCGATGCGTTTTCCAGCTGTTCTCGTCGCGGTAGTAACCCCATGAGCCTGAAAAGGTCTGGCAAGTCTCGAATGTATGGCCTTTGTATTTGTCCAACTCTTTAGTGCTTACCTGCTCCGGCGTTTCAAAATCGCCGCCATCGCTGTATTCATACAAACCCAAACGATTATTGACGATAATGCCCGGTTGCAGTTGGCGTACCATTTTCAGCAGGTTGACCGCATCCCAATCCTTACCCCATTTACCGTGTTTGGATCCTTTATCCCACGACCAATCCAGCCAAAGAATATCGATCTTGCCATAATTCGTCATCAACTCCCGAACCTGGTTGCGCAGGTACGCACGGTATTTGTTCATATCCCGGCCTTTGTTTATCCTGTCGTAATTAGCCTGCGTAGTATCTTCCTGCGTCAGTGGATAAGCACTGTCTGCTGTATAATCCGGGTGGTGCCAGTCGAGCAGCGAATAGTAAAAACCCACTTTTAATCCTTCCTGGCGGAAAGCCTGTACATATTCCTTCACCAGGTCGCGGTGAGCGGGTGTATTCATTGCTTTATAATCGGTATATTTTGAGTCAAAGAGGCAAAAACCCTCGTGGTGCTTGGTAGTCAAAACAGCGTATTTCATACCGGCCGTTTTTGCCGCCCTGGCCCATTTATGCGGGTCGAAATGATCGGGGTTGTAGATATCGAAATACTTCTGATATTCCTCATTAGTCATGTGCTCGTTGTGCTTCAGCCATTCATGGCGCGCGCCCAAAGAGTACAGTCCCCAGTGGATAAACATACCGAAGCGGGCGTCGGTCCACCATTCCATGCGCTTTTTCTTTTGCGCTTCAGTTTCATTGCCGATACGTTTTTTCTGGGCCGATGCAATTGATGCTGAAAGTACCAGCACCATTAATGCGATTGAGATTTTCTTGATCATTTTAGTGACTTATTGCCTGTTGCTGAACAGATTTAACACGAATATTAGTTAGAGCGAAATAGAAAATGTAGACAAAACAAATAAGCGGCATGAGGTAGGCAATGCGGATATTGCTCATATCTGAAACCCGACCAAGCAGCAACGGTATCACGGCGCCGCCCACAATGCCCATGATTAGCAATGATGAGCCCTTTTTTGTCTTTTCACCAAGGCCGCGGATGCTTAAGGAGAAAATGGTGGGGAACATGATGGACATGAAGAACGGTACGCCCATAATAGCATACACCGAAAACCGGCCATCGAGAAAATAAGCAAGTACCAGCAATCCGCAATTGATAATACTGTAGGTAACCAGCAAAATTACCGGACGCATAAAACGCATGGCAACACTACCGGCGAAACGACCGATCATGAATCCGAGCATGGCTAGTGCCAATAAACTTGCCGCTTCTTTTTCCAGGATTGCACCTACATATTTAGAGTATCTGATAAAAAAGCTGGTGACTGCAGCTTGTGCACCGACATAAAAGAATATGCCCCCCACGCCGCGCACCAGGTTCTTTTCTTTAAAAATAGAACCCCAGTCGGTTTGGGTATCGCCTTCTTCACTATGTTCTTTGATATCGGGAAGGTTTGTTCTCCAAAACAATATCGCAACTAAAAGCACCACCGAGGCAATAATAATATATGGAACCTTTACGGCATTAGATTCGCCTTGCAGATAACTATTCAATTGCTGCGCGCTCATGGCATGCTCCTGCGCGGCAGTCAGATTTTTGCCGGAAAGAATGAATGTACCTCCGATAATCGGCGCCAGGAAAGCCGCCAGTCCGTTAAACGATTGAGCAAAATTGATACGCCAGGTGGCATGTTCAGGATCGCCTAAGTTATTGATATAAGGATTGGCCGCTGTTTCCAACATGCCGCAGCCACTGGCGATGATGAATAGTGCAAACAAGAAAAACCCATAAACCCGCATTTGAGCTGCAGGGTAAAATAAGAAAGCCCCAACGGCAAACAAAAGCAAACCCAACACAATGCCGCTCTTATAGCCATATTTATGCATGAACAGCCCAGCCGGGATAGCGACAATGAAATAGGCTATATAATAAGCCGAATCAACAAAGGCAGATTGCAGGTCGGTAAGCTGGCAGGCCTTTTTCAGGTGCGGCACCAGGATGGAATTAAGGTTGAGCGATATTCCCCACAAAAAGAACAGCGAAGTGATGAGTGCAACCGCGTAAAGGCTGTTTTTTTTGGACATAGCCGGGTTTTAATAAATTGTTCAGTTAATCAGCCCGTTTACCGCACGAAGCCGGAGCTAGTAATTGGTCATTACAAAGAAATAACTTTTGAGGAATAAATGAGATGGATTGTACAATAAATGTACGATTAACGGATTTTCCCATCGTTCGTGAGGATACGAACGACCATCGCATGGGTTGTCTATGAGGACACAGACAACGGGGGGTGGGAAGCCTTTTAATTCAAACTCACCTTACTGAAGTAATTCTCCAGGTACGCGCGCGGGGAATGCCCGATGATGCTTTTGAACACTCTGTTGAAGTTGGTGATGCTATTAAAACCGCAGTTGTAAGCCACCACGGATATACTTTCATATTTATTGCCGGTGAGCTTTTTGCAGGCTTCGTTGATGCGGGTTTGATTGAGGAACGAGACGAAGGTTTGCCTGGTGTGCTTTTTAAAATACCGGCAGAACGCCTGCGGCGTCATACAGGCTTCCCTAGCAACATCGTCGAGCGTGATGTCCGTACTGTAGTGCTGCAGGATATAGTTGTAAATATTACTGATGCGAATGCCTTCCACCTCATTGATGGATGGAGCAATATCAAAGTCGGATAAAGGCACCGGGCTTATCTTCATGCTGCTCAATATGCGCAGCATTTGCAGGAATTGAATTAGTTGGTCGGGGCCACCTGCGTCCTGTACATCGATCATGGCGCGGGAAACTTTGCCTGCATATTCTTCCGGCGCGCGGAAACCCTGCGGATGCTGGCGAATGAAATCTTTAAAGCCCTTCATTTCGGGCAAAGCGAAAAGTGACGCCAGGCCGCCGTTCGGATCGAAGAAAATGGTCAGCGCTTTTACCTTTTTGCCGCTATCCGGCAGAAAGTATTCAGGAGAACTTTTGAAAAGATGGGGCTGATCAGCAGCGATGTAGAATATCTCGCCCGCCTTAAAAGCGTGCATGCTGTTGCCTACAATTAGCGTCCCTTCACCACCCTGGATCCAGGTCACCTGGGCCTCCTTATGCCGGTGCAGGTGGGGGTAAAAATAGGACATATCCTCCTGCTGGGCGATCACGCTTTTATCATGGGCGACGGGAATAGTGAACTGCAAAACTTTCATCTATGCATCAATCAACGTGCAAATATTAACATAAAATATCTTTGTTTTAAAAAAAGCAGGTTAAAATATAGATGTAAAATTTAATAAACTTCGTTTACTAAGTATCAATTTCATGCTTAACCATTAATTTAGTAACGCAATCCGGTACATAACGATATGGAAAGGAAGGAGTTTTTAGCATTGATCGGCGCCGGCGCAACCTCCATCACTTTGTTCCATTGTGCGGGTTGTTCAAAACATTCGGATAACCCGGGTATGACGGCCCCCTCCGGCGTTAATTTCACACTCGATCTTACTGACTCAGCCAATGCCTCTCTTTTAAATATCGGCGGATCACTTGCTAAAAACGGGGTTTTAGTGGCACGCACTTCATCCGGGTCGTACATCGCGGTACAGCAATCGTGTACACATGAAAGCTTTTCGCTTATTTATCATGTTTCTGCGCAGCTTTTTCTCTGCAACAAACATGGGGCGGCGTTTAATGAAAATGGCATGGTGGTAAATCCGCCTGCAACGAAAAACCTAACCGTTTATAACACTAACCTTACCGGAAATTCGTTGACGGTGTACTCCTAAAACAATTAATCAATGTCTCCTGTATCCAGGCTAAACGGGACTCTTTATGCAGATGCAGGTGAGGCGCAATACCTCCTTGCCGCACAAAAGATTATGCAAATATTAACAGGATATTCAGCAATTCCAGCAAAAGCGGTTAAAATTCAGGGTTAAGAGCGGAGCGACAAAGCGCATTCCTGTTTTTCAAGCTACTGATAGTAAGTTACTTATTAAGAAAATTTTTGTTGCAAAAAAGTATTTCTGTCAAATCTGGTGCAATGTCAAACGGACACTATGAGATACTAACCACTGTCAATTTCCCGTTACATTTGTATCTATTAACTGAGAGGGAAATTATGGTATTGTTACTACCGGTCTTTTCACTTATCGTTTATTACCTGCAAAGAGCACGTTTTCAACCTGCTGCTTTATCCCCTGCACGAGCAACAGTCAAGCATAAAAAGGAGAATTATTTACTTCACGGAGGCTTTTTCGTTAAGGGCCGCCTCAAATAATTCCCCTTTATCTATATCTACCCAAGAAGGCGCGTCAGAATACTCTGCGCGCCTTTGTTTTTGAGCCTCGCCCCGGTCCTCCCTGGTTAGCTGGAGCCTATACAGATTGCTATCGTAAAATTTTTAATCGGTTTTGTTTTATACGGGCATCATTTTTGTAATTTTATACTTGATTTCAGAATCAAAGGAATATGCGCATACTCAAATTCATGGCCATTGGAGCCGCCGTAGGTTACGGCATATATTATCTTACCAGGGAGAAGGAAA
The DNA here is from genome assembly GCA_035551775.1 of Mucilaginibacter sp. Taxonomy (GTDB): domain Bacteria; phylum Bacteroidota; class Bacteroidia; order Sphingobacteriales; family Sphingobacteriaceae; genus Mucilaginibacter. The sequence goes on along the minus strand of DASZMQ010000015.1, from coordinate 159,882 downwards.
ACGGAAAGTCGATTTTAGACGAACTGATAGAAGACGGCCCGGACTATTTTGACCGCGCCAAAAAGTACGTAGAATACACCGTTGACCAGATAGCCGAACGGCTGCACACGAAATAATAAACCTGGTTAATAAGATATTGAATGGTGACCAAACAAGGTCACCATTTTTGTTTCCCGTTCAAATAAAAAACGTTCCGGGTATCAACCGGAACGCATCAACTAAATCAAGCAATCTCATGCTTGCTTCCGTCTTTCTCAAGGGCGGAAAGGTCTTTATGTTAGTCGATTGAGTGAATGGTTGATTGGGTTGATTAAGTTTTCCCTTTTATGACGATTCGACTTAATCAACTCGGTCAAACTAATTAATCAGCACCCGGACCACCCGGAGGAGGGCCACCCGGACCACTAGGGCCGCCACCGCCAGGGCCACGGAAACCACCGGGGCCCATGCCGGGACCTTGCGGACGCGTACCGGCAAACTTCTGCAATCTCAACGTAAATGTCAGCAGGTAATACCGGCCCAAACGGTTCACATTGCTTTGGGTGATGGCGTATGCGGTTGACGACGAAGTAAAACCTGTATTTTGATTAAACACATCGTATACCGAAAAACGCAGTGTGCCCACATTTTTCTTCAGAAAACGCCGCTCCAGGTAGGTGTTCAGCACGTTCGGGTTGGTGGCGCCTTTATAGCCTTCGTAAATCACCTTGCTGTAATCATAGCTCAGCGTCCAATCCTTAAAGAAATAATGTTTGCCGTTCGCGCCAAGGGTGATGGTGCGGAAGTTATTGTTGACATCAGCCTGCGGAATGGAGTTGTTGGTGTAATTGATACTATAGTTGGCATTAACTTCAGCATCTATGACGTCAGTTACGTCCATCCTGAAGCGCGCGCCCTGGGTAAGCACCAGGTTTTTGGCAATGTTCTTTTGGGTTGTTTCGGCCGAGTCCGCTGCATCGACATTGCTCAGGTAAGAAATATTGTTGTTGTACGTGATGTTACCATTAATGAATAATGTGTATTTACGCTTTTCCCATGGCTTGGCAAACAGGTAAAATGCTGAGGCAGTATAAAAGCCTGACGCGTTTTGATACCTGGTTAATATAGTTCCCGCCAGCCTGGGATCCACATAATTGCGTGGGTAAGTCAATGTGTTCGCAACGATCTTGTTGTCCGTTTGTATGAAATTCAGATTCGAAAAAAACACATTGCCCGATGCAAAATCGAATTTATTGTAGCGGATACTTAGACTATTGTTGTACTCGGGCAACAGATCGGGGTTACCCTGTACAGGATAAGTAGCGTTAGAAAAGTCAATAACCGGCTGCAGTTCTGCGTATGTCGGCGAGTTGCTTGCTCCCTGGTAATTGAACGTCAATGTCTGGCTGCGCGAGAAGTTATATACATAACGCGCCACAGGTGAGAAATTGAAAGTGGATTTATTGGTAGGTGCCGTTATGGACGATGAGCCCTCAAGTAAAGTCGGCTGCCCGGCAAGGCCTAACGTAAAATTGTATTTCTTATCGATCACACGATAATTGATGCCAAAACGATTGGTGATGAAGTTAAAGCTATAATCATTGCTCAGGTTAGGATCACGATTGAAGCCACCGGCATCAGCCAGGGTATCGGCCAATTTATCATCGGTGGTGTGCGCATTATGATATGCGTAGTTAAATTCGATATAAGATATTTTGCCGATCGGTTCCAGGTATGATAATGAGACGCCGGCGCTATCCGTACGGCTGTCGGTATTGATCATTTGGTTTACAGGCGCATTTGCTTTGCCGGCAATATAGTTATAAACCGGGTTCTGGTACTGGTTGCCGGTAGTGCTGCCGCCGGTTACCAAAACGCTCAAGTTGCGGCCGCGCTTCTGGAAGCGGTGATTATACAATACGCTTCCTCCAAAATTCGGCGCTGAAGAATGTAATAACAGCCCTTCTGTATAATTTGAAATTAAAGTACTATCAGGGGTGGCTTCCTGCAACTTGCTTACTAAAGTTTCGTTAGTGTGCACGCCTCCGTAAGAGAATGTCGGGATAAATTTAAAATAATTCACCGTGTCGGGACGGTACTCGATATTGAGGTTAAAGCGGTGATTGATATTTTGATCCTGCTCGATAGTATTGCTGTTCTGTACCGAAGGCCCGTTTTGCACGGCAGGATTACTGTTCTGAGCTGGCACTCCTGCACCGGAAACATTATACTGGTTTGTTCTGGAAACGGTATATATCGAGTTGTCCGCAAAGCTATAGCTTCCGTAAACGGTCACTTTCTTACCCCAGTTGTCGCGATAATTGAAGCCGAAAGAACGTGCAGTGGTAATACCATTTTGGTTAGCGCCTCCAAAAGGGCCGCCTCTTCTGCCACCGCCCCCGCCCGGGCCGCCGCCGCCAAAGTTGAACAGGTTGGTATTGGTATTATTCAGGTTGCCCGATACGGCAATCTGGCGGTTACCGTCAAAAGTAAATATGTTGGTTGAAGCGATATAACGGTTGCCGTCCGTGGTTCCATCCACCTGCGGAATTGCGTCACGACCGCCGCCAACAGTTCCCTGGCCAAAGTAGCCGTGGTTTTTATCCTGGCGGATGTTGATGTTCAGCACCTTTTGCGGGTCGCCGGTTTTGATACCGGTAATGTTGGCCTGGTCGCCGTAGTCATCCACTACCTGGATATTCTGCACCAGGTCGGCGGGCAGGTTGCGGGTTAGGCTGGTTACGTCACCAGCCATATAATCTTTACCATTCAAACGCACCTTGCTCACACTTTTACCTTGCGCAGTAATGTTACCGTTAGCGTCTACATCCATGCCCGGCATTTTCTTGATCGCGTCCTCCACCATCGAGCCTTCGCGTACTTTATAGGCGGCTGCGTTGTATTCGATGGTGTCTTCCTTCACCTTTACGGCATTCACATCCGTAATAGTGACTCCTGACAACATGATGGCATCAGCTTTTAATATGACTGGCGCAAGTTCGGCGGTGGTATTGCCTGCGGTAAGATTGTACTTACGTCTTAGCCCCTGGTAGCCTATCGAGAGAAATGTAAGGGTAAACTGGTTTGATGTAACCGATTTGAAAGCATAGCGTCCGTTGGCATCGGTTGCATTAACAGAGCTATCCTTGCCCACGAAAAGTTTTACAATAACGCCCGGCAAACTGATTCCGGTACTGTCCTTAACAATACCCGTAACGATACGCCCGGTTTGCTGCGCATGAACCTGCGCGGCGAAGAAAATAATAATTGCGGCAAATAAGTATTTAAGCTTCATAGTATATCTATAAATGATGGGGCAAAGCAACTAATAATATCCGTATATCATTAAAGCCAATAGACAGGAAGTGATAAAGCATAGACGGAGTCGGGATTTTATTCTATGAACTATCCTAAGGCCGCCATGAACCGTTCAAATACCCTTTCAACGAGCCTTGTTAGCTATTGGTCGGCAAAAATGCACGTTTGGACGGTTTCAATTGACGCTCATAAACCGGATACGTATTATTGTAACCGATTTATTACACTATTACGAGATAAACGACTGTAAATTAAACGATAATGATCAGGTCCAAAAATAAGCTGATAACCATACTCATCCATGTTTTGATATGGGCTGTGTTTGGATGGGCAGTGGTTTTTTATCAGCCCTTTTTCTCCAATTCCAACATTACCGTTCCTTACCAATATTGGATAAAACAAAGTTTGCTATTGGGCATGCTTGTGACAGGGTACTATTTGAACTCGGCCGTCCTCGTCCCAAAATTCCTCTTGAAAAACCACATTGGTTATTATTTTCTTTTCCTGGTCGTTATAGCAGTAGGTATACTGCTTTTGAGCGGTTATTTTGATCAACTGCTGAATCTCCACCGGTTGTTCGGCGAGGCATTCCGCAAAGCCGGTCCTCCTCCCAAAAGGCATCACAATGATGATAATCATTGGAACATCGGCCTTTTGGTCATCATAACCCTGGTGGTGGGTGCAAGCACAAGCGTTACCGTTATACAGAAATGGCAAAAAGACAAACAGGAACGCGAAGAGCTGGAAAAAGATAAAGTAACTTCCGAACTTTCGTTTCTTAAAGCACAGATCAATCCCCATTTCTTTTTCAATACGCTGAACAATATTTATGCGCTTACGGTTGTCGATGCGGACGTCGCAGGCAAAGCTATTCACCAACTATCGCGTATGATGCGCTACTTGTTGTATGACACGCAGGCCGGTCAGACAATGCTAAGCCAGGAAATAGCTTTCGTAAAGGATTACATCAGCCTGATGCAATTGCGTCTTACGGACGCTGTACACGTAAATATCGACACGCCTTCGAACCTGAAGGACCTGCCTTTGGCACCGATGATATTCCTGCCTTTCGTCGAAAATGCCTTTAAACATGGCGTTAGCGCTACGCAGCAAAGCCATATCGATATTGTGATCTGGCAGAAGGAGAATGTGCTCGATCTGACCGTAAAAAATTCGATAATGAAGGATAATAGTGTTAGCTTAGACACCAATAGCGGCATCGGCCTGGTAAATACGCGCCGCCGGCTTGACCTGCTCTATCCGGGTAAATACCAGCTGGATATTACTGAACAGAACGCCGCTAACGAATACGTTGTTCACTTAATCCTCGATCTGTCATGACCCTGAATTGCATCGCAGTTGACGACGAGCCCCTGGCACTCGGCCTGGTGAGCAAATTCATCGAGCAAACACCGTTTTTGAACCTGGTCGGCAAATACTCAGGCGCTGTCGATGCGCTGAAAGCTATCCACGCGCAAAAGATCGACCTGATCTTCCTCGACATCCAGATGCCTGACCTGAACGGGATAGAGCTGGCAAGGGTACTGGACAAAGGAGCGGATAAACCACGCATTATATTCACCACAGCTTATAATCAGTTCGCGCTGGAAGGATATAAAGTAGACGCGCTTGATTATCTGCTCAAGCCATTTAACTACGAAGAGTTCCTCCGCGCTGCCCAAAAGGCGCTCAATTATGCTGAACTTCTCAATAAACCCGCTCAGCAGGTCGTCGTTGCCAATGAGGCGGAACATGCTGACGAGAATTACCTTTTCCTAAAAGTAGAATACCAGTTGGTGCGTATCGCATTGGATGATATCCTGTATATCGAAGGACTGAAGGATTACGTAAAAGTGCACCTGAAAAACGTTGATAAAGCTACCCTTTCACTCACCAGTCTGAAGGCCCTGGAGGAAAAACTGCCGACAAAGCGCTTTATGCGCGTTCATCGGTCATATATCGTCGCACTGGATAAGATCACCTCTATGACGAAGAATACTATCCAGATCGGCAAAATGAATATTGCCGTCGGCGATCAGTATAAGGACGCCTTCAGCCAGTTTGTAGGGAAATGGACGTGATTCAGAGTTCGCAATTGATCTTCCGGACTTTCGGACTTACGCGGACTTTCGGGCTCCTAAAAAAAGCAGCCGTCGCCTCGCGCAACGGCTGATTATCCACTAAACTAAACTAACTATTAACCATCATCCCTGTTTACCTTTTCTGCTAAAGGCTGCCCGGGAAGGCCCAGGGTATTGATGATATTGAGAGGTTAATAAATTCTTTTTCGTATATGATGGCAGCAAGGCCGTTGCTTTCACAACGACCTGCTGCCACACAAGCAGGATTTTTAGACCCTAACTATTATCCTGTTGCGTCTCATAGCAGCGCTTACACTGAACATGCGGCACTGTATGTATCATCTGCCGGTTAGCATATAAAGCACTTCGGCACAGGTGTAGTTCAGGTTTACCACCTTTCTTAATGCTTTATTCCGCAACGCGGCAATGACTATCATATTTATTTAACTTACCGGTATCAAATTTGGGAAATGTCCAAAACAATAGCAGAAGTGCCATTACGGGACTTGCATACGTAGTTTTACGCAATTTAAAACAGGCGTTTATGCAGCAAAATGGCAATATTCCACTGCAAAACAACGGGTTAAGAACCGGGTGTAAATTAACCGGTTACTGATGGCAGGGTGACAATAATTGCTGGGGCAGTATCGATTCATCTATAGTTGTATCGATAACGTTTGATTCCCAGCCCTTCACATCCCCGCAGTTGCCGCCGTTCCAGGTATGGCTTTTGCTGCCGTCCTTTTTGGTCCAGTTTACCCGGTTGCCGCTGATTTCATCGAGCGAACAGGCGGCCTTGGCCTGGGCCCAAATATAAAAGCCCACATTAGTAAAGTCTCGCTGCCTGGCGTAGATGGTATTGTTGATCATGCGTATATGGTCGCCCCCGGCAATGGCCATGCCTACCTGCCCGGGGTTTACCAATATGTTGTCCTGCGCTGTAATGTACGACCCGCCGTTGTCGCCGAGCATAATTCCGCTGCCGCTTTTGCTCGGGCCACCACCGCGTATCTTGTTGCCGACAACCTGTATCGGATCATCCGGCGTGCCATGACATTTGTAAATGTTTATTGCATCCGTCGGGTCGCCTTGGCCGAAAATGCTTTCAAACCGGTTGTTATTTATTCGGCAGCGCGGACCGCGTACGTTGTTGAACTGAACAAACTCTCCGCGGGGGAATGGTCCCATCATATTCTTGCCCTCGCAATTGGTGACACTGATAGACTGACTATCCACCGCGTAAACGCCTGCCGCCACTTTAGTTACATAACAATTGTCGATGCTGATATTAGAGCACTGGTACAACATAACGCCCACGTGGGTCGAATTGCCGAACCAGCAATTGGTGATATGTATATCGTGGCAGTTCTTTAAGCTGAGGCAAACATCGTCGCCCCCGTTAACATTAATGCTGTCGCCGCTGATGGTCCTATTGCCGGCATTGGTAAGCGAGATGGGGGAAACCGCCTTGTGCGAATGGCAGAAATCTTGCGCGTTGGCATACACGACGCCGATACACGCCAATAAAGAAAACAGTTTTTTCATTTTGGGGTTTAAATAAAATTCTACCACCTAAACACATTGGGTATGGTTTTGCTTGCTTCGGCCGAAAATATTTCTGTTATTGTGTTGTTTTGACGCAATGATTGAGTATCTTTCAAACTCATTATCAAAAACCTAAAAATATGAACAGGAGAAATTTCCTTATAAGCACAGGAACAGCGGCCGCAGGCACCATGCTGCTGCCCAAAATGGCTTCCGCATTGTTTTCAAGACCGAAGGAACACGCAATCGGCGTGCAACTTTTTACCTTTTTCGGCATAATTGAAGCCGATGTACCGGGTACGCTGAAGAAAATAGCCGGCATAGGCTATACCGAAATCGAATCTGCCTTCAGTAAGCTGCCGCACTATTACGGCACCGACCCCAAAGGCTTTGCTGCAATGTGTAAGGATGCAGGCCTTTCATGGAAATCACACCACGTACTGGGGGCGCCGTTCAAGATGCCGAAGGGCTTCAAGATGCCAAACGGGCCCGACGGAAAACCGATGGCGCTTCCGGCCCATATGAGCAATCTTAAAGAAGATACCCAGGCCTTGGTAGACCAGGCTGCCGAGGGCGGAATATCATACCTGGTTTGCGCTAACATACCGACAGGAACACTGGAGGAGATCAAAGAGGCGAACGAGATACTGAACAGAGCCGGCGAAGCCTGCAAAAAAGTCAAAATCCAGTTGTGTTACCACAATCACGATATGGAATTCAAAGAAGTTGAGGGCAAGGTTCCTTACCACCTGATGCTCGAAGGCCTCGACCCTAAGCTGGTGAAAATGGAACTCGACTTAGCCTGGGCTACCAAAGCCGGCGTGAACGTGGTCGAGTTGTTCAAGGCGCATCCCGGCCGTTTCCCGTTACTGCATGTTAAGGATATTACCAGAGAAGGAACGCTGGAGCCTGTGGGCGAAGGTATTGTTGATTTCAAAGATGCATTTGCCAACGCGAAAGTGGCTGGCGTTCAGCACTATTTCGTGGAGCATGATATGCCTAAAGACGCTTTCGCCAGCATCAGCACCAGCTATAAGAACTTAAGAGCGATGGGGATCTGAGCGTATTTAGTTGATTAGAAGGGCTGCCCGGCGGGCAGCCCTTTTTTATTGTTAAGGCTGTCTGAATTTCAGACCGCCGTGTCGCCCCTGATGAGTCCAAGGATGAATGCGATTGCCGCAATCACCAGTAAAACATAAATAAGGCCGCCTGCGGAGTAAGCAAATACTCCTATCGCCCACCCGATCACGAGGATGACAGCGATGATATACAATAATGATCTCATAAGTATTATATGTTGATTTCTTCATGTAATGAAAAAACCTTGCCAATCTTATTTGCGCTTAGAGATCATTCGAAATTGTGCTAAAACGGGGACACGGTGTTCAGAAAACACGTTTCTTACCACTTCCCGCCATTTCCAAAACCACTTTTAACTATTTCGCAGCCACTAATTACCATTTTTCAAACCATTCTCAACCAGTTTTACACCAGTTTTAGCAACTTGCTTCACGTTAATATATTGAAAATCAATCTGATAAATAAAATAAATTGGCTTTTTAATATTAAAATTGAATTAATAATGGGGTGTCACCCTGAGGCACTCGAAGGGTGAGCGAGAGGCGTTTGCGCACATGCTTCGAGTACCTCAGCATGACACTGCAACGTATACAATATACGAAAAATTTGCGACAAAACGAAGCCGGATTACGGGATTTCTGCCCTAAAGTTTGATAGTCGGTCCTTTTTTCCAGACATCGGTTATTGGCGCTGCCGAAACATTATCGTCGGAAGGTAAACCGTACATCACTTCTATCGTATGCAAAATATTATAATGGGTAATATGCTCGTTGTATTCTCCCTTCTTCAGTTTATCGCCGTAAAAGATGGTCGCTATTTGATTGCCGTTCGCGTTGTCATAATCGTCCTCATCGTAAGTAATGATCAGCAGGCTATTATTCGATTTGGCCCATTCCGCGTAAGCCCTCAGGTTTTCCTTTAACCACTTATCCCCGCGCCTGATCGCGGCCCCATCCCCAGGAAGCCCGATATTATGCATATCATGGTCCATATCAGGAACAACAAATGAAACGGTTGGCAATTTGTCAAAGCTTTTTGGAAAGGCCGTCATCGGCTGGCTGTCCTTTGCCGGTATGGAATTTTCGCCTGTGCCGATCCAGTTGATCCAGGGCGTATGCTTTCGTGCGAACAGGTTGCCCGCGGTAATGCTATGAAATCCATTAGTACAACCCAAAAATCCTTCTTTAGGCATCGTTTGGGCATACCCGGTAAACGTCAGTTTTTTGGTAATGAGCGCCGCCCCCAGGTTGGGTGTTTTGAATTGATGACCGATAAGGCAACCATCGCTGCTGATTCCCTGCATACTGCCTGAAAAAAGCGCCAGGTAATTCGGCTGGCTCGGGTGGCCGACGCCATGGGAATCAGTGAATAACACACCGTTCTTTGCCAGCTCGTTGATATAGGGCGCGTTGGGCGAGCCGATGATTTGGTGGAAGGCGTGGTTCTCCTCCATCACGATGATGATATGATTGTACACCGGGATATCATCCGCCGGCTTGTAGGTATTGGACAACAACAAAAGACCGGTTAAAGCTGCGGCTGTTTTCATACATGCAATATTAATACAATATTAACATTGCACACGTTCAAGGGTTTGCGATTGCCGCTCCGGTCTCCGATTCAGCCCTCCGGCTTCATTAGTCCTTCAGTTTATATTCCTTTTTCAAAAGCGCTATTAAGGCTATTGCCCGTTTTTTTTGCAGTTCAACAGCGTACCTCATCGAACCTTCGACCATTCCCCTCAGGTAAATTGAATTGATATATTGCTGTATCACGTGAGGGTCAGTACTGATCAGGTCGATGGTTGTATCGAAAATTGGCTTCCCGGTCTGCCTGGCGGGTAAGAACACTAAGAAATTGATCAGCAGGCGCGCCTGTTCCTGGGACTCGTTGGTATAGTGATCATCAACACCTGAGAGATAGTTATAGTAAACTGTACCGCCGCTGTAATCTGTTATCGCATCAGCAACCTCCCTGCTATCGATCAGCCTGAAATTCTCACTATTTTTCAATTGTCCAATGATGCGGTCGGTAAAACCCATACCGTTCCTGCCAATTGTGAAATCAGCTGCATAATAAAATTTTGAAAGAAAAGCGGTGTCATGCCGAAGTGGCTTTTTAAGGTAGCCGATCAACGATCCAAAAGCCTCGTCCTTCTTATTCTCCCCGATAAGATATTGGTTAATGCTGGCTGTATCGGTTTTCAAGTCAACCAACAGCGATTTCATATATTCAGCGGTCTTATCGTTATTGCTGATATGCTCGCGCAGGCTTTCGGCAAAAAAGCCCATTGTGACGGCTAGGAATATCATCAGGCCTTCGAGCAAATACTCTTTGAAACCTTTCCTTTCAACTTCGGGGTGGTGGTGTACTTCCATTGTGATAGTTCATTGGTTCAATAGTTCATTAGTCTATTAGTTTATTGGTATTCGGCTTCGATCATCAGGCATTGTCAGACTTCTGACCTCAGACTTCAGACTTCTTCTCCCCCAACTGCTCTATCGTCCGTTTCGCTGCTGCGAGCCGTATCGTTTTATTCTTCGCCACCAGTTTGTGCTTTACCCAATGTTCCAGCCGGTGATGCAGCGGCACGATGACGGCGGCTATGCCAACCAGGATCAGCAGCATCAGCAAAGGCGAATCGTTGGTGAATTCAGCCAGGTATGGATGTATGACGAGGTTGATAAACTCGAATAATATCAATAACCCAATAACCCCAACTACCTCTATAACCCGCGTATTGACAATAATGCTTCGGCTAAGGAGCAAGAAAACCAACACGAAAAGCACGAGCCCGAAGGCGATCATAGCATATTCAATATTACGGTGCCGCTGCTCGGCGTCCTGCTCGGCTTTGGCTTGCTGTTCCGCTTCTTTTAATTGCTGATTGATGATAAGTCCCTGCAATTGATTCGCCTTCTGTTCGGCGACAACGCTGTCCTGGTACAGGTGATTTGTTTTGAGATAATAGTATGCGCTGTCTCTGCTGCCCTGCCGGTCGTACAGATCGTAAAGTAATCCCGATGCGTTAATAATATCCTGTTTAAAATGACCGCGTCGCGCGATATTGAAGCTCTTTATACCATAATTTTTTGCTTCATCATATTTCTGGTGCTTCAGAAGGTACCGCCCATAGAATATTGCGGTGGTTGTGCCCGTCACCTGTATATTCAGCGAGTCGCTGAAACGGATCGATTTTTTGTAATAATAATTCACCAGTTCAGGCTCATTCAGCATATCATAAACCTGGGCGAAGATACGGTAGATGCCTGACCAGATCAGATCGACATTGCCCTGTTGCCCGGGGTCTTTTATTTTCATGCCGGCTACTTCTATACTGGCCTGGAACGCCATCTGAACATATTTCAGAGCCGAATCAGGCTTTTTGAGATTCACGTAGGTGCCGGCAAACACTTCAGGTATATACACCCTGATGCTCGGTGAGCCATCGGTCAAATATTTTTGGGCATTGTGCAGGCTTTGCAGTGCTGCTTCATAATTTCCCAGCCTGTTATAATCAGAGGCCATATTGCCGTACAAGACCGCCGAAAACTTCCTGTAGCCCCGGTTAGCAGTTGCTATCGCTTTAAAAAGATATTCGAACCCCAGGGAATAATCGGCTTTTGCGTTAAAATAATTGGCGATCAAATTATAGGCCTGTACATAGGTGCTGTCAACATGTATCTTTTCCGCAAGTTGAAGCAGGCGTTTATTTGACAGCGGCATACTGTCGATCTTGCCCGCCAGGTAATAGACCCGGTTTACTTTCTTCAGGCTGTCAAACTGCGCCTGTAACGGATTTTTTGATCGATAGGCTGATTGGGAAAAAGTGCTTGCAGCACACGCCAAAAGCAAAATGATCAATATCAGTAAATGCTTCATGAGCCAGGGTAAGTAGTTTAAGTATCCTAATATAGGAAATCGGGTTAGGATAATTAAATCATAAATTAAGCGCGGGCCTCGCGCGATTCCCGCCTCGGGGCGGGGCAGGGTGGGGTTGCGGATTATCGTCCACACCGGTATCATGATAGTTCCCGCATTACTGAAAACACCCGCACCCCTTCCTGCCCTTCCCCAGGGAAGGAATCGCACGGGGCCGACCGCTTTCATTCTCTCAACCCCACACATTTATTGGTGTTCAGCAACAAACTCCCTCTATCATCCCAACATCATTTTCACCCTCACAACGCTCAAGCCTAAATTTTTAGTAACATTGATCCGTCTTTATCATCAAACAGCAATATAATCTTTTATAACTCGTGGAAAATATTCTTGATGTCTCCGGCCTGGGCAAAACTTATCAAAGCGCAGGTAAAACATTAACGGTTCTTGATCAGATCACATTTTCGGTCGATGCCGGTTCGACAAACGCTATTGTCGGTCCCTCGGGCAGCGGCAAAACAACTCTGCTGGGCCTTTGCGCCGGGCTCGACCGTTCTTCATCCGGCAAAGTGCAATTGAACGGTATCTACTTAGACGATCTGAACGAGGACAAACGCGCGCAGATCCGCAACCAATACGTCGGCTTTATCTTCCAGAATTTCCAATTGCTGCCCACGCTGACTGCTTTGGAAAACGTGATGGTGCCGCTGGAGCTTCGCGGCGAAAAGAACATCCGCGCACGGGCATTGGACCTGCTGGATAAGGTTGGTCTTAGCGACCGCGGGCACCACTACCCTGCCCAGCTTTCGGGCGGCGAGCAGCAGCGCGTGTCGCTGGCAAGGGCGTTCAGCAATCAGCCAAAAATATTGTTTGCCGATGAGCCTACCGGTAACCTCGATGCCGAAACCGCTGAAAAAGTGGTGAAGCTCATTTTCGACCTGAATAAGGAGGCCGGCACCACATTGGTTCTCGTAACCCACGACTTGGAACTGGCGGCCAAAACGCAGCGCATCCTGCGCATCAAAGGCGGGCATTTGATCAGTGATAACCCGGTTAATACGAACAACTGATGGACGGTCCGGTAAATTATAAACGCAAGGTAAGCCTGCGCTGGCTGCTGAACATGGCCCGGCGCGACAGCCGCAAGAGCCGTTCGCGCCTGTTCCTGTTTGTGTCGTCCATTATATTTGGTATCGCGGCGCTTGTGGCCATCTATACTTTCGGTTTCAACCTCAAAAAAGACATCGACGCCCAGGCAGCTACGCTGATCGGCGCCGATATGACCATCCATGCCGACAAGCTGCCCGACGCCAAAACGCAAAAGTTCCTCGATTCGCTGGGCGACCGCCGTTCGCAGGAACGCAGCTTTGCCTCGATGGTCTACTTCCCGAAAAGTCAGAATACCAGGCTGGCGCAGGTGCGGGCGATCGAGGGCGAATTCCCTTATTACGGTAAACTGGAAACTATCCCGGCCAACGCCGGAACCGGTTTCCGCAAGGGCAAAACAGCTTTGGTTGACCAGACGCTGATGCTGCAATACAACGCCAAAGTGGGCGACTCAATAAAAGTAGGTAATGTCACCTTTCTCATCGACGGTACGCTCACCAAGGCGCCAGGGCAGGCCAATATTGCTTCGAGCATAGCGCCAGCCGTCTATATCCCGATGCAGTACCTTGATCAAACCGGGCTGATGCAAAAAGGAAGCCGCATCAATTACGCCTTCCATTACAAATACGACCACCCGGTGGATATGGTGAAGCTCACCAAAACCCTCGACCCGAAGCTGGAGAAGCTGAACATGGGTTACGAGACCATTGAAACACGCAAGCAAAATACCGGCCGCGCCTTTGCCAACCTCACGGATTTCCTGGCGCTGGTGGGTTTCATAGCGCTGTTGCTGGGCTGCGTGGGCGTAGCCAGTGCCATCCATATTTATGTGCGTGAAAAGATAGCCTCCATAGCCATTATGCGCTGTTTGGGGGTGAAGGCCTATGAAGCGTTCCTCATCTATTTGATACAGATCATCGGCATCGGCCTTATCGGGTCCGTCATAGGCGCGGCGCTGGGCACCATGGTTCAGCATTTGCTTCCTCTTGTTTTTAAGGATTTTTTGCCGCTCTCGGTCACCACCGATATCTCGTGGGCAGCCGTATGGCAGGGTGTGGTTTTAGGTGTGACGATATCGATCCTGTTCGCTTTGTTGCCGCTGATCGCTATCCGCAACATCTCGCCACTGAACACGCTGCGCATGTCGTACGAGCACATCAACCTGCTGCGCGACCCGTTCCGCTGGCTGGTTTACGCAGTCATCCTGGCATTCATTGCGATATTCACCCATAGCCAGATCGATGGCTGGCAGGCCTGCACATTTTTTACCATCGGCATCGTGGTGGCATACTACATCCTCGTGGGCATTGCCCGGCTGCTGATGTATCTTACCCGTATTTTCATTAAAAGCAGTTGGAGTTATGTATGGCGGCAGGGATTCGCCAACCTATACCGGCCCAATAATCAAACAATCGTCCTCATCGTTTCCATCGGCCTGAGCACCGCTTTTATCTGCACGCTATTCTTCATCCAGGGCATCCTGATCAAACAGGTTTCCCTTTCGGCGAGCGGCAACCAGGCGAATATGATCCTGTTTGATATCCAGGTGAAACAAAAGGACGCGCTGGCTGCATTAACCAAAAAGGAACGCCTGCCCGTGCTGGAGCAGGTGCCCATTATAAGCGTCCGCATCGACAAGTTCAAAGGAAAGACTGAATCACAAACCAAAAAGGACAGTTCGATGAAGCACAGCATGTGGCTGTTCAGCAACGAGTTCCGTGTCACTTATCGCGACAGCCTGACGCCGACCGAAAGGGTTGCCAGCGGAGATTGGATTGGCAAGGCGCCCCCTGAAGGCGATGTGCCCGTTTCGATAGAAGATCGTTTTGCCAAAAACATGAAGCTGAAGGTCGGCGATAAGATCATTTTCAACGTACAGGGCATCCCGGTCAACGCATACATTGCCAACACCCGCGAGGTGAACTGGAACCGGATGCAAACCAACTTCATTTTCGTATTTCCAAAAGGCGTTTTGGAAGATGCGCCGCAGTTCTATGCCTTTGCCACGCACGTGCCGTCAAAACAAGTATCGGCCCGGTATCAGCAGCACGTAGTAAGGGCCTTCCCGAATGTATCGATGATCGACCTGGGTTTTGTGCTGAGTGTGCTGGAGGACCTTATGGACAAGGTGGGGAGCATCATCCGCTTTATGGCGATGTTCAGTATTGTGACGGCGGTTGTAGTGCTCATCGCATCCGTGCGCATCAGCAAATACCAGCGCATCCAAGAAAGCGTGCTACTGCGCACCATGGGCGCCAGCCGCAGGCAGATATTTTCCATAACGACGATAGAATATTTCTTCCTCGGTTCGTTGTCGGCTTTCACGGGCATATTGATCGCCTTTGCGGGAAGCTGGCTTTTGGCCAAATACAATTTCCAGGTGCCGTTCAGCGCAAACCCGGTGCCGCCGTTGTTGTTATTCCTAACAATAGCTGTGCTGACGGTAGTTATCGGCTTGCTGAACAGCCGGGGGACTTTGAACAAGCCGCCTTTAGAAGTGCTAAGGAGAGACGTTTGACGTTCCTTTGCCGGACGCTTTATTATATTTGTTTTAAATGAACCTTCTTGAAAATTTAAAAAACCATGTCATTGCGAGCGGCTCGCAGGCGGCCTGCGCAGCGAAGCAAACCCGTCGTGAGCATGGCGAAGAGGTTGCTTCGTCACGCCATCGCACAGCCCGTTCAGTTCCTCGCAATGACAAAGCGGTGAAATTTATTTGCGCATTGATCTTAGTGTTATCCCTATCATCATGCGGCGGCACAAGCACAACTTCCGGGAAAGACTCCACATCATCAACCACCGAAACCTCCGCCCCTTCCAATAAAAAGAACATCCTCTTCTTCGGCGACAGCCTTACCGCAGGCTATGGCTTAACTGATCCATCGGACGAGGCCTACCCTGCCGTCATCCAGCATAAGATCGATTCATTAAAGCTAAACTATAACGTAATTAATGCTGGTGTAAGCGGCGAAACAACTGCCGGCGGCCTGGGGCGTATCGACTGGGCGCTTAAGCGGAAGGTAGCCGTATTTATTCTTGAACTTGGTGCAAACGACGGTCTGCGCGGCATCCCGGTCGAAGAAACGCGCAAGAACCTGCAGGCCATCATCAATAAAGTGAAAGCCAAATACCCGAACGCAAAGATCATCCTTGCCGGGATGCAGGTGCCGCCCAGCATGGGCGCCGATTATTGCACCAGCTTTAAGGCGACATTCCCGCAGATAGCGCAGAAGAACAATATCGCACTGATCCCCTTCCTGTTGGATAACGTTGCGGGCATTCCCAAACTGAACCAGAATGATGGTATACATCCTACGACTGTGGGGGCTAAGATCGTGGCGAATAATGTGTGGGCGGTGTTGAAAGCCGACTTGTAACTACCCGCTTCGTTTCAAGCGTGGACGCTTGAAACGGCGATCAGAGGTTAAAAAGTGTTAAGTTTTCTTTTATTGAAAAGCTGCTGTCTAAATTAGATCGGTAAACGTCCCTCCCATGCTGCACAATTACTTTATCATCGCCTGGCGAAATATCCTGAAGCATAAATTCTCATCGCTCATCAATATTTTCGGGCTTGGTGTGGGCATTGCATTTACCCTGCTGATAGCGGTGTATGCCTGGCAGGAGGCGACTGTTAATTCAAATCTCAAAGACGTCAGTAACCAATATATCATCCAAAGCAAGTGGAAGGACCCCAACCTGGGTTACGATCTGGCAACCGTGGCCGAACTGCCGCGTGCGCTGAAGGAACAATATCCTGCTCTTGTCAGCAATTTTTACCATTGGGACGGGGTTACCTCGAACGTCTCAAAAGGCGACAAACATTTCAGGGAGAGCATACGGCCCGGCGACAGCACTATTTTAAAAATGTATGGCCTGAAACTGGCCTACGGCGATGCCAGTACCGCGCTGAATGACAAGTTTTCAGCAGTGATAACCGGAAATACCGCCATTAAATACTTTGGCAAAACGGATGTCGTCGGGCAAAGCCTGACCATCGAGAACTTTTCCGGTTCAAAACATGAATACATGATAACCGGGGTGCTCGACAAAATGCCCAAGAATTCTATCACCAACTTTAATGATAACAACAACAGCGCCATTTTTCTAAACGCGAACGCAGGTAAGTTCCTGGGCAGAACGATGGACGGCTGGACCAACACGTTCCTCATCGGGCTGATAGAGCTTCAGCCGGGCGTAAAACCGGCCGATTTGGACAGACCTATGCGCGACCTGATCCGCAAACATACCGCGACGCAAATAAGTGCCAACCTTACGCCATACCTCGTTCCGTTAAGCTCATACCATCTTGATACGAATAACGGCCTCGTACGGAATATGCTGTACACGCTATCCATTATCGCCCTGTTTATTTTGCTGATGGCGGTGATCAACTTTATCAATATCTGCATCGGCAGGTCGGCGCAGCGGATGAAGGAAATAGGCATCCGCAAAGTTTTGGGGGGACTGAAACAACAACTCATCTGGCAGTTTCTTACCGAGTCGATCGTTATGAGCATGATCGCCACCACTATCGCACTTGGCTTGTACGCTGCCTTCCGCCCGGTCTTCGGAGATTTGTTGAATACAGAATTGACTGGGTTATTTTCCTTCCCAATCTATTTCTATGTTTACCCCATCATCCTGGCAGTTTTGATCGGCCTGCTGTCGGGTGTTTACCCGGCGCTGGTATTGTCGTCGCTAAAATCTATCGATTCGCTGAAAGGAAAGCTGAGCCAGGTTAAAGACAACGTGATCTTCCGCAAATCGCTGCTGGCCTTCCAGTTTGGTACCGCGACAATAGTTTTGATCGGTGCTATCGTCATTTCAAAACAGATCGACCTGTTTTTCAGCAAAAGCCTCGGTTACAACAAGGATTACGTAGTGTATGCCCAACTTCCGCGCGATTGGTCGAAAAATGGCGTGAGAAAGATGGAAAGCAATCGCCTGCAATTGGCGCAAATGCCGCAGGTAAACAGCATTGCTTTATCATGGGAAATACCCAACGGCAATAACGGCTTCAGCTGGCAGGTATATAAACAAGGCCAGGATTCGACCAGGGCTTCCTCGTCGCAGGTTTTGGTAGCCGACGGCCAGTATGCCGAAACGTACGGTATACCGCTCAGAGCCGGTTCATTTTTCAGACCCTTCTATACAGACGCCGACTCGGCCAAAGTGGTTATCAACGAAACGCAGGCCAGGGCGCTCGGTTATGCCGATGCTAACGACGCGATAGGTCAGCAGATACGGGCGCAGGGGGTATCCAACTCTTTAACAATATGCGGTGTGGTCAATGATTTCCAGTTCGGGTCGATGCAGCAAAAAATATCGCCGATAACGTTTATCAATGTCAATTGGGCCACCAACTACCGATATTTTTCTATCAAGCTGAAACCCGGGAACGTAGAACAAAGCATAACCGCCCTGCAAAAGAAGTGGGCAGAGTTGATGCCCGGCGCGCCATTCGAATACAATTTTATGGACCAGGCGTTACGCGATATTTATAAAACAGAAATACAGCTTAAGAAGGCCTCCTACGCCGCTACCACCCTTGCCATGATCATCGTTTTCCTGGGCATACTGGGCCTCATTTCGTTAAGTATCCAAAAGAGGACAAAGGAAATCGGTATCCGTAAGGTATTGGGTTCATCAGTCGGCAATGTAGTGATGCTGTTTTTGAGTGATTTCCTGCGCATCATCCTGATTTCCGGCACCATCGCATCACCACTGGCTTATCTTGCGGTTAGCAAGTGGCTGAATAGTTACGCCTATAAGATCAGCATAACGGCTTTACCGTTTATTGTATCGATAGGGATATTGACTATAATAACGACGGTGCTGATATGTCTGCAAACCATCAAGGCGGCGCTCGCGAATCCGGTGAAGAGTTTAAGGTCGGAGTAGTTTGAAAAGTTCATTAGGAAACCCTGGGTATATTCTTTCTACCTTAGACCTATAATATTTTTCACAATGTCAACCCTCCAGCAAAGTTTCGGTAATATTGATATCTACCTGTTCGATCAATTACTGAAAGGCACTTATGATAATTGCCGTAAGGTTTTGGATGCCGGCTGCGGCAGCGGACGCAACCTTGTCTACCTGTTGCAAAACGGTTTCGAGGTTTATGCGATCGATCCGGACGCGGGGGCTGTTGAGACAGTAAAGGCGCTATCCCAGAAGTTATCGCCCGGTAATCCTTTAGATAATTTCAAAATTGCTTTGGTCGAAGGCCTCCCGTTTGAAGATGCTTATTTCGACCTGGTGATCTGCAATACCGTACTTCATTTTGCCAATAATCCGGACCATTTCGACCAAATGATGCGTTCCCTGTGGCGAGTGCTGAAACCCGGTGGTTATTTCTTTGCGCGGCTGGCTTCGAACATCGGTCTCGAAACACTGATGCAGCCCCTTGGTAATGGCCGCTACCACATGCCCGATGGCACAGACCGCTTCCTGGTCGATCAGCAGTTTTTGCTGGATTATACCCAATCGCTCGGTGCGCAGTTGCACGAACCCATTAAAACTACGAACGTTCAGAATACGAGAGCGATGACGACGTGGTGTTTGCGGAAGGGATTATAGGCACACGCGGCACGCGTGCGCCAGCATCTGAATACGAGAGCAATGACGACATGGTGTTTGAGGAAGGGTTCAAGCATGGATGCTTGATCGGGCGTTGGGTTTAGCTTATATAAAGTCCCATTCAACGACGAGGAAATTATTTGAATCCAACCCACTCATCATTCCGGCTGACAACCATTTATGTTGTGTTTCTCTAAATCTATCTTTATTGGTCCTTTTTGATTCCGCAAATAATATTTTATCACCTCGCCATCCTACCACATCCCAACAACCCGAATAGCTGTAGCCATATGTTTTGCTATTTAAGATTGAAATAGCATCTAAAAGTTTTAAAATGCTATCATCTTGAATCATATCTCTATTCTGTTCAGTTAATTTTAATTTAGTTGGATCCCAATCAGAAAAATGGAATGGATTTTTATCGGGAGACCCACAAGTTTCTATCCATCTCGCCTGCCAACCTGAGATTTTAAATAATTTCATTATTGCCAATTCAGCAAACACAGGAATACCATCAAAGTCGATTAATGGTTTACCACCGAAAGTGTATGCAATTGACACGCCTTTCCATTGTTTGAATGTAATGATTGTTTTGGGCAGTTCAATGGTCTGGCCATTAAACGAAATTACTTCACAGTCTGTGGGTGTTAATAAGGATGGAAATGCTGGTGATGCCATCTGATAGAGTTATAGGTGTTCATCTTTGTAAGCTAAGATAAACAAAAATATTAGCCGCTAAAGCTTACTAATGAGATAACTCCAACAAAGGTGAAAAATTCTTTCTACCGTCCAACCTGTTCTTTATTTTCAAATCTTCAAATTTCACCATCTGCACATCAAAGATGCGTATTACTCCTAAACAGCTTGATCGCAATAGCCAGCAACACCACTCCAAAAGCTTTGCGCAGGATATTTACACCGGTTTTGCCTAACAGCTTTTCCAGCCATTTTACATTCTTGAGCACCAGGTAAACGAAAAGCGTGTTCAGCACGATGCCGACAATGATATTCTGTGTTTGATATTGTGACTTGAGCGAAAGCAGGGTCGTCATGGTACCCGCGCCGGCTATCAACGGAAAAGCAAGCGGAACTATCGAGACCGTCTCAGGCATTTCCTCCTTAAAGAGCTTAATGCCAAGTATCATTTCCATCGCGATAAAGAATATCACGAACGACCCGGCTATGGCGAATGAAGGCAGGTCGAGGCCGATGAGCTTCAGGAGCGCGTTCCCGGCATAAAGAAAACCGACCATTAATATCAATACAGCAATGGACGCCTTTTCGGATTGAATATGACCTGTCTTGAGCCTTAAATCGATGATGACGGGTATAGCGCCGAGAATATCGATGATCGCGAACAGGATCATCGTCACGGAAACGATCTCTTTTATATTAAAGCCGTCCATAGGTTGCATTTTAGTCCTGAAACAAATCTATCAAATATATTCTTCCCTTTAAACCGGCGCTTTGTTTGGCTGATCGATCAATTGTAAAATAGTGTTGGCGCACACAAACGATTGTCAGTCCGACGCAATGAGCATAAAAGGTATATGGTGGAAAACTTTTTGTTTACATAACTATAACCTAATGCAGGTATTATCGTAAAACACCTGAATCTAAAGCAATTGTACCTGATAGCATGAATGAAGTCAACACATCGGTCTTAGTGATCGATGACGAAGAAATGGTGAGGGATAACATTGAGGACATCCTGATACCACGCAGCCAGTCGGAAGAGCAGGAAGGCATTGACAGTGCCTTCGACGTGTTGTTCGGCAACGCCAAGCCCCTGCTGGTGAAGCGTACCCCAAGCATCCCGGTATTTACCGTCGACAAAGCATCGAATGGCATGGAAGGCCTGAAAAAGGTCCAGGCAGCTGTGGAGAACGGTACGCCTTACGCAGTCATCTTTCTTGATATGCGTATGCCGGGCTGGAGCGGCCTGGAAACCGCCATCGAGATCCGCAAGGTTGACGCCAAGGCTGAAATCATCTTCATCACCGCTTACAGCGACCGTACAATTGACGAGATCGTCGACCAGGCCGGGCAGAACGTTGGCTATCATTGCAAGCCCTACGCCCCGGAAGAGATCATCCAGTTGGCTACCAAAGCCTGCACAGATTATAACAAGCTCCGCAACCTGGAGAAGCTCATCGAATCGATCGCATGCATTGGCCTGAACAAAAATCAATTGACTTCATTACTGCAAAATATTTTAGAGCAGCTCGCCTTCTCGCTGGAAACAGACATGGCCCTTATCGGCAAACTGGATAAGAACATGCATTATGAGAAGATCCTGTCCATAGGCGCTGTTGAGGAAAAAATAAATATTGACGAGCTTACCACCCGCGTAAAAGCCGCCGACCTGGAAAAGGACGAGGTTTGCCAACTGGACGAGCTGGTGCTTGCCCGCATGGAAAATTATTATGTTTTCGCTGTGCTGCAGAAGGTTGAAAGGCTGAAAACGGAAAAGATGTACCTGCTGAAGCTGTTCGTGCAAAGCGCCGCACACGCCATTCGCAACGCCGAGTTGAACGACAAGCTGATGCAGAAAGAAAAGCTTTCTGCCGTGGGCCAGGTGATCGGCATGGTGATGCACGATCTGCGCACGCCGATCAAGAATATCCAGTTTATGGCCGATATGATGCGCGAAGAAGGCGCTGAAAACGAACTGATCGACATGATCGACCAGTCGGCCGAGCAGGCTTCTGATATTTTTGAAGACTTTTTAGATTTTCTCAAAGAAATACCCGTACAGAAAAAACCTGTCGACCTGAATAAAATTACCCTTGAAGCTGTCGACCAGGCAAAATGCAAGGAAGGATGCGGCTGCATCTCTATCCAGTCGTACATGCCCGATGGCCTGGTGGTACCGGGCGACGAAAGCAAATTGCGCAGGGTGATCAGCAACCTCGTGAACAATGCTGCTGATGTGCTGCACGACCATAAGGTTGAACACCCGTTCATCCACATATCGGGATGGGTTGAGAAAAAAGAACTGATGCTCGCCATCTGCGACAATGGTCCGGGTATCCCGCAGGATATTATGACTACACTGTTCGAGCCTTTCGTGACCAAAAACAAAAACAACGGCACAGGTTTAGGCCTGGCCATCGTAAAACAATACGTAAATGCCCACGGAGGCAGGATCAGTGTGAGCAATAATAAAGGTGCGGTGTTTACCATCACTTTACCTTTAGCCTAAGCACGGCACAAATCCATGAGCGATTTTGTAATCAAAAGCGAAATGCACGATGTTGACGAAAGCGACATCAAGGTAGACGATCTGCGCGACCTTACCCGGAAATACCGCGCCATGCTCACATCGTCCAATACAGGCGCCTGGGAATATTTCCCTAAGGAAAACCTGCTGGACTGCAACAATATCTACTTCTCGATGCTTGGCAGGCATATCGACGATTTCGCCAAGGCCCAGTCTAAAAACCTGGACAGTGTTTGGACCGAACTCATCCACCCCGACGACCGGATGGGTGCCATAAGCCGTTTCTTCGATTACCTGGTAAACCCCGAAGGCCAGTTTGAGTCATTCTTCCGTATGAAGCATGCCAATGGCAACTGGATATGGATCTGCTCGCGCGGCGGGGCGCTAAAAAACGAAAAAACCGGCAAGGTGACCAGCCTGATCGGGACAAATATTGATATCACGAACCAAAAACACGCTGAAGAAGAAATACAACGCGAGCGTACATTACTGCGCACGCTGATAGATAACCTGCCGGACACCATCTATGTAAAAGATGCGCAGGCGCGCAAGATCATTGCCAATAAGGCCGATTTGGAGTGCATAGGTTGTGCGTCAGAGGCCGATGTGATCGGCAAGACCGATATTGAGCTTTTCCCGGGCGAAATAGGCGAGCGCGGCTACAACTATGATATGGAAGTGCTTTCGGGCAAGGCGCTGATCAACAAAGAAGAATCTTTCTATGACCCGCAGGGCCGCGAGCGCTGGCTTTCGACCTCGAAAGTGCCGGTGTACGACAAACTGGGAAGGATAGACCGTATCCTCGGTATCGGCCATGATATTACCGAAAGAAAAAAGACAGAAGAAGCGCTGCAGAAGCTCAATGAAGAACTGAATGCGCAATCGAAAGAACTAAAAGCCCTGAACGAGCAACTGATCAAGCGAAAAGAACAGGAACTGGAGAAAGCTATCGCCCAGGGTAAATTCGAGATCGCATCCGAAGTATTGCACGACATCGGCAATGCGCTGGTGGGTTTCGGCTCGCACCTTACGCGGATCAATCGGGCCAACGAGCACAATGCCGGCGAATCGATCAAGAATCTGAATGTGTTCCTGAAATCGCAGCAGGCGCTTTTGGCCGATGCGATCGGCGCCGACAAGTCGACCGCGTTGGTATCGATAACCGATGGCATCGCCAAAACACAGGCCGACAGCCAGAAGGAAGTAACAGCCTCGGTAAGCGAGTTACTTCATATCGTATCGCATATACAGGAGATACTAAACATACAACGCCAGCTGGTGCGCAGTCACGGCTCGTCCCACGAGCGCAAGCAGGTGAACATTGCCGATATACTGGACAATTGCCGCTCGATGCTGCTGGCCTCACTGGATAAGAAGGGAATTAAATTCACCCTAAGCATTAAGCCCGGCAGCCACGTCATCAAAGGCGATCATACCAAGCTGATGCAGGTAATGCTGAATGTGCTGAAGAATAGCGTAGAGGCCATCGACATAGAAAGCGAAAACAAAAACATCACGGTAGCGGTGGAATCGGACGAAAAACACCTTGAGCTGAAGTTCATTGACAACGGTCAGGGATTTGACAGCGAAACCAGCAAGAAATTCTTCCAGCGCGGTTTCACTACCAAGAAAAGCGGCACCGGCCTCGGCCTGTACAACTGCCGCTCGATAGTGGAGAGCCATGCGGGAACTTTCGATATCAAAAGCGATGGCCCGGGCCTCGGCGCGGTGACGACTATAAAATTTAAACTTTGATCTTTCTTAAATAGCCCTTGAAAAAGAACAGCCCCGCGATTTACGGGGCTGTTTTGGTTTTTTATATAAATATCTCATCAGAGACGCGATGCATCGCGTCTCTACGGCTGTTTTTCAAAATCAGATGCTGTAGGTAATATATCGCCTGCCGTACCCAGTTTACTCTTTTTCCTGCTATAACTAAAGTAGATTATTAAACCAATCACCATCCACGCAAGAGCGCTCAATTGTGTACGGCCGGGCAGGCTTATGATCATGGTTGCACAAATGATAATCCCTAAAATCGGAACAAGTGGCACTAACGGTGTTTTGAACGGCCTTACCAGGTTGGGGTCCTTCTTCCGGAGTACCATTACGCCAATACATACAACCACAAATGCAAACAAAGTACCGACAGATGTTAAGTCACCCGCTACACTTTCGGGCAGGAACGCAGCGAACAGGCCCACAAAAACAAACAATATCATATTGCTTTTATAAGGTGTTTTGAATTTTGGGTGCAGATCGGAAAATACTTTTGGCAATAAGCCATCGGTTGACATGGTATAGAACACCCTTGATTGTCCCAAAAGCATCACCAGGATCACCGATGAAAAGCCAAGTAATATGGCAACCGTCACCAATGTGGAAAGCCATTCCATATGCATATAAGTGCTGATAGCGTAAGCAACTGATGCCTCTTTACCTGCATGCATAAAATCACGGTATGGGGCTACACCAGTCAGTACCCATGAAAACAGGACATACAAAATGGTACAGATCGCTAATGAGCCCAGGATACCTATCGGCATATCTTTCTTGGGGTTCTTTGCTTCCTGTGCAGCGGTCGAAACGGCGTCAAAACCTATAAAGGCAAAAAATACAATCCCTGCCCCCCTGAGTACACCTCCCCAGCCATGATTGAAAAAAGACAAATAGGAATATTGCGAACCATCGGGCAATGTTGCCGGTGGTGCATTCGCTGGGATCAGGTATGGTGTATGGTTTGCAGCTTTAATAAATCCCCACCCAATTGCGATGAAAACCAACACTATCGCCACCTTTAGGATCACAATAATCGCATTGACAGTAGCTGATTCCTGCGTGCCCTTTATGAGTAATGCGGAAAGCAAAAGCAATATCACCAGTGCGGGTATATTGATAATGCCGTAGTGATGAATACCGTTCGTAATAGCAGATTCCATGGGTGAATGGCACCATTCATAAGGTATTCGGTGGCCAACTAAATTGTTAATATACTCGCTCCAACTTATGGACACCGTGGCTGCACCCAAAGCATATTCGAGCACCAGCGCCCAACCTATCACCCAGGCGATAACTTCGCCCATAGTCGCATAAGCATAAGTATAAGCACTACCCGCTATGGGGATAATGGAAGCAAACTCAGCATAGCACAAACCTGCAAAAGCACAACCTATTGCGGCAATGATAAATGATATGGTAACGGCAGATCCGGCGTGCGAGCCGGCGGCGTCAGCGGTTCTGACAAAAAGGCCCGCACCAATAATAGCACCGATACCCAGCGCAACTAAGCTGCCGGCCCCAAGCGTCCTTTTTAAGGACTTTTCTTCAGAGGACGCAACCAATTGGGAAATTGATTTTTTTACGAATAAGTTCATTATAAGATCAGTTTGGTTTATTGAGATAAAATCAGTTTTTCAAACGTAATCAAATTTATTCAAATCCTAAAGGATCAAGAGGTAACAAAGGGATTACGGCATGTTTTAAAAATTTACAGGATTTCGGCTGGTGTGGAAGATTGAAATCACATAAACAAACTTGGTGTCTTCTTCTATGCGATACGCAATAAAATAGGGAAAAATATGCAATACGGCGAAGCGATACCTGTTTGAAAACTTGACCTCAAATTGCAACGGGTTTGGCAATCAATTTAAGATAGTGTTTTACTTCTGCCAGGAATTTCTTTGCAAGACCATGCTGTTGCTTTTCGTACCATTTGCAAGCATCGGTAAGCTCTATTTCGGCTTCGTCAGAAGCTTAACGGTATACATTCTCAAGGTCACGGATTATATCGTTCCAATCCCTTGCACCGGTCTTGCCTTCAGCAAAAGCTTTATCACGCCGTATGATCTCTTTTTCTTGTTCAGTAGTCAATACCGGGTAGTCCGGCGTAGTTTGATAATTGAAATGCTTCTTTTCTAAGAAAGCAATTAATTCCTTCTCCTCTTCCGGCGTATGTAAATTAACAACCACTGTCATAAACCAAATTTACAAGATTTTTTCATTAAAATAAAAAAGCCCTTTGCAGGGCCTCTTCACATATTTTAGTTTAGTTTTTATTAGTCAGCTTTTACCGGCTGAACCGCTTTCACCTGCATCACGATCTCGTGCTTAACGGGATGGCTCATCTTAGCCATACCTTTTTCAGCCATTTTGTGGTTCAGGTAAGGGGCGATAACCAGCGATACGATCGACATCAGTTTAATGAGGATGTTCATCGAAGGACCCGAAGTATCCTTGAACGGGTCGCCCACGGTATCGCCTGTTACCGATGCTTTATGCGGGTCAGATTTTTTATAGAACATCTCGCCGTTGATCTCCACGCCTTTTTCGAATGATTTCTTTGCATTATCCCATGCGCCGCCTGCGTTGCTCTGGAAGATACCCATCAGTACACCGGAAACAGTAACACCGGCTAACAAACCGCCCAACACTTCAGGACCAAATACGAAACCAACGACAACCGGCGTTATCAGCGCGATCAAACCCGGCAAAACCATCTCGCGGATGGAAGCTTTGGTTGATATGGCCACGCATTTTTCATATTCGGGCTTGGCTTTATATTCCATGATGCCCGGTATCTCGCGGAACTGGCGGCGCACTTCCTGCACCATGGCCATAGCCGCGCGACCTACCGCCGAAATGGCGAGTGACGAGAATATGAACGGTATCATACCGCCGACAAATAAGCCAGCCAGCACAGGAGCTTTATAAATGTCAATATGTTCGATACCTGCAACACCTACAAAAGCCGCGAACAGCGCCAATGAAGTTAAAGCAGCTGAAGCGATAGCGAAACCTTTACCGGTAGCAGCGGTGGTGTTACCTACAGCGTCGAGGTTATCGGTACGGTGACGAACTTCTTCGGGCAAGCGGCTCATTTCTGCGATACCGCCAGCGTTATCCGCTATCGGTCCGAAAGCATCGATAGATAACTGCATAGCAGTCGTTGCCATCATGCCCGCTGCAGCGATAGAAACCCCATATAAGCCCGCGAAGTAGTGTGCGCCATAGATACCCCCGGCAAGTACCAGGATAGGCAATACGGTCGACTCCATACCCACAGCCAAACCGCCGATGATATTGGTCGCATGACCGGTTGACGACTGGCGGATAATACCCAGCACGGGGCGTCGACCCATAGCGGTATAATATTCGGTGATCATGGACATCAGCGTACCTACAACCAGCCCTACTACAATCGCCATGAACACGCCGTTCCTGGTAAAATGGTTCGAGCCTTCTTTCAGTACACCATTAGCCAGGTCACGCGACATGTGGAAGTCGCCTTCAGGCAGCATCCACATTACCACAAAGTAAGTGGCGATGGCAGTGAGGATGATAGATGTCCAGTTACCAATATTTAGCGCCTTCTGAACGCTGTCATTTTCATTTTTTATCTTAACGAAGTAAGAGCCGATGATCGAGAATATCAACCCCAAACCTGCGATAACCATGGGCAGTAATACGGGGGCGATACCACCGAAATTGTCGTGCGACACAACCTCGCGGCCCAGCACCATGGTAGCAAGCATCGTAGCCACATAAGAACCGAAAAGGTCGGCGCCCATACCGGCAACGTCGCCCACGTTGTCGCCTACGTTATCGGCGATGGTAGCAGGGTTACGCACATCGTCCTCGGGGATACCGGCTTCAACTTTACCTACAAGGTCGGCGCCTACGTCGGCAGCTTTGGTATAGATGCCGCCGCCTACGCGGGCAAACAGTGCGATAGATTCAGCTCCTAATGAAAAACCTGCGAGCACTTCGAGCGCTTTCTTCATAGCATCGCCATTCACATCGCCTCCGGTATTTTTAACATAGATGGTATAGAATACAATGAATAACGATCCCAGACCGATAACGGCCAGGCCAGCAACACCAAGGCCCATAACGGTACCGCCCGTGAATGACACGTTCAAAGCCTTAGCCAAACTGGTACGAGCGGCCTGTGTAGTGCGCACATTAGCTTTTGTAGCGATACGCATACCGATAAAACCGGCGAATGCGGATAAAAAGGCTCCGGTTACAAAAGAGATTCCAATGATCCAGTCAGAATCTTTTACTGTTGTGCCTGACCAGGCCAATAACAATGCCGCAATAATTACGTAGTAGCTCAGAATTTTCCATTCCGCCCTGAGGAAGGCCATGGCGCCGTCGGCAATGTGGCCCGAAAGCTCGGTCATGGCGGCATCGCCCGGGTCCTGTTTGGTTACCCATGACGACTTGCCCAGCATGAACAAGATACCGATAATACCCATTGCCGGAATGAAATAAATTAAATTATTGTACAAAAAATCCATATAAAAAAATTGATCTATAAGTGATTGTATTCAAGAGTGATTGCTTTACAGAATAAATCAGTCGGCGAAAATAAGAATTTAATTTCTTTGTGACACATCGCTCAATTATAAATTTTTAAATAGCTTAGAGCTTTAAACTTTCTCCAATTAATGACTGAAGACTCAAAACAACCTCACCTGAAACACGAACTCGGGCTACTCGACGGCACCATGCTGGTAGCCGGATCCATGATCGGTTCGGGTATATTTATCGTCAGCGCCGACATTACGCGCAACGTGGGTTCGGCCGGATGGCTGATATTCGTATGGCTGCTTACCGGCTTTATGACGCTGACCGCAGCGCTCAGTTACGGCGAAATGAGCGGCATGTTCCCCAAAGCGGGCGGCCAATACATTTACCTAAAGGAGGCTTATAACAAACTAGTCGGCTTTTTATACGGATGGAGCTTTTTCGCGGTGATACAAACCGGTACGATAGCGGCTGTGGGTGTGGCGTTCTCGAAGTTCACGGCTTATATTATCCCCGCAGTCAGTGAAGATAATATCCTTTTCACCCTGGGATCTTTAAAGATAAGCGCGGCGCAATTGGTTTCCATCGGTATCATTGTATTGCTCACTGCCATTAATAACCTCGGCGTCAAAAGTGGCAAGATAATCCAAACCGTTTTTACATTGACGAAGATCATCAGTCTGCTTGGCCTTATCGTGTTCGGTTTCTGGGCCTTCAGCAGCAATACCTGGCACATGAACTGGAGCAACGCCTGGAGCCTGCACAAGCTGAACATGGATGGCACTTTTTCTAAATACACCACCGCCGCCGCCTTAGGAGCCATAGCGGCAGCCATGATCGGCTCTATCTTTAGCAGCGACTCATGGAACAGCGTGACCTTCATCGCCGGAGAAATGAAAAACCCGAAACGGGATGTGGCTTTATCGTTATTTTTCGGAACGATGATCGTGACGCTAATTTACGTAGCGGCTAATGTAATGTATACCTCGGTTCTGCCTTTGCACGACATTGCCACCGCTGAAAAAGACCGCGTTGCAGTATCGGCGTCGCATGTAATATTCGGCGCAGGCGGCACTATTGTTATTGCAGTGATGATCATGATCTCCACTTTCGGGTGTAACAACGGTCTTATTTTTGCAGGCGCGCGGGTTTACTATACGATGGCTAAGGACGGTCTGTTCTTCAAAAAAGCAGGTACGCTGAATAAATTCGCCGTACCTGGATTTGGACTATGGATACAGGCCCTGGTGGCCTCGCTCCTTTGCCTCAGCGGCAAATACGGCGATCTGCTGACCATGATCTCGTTCGTCGTGGTGGTATTTTATGTCCTCACCATTATCGGCATTTACAAATTAAGAATAACCCGGCCCGAGTTGGAAAGGCCATACAAAGCATTTGGTTACCCTATCCTGCCGGCTATCTATATCCTGATGGGTATCGTCTTCTGCATTTTGCTTGTTATTTATGTAGAACCCTATACCTGGTACGGCCTCGGTATCGTGCTACTGGGCATACCGATCTATTATATTGCAAAACGAAATCTGAAGAATGAAGGTGCGGAAGCTGCTACTGATTAATTTCCTGTTTCTTGTCGGTTCGGTACAGGCGCAAACATTACAAAGCCGACTCAGGGCCGCATTCGATCGCCTGCAGGCTGACAGCCAGTGCAAATATGCTTCGGTTTCATTAACGGTACTGGATGCTAAAACGGGCGAAGCCGTATTTACCGCAAATCCCAATATGGGTTTGGCGACAGCATCAACGCTGAAGACTATTACCTCAATTACGGCTTTCAATATTTTAGGGAAGGATTTTCAATATCAGACCAAATTCGGGTATACCGGGTCGATAGACACCGCCGGAACACTCAATGGCGACCTGGTCATCAAGGGCAGCGGCGACCCTACCCTGGGCAGCTGGCGTTATGAAGGTCACCATGAAAACGATATTTTGAAGCAGATGGTGGCTGCGATGCAAAAAGCGGGCATCAAAAAGTTGAATGGCAGGGTTATAGGCGATGATTCCATTTTTGGCAGCCAGTCCATTCCCAACGGATGGATATGGATGGACGTAGGCAATTACTACGGCGCAGGCACTTCGGGCCTTACCTGGCGGGAAAATCAGTTCGATATCAAATTCAGGACAGGGCCTGTGGGCACGCCCGTTAGCGTAACACAGACAATTCCGGCCATGCCATACCTTACTTTCCAAAGCGAGCTACTCAATGGCGCTTCGGGCACGGGCGACGAGGCCTATGCTTACCTGCCTGTCGGTGATAAACTGATGTACCTTCGCGGCACCTATGCTGAAGACCAGCAAAAGAAAGCCATTTCAGTAGCTGTGCCCGACCCGGCTTATGATGCAGCTTATCGTTTGGCGGATACCTTGCAGCGCCTCGAAATTACCGTAACGGGCGGGGCGGAATCGACCAATACTTTGACAACAAAGGGCCAGCAAACGCCGCAAATCGCACAAAATTTAACAACAATACTTTCACCGCCGCTGGGTAAGATCGTCTACTGGCTGAACCAGAAGAGCATCAACCTGTACGCCGAGCAGCTTTTGAAAACCATCGCCTGGAAATCAGGCAAACCCGTATCCACCGACAATGGGGTGGAAGTGGAACAGGATTTCTGGAAACAGCACGGTATCGACCCGCATTCGCTGAATGTAGTTGACGGAAGTGGCCTTTCCCCCGGCGACAGGGTAACTACCATGACCATGGCCACGGTTTTACGTTCCGCCAAAGGCACCGACTGGTTCAACGATTTTTATGAAAGCCTGCCCGTTTACAACAATATGAAGATGAAAAGCGGCAGCATACTCAATGTGCTTACTTACGCCGGCTACCAAACCCACAACGGCCGTGAGCTATGCTTTTCCATTATGGTAAATAATTATAATGGTTCAGGCAAAGGGGTTAAGGAGAAGATGTTTAAGGTGCTGGATGAATTGAAATAAGCTATGATGTAAGTTTAAGCTAAACAACAGCAATCGTTAACACTGATGAAAAAGACATTGATTATATTGGCGCTTGCGATATCGTTCGGTTCTGGTTTCGCATTCAACTCAATTTTGAATAAGAGAGCACAAATAAAAATGAAACGGGTGACCGGGATCGGCGGCGTCTTCTTCAAATGCAAGGATCCCGCAAAATTCAAAGAATGGTATAAAACCCATCTCGGTATAGACGCAGGCGCGTATGGTGCAAGCTTTGAATGGCGTGAAGCATCGGACTCGACAAAAAACGGAATTACTCAATGGACCCCGTTTCCCGAGAATAGCAAATACTTTGAACCCTCATCAAAGGACTTTATGATCAATTACCGGGTTGAAAACCTGGAAGCACTCGTAGAAGAACTAAAAAAGGAAGGTGTAACGGTATTGGATAAAATAGAACCAACGGGGTATGGAAAGTTCGTTCACATTCTTGATGCAGAAGGCAGCAAAGTTGAATTATGGGAACCTAAAAAATAATAGATGAACTTGTCCACCAACCGGCGGATCGGCATCCCACAAACAATCGCGGAATTTTTTTTTCACAATAAAGACACTTAAAGAACAAATAAAAATGAAACGAATAACAGGAATCGGGGGCATTTTCTTCAAATGCAAGGACCCGAAGAAAATGAAAGAATGGTATCAAACCCATCTCGGTTTTGGAGCAGAACAATACGGAACCATGTTTAAGTGGCGGGAAGAAGAGGACCCAAAAAAGGAAGCATATACGGTTTGGAGTCCTTTTCCCGAGAATACCAAGTATTTTGAGCCTTCGCCGCAGGACTTTATGATCAACTACCGGGTTGAGAACCTCGAATCGCTCGTGGAAGAGTTGAAAAAAGAGGGCGTAACGGTGGTGGATAAGGTGGAAACCTACGAGTACGGAAAGTTTGTTCACATTCTTGATGCGGAAGGCAACAAGATCGAGTTGTTTGAACCTGCGGGGGAATAATAAACTTACGAAGTTTTAGAAACTTCGTAAGTTTAAATTTTGCTAAATAACCCCATAAAGCGCCCTGCCCTTCTCTCCCATTTTATCAACTAATTTTTCAACCGCAGGGTCCTTTTCCAAAACAGGCGCATGATGCGGTTTGATGCGCGCATCGATGATCAGCGGACCTGTGCAACCCCAGTGCTTGTTTTCGGTGAAGCTATTGATGCCGTAAATATCATGCGAGGGGTTGCTTCGCGTAAAGGTCACCCACACAAAGTTATTGAGGTTTTGGGCGGTGAAATTCGCATCGTCGCAAAGCACCATGAGTGGTAAACCATTCAAATCTTTTTCGCCCAAATGTTCCTGCAATATTTCAAGGATCAAAGGCACGTCGCTCGCTTTGATATTCTTCGGCACTTCGATGGCCAAAACGCCGGGCATTACTATTTTATATTTTTCAAACGGGCGCGGCAGGTCGAAACCGGAAGGCAATTCACTCCAAAGCTCTCTTTTTACTGCTCCTGCCACTGCCACTACTGCTTTACTACCTGAGTTGAGCCCACTCCCGCTGTAGTCGAGCGTATCAATGGTGGTATTAGTATAGAAATGCAGGTCGCGCGCCAGATCGATGCGCTGGAGGATATGTTTAAGGAAGCCGCCGATATCATTCACGCTCAAATTCGGCTCGTCCTCCCCTGCGGCAATAAACAGGTATTTGGCAAGGCTCAGCTGGTTTGTCCCAAAAATATGGTTGGCAATGGTGAGAACTTCCTGGGGTTTACGCTCGTCCAAATAAGGCGTGTAACGCTCGCTGCCTATGGCGAACAGCAAAGGATGTACACCGGCAGCATCAACAGCGTTTACGGCCCTCAACCCGGGTATTTCTTTCTCTATCGCAGAACCTGCTATTTCGTGTATCAGCGCACCGAAGCTGGTATCCTCCTGCGGCGGGCGACCGACTACAGTGAATGACCATATTGCATCCTTGCGGTAATAAACATTATGTACCTTCATCAGCGGGAAGGGGTGTTTCAGGCTGTAATAACCAAGGTGGTCGCCGAATGGGCCTTCGGGTTTATTATCGTGCGGCATTACTGTCCCCGTGATCACAAAGTCAGCATCGGCAGAAATGCAAAAACCTTCGTCATCATAAAAATAGCGGAAACGCCGTTTGCCCAGCGCCCCGGCGAAAGTCATTTCAGAAAGCCCCTCGGGCAACGGCATTACTGCCGCTACAGGATGTGCAGGCGGCCCTCCAACGAATATGCTCACCTTTAGTAGCTGCCCTTTGGCATTGGCTTTAGTTTGATGGACACCGATGCCGCGATGGATCTGGTAATGCAGGCCTATTTCCTGGTTCTGCAAATAATCGTTCCCGGCTAATTGAATGCGGTACATACCCAGGTTAGCATTCATGATGCCGGGCTTGTCGATATCTTCGGTATAAACCTGCGGCATGGTAATGAAGGGGCCGCCGTCCATGGGCCAGTTCACTATTTGCGGCAGGTCACTAATCTTAGCCTTGCCAAAACTTATTGGCGAATTGGCGCTCACCTTCATGGGCAGGGCCGATAACGCCGTAATGCCGACATTCGCATATTGAAACGGATGCCTGATGGCTTTCAGGGGTTGATCCTTAAGCTCGATTAGCGTTTTAACCTGTTCCAAAGTATCCCTGAAAATGAACTTTGATCTTTCCAGCGTGCCGAACAAATTCGATACCGCCGGGAATTTGCTGCCCTTTACGTTCTCAAACAGGATAGCCGGGCCATCATGCTCAAACACGCGCAAATGGATAGCGGCCATTTGTAGGTATGGGTCCACCTCATCTTTGACACGTATCAAATGACCGTGTTTTTCCAGGTCGGTGATGCAGGCTTTTAAGCTTGGGTACCCCATCGGTGCAGATTTAGGCCAAAGGTAACTAAATACGGCAAATGTTATTGGCATCTGTCCGCGCCACTTGCCTATGATCAAGCAACATCTATCGTCTTATCCAAATACACATCCTGAACAGTCTGCAGCAATTCAACCCCATCTTTTAACGGTTTCTGGAAAGCCCTGCGCCCTATGATCAATCCCATGCCGCCGGCCCGCTTATTGATCACAGAATGCTTTACAGTATCGGCGAGATCGTCAGCGCCCTTTGATTCGCCACCTGAGTTGATCAGCCCGATCCGGCCCATATAGCCGTTGGCTACCTGGTAACGGCACATATCAATAGGATGATCCGAGGATAGTTGGCTATACATCAGCGGATCGCTTTTGGAGAAATTGATGGCTGTAAAACCGCCGTTCACAGTCGGCATCTTTTGCTTTACGATATCCGCTTGTATGGTAACACCAATATGGTTGGCCTGACCGGTTATATCGGTTGCCGTTTCATAATTCACGCCGTCTTTCGTGAAAGCGCTGTTACGCGTATAGCACCACAATACGGTAGCCATACCCAGGGTATGCGCTTCCTCAAAGGCTTCAGAAACCTCGATGATCTGCCTGTCCGACTCTTCAGAACCAAAATAGATCGTCGCGCCAACCGCAGCAGCTCCCAAATTCCAGGCGTCTTCAACCGAACCGAACATCACCTGGTTGTATTTTGTAGGATAGGTCAACAACTCGTTATGATTCAGCTTTACCAGGAAGGGTATCTTATGCGCATACTTTCTCGACATCAGGGCAAGATTGCCAAAAGTAGTGGCCACAGCGCTGCAATCGGCCTCTACAGCCAGCTTGATAATTCCTTCCGGGTCGAAATACATCGGGTTTTTGGCGAATGATGCCCCTGCGGTATGCTCGATGCCCTGGTCAACCGGCAAAATGGAGAGGTAGCCAGTTCCTGCCAGCCGGCCATGGCCGAACATTGCCTGCAAATTGCGCATTACCTGCGCGTTGCGGTTGCTCAGCGCGAAAATCTTATCTACAAAATCGGGCGAAGGAATGTGCAGCTGGTCCTTTGGGAAAGTTTTGCATTTGTGGTTCAGCAGGCTTTCTGCCTGGTCGCCAAGCAGGTCGGTGATGTGTTTTGATGCCATAGGAAGACGCTTTTAGGGTTTGAATTTACAACAGGGTGGTGATGTAATTGTTGCACTAAGTTAAAACCTTTGTTACCAATTTTCATAGGGATAGAACTTTGCAAACTTTATTGCTACTTTCGCAATTCTCAATAACACTGTTCTGCCCATGTCGGTAATTATATTTACTGTCATACTGGTGCTTGGCGCCTATTTTGCCGGGCTTTTGGGTTCGCTCACCGGGCTGGGCGGAGGCTTTATTATTATCCCTTTACTTACGCTCGTTCTTCACGTCGATATTCACTACGCGATAGGCGCCTCGCTGGTATCCGTTATTGCTACGTCTTCAGGGGCGGCGGCGGCCTATGTGCGCGAAGGCATTACCAACATCCGCATCGGCATGTTCCTTGAAATAGCTACCACGGCAGGCGCATTCACAGGCGCTATGCTGGCTGTTTTTATCCCGACGCAATATATTGCCGTTTTATTTGGCTGCATATTGATCTTTTCAGCCATTATGTCCCTGCGGAACAAGGTGGAGGAGATTGTAACCGAACAATCAAACTTATCAAAAAAACTCAAGCTGAGCGGTACTTATCCGCTGGGTCGAAGCGTGGTTCACTACGGTGTTACCAATGTCATCGGCGGATTTTTTATGATGATATTCGCCGGGATCATTTCGGGCTTGCTTGGCATCGGCTCGGGAGCGCTGAAAGTTATCGCTATGGACGGAGTGATGCATATCCCCTTCAAAGTATCAACCACCACCAGCAATTTCATGATCGGCGTTACGGCCGCTGCGAGCGCCGTGGTTTACCTGCAGCGCGGTTATATCCATCCCGGGATAGCCATGCCGGTAGTAATAGGCGTTTTACTTGGCGCGGCGAGCGGCTCTAAGATATTGGTTCACGCTACATCATCGGTATGGCTGCGCTGGCTGTTCGCCATAATTATCACAGTTATCGCCATTCAAATGATCTACAATGGAGTCGCAGGAAGGATATAAACCAGTTGAGGGAACAAGAGTCACTCCCGGGCCTACCGGAAAAACAGGCGGTTTCAAAGACGCCGATATGCAGCTCATTATCGGCTGGATATTGCGTGGCGGAGTGATCGCCTCAATGACTGTCGTTACTATCGGCGGCATTTTTTTTGTTTACCGGCATGGCCATAGTATACCCGATTACAGCAAATTCCACAGGGTGCCCGATTTTATCAGCAGCCCGATGGGGATATTTGAAGGCGCGATCCATCTTAAAGGCCAGGCTATCATTCAGTTGGGGATCGCGCTGCTTATCATCACGCCCGTTCTCAGGGTTATCTTTTCAGCGATAGGTTTTATCCTCGAGCGCGACCGGCTATACACTTTTATCTCGTTGCTGGTGCTGCTTATCATTATCATGAGCGCCATCACGGGCCATATCGGCTAAAAAGCTCAAACCATTATTCCTTTTCCTGCTTGTAATGATATGAAGCGGCATCGCGTGAATTCGACGGCGTTACAAAGCGTGGGGTATGATCCCGAAAGAAAGGTTCTCGAGCTGGAATTCAGGGATAACGGGGCAGTATGGCAATATTTCAAACTACCTCCGGCAGTTTACGACAAATTCATCCATGCTGAATCTCTCGGAAATTATTTCGTAACGAGGATCAAAGGAAAATACCCGGAAGAGCAGGTAGAGTACCCGCATTAATTTTCACTACCCTCACCGAGCCTGTTTTGCTCCTGTGTATTCCGGCTCCGTACCTTCGGACTCGAACTGCCAAAGTGATAAGTGAAAGTTGCCATTACCATGCGCGTACTTAACTGGTCGCGCTCGGTGATATTGAGATTGGCGTAATTGGTGTGGTATTTATTAATATCGGTGCCGAATATATCGCTCCAATTAAGCTTCAAAGAGCCTTTACTGTTCAGGATAGAATAACTAATCCCCGCATTCATGGAAAATATT
This sequence comes from Mucilaginibacter sp., assembly GCA_035551775.1. Lineage (GTDB taxonomy): Bacteria > Bacteroidota > Bacteroidia > Sphingobacteriales > Sphingobacteriaceae > Mucilaginibacter. The sequence continues at coordinate 121,882 of DASZMQ010000015.1, read as the reverse complement.
GGCCGATAGTCGCTTATAATGTAATAAGAGGCCGACTCATACTTATCATATAGCTGCAGGGCCAGCCTTTTTGATATCCTGATATCCTGATTGAGGTAGACATTAAAACCATTAGTAGTTTTTGACGGGATCGTGTCAAGCGTGTACATGTACTTCTCGTGGTACAGATCAACCTCAGCGCTGATGTTCCACCACCTGGTAATATCAACAGGCAAATCCAACGTCAGCTGGTATTGATAATGCGACCCCAGGTTGGCTTTCGTAGAAGTGTAAACCTTAGTCACATTGTCCTGCTCAAAAATGGTGGCAAAATAATGATCAGTTACTTTCGTCATCAGGCTTATCTTGTACTTATCGTTTATCAGATCCGATAGCTGGTAAGTATTAACGTATGCGGGTTTTAAGAATGGGTTACCCTGGGTGTGATAAAATTGGTCCACATACGCCACGAACGGGTTCAGGTCCTGGTAATTGGGCCGCAGAATGCTGCGGTTGTAAAAGGCAGTGAGCAGGTTACTTTTATTCAGTGGTTGGCTAACCGAAATATTAGGGAATAGGTTGTTATATGCCGTATCGATCTCATGATTAGGTCTGCCAGAATATGAGCTTGATGATGTGCGCTCATCGCGCAGGCTTACCGAAACGGTCGTTTGGCTGAACTTGCCATGGAACCCGGCGTAAGCCGCATCGATATGCTCGTTATAAATAAAAGTGTCCGTCAGGGACTGCACGGGCTGGTAGCTGCCGCCTATCAATTGGTTAAAATCGATATTATTATTACTGTTTACCCTGCTCGACTTCACCCCGATGTCCAGGTGCGATGATCCGTCGATACGCTGGGTAAAATCCAGGTTAGCCGATTTGATCGTGATATGCGAGGGCGAACTATCCTGGTAGAAGATGGGATCATTTTCATTTTGGCCAGATGCATTAAAAAAATCATTCTGGAGCATCTCGTTCGAGGAGCGGCGATAATCTACATAATCGGCATTACCGGATAATACGCTATGCCCTGCCCTGTCGAGGTTGCCTTTATAATTCAGGTCATAGCTTATATTGCTGATGGTCCGTGTGATAGACGATTTAGTTAAAATAGTCGAATCCAACTGTCTGTTGGTATGAATTGTCGTGGCGTTGGTTTTGTCTATTGGCGTATTGTTATAAAACCCATTGACCAAAAAACCGATGGTTTGCCCCTTTGCGGGCTGATAATCCAGGCCAATACTAAAGCTGTTATTTATTGCTTTCAGGTGCGCGAGGTAATCGATATCAAAGTCATACAGTTGTCCGCCGGTGTTGATCTCCCTGGTATTGGATATGGTATGCGGCGTTTTGCTGTCCTGGAAGCCATAGCTGGCAAAAAGATTAAGCTTTTCGGTACGCAAGGTATAGATCAGCCCGGTGACATATTTATAATCATCCCCGAGTCCGGCAGATTGCGATACACTGAAGTTCGAACCCAAACCGGTATTCTTTTTCAGGATAATGTTGATCATACCACCTGCTGCCGACGCCTCGTATTTAGCCCCTGGATTATCCACCAGCTCGATACGGCTGATGCTGCTGCTCTGGTAATTCTTCAGGAAATTCACTAATTCCTCACCGGTAAGCAACACCGGCTTACCGTCTATAGCGATCAGGGCCTTCTGTCCGCCATGATATAAAATATCGCCGTTGTTCACCTTCACTCCGGGCGAGCTGGCCAGAACATCGTAAAGCGAATTGCCCGCTGCGGTTATATTTTGTTCGACGTTGAGCACGGTCTTATCCGGGTGTATCTCCACAAAATCCTTTTTTCCGGTTATAGTAACCTCGCTCAGCTGTTGTGCAGCATGTCTGAGCGTGATAATTCCCGTATTCGCAGCGTTCCCCTCGGTAACCGAATAGGGCCCGAAGTAATTCTTCGCATAATTGAGCTTGGTAATAAACAGGAGGTACACTCCCGAATGAAGGCCGGCAAAGTTAAAAGCTCCCTTTTGATCGGTTATGGTTGATTTAACAATGGATGAGTCTTTGGCATTCAGCAGTACAATGGTTGCTGCGTCGGCCGGGCTTTGGTTTTCAATTTGTACTGTGCCGCTGAGCGATGCGGATACCGTTTGAGCCGAAGCTGCCATGCAGGCGACAGCAAGCAATACGGTAAGTAAACATCCGGCAATCAGTTTCATTAAATAGGGACGTAAAGGTTTAGCCTATAGCAATTTAATTTAAAAACCGGCTGCAATATAGCAACTAAATATTGCAATTAATAAAAATAAATAGCCCGATTTTAACGATAAATTAATAATCCAACGAAACCAAAGCGGGTATTTTAATGAATTAATAATAAATTTAATTATGTGTTATGCGGTGTACTTTGCACACGTTAAAATATCCATTTGGCTCATTCTGACGGAGTAACACCAAAAATAACTGTTGGCTGTACCGAATTTGCTTCCAGGCGTTATATTTGTTTCCGATAAACCCCAAAATGAAAAAAACTTTTTTCTCTCTTTTCATTATATCGCTCACGTTTAGTGCGATAGCACAATCAGCGCCTGGCAGTTATGTTGCGGCTGTCAAAAAGTTCACGGTACTTTATAATGATGATAAACCGGACAGCATTTACAACATGTTTGGACCGGAAATGACTGCAGCGCTTACAAAAGACAAGTTCAAAGCCACAATGACCGGGCTCAAAGAGCAGTTCGGCAACCTGATGGAAACGACGCTGGTAAGTTATAAGGAACCGGTAGCTGTTTACAAAGCTTCTTTTCAAACTACTACCCTGGGGATGAATATCCGCCTGAATAATGCCAACCAGATCATCGGACTATACTTTGGGCAGTTGAAAACCGCTTCGCAAGCCGGTGACAATACCGGTGCGAAATTTGCCGCTGCCGCATCCGCAAACACCCCGGTCGACCCGTCGGTTATCGAATCGCCGATGGTCCATAAAACTTTATCCGCCACACTGCACGGTACCTATACCCTGCCAAAGGATGTATCGGGCAAATTACCGGTTGTACTCATCATTGCCGGTTCGGGTCCCACGGACCGTGACGGCAACAGTTCTAAGGTCGACCTTGAAACGAATGCTTATAAATATCTCGCATGGGGCCTGGCCAAGCAGGGTATCGCCTCGCTGCGCTACGACAAAAGGATGGTAGGCGAAAGCGAAACGGGCAATAAAGAGGCCGATCTGCGTTTCGACGACTATGTGGACGACGCCGTTGGCCTGATCCAGATGTTGGCGGCCGACGACCGCTTTTCAAAAGTGATCGTATTGGGCCACAGTGAAGGTTCGCTGGTGGGCATGCTCGCCTGCCGCGACCAGCCGGTAAAAGGTTTTATTTCATTGGCGGGCGCGGGCGACAGGGCCGACAGGATCCTGACCGAACAACTGAAAAGCAAACCGCAGTACCAGCAGGATGAATTCAAAACCCTGCTCGATAGTATGAAGAAGGGTAAAACGATCGATAATATCGATCCGCGGATGTACTATATCGCCAGGCCGAGTGTGCAGCGTTACCTGATATCATGGTTCAGGTACGAACCTGCACGGATCATCAAAATGCTGAAAATGCCTATATTGATCATCCAGGGCAACACCGACCTGCAGGTGAGCACCGCCGATGCCGACAAGCTGAAAAAGGCCAAATCGGAAGCTACCGAGATCATCATACCCAATATGAACCATGTACTAAAGGATGCCCCTGCCGACCGCGACCAGAACCTGGCGACTTATAACAAACCTGATCTTCCGCTCAAAGCCGAGCTGGTGCCGGATGTTGTAAAGTTTGTGAATGGGTTGAATTGAAATCTAATTTCCCGCAAAGCTTTTTTCATCCCATCGAATGGAATGCCATGCGATTGCCTTCGGTGTCGATGAAACGGGCCATAAAGCCATTGGCGCCGATGGATGTCTTGGGCATGATCACCTTCCCCCCTGCAGCTTCTACGCGTGACAGCGGCACATTAAGGTCCTCGCCGCCGTTCAGGTAGATCAGAGCGCCCTGGTGTGCTGGTTCGTAACCTTCCTCTTCCATCACCCCTCCACCTATTTCGCCGTTCTGCATATCCGCCGGGAACATGGCGTATTTCATGTCCGGAAACGGTGTGATCATTTCGATACCAAGAACATTTTCATAAAAAGCTTTGGCTCTTTCAAAATTTTTGGCTGGAATTTCAAACCAGTTGATCGCGTGTGCCATCATGATTGTGGTTGATTGTTTAAAGTTATGCATCCGCACGATATATTGATAAAAAGCTAACAATAAGAAATTGTTAATGATAAGGTCAAATTATCCCGCTGCCGCAGGCATCCCCATGTGGTTACATTGATGAATCATTTTGAGGTAGAACGTCTTTTACTAATGTAATTTCCATAGTTAAACACCACCGTAGCGATTAATGAATTGCTGTTATTACCGAACAGGTTGCCCACACGGGCAATGCCAATATTATTGACGTATGCGACATCAATATTAAATGGCTGGAATTTTAGCGTAAAGCCGCCGGTCTTAGACGTTTCATCCAGGCCGGCCCGCAGCGCGAAATGTTTATTCCATAGATTTTGCTCGAAGCCGATATTGGGTTTGACCTGCGAGGAGCTAGTACCGGCAATATCGTTCTGCTTGCTTCTAATATTGCCGCCAACATCCATAAGCGCACCTTTCCAAAGTCCCATTGATGCGCCGAATCTGTATTCTTGCGAACCCGCAAAGCCTTCAGCCGAACTGCTATTGTCTATTCGCTTTTCAAGATCCTGGTTAAATAACGCGCGGAAGCCAAAAAGAAAGCGAGCAGAAGGCTGATAGGTCAATCCAAAACCGCCCGATGGCTTCCAGTTGGTTTGGTACCGGACAAAACTGTTAGGTATATTGTCGGACACCGCGTCGTATTGCGATCGTTCATAGGATAGCATAACGCCGAACGAAAATTGCTTATTCAACGGCAGCGCAGTTTTTAGAAAAAAAGCCTGGTCATCGCCGTTGCCAATTGTAGGTACGGCGACGGGCCCCAATCCGGGCGATTTCAGAAAAGCCGAAATATCATTGGCGTTTTGAGACAGCGCTATGACATAAACCGTCATCCCATGCCACAATGCGGGCGTGGTAACGCCTACGGCGTTAAAGCTAAAGTTGTTGCCGTTAGTATAATGGGTGTTACCCACGTCGACCAGTGCCGTTGAGGAATCCCGCCATACTAAAGCGTAGTTGCCCCATGTAGCACCGTCGCCGCCCATCCCGATGGAGCGGACGCCTTTTTTGATCTGGCCGGATGCGAATTCTCTAAGTGATATTTCAGGGCTTTGCGCAAATGCGTTTAAGCAAATAGCCAAAGCCGATACGGTTAGAATAAGTGTTTTTTTCACCATTACATCTTCATCCCGCTCATATTCTTTTTGCCCAACTGGTCAAGCGCCTGCCGGAAAGCTTTGGCAAGATCAAGCGCCGGGCCGGTGCCCAGGTAGTGCAGGAATTTGATATTCGGTTTATCACCAAGCATGTGGCTGTGCACGGCAACAACTTCGACATTGTTCGCCCGGAAAACTTTGATCACCTCGTTAACTTCATGGTCGAGCATCGCTACGTCTCCGGCTATATGCGCGTTATCCATCGACCCGGTGAATGAGGCCCAGGTATTCAGGCCTATGTTGGTGGTCATTTCGGCACCCATTGCCGTAACATTCAGATCAGCGCGCCCGATGGTGTATTTGATTGTGGTGCCATTAATGGCTGCTTCGTATTTTACGATTTCGTTCAGCTTTGCCACGTCAAAAATATCCTTGCCTGTTTTTGCGGGCGGTGGCCCGGCAGGAGGTTGGTTCTTCGGATTAATTTTGGTTTCCGAAATTGCTTTGGCGTACTTTTTCGCCAGTTCTTCCGGCGAACCCATGCCATGCAGGTGCATGTAAAAAATGCGGGGCTCTTCATAAAAGAAATGGTTGTGAATGGCTCCAACTTCAAGGCCCTCTGCTTGGGCAGCTGAAATAAGCGGGTTCACTTCTTCCTGCAGCAATACGTTGTCGCCCATAAGTACAGCTGATTTTCCGTCAAGGGTTCTCTTGATAGACACCCAACCGCCAAAGCCAAAAGAAATAGGCACCGGCTCACCTTTCAGGGTAACTTTCAGGTCGTTCCGGGGCAATGGTATAGTATAAACAGCTTCCGCTTCTTTGTAGCTGCCCTTTTTCCCTATCGCGGCTTCAATGGCGGCAATTTCTCCGGGGGTCAATGCCGGTGTTTTAGCGGGTAGCAGGCTAAGCGCATCAGCCTTTTCCAGGTTGAGTAAGCTTGCACCGGTAAGCAAAGCCCCGGCCTTCAACAAAATCCGGCGGCTTAAAGAATGTTCGTTATTCATTGGTGTGGTTTTTTGCCTTTAATAAAATTACATTTCGTTTCTGAATTCTTTCTATATAAGGCAATACTAATGTTAAGGCCATCAGGTTGTTTCTGAATACGGCAAACACAAAATAAAATCAGTATTGTTGGCTAATTTGGTCAAACCATGAAAAGGCAGCGTTTCCCGCCATTATTGATCTTGTTCACTGTTTTACTAAGCAGTTGCAGTAATGGTCATAGTTTTGGCCAGTCTGTCCTCAAGCTTAGCAAAGAGGTCAGTCTGCCGAATGTAAAAGGGCGTATCGACCACCTGGATATCGATGTGCAGGACCAGGTGATCTTTATTGCAGCGCTTGGAAATAATACCGTTGAAGTTGCGGACCTGAAAACAGGCAAAGTGCTGCACACCATCACCGGCCTCAGCGAGCCGCAGGGCCTTGCCTATATTCCCAAACATCATGAACTTTTCGTGGCGAACGGCGGCACGGGCGAATGCATATTTTACAACACCGCAAACTGGCAGAAAACAGGCTCCGTGAAATATGACGACGATGCGGACGATGCGCGATACGACGCCGGGGCCGATCAAGTCTACATCGGTTACGGCAGCGGTGGTATTGGCATTATCGATGCGGCGACGCATAAAAAAATTGCGGATATTCCTTTACCAGCCCATCCCGAATCTTTCCAGCTGGATGTGGGCGCAAACCGGCTTTGGGTAAACCTGCCCGGTTCGGGTATGATCGGCGTCATTGATATTAAACAGCATAAGCTGATAGACAAATGGAAAAGATTGCTGCCGCGTGCGAATTTTCCGATGGCGTACGATGCCGGGCAGCATAGGATCATAGTGGGCTATCGCGTCCCGGCCACCTTAAAAGTGCTGGACAGCAACACGGGCAAGGAAATATTCTCTTCAGGAATGGCCGGTGACGCGGACGACCTCTACTGGGATGATAAAACCAAACAAATACTGATCAGTGGCGGCAGCGGTTCAGTGAACGTTTTTAAGCAAACGGGCACCACAACTTATAAGGAAGTCGCCAACATCCCTACCCGCGACGGCGCGCGCACATCGCTTTGGGTGCCTGAACTGCGCCTGTTCATCCTCGCGGCAAGGGCAACAGGCGGTCATGAGGCGACCCTGCTGGTTTACAAATTGGCGGATTGAGACTATTGATAACCCATCGCCTGCAACTGGAACAATTCCGCGTATCTGCCGCCTTTTGCCAGCAATTCTTCGTGAGAACCTATCTCAACAATTTCGCCTTGGTCAAGCACTACGATCCTGTCGGCCATTCTTACGGTCGAAAATCGGTGCGATATGAGGACGGCCATCTTACCGCGTGTTAATTCTGTGAAACGCTCGAACACCTGGTATTCGGCGCGGGCATCTAAAGCCGAGGTCGGCTCGTCGAGGATCAGCAGCTGCGCATCACGCATATAAGCGCGCGCAATAGCTACCTTTTGCCATTCGCCTCCGGACAATTCAACGCCTTCGGCAAATCGTTTGCCAAGCATCTGGTCATAACCGCCCGGTAATCTTTTGGCCAGCTCATCCGCAAGGCTCTGACCGGCTGCTGCCTTTATCAGCTCTTCGTTTTCTTTTTCAGTGATATTGCCGGCCGCTATATTTTGCGAAAAAGTCATTTGATAGCGCAAAAAATCCTGGAATATGATGCCAATATGTTCCCGCAGCTCTGTCAGATCATATTCTTTCAGATCATGGCCGTCCAGCAGTATCCTGCCTTCCGTCGGATCATATAACCTGGCGAGTAATTTTACCAGGGTGCTTTTCCCGGCGCCGTTCTCGCCTACCAAAGCCAGTTTTTCAGCCGGTCGCAGGGTAAAATTCAGATGGCGGTTGGCCCAGCGATCGCTGTTCAAATATTGAAAGCCTACATTTTCAAATGTAAATCCAAGTTGAATAGGGTTCGGGAACGGACGCGGGCGCTGCGAATTATGAATATTGGGCTGGATATCGAAAAATTCGAAGAAGTCACTCAAAAAGATCGCTCCCTGCGACACGGTTGTAAACCGGCCTAATACGCCTTCGAGCAATGTACGCAACTGGCGAAAAGAACCTGCCAGGAACGTGAGCTGGCCTATTGTCAGTGCACCGGAAACGGTTCGCGCGATGATGAAAACGTAAGCGGCATAATAGCCTATACTACCCAACAGCGCAAAGAACGTTCCCCAAACGGATCTTTTTACCGCAATTTTCTTATTGTCGGCATAAAATTTATCCGACAACAGCTTAAACCTTTCAATGATAAACCCCGAAAGGCTGAACATTTTGATCTCTTTGGCGGTCTCGTCGCTCGCGCCGATGTAACGCAGGTAATCCAGCTCGCGCCGCTGTGGCGTCTGACTGCGGGTTAAGGCGTAGGTTTGATCATTGAAATAGGATTCTCCGATAAACGCCGGAAGGATCGCAATGATCAAAAGCACGATGAGCCAGGGATTGAAGGCCATCAAACCTGCAGCCAGGAAACACATTGTAATGATATCTTGCACCTGCCCCATCACCTGCGACAACAGGATCGTACGTCCCAGCGTTTGCTGCCGCGCCCTTTCCAGCTTGTCGTAGAAGACGGCGTCTTCAAACTGGTCAAGATCAAGCTTTGCCGCGTGTTCCATGATCTTAACGGAAGTATGATTGGAGAAAAGATCACCCAAAAGGCTGTCCATCAAAGTGATCGCCCGACCCAGCCCGTCAGATAATATGGCCAATGCAAATTCAATAGCCACCAGCTTCCACAAAAAGTCTTTTGAAAATGAGCCGTCGTCCGCTCTCAAATGTACGACCTGGTCGATGATCAGTTTACCGATATAGAGCAGCAGAAATGGTAGTGAGGCTTTCAGAAAACGCAAAATGACGTTGATGAGCATCATCCTGGGGCTCGATTGCCATACGAGCCTGAAGAATCCCGGCAGGTTGCGCAGTGCCCTGAGACGATCCTTCATCGTTATTGCTGTCCCGTTCGGTGTGCTTTGTTTTGCCATCTTTATTTTACTGCTAATGTAAGACGATGGCTGCTGATAAATAAATTGGCAGGGGTTTTCAAGCTAACACTATCAAAGAAATGACATTGTGCTGTGGTTCCGGAAGGTGGTACTGCCTTATATCCTCGCGAGGTCAAATTTCAGAACGGGTCCATTATGGTTTACACTTTTTTCGTTGAATTTATTGTAAATAACTTACAATCAGATACTTAACTACTAAATGCATTAAAAAGTGTAAACCATGTAAACCATCAGCCCAGCATAGCAAAAAGCTGCTCGTCGCTGATGATAGGTATGTTCAGCTTGGTCGCCTTCTCCAGTTTTGCAGGGCCCATGTTGTCGCCTGCTACCACGAAATCCAGTTTCGCCGAAATACTGCCCAGTATCTTGCCACCGTTTTGCTCGATAATATCTTTCAACTCGTCGCGTGAACGTGAGAATGTGCCCGAGATAATAAAACTCTTGCCTAACAGCTTCTCACTTGCCAGCAACACTTCCTTCTCCTCGGCGGTGAACTGCAGGCCGGCGGCTTTTAGCTTTTCGATCTCCTCGCGGTGCTGCGGGTCCTCAAAATACTCCATCACGCTTTTGGCTATGCGCTCGCCGATCTCTTCCACGGCGTTCAGTTCCTCGAACGAGGCATTCATGAGCTTGTCGATCGTCTTGAAGTGCATCGCTAGCTTTTTGGCTACAGTAGCGCCCACATACCGTATACCCAGGCCAAATAGCACCCTCTCAAACGGCATCTGCTTTGATTTTTCGATACCATCCAGCATGTTATTGATGGATTTCTCGCCGAAACGTTCCATTTTCTTCAGGTCACCGGCGCGTTCATGCAGGTGATAGATATCGCTGATATGGCGAATGAAGCCTTTTTCATAAAGCGTATCTATTGTCTCATCACCCATGCCGTCAATATCCATTACTTTACGACCAGTGAAATGCTGCATTTTACCCACGATCTGCGGCGCGCAGCCCTCGTCGTTCGGACAGTAGAAAGCCGCTTCGCCTTCCTTACGTTCCAGCGTCGTTCCGCACACCGGGCAGTTAGTGATATAACGGATAGCCTTCGCCCCCGACTGACGGCGCTGCAGGTTCACGCTGATGATCTTCGGGATAATCTCGCCGCCTTTCTCCACGTAGACCCAGTCGCCTTCGTGCAGGTCCAGCCGGACGATCTCGTTGGCGTTGTGAAGGGTGGCGCGTTTGACTGTGGTTCCGGCCAGGAGTATCGGTTTCAGGTTAGCAACCGGGGTAACAGCGCCCGTACGGCCCACCTGATAGCTCACGCTCAGCAATTCCGTCTCCACCTGTTGTGCCTTGTATTTATAGGCAATGGCCCAGCGCGGTGATTTGGCCGTAAAACCCAATTCTTCCTGCTGCGAATAGTTGTTCACCTTGATCACGATACCATCGATATCATAACTAAGATTGAATCGCTTGTTCTCCCATTCCCCGATGAATTTCAGTACTTCTTCAATATTGGAACAAAGACGGCTCTCATTATTTACCGGAAAACCCCAGTTTTTTACCGCCAGCAAGCTTTCCCAATGCGTTGGAAAAAGGCGCCTTTCGGTATAAAGGAAGTAAATAAAACTGTCCAGCGGGCGTTTGGCCACTTCATTGGAATCCTGCAATTTGATGGTTCCTGAAGCAAAGTTCCGGGGATTAGCATATGGCGGTTCACCGTTCTCTATGCGCTCTTCGTTCAGTTTATCGAATGCCTTCAGGTGCATGAATACCTCGCCGCGTATCTCAAAATCTTCGGGGTAGTTGCCTTCGTGCAGGCGCTTGGGTATGCTGCGGATAGTTTTCACGTTGGTGGTCACCTCTTCCCCTTCTGTTCCATCGCCACGGGTTACTGCGCGTAATAAATGCCCGTTCTGATAGGTAAGGCTCATGGACAGGCCATCGAATTTCAGCTCGCAAACGTATTCGAATTTGTCGCCTATGGCTTTTTTAATGCGCTGGTCGAAATCCAGCAATTCCTGCTCATTATAGGTATTGCCCAGCGAAAGCATGGGCCAGCGGTGCCTGATGGTCGGGAATTCTTTGGTAATAAAACCGTCAACATTTTGCGTAGGCGAATCCGGGTCGATAAACTCGGGGAACTGGGTCTCAAGGGCGATCAGCTCTTCCAGTTTCTTATCAAAATCATAATCCGAAATGCTCGGCATCGACAACACATAGTACTCGTAGCTGTGCTTTCTAAGTTCGGCTGTAAGCGCCGCAATACGTTTTTTGGCTTCTTCCGGTGACATGCAACGAAGATAGCAAAAGTGATAAGTTAATCCGCGATTTGTGATCAGCAGGAAAGCGTTTAAAAAAGAGGTTTTCGGTCAATCAAACAAACCAAGCTCCTGGAACACAAAATCGCCCAAACCAATTAAACCCGGCACTGTTAAATCAATCTATCATGAAAAACAAAATACATATTACTATGAAAAAGTTTGTTAAAGTTTTGTTCCTGGCAGGTGCTGTAACCCTGTTTGCGGCTGTCAAAAGTGAAGCACAAGGTGTTTATATACGCGTAAGGCCGACTGAACCGGTACACGTGGCGCCTCCGCCACGTCCATCGGCACGGCATGTATGGGTTGAAGGCGAATGGGAAACAAGGGAAGGCCGTTATGCGTATAAACCCGGCTATTGGGTATTACCACCCCATCCGCATGCACATTGGGTACGCGGCCACTGGCGCCACTACCGCGGCGGTTGGGCCTGGATACCGGGACATTGGAGATAAAAACAAAAAAGGCCTTGATTCGCAGGGCCTTTTTTGTTGTATCGATTTTATTTTTAATTATCGCTAATCGTCTGATCATCGGTAATCGTCATCGGGATGATCATACCGCCCGGCATTTGGGGGTTATCTTTGATCTCGAAACTGCCTTTGATCACCTGGTTTATTCTCGCTTCCGAAATCCAACCGCTTTCCTTGTCGATCTTCAGGTCGTATTGAGAAGTGCCTTTGACGTTGTATTTCGTCGGCATACCGTTGACTTCCGTGTATTCATTAATATTCTGCGGACTGATCACCGATTCGCCATGAACCATATAGGCGTCGGCGGTAATTTTATTCAACGTAAAGGTTGTGGCCATTTTGGTTGGCATGTTCGATTTAACCGCGCTGTTCACCAGCCACGTGTCGTTCACACCAACTTTGACATCCGGGAACACGGCAGTACCGATCTCGATATTCGATTTGAAGGCCTCAGGCCCGAACGATTGCATTACTTGATTAGATATAGCCCCCTTTTGCAAGGCAGTTAACTGCGGTAGACCGGCAAACAGGTCCGATGAAAGATTCTCAGTGCCTTTAATAGACAGCAACTTGCCGGTTTTACTTAACACAATGGAAAATGGCTTATCGACCATATTTCCCATAACGGTAGAAAGTATATCGTTTGGATTGTTCTTGTCCGATTCAAAGCTCGCAACGCCGTTTGGCAAATCCATTTGCATCCCGATCCGTTCGTATGTAACTTGTATAGCATAAGAAGTGTCCATTACATTGGTCACTTTGAATGCCATTTTAGCCATTAAGCTGGTATTGATGTTCTGCAATTGCCCATTCATCACCTGGGTCATGGCCATATTGGTGTTTGTGACCATGTGGTAGGTACTACCCTTGGTCAAATTAAGCGCGAGAGTAGCTTTCTGAGCGAAAACAGCAACGGAACTGATAAGTAAGATTACGGAGACGGCTAACTTTTTCATAAGAATTGTTTTTCATAGTCTGAACACTCAAACCACTGATTTCCAGATTAGTTATACGGGAAGTGTTCATAATAGTTACGTAAATATTTCTTATGAAAGAACACGAATTGTGCCAGAATATTTCGTCAAATATTTTAGTGATTTCCCAATGATTAATAAAATGACGATTTTATGAAAAACAAGATTAACGTAAACGATAAGAAAAGCCGGTTTAAGTGTCTATGTAAGAACCTAATACCCTTCAAAGCAATGGGTTTGAAATGACGCTTTGTCAATGTTGCTGCGGCTGTTTATTGGCCGACTGGTCCTTCGCCAGCATAGCATCTTTGATCAGCTTAACGGGTGCACTGCCATAGCTCAGGAATTTCTCGTTGAAATCCTTTAGCTTATACTGGTCGCCCTGTTTGGATTTCCATTGGTCGCGCAGGTCCATGATCTCTTTATAACCCGTAAAATAGCTGTCTAATTGCACACTGGTCACACTCACACGCTTCCACTTGCCTTCGGCTTCAGCCTGTTGCTGGAAAGCCTCGCGGGTAAGCATTGTCAGCGCCTGCTGCCGGGGCATGTTCAGGCAGTGCACGCTGTAGTCTAAAATAGTGTTGCATACCGAACGGAGGTTCCATTTATACCACATCAGCCACATTTCGGGCGCGTTATCACCAAAGCCGGCGTCCAGCATCATTTGTTCGCTGTAAACCGCCCATCCCTCTACCATAGCGCCGTTACCAAAGACCGACTTGATCATACTTGGCGACTTATTGGCATAAACCAACTGTACATAGTGGCCAGGGATGGCCTCATGAATGCAAAGTATCTGCAAAATGTATTGATTATACTCCCTCAGGTAACTTTCGGCCTTTTCGGGTGACCAGCCCGCCAGGCTGCCAACATTGAAATAGGAATTTTGCGCCGCATCATAAGGCCCCGGCGAACTCATTGACGCTCCGGCCACACCTGCCATATAACCCGGTTCTTTGCGAACTTTCAGCGGTTTGGCCGGGTCGAGCGTTACGAGGTCTTTTTGCTGGACAAAGCTTGTCAGCTTAGGAAGCTCCTGCTCTATCGCGGTTTGGAAGTCTTCCGGCTTTACATGGTTGACGGATAGCGTATCGATCACCTTGCGGATCAGATCGAGCGTATCGGATGGCATGGGCGCATTTCCGCAATATTTAGGCCACAACTTGATTGCCAGCTTAGCCATTTCGTGGTGGATGAACTCTTTCCGGTCAACCGCCGCATTATATATCTGCTGCGCGGTCTCGCCGGCCTGTAAGTCATATTTGAACTTATCCTCATACAGGTCCTTACCCAGTCTGAAACTACGCGGATGATCGTTCTTCATGTTCTTCAGGAAATCAGCAAAGCCCTTGATCGCATCTGCCGATAATTTCGCCCTGTCCAGCATCAGTTTTTTGGTCGCCTCGGGGATGGTGGTCTTTTTCAGTGAATCGGCAAAATCGGCCTCAAATATGCTTAGGCCGCCCTGCATTTGTTCAACCGCCAGGTTCGTCAGTTCGGGCACCGGATTCTTGATTGCTTTCTCAGCTTCCTTGTAATAAGCCGGAACATTCGACATTTTCTGGTAAAAACTGTTGAGGCGTTTGGCTAAAGGGGCATAATGTTCGTTAAGTATGTAGGCAAACGTTCCTGTTACATTATATGACGACGGGTCCCATTCATAAGATTTCAACTGGTCAATCTGCCATTGGATCTCATTCATCTGATTTTCCAGGATGGCGTGATCCATTTTATTGGTTTGCAGGAAATTTGATGGATTGTACCTGCCAAGTGAATCGAGCTGCACCTTAGCAAATTTTAACAGCTTTTCCCGGTTTTGTTTGTTGGGAACGAGCAGGACGCTGTCGTACTTATGATACCCCACGCTGGTGGCCCAATCGGGGTTCAGCTTCCAGAAATCGTCCAGGAATTTTTGTTCATAGGCGTTAAATGCCGCGTCATCCACGCTGCCTTGCATCGGCGCTACGCCGCTGTCCTTCTTACAAGCCAGAAAGCACGACAGGATGCCGATAAATATGATGGTCTTTTTGATCACTTTAAGATTTTTAGTCCCGGAGGATAAACTTAAAAACATTTTAGCCAATGCCAAAGTATCCTATTTATAAATTATTTTTAGGCAATGGATCAGCACAATATCCTGGTTGACGAATTGATCAACCTGCTTGAAGGCGGTAATGCGCACGCCGGTTTTGAAGACGCCCTTAATGGGTTGCCAAAAGAATTGCGCGGCAAAAAGGTTGATAAGCTGCCTTATACCATTTGGCAATTGGTTGAGCACATCCGTATTGCCCAATGGGATATGCTTGAATTCAGCAAACACGAGAAACATATATCACCGCCATGGCCGGAAGGCTACTGGGTAAAAGATGCTGCTCCGGATGATAATGAGACCTGGGAAAAGTCGATACAACAGATCAATGATGACCGGAACGAATTCATTGGCCTGTTAAAAGATGAAGATATTTATAAAAAGATACCACACGGCGAAGGGCAAAGTATCCTGCGCGAGGCGCTGCAGATAGCGGATCATAATGCTTATCATGTGGCTGAGATCATCGTGATCAGGCTGCTGCTGGAGGCTTGGAAGTAAATGTTTATTTTTCCAAGGCATACTTGTTAGAGTTAATATTCTCGCGGTTCCTGGTTGGTATTTCTTATACGGGCTATTATAATCTCGTCATCCTTCACCAGGTAACCGATTCGAAAGCGGTATAATTCAAAGGCTCTGTAATTGCCTGTATTATTGATCTTATATTTATCAGGATTATGGATTTCGGGATGTGCTAATAGTTCGTTGATCTTTTCAAGAACTTCCTTTTTTACCTTGTCGGCATTTTGAGGAGAGTCTTTCCGGATATATTGAATTGCATCGCGGAAATAATAAAGGGCTTGCTTGTCCCAGGTAATTCTTCGTTTCCTGGCTACCATTCTTTGGACATCCGCTCTACGTCATCCTGAGTAAAATACTCACCAGCTTCAACTCTTGCAATAGCTTCATCAATTTCCTTATTATATTGCTCGACGCTGATGCGGGGAGATTTTTTTTCGCGACCCTTAACGAAAGTTTTCAGCATCTGCAATACAGATTTCTTCTCCGCCTCATCGAGCTGGAGAATATATTGAAATAATTCCCTTTCTAACGCTTTTGCCATATACTTCGCCTTTTTACAAATTTATCATTTTTTGAGTTGCCAGTTCCGAATGTTCAAAATATTGCCTCGTTTAACATTAATTAACTTTTCAGACCAGGTAACTTTTAGAATTTCGACGCATCTTAGCTTAAACAAGCAACCTATGCGCACTGCCTTTACTTTTATCCTTGCTTTATTTTTTGCGGCGAATGTTTCCGCGCAGGAAGTCACACTAAGGGGAAAGGTAACCGAGCAAAGCGGGAATGCCGTTCCGTTTGCTAGCGTCTATATTAGAAATACGACCAAGGGCGCATCGACTAATAGCGAAGGCGATTACTCTTTCAATCTTAAGCCAGGGCATTACGAGCTGCGGTTCAAAGCAGTAGGTTATAAACAGGAGATTCGTTCCGTCGGTCTCAAAGACAACACTACCCTGAATGTTACCCTTGGCGCCGAACTTTACGTGTTGAACGCAGTTACTATCAGCGCAACCGGCGAAGATCCCGCTTACGGCATTATCCGTAAAGCTATCCGTAAACGGAAGGCGCATTTGACCGAGGTGAAAGCCTATACCTGCGGAGTATACATCAAGGGCATGCAAAAGCTGGTAGCCGCGCCAAAGAAGTTCATGGGCGCGGATATCAACCAAATAGGTAAGGAAATCGGCCTCGACTCCAACCGCCGCGGCATTGTTTACTTGTCAGAATCTGAATCAAAACTGAGTTATAAATATCCCGGTCAACTGCACGAGGAGATGATCTCGTCCAAATTCGCCGGCAGCAATCGTATGTTCAGCTTTAATCGGGCAAGTGACGCTAAAGTGAACTTTTATGAAAATTTCCAGGACTGGCAGGGACTGAGTAATCGCCCGCTAATATCTCCTATTTCGGACAATGCCTTATTTTACTACAAATACAAATTAATTGGCACGTCGACCGAAAACGGCGTGCTGATCAACAAGATCAAAGTCACCCCAAAACGCGGGCATGATCCCTGTTTTGACGGGTACATTTATATCATCGATGGCAGCTGGCGCATCTACGCGCTCGGCTTGTACATCACCAGCCGTGCTAACATCAATTTCGCGGATACGCTCCGGATCGACCAGCAATTTTTTCCTGTCGACAGTAACCGGTGGATGCAGGCTTCGAACAAACTTGAGTTCAGCGGCGGATTGCTGGGTTTCAGACTGAAAGGCTATTTTATATCGGTCTATAAGGATTATGACCTGAACCCGACGTTCGGCAAAAGCGAGTTTAACGAATTACTTCATATTCCGCCGAAAGTTGCTAAAAACGACTCAGCCTACTGGAATAAGGATCGTCCGATACCGCTGACGCAAGAAGAAAAGGTCGATTATGTAAAAAAGGATAAGCTGGCCGCTAAAAGGGAATCCAAACAATACCTGGATTCGCTGGACAAGGTGACCAACAAGGTAACGCCGGGCAGCCTTGTGTTAACCGGCGTAAACATTGTCGAACGGTATAAACGGGAGTTCATCCATCTCGATCCATTGGTTACGTCGATACTGTATAATACCGTCGAAGGCCCGGCACTGAATTACGGGTTTAACGTTCGCAAGGAATATGATTCCGTAACACATCGCGCAATGGGTTATGGCGCAAGGGTTCGCTATGGCTTTTCAGATCATTTGTTCGATGCTAATGCGACCGCATTTTTTCCGGTCGGAAATTTCTACCTGAATTTGGCCGGTGGGTCGGACGTTGTTGACTTGAATAACCGGGAGCCGATCTCGTCTTTTATTAATACTGTCTACACGCTGTTCGAACGTGAGAATTATGAGAAGCTTTACCAAAAGAAATTTGCCACTGCTTCTCTGTCCGGACGAATTACCGGCGGCTGGCAGGCAAGCGCCACAGTTGAATGGGCCGACCGCAAGTGGCTGCCTAATTCGACGAATTACAGTTTCTTCCAGCCAGACAATAATGAATTCACCTCGAACAACCCGCTGAACCCGGCGCAGGATGTTCCGCTGTTCCCTGAGAACCAATCGTTCAAGGTCATATTGCGCACCACATACGATTTCAGCAATAAATATGAGACCTATCCATTCGGAAGAAGATACCTGCCATCAGATTACCCGACCATCGGCATCACCTATACCAAAGGCATTAAGAATATTTTAGGTTCAGATGTAGATTTCGACTTGTTAAGCGCCGATATCAGCAAGCAGAATATCAGTCTGGGCATGTATGGCCGGACATCATTCTACCTTGGCGCAGGTAAATTCCTGAATACCAACAGCCTCTATTATCCTGACTATAAGCAATTCAGCGGCAACGAGGTGTTCTTTGCAAAAGGCGGCATCAACAGCTTCCTGCTGCTCGATTATTACCTGTTCAGCACGCCGGATAAGTACATTGAAGGGCACCTGGAACACAATTTCTCAGGCTTCTTTCTCAACAAAATACCCCTTATCCGCAAGTTGAAGCTGCAGGAGATTGTTGATGTCAACTACCTGTCGACGCCGACCTTAAAAAATTATTATGAGCTCGGTTTCGGCCTGCAGTACCTCAACATCAGGCTCATGTACGGGGAATCGTTTAATAGTGGTAGTAATATTCGGAATGGGTTGAGGCTGGGGGTAAGTTTTTGAGCGCTCAGTTCAGGTTATTTGTGAATTATACAGCGCGTTGCGCGTAAAGCTATTTTTGTGTAAGTTTGTAATAAGGCTTTGTATCGTCATGCAAACAATTAAACATTCAAAAGAAGCACTGGCATTCTGGACACTTTTTAAAGCGATGAAACCGGAAATTAAAAAGGAAGTCCGTGACATGATGCTTTCTGAAACGTCTTCGGATGATAATTACGAAATAACCACAGACATGATGACCGCTATATCCCTTAGCTCATTTCAGGAGGTATGGGACGCTCCCGAAAATGAACATTGGGATGATTTTATAAAAGACCGCCTTAAATGTACAAACAAGGAGATGTAATCGCGGTACATTATCCTTTGACTGATAAACCCGCCAAAACCAAACTCCGACCTGCAATTGTCATTTCTAATGAGATAAGCAACCAATTGGACAATGATATCCTAGTCTGCCCAATTACCACAAAAACCCGCGACTCTGAATTCTCGTATCCTTTAAGCAACGACGATCTGACACAATCATTACCTTACCGCGCGCGCGCGCGGGCAGTGAAGTGCGATGCAACAAAATTATGACGATACGGGTTTGGGAAAAGCAAATTATAGGTAAGATCAGTGAGGTTAATCCTCATACTTTATCAAATATTCTTAAATTGGTAAAAAAAGTATTTTGATTCATAAGCGACTTTTTCTTTAAGCGCTTTTTAACCCCGCCTTTAAATATCAGGCTCGTGCGGCGAATCGTTCAATAGCGGCTGCAATATGCGTAGTGAGTTGAGGCTGGCGATGAATTTCTGATGGATAAGCTAAAGGAAACTCTGCGACCTCCGTGTATTTTCTCCGTGAACTTTGTGGTTATTTTTTTACTACAGAGTGCACAAAGAATGCTCAGAGGTCACAAAGCCGTACCGCTTTTTTCTTATTTTACCCGAGCAACCCATGAATATAGGTCGCACTGTCCTTATAGGTATCAAAATTCATTTCAACAAAGAAATTCTTCACGCCGGTCTTATTCGCCGTATCGAAGAATTCTTTCCAGTCGATAACGCCCTGCCCTATCGGCACTTGCTTTTTATCAGCCGTCCAATCGGATAAATGCGCCGAAATGAATCTTCCCGGATATATCCTGAAATAATCTGCTGCATTGTAGCCCAACTTGACCACTTCGGTCTGGAACTGCATTTTCACCAGTTTGGGGTCCAGGGCTTCTAAAATGGCGTCATAGATCAGCACACCGTCTATTTTTTTAAATTCTCCTTCGTGGTTGTGCAGGCCGGTTGCCAGGCCCTCTGCTTTCACCTGGGCAGCTATCTTATTCAGATCGCCGCAGGCCTGCTTATAATCATCGATGGTTTTTCCCGGCGTGTCCAGACCTGGCGTAACGATCTGCGTCATACCCAATCCATGCGCAAAATCCATACAGTCTTTAAAATTATTTTTCAGGTCGCCCATACCAAAGTGGCAGCTCGGGCAGGTTAAACCGGCGTCTTCGATCATCTTCTTCAAATCAGCCGGGGCAATACTTGCCAGGGGTTTAAAGTCATCGTAGCCCTTAGGATAACACATTTCCGTGTATTGGTATCCCATGCCGGCCATCGTCTTCATGGTACCCGAAAAATCTTTCGTGACCATATCCCTTATCGGGTAAGTTTGAAAACCTATCGGGTGTTTTGCCTTAAACAGATCGCCGGCCTTTAGCAACTCAGGCATCAGGAGTGCAGCTGCCGACCCTGCGGCAGCTGTCCCTATAAATTTTCTTCTATCCATTATGGCTTCTCCTTATATCGTTGCCGGATCCCAGCCGGTACGGTAATCACGTTTCAAATATTTGTTTGCATCGGGCACATTGGTGACCTGCCTGCTTGCAGCATCATATTTCAGTAACTGACCCGTCCTTAGTGACGCTGCGTACAGGTTCACCGCTTCGGTCAGCGCTTCGGCTTCAGGGAAGCTGCCCGGGTATTGTGTGCCTGCTTTGCAATTGGTTGCAAATAAAGTCAAAGCATCTACCATTTTATTTTCAGCGTAAGAGTTTATCTCTTTTGTAGGCGCTGATTCTGGTTTTTTCTTTTTATGGAAAAGGCGCGGATTTTGTATGTTAAAGCCGCACAATATCTTGCCCTTATCACCAACAAACATCATTCCTTCTGCCGGCAGTTCTTCATTATTGGCGACTAGTTCTTCAGGTATCGCCGGACGTATGCCGCCATCATACCAAATCAGGTCCATAGCCGGGCGATCACCGTTGGCCGGGTACTTGAACCGCACTGAACAACCCATCGGGAACGAGAAATTATTGCGGACCTGCCCTGGCACAACTCCGTTCATGGTCACAAAGTGGGTCAGGTTTGGTTCAACAACTTCAGGCGAGGTCAGTTGCAACGCATTGAACGGCGTCCAAAGGCTATAATGTCCCATATCTGCCATCGATCCGCCGCCGAAATCATACCAGCCGCGGAATACCATGTTGGTATATTCATTCGAATACGGTCTGTCAGCCTCAGGGCCGAGCCACAAATCCCAGTTCAGTCCGTCGGGTATCGTTTCATTTCCTGGCGGCAGGACGGGGTATTGCGGCCATACCGGGCGGTTCGTCCAGTTATGCAGTTCTTTCAGTTTACCTATTTTTCCGTGGTTTATCCATTCCATTACCTGGTCCATCGAACCATTCGAGTCCCATGGTATAAGGTGTGTGGTAAGATTAGGCTTTGAACGCGCCATTTCGATCACGGCCTTGCCTTCCAGCAGGCGGTTTGAAACCGGCTTATGCATCAGCACATGCTTGTTCCTTTTCAACGCTGCCATAGCAAACAACCCGTGCAGGTGGTCGGGTGTCATAACCTTTACCGCATCCAGGTCCTTTTCTTTTTCCAGCAGCTCGCGGTAATCCTCGTAAGCATTAACGCCTTTAAAATTATCACTGCCCCGCTTATTGGCATAGTAACTGTCTACTATATCCTTCCCATTATCTCTTCCGCCAGGTATTGTGTTGTCGCCACCCGGTTCCCAATCAGGCTTGCCGATGGCTTTCCTGATTTCGCCTTTCAATCCGTTCGGCGACCAATCCCTATACCCTATTGCATTCTTATTCGGGTCACACACGGCAACGATCTGTATGTTCGGAACGGCGAGCATCGAAAGCAGTTCCCTGAAGCCCTGCGTGCCGCAGCCCACATAGGCTAATGTGATCTTATCGCTCGGCGGGACGTGGCCCTTACCCAGCACAAAGCGCGGCACGATGCTAAATGCCAGTGCGCCCGCACCCGCTACTTTGATAAATTTACGGCGATCAATGTTTGATGAATTTTCGGAAGTGGCCGGCGTTTTAGCATTCGTCGGACCGTTTTGTAGAGAGTCCTTTTTCATTTTGTGGATTTACAGTTGGTGAAATTAAAGTTAAATAAAAAACTATCAATCCGGTCGTTTTTTTGCGTTTACGTAATAGTAAAGTTACTTTTCCTATCTTTACGTCCTTTGAATACCACAATGAACAGATTTTACGGCACGGGCGTGGCTATGGTAACCCCCTTCCTGTCAGACGGGCAGGTGGACTATCCCGGATTGAGCAGCCTAATCAATTATTTAACTGAAGGCGGGGTGGAATACCTCGTTTCACTGGGCACAACAGGCGAAAGCGCCACGTTAAATAAGGATGAGAAGAAGAAGGTATTCGCCTATACCGCCGAAGTAAATAACGGCCGTTTGCCCCTGGTTGCCGGCATCGCGGGGAACAATACTTATGAAGTTGTCGAAAATATAAAGCATTTTGATACAAACGGTTACAGCGCCATCCTGTCCGCAAGTCCCTATTATAATAAGCCTACGCAGGAAGGCATTTACCAGCATTACAAAGCGATAGCCGAAGCATCCCCGCTTCCGGTTATATTATATAATGTACCAAGCCGCACGGGCAGCAATATTTCAGCTGAAACTACTGTAAGGCTGGCGTACGATTTCAAAAACATCATCGCTATCAAGGAAGCGTCCGGGAATTTCGACCAGATGAACCAGATCATGCGCGATAAGCCTGAAAGTTTCTTAATGATATCGGGAGATGACCCTATTTCACTTCCTATGATCGCAATGGGCGGAGCCGGCGTGATCTCAGTTGTAGGCAATGCCTTACCGCGCCTGTTTTCTGATATGATCCGCGCCTGCCTGGATGGCAACTTCAAAGCGGCTCATAAAGACAACTTTGACATGATCGAATTCACCCGGATGATGTTCGCCGAAGGCAATCCGGCCGGCGTGAAGACTGCGTTGAAAACCATCGGTATTTGCGGCGATACGGTAAGACTGCCACTGGTGCAGGTAAGCCAGAAACTGGCTGAAAAGATCACGTACGAAATGCAAAAGCTGGCAACGCATGTTGCAGCACACTAACCCGTAGCACGTCGAACGGATTGAAACCCGTCGCATAAACCCGTATGGTTACGATGCAAAGCTATTGCCTTTCGAACGGATTGAAATCCGTTCTTACAATATAGGCCGAGGCTACACCTCTTATTTTCCCTTAGAGCCGTAGACCCGTTTTATATTGTAACGCCGGGTTTCAACCCGGCGAAAAGCACACGCTTATCAGAGTTTCAGTCTATCCTATATCGCATAAAAAAACCCGCATATCTTCCTGATATACGGGTCCTTTAGTGATAAAGTAAAGACTTATGAAAATGAGACTATACTTTAACCTTTGTTTTTAGTGTCCTGGATTTCCAGACGGATGGCTTGAGCTAAATTTTTCAAATCCTGCATTCCTTTACGAACGCGGGTACCTGCTGCGCTGTTGCCTTTGTTGTAGAATTTGTCCGCATCAGCTTCCAAAGATGCAACGAGGTTTTTTACTTCAGTAAATTTTTTCATTTGAGTTACTCCTTTTAAATATTGAGGTTTATTGTTTTAATTAAAGCTAATCTAAAAGGTTTTTACTCAAAAAAGAAACTTTTATCTATAAAAAATAATGCCCCCACGGTGCTTTTTTTCCACATTTTGAATGTCTACCAACTATATGGGCAATTATAATACGTATTATTGCTTACCGCCTTAAAACAATAAATATTTTATACTTTCAGAATTAAAAAATTACTTACCCACCAGTTAAATATAACAGCAATTTTACATTAAATACATTTTAAGACGGGTTAAATTGAAATATAGAAAAATATGATAGTAAATTAATACTTACACCATATGTTTAAATATTTGAGGGTGATTTTGGGATGTTTTTATCACTAACTCTCCGAAAAGCGTGTTGGCCCAGGCGAACCATTTCCGCGTAAAATCCGCAGGATTGTCCTTATTGAACGATTCGTGCATGAAACCTGTGCCCGCGTGTGTGTTTTTCAGCCACCTGAAACATTGCGTTATTTCCTTCACATCGGTTGATGTCAGCGCGCGGATAATAATACTCATCGGCCAAATGTATCCTAATCCCACGTGCGGCCCGCCAATGCCTTCGGCAGCCTTGCCTTTAAAGAAGTATGGATTGTCTGCGCTTAGCAGGAATTTGCGGCTGGCCTGGTACAACGGATCATTTACCTTGATCGTCCCCAAATAAGGCATCGAAAGCAAACCCGGAACATTGGCATCGTCCATAAACGACTGGTTGCCAAAGCCGTCTACCTCATACGCCAGGATATTGCCGTAAGTCCCGTGCGTCCCTGTCGCATATTTCAGTAATGCTATGTATACTTCGTCAGCAAGTTTGCGGCATTTATTTGCGGTTGACTTATCATTCGCCAATTGCTCGAACATGGTGCCTAATTGATTCAGGCTCAATACAGCGAAATAATTGGACGGTACCAGGAACGGAAAAATCGTCGAATCATCCGATGGCCTGAACGCAGAACAGATCAGGCCAACAGGCTTAACCGGGTTACCATAACCACCATTTGGCACGGTATCGCTCGCCACTTCCGTTTTCCGTTGAAAATGATACGGCCCATGGTTTCTTTTGCGCTGTTGTTCCCTGAAGGTTTGTAGGATCAGTTTGCCTGCATTCTGGTATTCCAGGTCGAAGAAGCTGCCATCGCCGCTGACCTTCCAGTAGTTGTAGGCCAACCGTATCGGGTAACATAATGAATCGATCTCCCATTTGCGCTCGTGGAGTTCGGGGCGCATTTTGGTGTCGTCCTTATCCCATTCGCTGCCGGTAGGTTTTTCGTTAAAAGCGTTGGCATAAGGGTCAATGTTGATGCATCGGCCCTGCCGATTGATCACACCGAGGGTCAAATTCTTTAGTGCCGGATCGTTTTTCACCAGCGGAAGATAAGGCCAAATCTGCGCGGATGAATCCCGCAGCCACATGGCGTTGATATCGCCGGTGATCACGAAAGTATCCGGGTGCCCGTTGGTTTCGCTATAGAGAACCGTGGTATCCAATGTGTTCGGGTAACAATTCTCAAAAAGCCAGGCGATTTCGGGATCTTTGATTCCTGCTTTGATCCGCACAATGGCGTTCTCCACCGCCGGACTGTTAAACCTGCGCAGGTGAGGGCTCAGCCGTTTGCTTTCAAATCGCTGCGGTTCATCAAACCAGTTGGGTTTTAAGCCCAGTCCTATCCCCGCGGCGGTGAGGCCGTTGAGTTTGAGAAAGTCGCGGCGGTTCAGCATAATCAGGTAAATGTTGGTTGGGGTAAAAATAAAAAAGCCTTCCGTATAAACCGAAAGGCTTTCCAAAATGTTTTATGATCGGTTAGGCAACAGCCATTTTATTCTCTTTATAAAAACCCGCTTTTAGCTTCTCACCCATCTCGCTGTAAGCAGCCAAAGTACGCTGTACGTCAGCTGAGGTATGCGCCGCAGTAGGGATCAAACGCAGCAATATCAGGCCCTTCGGGATAACCGGGTAGATCACAATAGAACAGAAGATACCGTAGTTCTCGCGCAGGTCCCTGGTGAGCGTGGTTGCTTCATACAGGTCGCCTTTTAAAAATACCGGAGTAACCATGCTGTTGGTAACACCTATATCAAAGCCGCGTTCCTTTAAGCCACTTTGGAGCTCGTTGGCAATAGCCCATAGTTTTTCGCGCAGCTCGGGTTTAGATTTTAGCAGTTCGAAACGTTTTTTCAGGCCTAAAACCATCGGCATAGGCAGGGCCTTTGCAAATATTTGCGAACGCATATTGTAACGCAGGTAGTCGATCACTTCCTTATCACCGGCTACAAAAGCGCCGATGCCCGCCATTGATTTGGCGAAAGTACCGAAGTAAACGTCCACACCATCCACACAATCCTGTTCCTCATGTGTGCCGGCGCCTGTTTTACCCATGGTACCGAAACCATGTGCGTCGTCAACCAGTAATCGGAAATCGAATTTCTTCTTTAGGTCAATTATTTCCTTCAGCTTGCCTTGTGCACCCGACATACCAAAAACACCTTCGGTGATCAGCAAGATACCGCCGCCTGTTTGTTCCGCTAAGCGAGTGGCACGTTCCAGTTGCTTCTCGCAGCTTTCCATATCATTATGCTGGTAAACAAAGCGTTTACCCATGTGCAAACGCAAACCATCAATGATACAGGCATGTGATTCAGCATCGTAAACGATTACGTCGTTGCGGTCAACCAATGAATCGATAATAGATACCATGCCCTGGTAACCATAGTTGAGCAGAAAAGCATCTTCCTTGCCTACAAATTCGGCCAGGCCGTTCTCCAGTTCTTCGTGGTGGATAGAATTACCCGACATCATCCTGGCCCCCATAGGGTAAGCCATACCGAAATCGGCCGCAGCCTGCGCGTCCGCTTCCCTTACTTCGGGATGATTAGCCAAACCCAGGTAATTGTTCAGGCTCCAAACCAAATGTTCTTTACCGTTGAATTGCATATGAGGGCCTATTTCGCCCTCCAGTTTCGGATATGAAAAATACCCGTGCGACCATTTCTGATGCTGGCCAAGCGGCCCGCCCATTGTTTTCGATATCTTATTAAACAGATCCAATGTGCTATTTTCCCTAAATAAATTTTACAAATATAACCTTTAAAATGGGCGCATTCAAACTTTATAACTTTTTATAATAGCTTATAACCCCCCGGCTTCTGGTTAATTGTCATAGTTCATTGCCTCTTTCGTATATAACTAAAAAAGAGACACATTTAATATGTCTCTCCTGAATTAGCTATAAGCCATGATCTATGAACCATGAACTACCTACTAATCGACGTTATCATGCAGAAAGGAATTGTTCTTTTTGATCTCGATATTGCCCTCGTCATCCTGCAGCAGCGAAAACCTTGATACCTGGCTCTCGTCCGAAGGTGGGGTTTGCTGCAATGCTATTTCCTTACGTTTATAAGCAGGCACATTCTCCAACTCCTGTATATTGCCGTTGCGCAGCTTCATGCTCAGATCCTTCAGGCGCATAATGCGTTCGCGAGATTTGCGCAATTGTTCCTCTATCGACTCATCGGTCTTGTTGTCATCCGCGCCAGCTATCGGCTCTGGCTCCGGTTCCGGCTCGGGGGCAACTTCGTTAACCGCTTCGAACGGCGCCACCGTATCAGAAATTTTAAAAGTGATCTCTTCGGTAATTTCCGATTCTGCCGGTGCAGGTTCTTCAGCCAGGTTATATTTTATAGCTTCGGTGGATTCTTCTTTTGCCACGAACAGGTCAAACAAACCAGTTTGCACTTGCTCTTCTTTAGGCTTGATATAAGGCTCATTGCCGGTCTCTTCAACCGGCTTCGCGGGATTATTGATGAACTCGTTCACCACCGGCTTTACCAGGTTGTTGTTCTCCGGCATCAGCATAGAAACCACCTTCTTGTTGCTTTGTACCCTTTCACGCTCGTCACGGGTTTGGAAACCGGTAGCAATAATAGTAACTGAAAGCTTTTCGCCCAGGGCCTCATCGCGGCAGTTACCCCAGATCAGGTCGGCGGCCAGGCCGGCTTCTTCCTGTATAAAGTCGGTGATCACACTTACCTCATCCATCGTCACTTCATGTTCGCCCGAGCTGATGTTCAGTAATATATATCTTGCCCCTTCGATCTCATTATCCTTCAGAAGCGGTGACAGCAACGCGCCTTCAACCGCCTTCAACGCGCGGTTTTCGCCTTCGGCAGATGCGCTGCCCATGATAGAAACACCGCTATCCTTCATCACCGTACGCACATCCTTGAAATCGACGTTGATATAGCCCGGCAGTGTGATGATCTCGGCGATACCCTTGGCAGCCGTGGTCAATATATTATCTGCCTGTGCAAATGCCGATCCCAGGGTCAGATTACCGAACACTTGGCGCAGCCTGTCATTAGATATTACCAGGAATGAATCGACGTATTTTTTCAGTTCTTCCAAACCTTCATCAGCCTGCATCTTACGGCGCTTTCCTTCAAAGGCAAACGGCGTGGTCACAATGCCGACAGTCAGAATGTCCATCTCACGTGCCGCTTTGGCTATGATGGGGCTGGCTCCTGTTCCGGTGCCACCGCCCAGGCCCGCAGTAATAAAAAGCATGCGGGTGTTGGAACCCAGCATTAATTTGATGTCGTCGATGTTCTCAATAGCTGAATTTTTGCCCACTTCGGGTATCGATCCGGCCCCCATCCCTTCGGTCAAACTGGCGCCTAACTGTACCTTATTAGGTATCGGGCTTAGTTCCAGAGCCTGCGCATCGGTGTTACAAATGATGAAGTCTACACCGGTAATACCCTGCTTGTACATGTGGTTCACAGCATTGCCGCCACCGCCGCCAACACCAATAACTTTGATGATGGACGACTTTTCTTTTAACATCTCAAACTGCATATTCCTAATTTCCAGTTAAATGTGAATGACCTGTAATTAATTTAACCTATCCGTAATATTATCACTTTTTCAACATAGTTTTTCCACAATTGTCGATAATGTGGAAAAGTCATTAATTGTGTATAATTATTTCAGAAAGTCCTCATCTTTAATATCGTCTTTAATAAATCTCTTTCCCGTTTCCAGCAGCTTTCCGAACAAACCGAAGCGCTTGTCCTCGCTGTATTTGACTGCTTTTTCTTGCTTTATAGTTGAATTCACGGGCTGCTCGTTGTACTCTATTTTCTGAATCCCCTTGATCAGCAAACCGATACCTGTGGCGAAAGTCGGGCTTTGCAATTCTTCATAAATGGGCTTCGGCAGAACCTCGTTTTTGGCCAGGTGCTCGTTCGGATAGCCCACGCGGCAATCCAGACCGGTCACATACTCAACCAATTGTGGTAAATGCTTCAGCTGCGCGCCGCCGCCGGTGATCACTATACCTGCGATCAGCTTCTTCTCATAGCCGGATGATTTAATCTCGTAGTACACATGCTCAACGATCTCTTCCATCCTCGCCTGTATTACGTAAGCGAGGTTCTTCACTGATATTTCCTTCGGTTCGCGGCCGCGCAGGCCCGGTACGCAAACGATCTCATTTTCTTTGTTTTCTTCCGCTAAAGCTGAGCCAAATCTTACTTTCAATTGCTCAGCTATGTTGCGCATTACCGAGCAACCTTCGCGGATGTCTTCAGTCACGCTGTTACCCCCGAATGGAATAACCGCGGTATGACGGATAATGCCTTCATGGAAAATGGCAACGTCCGTAGTTCCGCCGCCGATATCCACCAGCACCACGCCGGCTTCTTTTTCTTCGTCGCTTAGCACCGACTCAGACGATGCTAACGGTTCGAGTATTAGCTCCTGGCTTTCAAGGTTTGCTTTGTTTACACACTTCACAATATTCTTGATGGCAGTCACCTGGCCGGAAATGATATGGAAGTTCGCTTCCAGGCGCACACCCGCCATGCCGATCGGGTCTTTGATCCCCGGCTCGTTATCCACCGTAAATTCCTGCGGAAGAACATGGATGATCTCCTCGCCCGGGGGCATCACCAGGTTGTACATGTCTTCCACCAGTTTATCGATATCTTTGCGGCTGATCTCGTACTGCAGGTCGCGGCGGGTGATAAGACCGCGATGCTGCAGGCTCTTGATATGCTGACCGGCAATGCCCACATTCACCACGCGGACGTCCACGTTCGACTGCGTACCGGCTATCTCAACAGCCTGCATGATGCCTTGCACGGTCTTGTCGATATTGGAAACCATACCGCGCGTAACGCCGGCCGATTCAGCCTTACCGATGCCCAGCACCTCGATCTTGCCGTTTTTACTGCGGCGGCCAACAATGGCGCATATTTTGGTGGTTCCAATGTCCAATCCAACTACAATTGGCGAACCTTTTTCCTGTGACGAACTCTTGTCCATATTAATTCTGAGTTTGTGATGTGTCGGTTAATCTTTTGATCGAATCTTGCCTGGCGACGGCCTTCAGCGAGTCCTTTTTAAAGTTATCGCTCTTGATACCCACCACCTGGTTTGAATATTTGATATTAATGGTTTTATACCTGTCCCAGCCCACCTGCGGCATGGCCTTTTTATAGAAGACCAGCAGGTTGGCGAATTTCGTCTCAAGCGAGTCGGCATTACCCAGCAAAATGCGGTTTGTGCCAACACGCGGTATCAATTCTATCTGCTGGTCCTGGTCAACATAGATCTGCGCTATCTGCGCGCTCCACAGCGAATCCCGGTTAATGAATTCGGCGGTCTTCAATATCTGCTTTGCCAGATCGGTATGAAGTGTATCGATCTTGCCTCCGAATACCTCTTCCACGTAACCATTGGCAGCCAATACTTTCGCCGTAAAATTGGACGACAGCGGTATCTTCAATCCGTGCTGGTCGATGTAGAAGTTCTGGTCGAACTGGTTCATCACACGCACTACAGGCTGGCGTTGGCTTATTTCTACCCTGATCACCCCGTCCATATCCGCATAAACCGTAGCCGACTCGATAAATGGGTTAGCTCTCAGCCTGTTTTCCAACTGGTGCAGGTTGATGCTTTCCATGTTCCGGCCCACTAATTGGTGTTTGTGTATCCGCAGGATGTTATCCACCTCTTCCTTATCGATGAAATACTGGTTACCCGGAATGTATATCTTCACCGCCTTGCAAAAAACGCCAGCCTTTTTCACCTCGATGAAACTCATGAGCACCACCAGTCCGCTCAGGCATACCGCCCAGGTGGAACCGATCAAAATATGCCGCCACACGCGTTTCTTAAACATACTCTAAAGCGTTTTTCAGGGGCTGAACCAGTTGATCGATATCGCCTGCACCAACCGTTAAAAGTAGTTCAGGTTTCTCTAAATACATCAGCTCCACAGCCTCTTGTTTTCCACATTTGCGCTTATTCCACAATTTCATCTTTTCCAGGATCATATCCGCGTTAACTCCAGCAATTGGAAGCTCGCGGGCGGGATAAATGTCCAGCATGATCAGCTCGTCGCTCATATCGAGCACCTCGGCAAAACCGTCGGCAAAATCACGGGTACGGGTATATAAATGCGGTTGAAAAATTGTTGTGAGTTTTTTGTTTGGATACAATTTTTTGACCGATGTTATAGCCGCCCGCAACTCCTCCGGATGATGGGCATAATCGTCGATATAGATGTGCTCTTTGTTCTTCAAAATATATTCAAAGCGGCGCTTCACACCTTTGAATGATTCCAGCGCTTTTTTGATCAGTTCAGGCTCAATTTCCAGTTGCAACGCTACCTCGATGGCAGCAGTGGCATTCTCAACATTGTGCAATCCGGGTATGCCAAGCCTGATATCTTTTATAGTGATATCCGTCCCATTAAAATCGAAAATAAACGTGCCATCATCCACCCTGATATTTTGAGCCTTTACGTCGGCAGGTCCTTTTGCGCTGTAAGTTATGCCGCTCATCAGGGGCAGATCCTCGTGGAATATCAGCGTACCACCTGGTTTGACTTGTGAAGCAAACTGCCGGAACGAATCGGTCAGGTGATTATGATCGCCGTAAATGTCCAGGTGATCGGCATCCATCGACGTTATCACCGCTATATCCGGGTAAAGTGTGAGGAACGACCGGTCATATTCATCAGCCTCAACCACAACGATATTGTTCTTCCCGAACAGCACATTGGTATTGTAATTCGTCGATATACCTCCCAGGAACGCCGAACAATCCTTGCCCGAATCTTTTAGAATATAGGCTATCATGCATGAGGTAGTCGTTTTACCGTGTGTTCCGGCAACCGCTATAGTAAATTTGCTCTTGCTGATCATGCCCAGCACCTGCGAGCGTTTATACAACTCGAAGCCGCGATTCTTAAAGAAATTGTAGATGGCTGAATCGCGGGGTATAGCGGGGGTGTAAATGATTAGTGTAGCCTCGTCTGGTGTTTGAAAGCTGATCGGTATCCAATCTTCACGGTCATCGAAGATCACCCGTATGCCCTCGTTGTGTAATTGATCGGTAAGGTCCGTTTGTGTTTTATCATAACCGCAAACAATGCAACCCAGATGGGCAAAATAGCGCGCCAGGCCGCTCATGCCTATGCCGCCTATGCCTATTAAGTATACCCGTTTGATGTTATCTAAGATCATGATACACCGATTCTATCTTGTCATTGTGTCATTTGGTCATTATGTCATTGGCCCTTATCAAAAAATGACTCAATGACCTAATGACTCTAATTAGCTATTTCAAAAACCTCTTTCGCTATCACCTCATCGGCATCCGGAAGCGCCAGCTTGCTGATGTTGTCACTTAATATCTTTCGTTTCTTATCGTCGTTCAACAGTGTCAGCGCCGCATCTACCAGCTTGCGGCCGGCTTTCCTGTCGGGAATGTATTCGCAGGCGTTGTCCTGAACCAAATTGTGAGCGTTTTTGGTCTGATGGTCCTCTGCCACATTCGGTGAAGGCACCAGGATCACCGGCTTGCCAACCACGCACAGTTCGGCTATCGTCCCTGCTCCGGCGCGGGAAATGATCACGTCGGCAGCCGCGTAAGCCAGGTCCATACGATTCAGGAACGCCATATAATGGATACTCGAATCGTGATCGGCTGCCAGCAAGCGATCGATGCCTTCATAGTAATTTTTACCCGTTTGCCATACTAGCTGCACATTGGCCTCAACCAGTTTATCCAGGTCGTTGAGCATGCTGTCATTGAGCGTCCTCGCGCCCAAACTGCCGCCGACCACCAGCAGTGTCTGTTTGTCAGGGGACAATTTGAATTCGCCCAGGGCCTGCTCACGTTTGCCCGCAATATCAACCGATTCCCGGCGAACCGGGTTGCCGGTTTTCACAATTTTATCCGCCGGGAAGAACCGCTCCATCCCGTCAAAGGCCACGCATATCTTTTGAGCACGTTTACCCAGGCGCTTGTTGGTGAGGCCGGCGAAAGAATTCTGTTCCTGTATCAAATAGGGCACTTTTTTCAACGAAGCAGCGTACAACAAAGGCCCTGAAGCATACCCACCCACGCCAACAGCCGCATCCGGTTTGAAATCCTTTATGATCTTCATCGATTTGCGGATGCTGCCCAGCAATTTGAAAGGCAACGCCAGGTTCTTGAGGATTGATCCGCGCTGGATACCTTTGATATCCAAGCCGACGATTTTATACCCGGCAGCAGGCACCTTTTCCATTTCCAGTCGCCCCAAAGCGCCCACGAACAATATCTCGGTCGATGGATCCAGTTTCTTCAAAGCATTGGCAATAGCAATAGCCGGGAAAACATGCCCGCCTGTGCCGCCGCCGCTTATGATTATTCTTTTATTCTTGCCTGATTCCACCGATTTATATTATGATTACACCGATTTTTTGTCCATAGTCCATAGTCTATAGTCCATAGTTTTTATCTCTCTTCATCTGCACATCCGCACATTTGCATATCTGCACATCATGCCATGGCCACTTCCTTTATTTCTCCTACCACAACTTTCTTCGGCTCATCGATATCCCTGCTTACCGACAGGATGATGCCGAACGCAATACTTGTAAATAATATAGAGGTACCGCCCATACTTACTAATGGCAACGGCACACCCGTCACCGGGCCGAGACCGACTGCCACGGCCATATTCGCAAAAGCCTGTATCGTTAAGCTGAAACTCAATCCCGCCGCCAGCAACGCACCGAAGGCTTTAGGCGCTTTGGTAACGATTTTTATGCATCTGTATAACAGGAATAAATAAAGGCCGATGAGGGCTATACCACCCAGCAAACCATATTCTTCTACAATGATGGCGTATATCTCGTCCGAATAAGATTCCGGCAAATAATTGCGCTCGATGCTGTTGCCCGGACCGCGGCCTAATATACCGCCATTGGCTATGGCGATCTTGGCATGATCGGACTGGAATGCTTTATCCCCGCTTGCCTTATCGTGGTGCAGGAAGGTGTGCATACGCGACTTATACACCGCGCGGCGGGGGCCCAGGAAAATAACCCCGGCAAATAAAACACCGCCCGCCAGGCAGGTTATCGCGATCTGCTTGATACTGATACGGCCAATGATCAGCAATAAAATGCTTACGCCGAACAGCATCAGGGCTGTAGAAAGGTTCGCCAGCGCGATGAGTATGAATACCAAACAAACCGCACCCATGATGGGGATGAAGGATTCCTTTACGTTTTTAATATTCTCCTGCTTGCGCGACAGCGTGCGGGCCAGGTAAGTGATTAGCGCCAGCTTGGCTAAGTCGGAAGTTTGGAAACTCAAACCCGTGCCCGGTATTGCTATCCACCTGCTGGCATTATTGATATGCGAACCGAAGACCAGCGTATATAATAACAATGGGATCGTAACGATCATAAGCAGTTTGGATATACCGGCATAGTACCGGTAATCCAGCTTGTGAGAGATATACATCAGCACAATACCGCCCACTACCATCGCCAGGTGCTTCATCAGGATCGACTCCACACCCACGCCTCGCTTATAAGCCAGCGTACCCGTCGAGCTGTACACCGCCAGGAGCGATATCGCCGAGAGCAGTATCACGATCAGCCATATCCAGCGGTCACCTTTTGTGTTGTCCAGTATTCTATTCATTTGTTTTGATTACACCGATTCTATTTTTGATTTCACCGATTTATTTGTCCATGGTCCATAGTCGATAGTCCATGGTTTTTATCTTTTCATCCGCACATCTACAACTCTTTCACCGCCTGCTTAAACTGCCTGCCCCTATCCTCGTAATTCTTAAACAGGTCGAAGCTGGCGCAAGCGGGCGAGAGCAGCACCGTATCGCCTTTTTTAGCCAGGTGGTATGCCACCTGCGCGGCTTCCTGTGCCGAGAAGGTATTTACTATAATTTCAACGTCGTCTTCAAATGCGTCGTGTATGCGGCGGTTATCCTTGCCCAGGCATACAATGGCTTTTACCTTATGCTTCACCAGGTCCTTCAGCATACTGTAATCATTGCCTTTGTCAACGCCCCCAAGGATCAGCACCACCGGGGCGCTTACACTTTCCAAAGCGTACCAGGTGGAGTTCACGTTAGTAGCCTTGGAATCGTTAATAAAGGTGATTCCCGATATCTTAGCTACAAACTCGAGCCGGTGCTCAATGTTTTTGAAACTACCCATGCTTTCGCGAATGGTCTCGTTGCGGAGCTCAAGTACCTTCGCGACAATGCCCGAGGCCATAGAGTTGTAAATGTTGTGTTTGCCCTGCAGGGCCAGTTCGCTGATCGACATTTGAAAATGCTCTTTATTAGTGTTTATAATTAGGTTGTCCTGGTCGAGATATGCTCCCGGTAAAAGTTTTTTTTTAATTGAGAAGGGCAATTGCTGCGCTTCTATCTTTTTTCCTTCCATCACCTTCATCGTCTCCGGATCGTCTTCACAATAGATGAAATAGTCATCGGCTGTTTGATTCTGCGTGACGCGGAACTTTGACGCCGCATAGTTTTCCATTTTATAATCGTATCGGTCGAGGTGATCCGGCGTAATATTCAGCAGTACGGCAATGTTCACCCTGAATCGGTACATATCGTCCAGCATGAAGCTGCTTAGCTCCAGCACATAGTGGTCGAACTTTTCAGTAGCCACCTGGTATGCGAAGCTTTTGCCGATGTTTCCGGCCAAACCCACCTTCAATCCTGCATTTTTCAGGATGTGATAGGTAAGGCTGGTAGTTGTCGTTTTACCATTCGAACCGGTAATGCCTACGATATTGGCGTTGGTGTACCTGCCGGCGAATTCGATCTCTGATATTACCGGGATACCCTTTTCGCGCAGCTTCTTTACTATGGGCGCCTTTTCGGGAATGCCGGGACTCTTTACCACCTCAACAGCCTGCAGTATTTCGTCTTCGGTATGCTGGTTCTCCTCAAACCGTATATTCCAGCTCTTTAATTGTTGTTTATATTGATCGGCTATCGTCCCGAAATCAGAAACAAAAACATCATACCCTACTTTTTGAGCCAGGTAGGCCGCTCCCGCGCCGCTTTCGCCAGCACCGAGTATGACTATTTTGTTTGATTCCACCGATCTCATTTTTGATTACACCGATTCTATTTTTTTCTTTTAGTCATTTAATTCATCATTTGCACATCTGCATATCCGCACATCTATATCCTATCTTAATTTCAGCGTCACTATCGTCATTATCGCAAACAGAATGCAGATGATCCAAAAGCGCGTGACAATCTTCGCTTCGTGGAAACCTTTCTTCTGGTAATGATGATGCAGCGGCGCCATCAGGAATATCCTTCGACCTTCGCCATATTTCTTCTTTGTGTATTTGAACCACGACACCTGCATGATTACCGAGAAGTTCTCGATCACGAAAACACCACACAGCAACGGCAGCAGCAGTTCTTTACGGATCATTATTGCGAAAACAGCGATGATACCGCCTATGGTCAAACTGCCGGTATCGCCCATGAATACTTGTGCCGGGTATGAATTGTACCACAGGAAGCCAACGCAGGCTCCAACAAATGCACCCGCAAACACCACCAACTCGCCCGAGTCAGGGATGTACATGATGTTCAGGTAATCGGCGAACCCGGTGTTACCCGAAACGTAGGCCAAAATGGCAAGGGTAATGCCTATGATCGCCGACGTACCCGTCGCCAGTCCGTCGATACCGTCTGTGATGTTGGCGCCATTAGATATAAAAGTGACGATCACGATCACGAAAAACATAAACACCACTAGTCCATATTTCTCGAAACCCTTACCAAAAACCGTAAGTACCTTGGAATAGTCGTACTCATTATTCTTATAAAATGGTATAGTAGTCTTGGTCGATCTAAGGTCTTGGGTATAAATTGGCTTGTTGTTTTTCATGTGGAATCCTACTGGCGCGTCTATTTTGATTGGCGGCTTTACTTCCTGGCTGATCACGATATTCGGGTTACTGTACATCGTCAGACCGATGATCAACGCCAAACCCACCTGGCCGAAGATCTTGAACTTGCCCGCTAAGCCTTCCTTATTCTTTCTGAATACTTTGATATAATCGTCCAGGAAACCGATGGTACCAAGCCAGATCGTTGTGATCAGCATAAGGATCACATAAATATTCTCCAGCTTCGCAAATAACAGCGTGGGGATCAGGATACCGAGTATGATGATAATCCCACCCATGGTTGGGGTACCTGCCTTTTGCATCTGGCCTTCCAGACCTAAATTGCGTACAGTTTCTCCTACCTGTTTAAAACGCAAATAATCGATTAGCCGGCGACCGTAAACCGTAGTGACGATAAGCGAAACAATAACCGCCATTGCCGTACGGAAAGAGATGTATTGAAACACCCCTGCACCTGGTATGCTGTAATTTTTCTCGAGGTAACTGAATAAATAATAAAGCATCTTTTACTGATTAAATATTCTCTGCAATTCCTCTTTATCGTCAAAGTGATTTCTCACCCCTTTTATTTCCTGGTATTTTTCGTGGCCCTTGCCGGCCACCAGCACTATGTCGCCTGGCTTCGCCAGGTTGATCGCGGTCTTAATAGCCTGGTGCCTGTCCACAATGCTCATGGTGCGTTTTTTGTATTCGGTTGTCACACCGGCCTCCATATCGCTGATGATCTGCTCCGGGTCTTCCGAGCGCGGGTTATCCGAGGTCAGGATCACCATATCGCTCCATTCGCAGGCCGTTTTAGCCATGATGGGCCTTTTGGTTTTGTCCCGGTCACCGCCGCAACCGATCACTGTTATAATGTGCTCATTACCATTGCGTACATCATGGATCGTGCTCAATACATTCTGCACCGCATCCGGCGTATGCGCATAGTCAACTATGCCGATGATCTTATCCGGCGAAACCACATAATCAAACCGGCCCTCAGCGCCCGAAAGACGGCTCAGGCTGGTCAATACCTTTGATTTATCCTGCTCCAACAGCATGGCCGTTGCATAAACCGCCAGCAGGTTGTAAGCATTGAACTTGCCCACGAGCTTGAACCACACTTCGTCCCCATCGATATTCAGCTGCAGCCCGCTGAACTGGTTTTCCACGATCTTCGCGCGATAGTCCGCCATGTTCTTCAGACCATAAGTCTTTTTATGGGCGATAGTATTCTGCAGCATTACCGGGCCATTCTTATCGTCTGCATTCACCAGGGCGAAGGCATTTTTTGGCAAGTCATCGAAGAAGGCTTTCTTCGCATCGCGGTAATTGGCGAATGTTTTATGATAGTCGAGGTGATCATGCGTCAGGTTCGAGAAAATACCGCCTGTAAACTTCAGTCCGGCAATACGGTGCTGAACTACAGCATGCGAACTCACTTCCATAAAGCAGTAGTCGCAGCCTTTGGCTACCATTTCATCCAGTAGCTCGTTCAGTTCAACAGGATCGGGCGTAGTGTGCGTTGCCGAAACCACCTGCCCGTTGATCTGGTTTTCTACCGTCGAAAGCAGGCCGCATTTGTAGCCCAGGTCGCGGAAGAGCTTATATAATAAGGTAGCAATGGTGGTTTTACCATTGGTTCCGGTTACACCAACCAGCTTAAGTTTGCCCGACGGATTATCGTAAAAGTTCGAAGCGACGATACCCAGCGCGATGGCTGAATTGGCTACCATAAAGAAATCTACCTCTCCGGTCACGTGAGCAGGAAGTTCCTCGCAGATCACAGCCACAGCCCCTTGCGCCATTGCCTGTTCGATATAATCATGGCCGTCGGAAACAGTTCCTCTTACCGCTACAAACAGGCATCCCGGCACCACTTTGCGTGAGTCGAATACTATGGAGCTGACCTCCACATCCGCGCTGCCCTGTAGTTCGGTAAACGGCAATCCATTCAATATGTCACTTACGTATTTCATTCCAGTTCTATCGTTATTTTTGATCCTTTAGGAATGATACTTCCCCCGATGACAGATTGTTTGACCACTGCCCCGCTTCCCCTTGCCACCACTTTGTAGCCGGCATTGCCGAGTATATATAAGGCATCGCTCAAACCCATGCCGGTAACATCAGGCACAGCGCCTTTTTGAACTTTTGTATCCTCATATGCCAGCCCTCCGGTGGTATCTACACTGGCGGTAGTTGATGCGTAGATAGGTTTGATATCCAACTTGCTGAACACCGTTTGCACTGCCTTATGGTTGCCCAATTTGGCCTTAGGCATCGCAGTATTACCCACATAATGCATTGGCTGGGCCTGGTTCATTTCCAGGTCGCTGGCGTAAACCCTGTCGGCGATGGCGCGGAATACCGGTCCCGCTATCTTGGCTGCGAGGTACTCGCCTTTCGGATCGTTCACTACCACGATCATCGAATATTTAGGATGATCAGCCGGGAAATATCCACAAAACGACGCCTGGTGCTTTTTCTGCTCACCATAGCCGTGCTTGCCATTGGCTATCTGCGCAGTGCCGGTCTTGCCGGCGACGGTATATAACGGGTTTTTGATATACGTCTTACCTGTACCCTCCTGCACCACCCCTTCGAGCATACCCCTCACCAGATTCAATGTCTTGTCCGAACATATCTTGTCGTTGATGGTCCTTGCCTGGAACTGCTCCACCGTATTATTCAGGCGACGGATCTCCTTTACGAAGATCGGCGCGATCATTTTGCCGTCATTGGCAACCGCATTATAAAAGCACAGCATTTGCAGCGGAGTGAGCTTTTCCTCGTAGCCGTAGGCCATTTGCGGCAGTGTTAGTTTGCTCCAGCTTTTTGATTGCGGCGTTTTGATCAGCGGCCTGCCTTCGCCCGGTATTTGCAGGTCGAGTGGTTCGTTCAGGTGATAACTATAAAGCGCATCGGTGAATTGACCTGGATCATCCTTATAATGATCATACACGAATTTGGCGGCGGCTACGTTCGATGATTCTTCAAAGGCCTGTTTCGCCGACATGACATAGAATCTATCAAGCTCGGCATCAGTCACCGTATATTTTTCGTTGCCAGGGATAACGTGCATTTTGCCACCTTCGACATTGATGCGCGTATCGGTATCGATCTTATGCTGATCCAGCAAAGTCATATAAGTAGCCAGCTTGAAGGTCGAGCCCGGCTCAGCGGCTTCGCTGATCGCGTAGTTCAGTTTTTCAGTATAATCGCCTTCTTTCGAGCGGGTGAAGTTGGCTATGGCTTTGATCTCGCCGGTCTCTACTTCCATCAGCACTACACAGCCATGGTCGGCTTGGCTGGTGATCATTTCTTTCTTCAGCGCAGCTTGTGCAACATCCTGCAGGTTCACATCGATAGTTGAAAGGATGTCGGCGCCCTCTTTTGGTGCTATCTCGGCATCGCCGTTATTTACCGGCACCCAAACACCTCCCGCAATGCGCTGCACAAGGCGTTTGCCGTTCACACCATCGATATAATCGGCATAAGCGCCCTCCAGGCCAACGGTGACCGGCTTGCCGGCCGCATTCGTCGCATTGTCGTTCACATAACCGATGGTACGCGCGGCCAGGTCGTGGTATGGCAGGATGCGCTTATTATTCTCTACGATGATCAAACCGCCCTTATACTTACCCATATTGAAAATGGGGAACTTGCGTATCTCTTTCAGCTGCCCGAAGCTCACCTTGCGGCGGATCAATTGATAGCGATCACTGTCACGGCGGGCATCGCGCAGCATCCGCGCATATTCGCGCGGAGTTTTATCGCCGAAGTAATGCGACAGGCTACGGGCCAGCGAATCTATTTTATCGTCGAATACACGCTCGTCGGCTATGCCGCCGGCCAGCATATCCATGTGCAGCTCGTATTCCGGAACTGACGTGGCCAGCATGCTGCCGTCATTGGCGAAAATATTTCCGCGGGCAGCTTCAACGTTTTGGTATTCGGTCGACATTTCCTTTGACATCGCCCTCCACGTGGCGCCCTGGACGAATTGCACACGGCAAAGCTGAACCACCACCGCTCCCGCAAACAACAGGATCAGCCCGAAAGCCAGGTACACCCTGAGCAATATGTTGGTCCTAATGCTCATCCTTATCCTCCTTCAGCTTTTGCGGCGGCTGTACCGATTCCTTTACACCAAGCGTATCCACGCGTTTTGCCACTTCCGACAAAGTGCTCTTGAAAGCCAGGTCGGCTTTAGACGATTTATAATCCCAGGTTAGCTCTTTTACTTCTTTGCCGATCTTATCAATGTCACGTACGCTTTTCTCGGCCATGTGCATATTGCCGATGTAGAGCATCCCCAACAGCACCAGGAACAGCACGAACGGCAAAGCGCCGGTGGCTTTTTCCGCGTTGAGGTTTTTCCTGAAAAGCTGCCACAGTGCGCCTTCGGTAAGCTCCTTTACAGGCTGCTTTTCCTCAACTACCAGCTCCTTTTCAGTGTCCTCGTCCTGAATTTCTGCACGTAAACGATTGGTCATTTCTTTACAGCTATTCTCAATTTCGCGCTGCGCGCCCTGTTATTACTTTTTATCTCTTCTTCCGATGCAGTTATAGCACCACGGCTCACCGCATCCAAAGGCTTTTGGTTGTTGCCATAAATGTCTTTTTCCAGCTCGCCGCTGAATTTTCCCTTGGCGATGAAATTCTTTACCAGCCTGTCCTCAAGCGAATGGTACGACATTACCACGAGCCTGCCGCCGGTTACCAGCACTTCTGCCGACTGGATCAGGAAATCCTTTAACGCTTCCAGCTCCTGGTTCACCTCGATGCGCAAAGCCTGGAAAACCTGCGCCAGGTATTTATTTTCCTTCCCGCGGGGGATCAAACCTGAGATCACATTTTTTAGATCAGCTACCGTATTGATCGGGGTATTCAAACGGGCGGTCACGATTGTTTTAGCCAATGATTTCGCATTCTGTATCTCGCCATAAATGCCGAAGATGCGGTGCAGATCGACCTCGCTGTACGTATTGATCACCTCTTTGGCGCTCAGCTTATCGGCGCGATTCATACGCATATCCAATTCGGCGTCAAAGCGAATGGAAAAGCCCCGCTCGGCCTGGTCGAACTGGTAGGATGAAACGCCAAGGTCGGCCAATATCCCGTCAACCGGGATGGCATTATGTAAACGGCAAAAATTCTTGAGGTAACGGAAATTCTGGTCTATGAATTCGAAACGATCATCGTCAATGACATTCTGCTGCGCATCGGCATCCTGGTCAAAGGCCAGTAAGCGGCCGTTCTTTCCCAACTTGCCCAGGATCGCTTTAGAGTGGCCGCCACCGCCAAAAGTGACATCGACATAAGTACCATCAGGCCGGATATTCAACCCCTCTAAACACTCCTTCAGCATCACCGGTGTATGGTAACTATCCATCGGCAGCCCTCCTCCCGGTCCCGCCCATCACTTCTTCGGCGAGCCTTGCAAAGTTTTCCGGCTCATTATCCATCTGCGCATCGTAAGCATCCTGCGCCCAAACCTCTATCTTGTTGAATTGGCAAGCCAGCACCACTTCGGTTTTGATACCGGCGTATTCCATCAATGCTTTCGGGAAAAGCACACGACCCGAAGCATCCACCGTCATTTCCGACGCGCCGCGGGTAAAGTACCGGATGAATTCTCTTGTTTTTTTCTCGTAGGAGTTGAGCTTGCTCAGATCATCAACGATCTTATCCCACTCCTTGCGGGTGTAGATCACCAGATGTTTCTCGAAACCCCGGTTGATCACAAGCCCCTCTTTCTCAGCGTCAGGCAGCTGTTTTTTTAGCGCGCCGGGGATCATCAATCTATTCTTGACGTCCAGCTTACATTCAAATTCGCCTAAAAAATTAGCCATACACTACTCTGATGCAGTTTTGCAGAGTAAAAGTAAATTACTTTTTCCGTT
Source organism: Mucilaginibacter sp. (assembly GCA_035551775.1). GTDB lineage: Bacteria > Bacteroidota > Bacteroidia > Sphingobacteriales > Sphingobacteriaceae > Mucilaginibacter. The sequence continues at coordinate 79,025 of DASZMQ010000015.1, read as the reverse complement.
TTTCCCACAAATCCCCCTTTTTTCCCACCAAAAAGTTTTCAACAGTCATTTAAGCGATTTTTTTACCACAGAGACGTCATTAAACTCATCAACGCTACGCATATAAATGACTCAGCATGAACTGAAAATTGCGTTGCATTTAATCTTTATATGTGTAGCTTTATATAGATTAACAATTGACCGTAAGCACCAAATCATGCAACAGGAGCAGGAAAAGATAAAATCAGCGTTCTCGCGTGTTTCCGGGACATTTGCACAAAGACCTTCTTTTGGATTGGGAACGGGGATTTCAAAGGCAACCATAAAAAACGGACTTACCTGCGAAATCAAAGAGGGCAATTGGACCCTCATGGCCGATATGTCCGTACAGGCAGGTGGCAATGCCGGCGGTCCTACACCCGGCGTGTACGGCCGGGCTGCTTTGGGGAGTTGCCTCGCAATAGGTTACATGATGCGCGCTGCTGTAATGGGCATCCCCGTTGCGGGACTTGAAGTGGAAATACAGGCCGATTATGACGATGGCCCCTTATTTGGTACAGCCGCGCCCGATGTGCCACCAGGATACCTCGACATTAGGTATTCGGTGACGATCGATAGCGATGCGCCCGAAGAAGATATCATGAGGATGCTTGACGAAGCAGATAAGCATAGTCCTTATCTTGATGTTTTCAGCCGAGCGCAAACATGCATGCGGCAAGTTAATATCGTTACCGCAAAACAGGATTAAGAATGGAAGCTGCCTTACAAAGAAGAATACAGCGCTACGGGTGGGACAAGGCATCGCCATACTATGAGGTCTTCTGGCAGGAACAGCTGAAGCCGGCGCAAAACCTGCTGCTCGAACTGGCTGATCTTAAGCCGGGTGAGCGTGTCCTCGACATCGCCTGCGGAACAGGATTAGTGAGTTTCGAGGCAGCTGAACAGATAGGAAATAATGGTCATTTAATAGGTACTGATATTTCCGACAAGATGGTAGAAATGGCATCGGCGATGGCTGAACAAAAAGGCACAAAGAATGTGCTTTTTGAACGCATGGACGCCGAGGAACTTAGCTACGACGAGAACACATTCGACACGGTGCTTTGCGCGCTGGGACTGATGTACATACCCGATCCGGCGAAGGCCCTGAGCGAAATGTACCGGGTACTGAAGCCCGGCGGAAAAGCCGTGGCCGCAGTTTGGGGAAAACGTACCAATTGCGGCTGGGCGGATATTTTTGAAATTGTCGACCGGCACGTGGCTTCAGAAGTTTGCCCGATGTTCTTTAACCTGGGCAATATGAATATGCTTGAGCTGCATTTACACCAAGCTGGTTTTAAAGACATTATCGCAAAACGCATCAATACCTTACTTCATTACAGGAATGCAGAAGAAGCGCTCGGCGCCGCTTTTGCCGGTGGCCCTGTGGCCTTAGCTTATCATAAATTCAGCGACGCGGTTAAAGAGGAAGTGCATCGCGACTACCTGGCATCAATTTCAGCCTATAAAAAAGGCGAAGGATATGAAATACCAGGCGAATTTGTTGTTGCAAAAGCAATCCGCTGATTATCACCATCTTTCATTCACCTTCAGAAATTTTTATGACTTTAAATACGAAGTTTTAAAAAAATCCGTATTGCTTTTATTATCATTGCACGAACAAAACTTTCCTATGAAGAAAATCTTAACGCTATTCTTATTTGCAGCCGCGCTTACCGCCTGCAAGAAAAACAACACTACACCTCAATATGAGCTTACAGGCACATGGGCGCTATCATCCACCGCCACCAACGGCAAGGCATCAACAGCTGCTAACTATCCATGTCTTGCAAACGAAAAACTTGTATTTGGTGCCGGGAACAACGCCACGGTAAGCTGGATCAATACCGGAACTTGCTGGATAAATCAACAGCACACGGCATCTTTTTCGGGGACAGACGGTGAGGTGCTCACCTTTACCAGGAAAGGAAACGACCTGTATTTTCCGCCTGCAGCTCCCTCAGCATCTATTGGACATGCAATTGTTATCAGCACTAACGGGAAACTGCAAATGACTTTAAGGGATACCTTACGGATGACTGGCACAAATGTGCCTGACACGCTTTATCAAAGCGAGGTATATATTAAACAGTAATGGGGCAACATTTGGCCTTAAACTTACGAAGTTTTGAAAACTTCGTAAGTTTCTTCAATACGTAATAATGATCACCAAGTCATCCTTTCCCGATTGCTTTAAGCCATGTGAACTGCCGGGCCGGGTGAGTATCGCGTCACCGGCCTTTACCGGGAAGGTTTTGCCGTTCATCTGCATTTCGCCGGTGCCGCTAATGATGTAATAAACCTCATCTTCTTTTTGCAGGTGATAACCTATTGCCGAGCCGGGGTGCAATACCCGTTTACGAAACGTGAGCTTAAGGCTGTCCGCTTTGGCAAAGAAACTATAACCTATCGTACTGCCGCCACCATTATGCGTGCCGGGCTCGTTTTTGGCGATATCTCTTTCGTGTTCGAGGATGTAAGGTTGTTTGGATTGGGAGAAGACGGAAATGGTAAAAAGGCAGAATATCAGGACAAGTAAAGCTTTCATGGCAAAAGATTATAAACAAAAATAGCGATGGGTTTGAAATCCATCGCTATTTAAAGCTACAAATTGAAAATCTTTTCTGCGACTAGTTTACAATTTTCGTAACCGCCATCCATATCCATTGTATTAGACTCGATCTGGTGCAATTTTCTGGCAATCGTTTCGATATCCGCGCCATTTATTTTCAGGCTAAAAATCACCGGAACTTCGCTATCATACTCTTCACGCGGGCCTTCGTTATATTTCATGCCAATCGGATCCCAATCCTCCCATAATATCTCATCGATGGCCTTATAAATCCTACGCTGCTCCGGACTTAATTTCCTTCCCATGATATTACTCCATTATCCTCACCTTCAAATAACTCGGATGCTCTTTTGAGGTATAGACCTTATGCGTTTCCTTTTTAAAATCAGTGTCCTTCGCTTTCATGATATCCTCAAACTGCTGAGGATTACGGTCGATGAGGGGGAAGCAAGTGCTTTGCACCTGCACCATAATACGATGCCCTTTTTTAAAGGTGTGCAGGATATCCTGCAACTCGAAATTCACCGGGGTTACCTGGCCGGGTACAAAAGGCTCAGGTTTGCTGATATCCTTGCGGTATTTGCCGCGCATTTCCTCACTGCGTACCATCTGTTGGTAGGCTGACATATAGGTTCCTTTTGCGGTGTACCGGTTGTTTTTGGCCGAATCGGGGTAAACGTCGATCACTTTTACCACCCAGTCGGCATCCGTACCTGTAATAGCCACTTTCAGGTCGGCCCAGATGTTGCCGGCTAAGGTTATGTCACGGTCAAGCACATCGGTTTGATAAGTCAGCACATCGGGCCTGCGCGAGGCAAAGCGCTGATCGCCGTCCATATATTCACGCTGCATCCCTAAAACGATCGGGTCATAAAACGGCACCGGTTTTTTAGGGTCGGATACAAATTCATCATAATTATCTTTTACCTCTGATGGCGCTGTGAAGGACAACTTACCACCCGGTAAAAAGTACAGGTTCTTTTCTTCGGCTTCTTTCGGCGGCCAGGTTTTGTACGTCTTCCATTGGTTGCTGCCGGTCTCAAACGCGTTAATAGGCTGCAAATCCATATCCGTACCCTTTAAATAATGACTGAAGAAGGCAAACTCGATCTTCTCACGATAGTATGGACCAGTCGGTCCGCCGAAATAAACATCGCCCAAATGGTCGCCGTCGCCGCGTGCCCAACCACCGTGCACCCAGGGGCCCATGGTAAAATAGATAGGCGTATTCGGATTATCCTTTACCAAAGTCTTATAGGTATTGATAGCGCCATACAGGTCCTCGGCATCATACCAGCCGCCGGTAACCAGCGTCGGGGTTTTGATATCGTGCAAATGCGGCAATACATTCCGGTCCTTCCAGTGCTGGTCGTAATCCGGGTGGTCCATCATTTCGTTCCACAAACGGATGGTATCTTTAAAATACTTCACATTCGTATTTCGCATCGAACCCATTTTGAGGTAGAACTCATAGCCGTCCACGGTACCATAATCCAGGCGGCTGCCGCGGCCTTGCGTAGGTTTGTCATTCTGCCGGTTGGTGAAGCCGGGATAAAAGCCAAAGTTGCCCACCAGTTGAAAAGCGCCGTTATGCCAGCCGTCGTCGCGCCAGAGGTCAGACATCGGCGCCTGTGGTGAAGCAGCTGCCAATGCCGGGTGGCGGCTAAGCAAGCACGTTGTTGTGAAAAAGCCAGGATAAGAAATACCCCACGCTCCTACCTTACCGTTATTGTTAGGTATGTTTTTAAGCAGCCAATCAATGGTATCATAAGTATCCGTGCCTTCATCCACATCCTTTTTGGTTTTGTGCACCTCTTTTTCGGGGGTCATTTCCTCGAAGATGCCTTCACTCATGAAACGACCGCGCACATCCTGGTAAACGAAGATGTAACCGTCATGCAGGAATAAAGACGATGGGCCAAGACTCCCTTTATAAGCGTCTGGTCCATATGGACCAACGCTATAGGGCGTACGGTCCATCATGATAGGATATTTTTTGGATTGATCCTTTGGCACATAAACCGAAGTAAACAGCTTTACGCCGTCGCGCATTGGTATCTGGTACTCATATTTGGTATAATTCGCCTTTACATAATCCGCATCGGCATTATTCGGCTGGGCTTGGGAGCATAGAGCAAAAAGCAGAAAGCTAAAAGCTATTATTAGTTTTCGTTTCATTAATTATTGAGAGTTAGAAAATTAAACAACAAGAAAATAAAAAAGCCTCTTATTAGGAGGCTGTAACAAAGTTATTACTTAAACTGAATCTATACTATGAATTACCTTTTCTTTTCCAGGCGTCTTCACGCAATTTCTTAGCATCAATGTTTTTGCCGGTTATCAATTCTCTCATCTCTTTAGGGTCAAATTTTTCTGATGCAGGAATAATAGTCACGCCATTTAGCTTATAAAGCCTGTTCTTCTTGGGATGATCTGATGATTGCCTACCTGCCTTCATATATAATTCACCTTCAAATTACCCGTTAATAGCCTTAACACCAGGCAATTCCTTACCCTCCATATATTCCAGCAGGGCGCCGCCTCCCGTAGATACATAACTTACCTCTTTGGTCAGTCCGAATTTGGCAACCGCAGCAGCCGAATCGCCGCCGCCGATCAGCGAGAAGGCGCCATTCTCGGTAGCCTTCACCACAGCATCGGCAATGGCTTTGGTACCCCGCTCAAATTTCTCCATCTCGAAAACGCCCATCGGGCCGTTCCACAAAATGGTTTTGGAACTCTCGATCACTTTGCTGAACGTCTTGATCGAATCCGGGCCAATGTCCAAACCCATCCAGCCGTCTTTGATATTGTCATTCTGCGCCATATCGGTATTCGCGTCGTTCGAGAAGTTATCGGCAATGATTGAATCTGTCGGCAGCATCAGGTTAATGCCTTTCGCCTTCGCTTTTGCAAGAATGGTGCTAGCCAGATCAAGCTTATCTTCTTCCACTAATGACTTGCCGATCTTACCGCCCTGCGCCTTAGCAAAGGTATAAGCCATACCACCCCCGATGATCAGATTGTCCACCTTGTCCATCAACTGATCGATCAGCTCGATCTTATCTGACACTTTCGCGCCACCCATGATCGCAGTGAACGGCCGTTCTGCATTATTCAGCACTTTTTCGGCGTTGCTTAATTCAGCGGCCATCAGGTAACCAAAACATTTGGCATCATCCGGGAAAAACTGCGCAATGACAGACGTAGAGGCGTGAGCGCGGTGCGCGGTACCGAAGGCGTCGTTCACATAAATGTCGCCTAAAGCCGCCAGCTTTTGCGCGAAATCCTTGTCGCCTTTCTCTTCTTCCTTGTAAAAACGCAGGTTTTCCAGGAGCAATACCTGGCCGTTGGTCAGTTCTTTGGCTTTCTCAACGGCTTCCAGACCGATACAGTCATTAGCAAACTCAACCTGCTGGCCCAGCAAATCGGACAAATGCGGCACAAGGTGCTTAAGTGAATATTTTTCGTTCGGACCGTCCTTTGGCCGGCCCAGGTGTGACATCAGGATAACGGCACCGCCATCGTTTAATATCTTTTTGATGGTCGGCAATGCGGCGGTCATACGGTTATCGTCGGTTATATGGTAATCTGCATCAAGAGGGACGTTAAAATCGACCCTGATAAGGGCCTTTTTACCCAAAAATTTGATCTGATCTACTGTTTTCATGGTTTGAGCGTGGTTGTTTTACGGGCTGCCAAATTCAACAATTAAATTCAGAAAAGAAAGTCCGGAAGTCCGGAAGTCCGAAAGTCCGCATAAGTCCGAAAGTCAGAAAAACCAAAAATGTTTACTGAATTTTTAAATAGAGAACCCGATGCGGGCCGATGACGGGCACTTCGAATTCGTCGGATATCACCTCGAAGCCGAGGTCTGCATAGAATTTCAGGGCATTTTTACGGGCATTGCACCAGATATAATTAGCTTTTTGGCCGCGCAGGTAAACGATAGCAAAATTGACGATCTGGTTGCCGATACCCCTACCTCGGTATTCTTCCAGCGTGGCCATACCGCGTAACTGGTAACCTTTGCCCGGGTATTCTTTATAATTCTGAGGATGAAATGTGGCTATGCAAACCAGTTTGTCCTCAACGAAATAGCCGAGGTGGAAAGACTCCGGGTTTTCGTCTCCGGGGAAGCGGCATTGGTTCAAGGTAAGTTTGCCGCCGCGGAGAATATCACTGCGGATGGCTAAGGTATCTTCAACCGGTATAAATCGGATCATGCTTTGCGATATTGATCTTTGCAACCAGGTCGGCCAGGCGGCTGGAATAACCCATTTCGTTATCATACCACCCCACGACTTTCGTCAGGCCACCAACGACCGAGGTCAGCTTAGCATCAAAAATACAACTGTGAGGATTATCCAATATATCGGTCGAAACAATAGGATCTTCCGTATACTCTAATATGTTTTTCATCGGCCCGTCGGCCGCTGCCCTAAAGGCGCGGTTGATCTCTTCTACGGTCGCCGGTTTTTTCAGGCTGCAGGTGAAATCGGTCAGTGAACCGTTAAGTACCGGAACGCGTATTCCCGCCCCGCCCAGCTTACCGTCCAAATGAGGGAAGATATGGGTAATGGCTTTTGCGGCGCCCGTCGTCGTAGGGATAATGGATGCTGAAGCGGCCCTCGCCCTGCGCAAATCCTTATGCGGGGCATCGTGCAAGTTCTGGTCACCGGTCATTGAATGGACAGTCGTAATATAGCCATCAATTATACCCCAGTTATCATCCAGTACCTTCACCATTACAGCTACATTGTTGGTTGTGCAGGAGGCATTGGAAATAATCGTCGCATTCAGATCGATCTGGTCGTCATTGACGCCTATTACAATGGTTGGCACATTTTTATCGGGTGATGGCGCGGAAATGATCACTTGCTTCGCCCCCGCGGCCAAGTGTTGTCCGGCACCCTTTCTCGCAGTGAATTTCCCGGTCGATTCGATCACCAGGTCGATATTCAACTCCTTCCATGGAAGCTCGGAAGGATCTTTTTCTGAGAACACCCCGATCTTTTGATCGTTGATGAAAAGATGATCCGCATCAAAATCAACCTTGCCCTTAAAAGCGCGATGGACAGAATCGTATTTAAACAAGTGTGCAAGCGTTGCGGTGTCCGCCAGGTCGTTGATGGCAACTACATGCATATCGGCATTGTGCAGGATGTTTCTTAAAAATACCCTGCCAATACGCCCGAAACCACTGATCGCTATATTCATCACACTTAGATTTTACAAAGTACAAAAGTACGTCAAATATAAGGCCCGTTTAAACGTCCCGATAGACTAAGCAGGTATTATGACAATAAATAAACGATTATCCCGCTCTAAATGAACAGGTTGCGCAACGCCACATTTTCGCGCTCTTTAGAACGCAGGAAGAAGGTGATAGTCCAGTTGAACAGCAGGCAAAGCACAGCTATGACGCCGATCAGGACGGAATTTCCATAACTCTGGAAAAACATCACCAATCCTATAGAAAGCACATTGAGAGTAGCCAGTATCAGGGTAGTTTGCAAGTGGTTGAAACCCAGTCTCAGCATACGATGATGGATATGGTTACGGTCGGCCGTAAAAGGCGAAACACCGCTGGATATGCGCAGAACGAACACGCGCAGGGTGTCGAAAATTGGGCCGATCAATATCGCTACGGCCACAGCAGGTGCCGAAAGAATATCGGGAGTTACGTTACTGCTAACCTTATTAAGCTCAATAAATTTTATGGCCATCACCACCGAAATCAAGCCGATGAGCAGTGAGCCGGTGTCGCCCATGAATATCTTGGCGGGCGTGATATTGAATTTCAGGAAACCGAATATGGCGCCCACCATTGCCAGCGAAACTGCGGCAAGCTGGTATTGGTGCATATTGATGAACAGCATGGCAAAACAGCCATTGGCAATAATACCCGTTGTTGCTGCGAGCCCGTCAATACCGTCGATAAGGTTGAACGCGTTAACTATAAGTATAATCGTGAGCACCGATAAGGCAACGCTAGGCCAGTAAGGAAGGTCGTGGATGCCGAATACGCCATACATACTGGTAAGACGGATATGGCCGAATAAAACCAATATGGATGCAACTATAAATTGTATGACGAATTTGGTGCGAGAGTTAACTCCCGACAGGTCGTCCTTTAAGCCCATCGCAAACAATATGATACAGGCAGTGAGCACATAATTAATGGGGAGCGACTTGTCGGTCAGGCTAAAGAGCAATGAGGTTATGGTAAAACTCACAAAAATAGCAATACCGCCCAGGCGTGGTATGCCATGGTCGTGCTGTTTACGGAAATGACCAACATCATCATAAAGGTGCCTTGCCCGCGCAACATGCAAAATGGTTGGGATTGCAAGCAGCGATATCAGGACCGAAACGGTTACAATGATCAGATAATAAAGAGGGTATTGTGAATGTATAAGTTCTGTCATGGAATATCCTAAATATTAAAAATTAGATATATCATAATCAGGTGACCAAAATAGGCAAAAATTTCATATTTGTTAAAAAAATTGCAATATTTTGCGCAACGGTTTGAATATTACGGTTATGTACGGGAATAAAATACCGTTTCTCCGCATAGCTTTTAAATCAAAGCTTAATGCTTTTACGCGGTTGCCGATATTTTTGTTGCTTATCCCACCAATATACATCTTTACCATGATCTTATCAAGATAAAAGACGTTGGCCTTGTGAGCGTGAATGAAGCGAAGCATCAACTCGTAGTCAGCGGCGCTGCCATACTCAAGACTGTATGCCCCGTGTGTATCAAATAGTGCTCTCCGGCAATAAAAAGTGGGGTGCGGCGGCATCCAGCCGCGGTTGAACATACCCTGGCGGTATTTCCCCGATCTCCATTTACGAACCACTCGGTCGTTGGGATCTATAAAATCCAGGTCGCCATATAAAATGTCGGTGCTTTCTTTCGAGAATGCTTCTGCAACATCGTCCAAAACATGCTCGTCAGCTAAAAAATCATCTGCATTAAGCGTGCCAATTATGCTTCCATTTGCCCGGGCTATTCCTTTATTCATGGCGTCATACATGCCGTTATCATGTTCTGATACCACTACGTCAATTTTATCGCGGTATTTGTTGATAATATTTATCGTTTCGTCAGTCGATCCGCCGTCGATAACCAAATATTGAACGTTGTTGAATTTCTGCCCCAATACGGAGGTAATGCTTCGCTCAATGGTATTTTGGGCATTGTATGCTACGGTTATAAGCGAAATTTTTATATCCTGCATTTGGCGAAAACTACGCTTTTATTATGAACAAAATAGTTTAGATTTGGCAATTACTGCGAAATATAACACAAATAAGCAGTTCGATGTGTATGCGTTTTTATACGAGCCTAATTTTCACAATCTTACTCGTTTTACTTTCAGCAGTCTTCTTTTCGTCCTGCTCATATAAACAGCAACAGTTGCTTTTTCAGCAGCAAAGCGCGGCTGTTGATACAGGGAAGATCAACGCGACGAGCGGCCTGGGTACAAGCGAATACCTTATCCGGTCGCAAGATATACTCCAGATCCGAAATCTTCAAAATGCGCGGTATATTGTTGATGAGGTACCCAGCGCTGCAAATGGAAGTTCATCCAGTAGCGGCGGCGGCGGCACCGAAGGACAAACCTACCAGGTAGATAATGACGGCAATGTTGCTCTCCCGCTTATCGGTCGCGTGCAGGTTTCCGGTTTAACCAGGGTGCAGGCGGAAAAACTTATCGAGGATACTTACCGTAAAAATGTATTGGTTAATCCGATCATCGATCTCAAGATCGTCAACATGAAGGTGACCATATTAGGTGAAATTAGAGGGCCGGGAAATTACTCGTTGGTGAAAGATAAAACCAACCTGATTGAATTGATCGGGCAGGCTGGCGGCCTCTCAGACAAAGCCGATGAAAAAACGATCAAAATAATTCGGGGCGACCCAAAGAATCCGCAGGTAACACAAGTGAACCTGAATAAACTATCGACACTTGGTGACCCCAGGATCATCCTCCAGAACAACGATATCATTTATATAGAACAGAGCCGGCGGGCCATCAAGACTACTGAATTACAGAATACGTCGACTACGATACAGGCTGGTTTGCTCATATTGAACACTGCGGTGCTTATTTATGCGCTTATTCACAAGTAAATGGAAGAGAAGGACAGGATAGCGAGGAAATTACCTAACCAGGAGATCGACTACTTTAAGATCGCCAAAATTTTACTAAGCCGTTGGTACTGGATTGCGGCTTCGGTGATCGTTTGCTCCATTGTCTCATACGTTTATCTTTGGTATACTCCCAAAACCTATGCAACCGGCGGTACGCTGAAGATAGAAGAGAAAAAAACCGAATTCTCCGACCTGGTTGGCGTTATCAACAATAACGACAGGGGAACCTCCAAGATACAGAGCGAAATATTCGTATTACACAGTACACCGCTTATTTTGGCGGCCATCAAAGACCTGGATTACCGGATAAGCTTTTTCATATCGGGCAGGGTGCGTACCAGTGATGTTTACCCCCAAAAGTTGCTCGATATACGCCTGCTGAAATTCGATAGCCTTAACTTCTTCCGCGACATGATGACCTTTCAACCTGTCACGGGGGATAGTTTTGACCTGAGTTACAAAGTGTATGGCAAGCCTGTACATTCGGTGTTCGCGTATGATACCCCAATCACCCTTGGCAACACGTCGTTCAGTATAAAGAAACCCGGAGACCTGGGCAGAGGCACCATCTTCATGTTCAAATTTAATATACCTGAAGATTTTATCGGGCGGGTGGCCGGCGGCTTGCATGCCAATGAAGTGTCCAAAAACTCCAATATCGTTTCATTGCAGGAAACGGATTCGAACCCGCAGTTCGCTGCTGACGTTCTGAATGCTGTAATGAAAGAATATCTGAATTACGACCGGACCTCGAAAGCCCAATCTGCAACCAACATGATCAATTTTATTGATGACCAGTTGGCGACGCTGTCCAACGAAGTAAAGGGTTCTGAAAAGTCTATTCAGCAATATAAACAAAATGCCAGGATAATGGATGTCGGCACAGCCGCCGATATGGACATGGCACAGATAAAGGAACTTTCGTCGCAAAAATCGCTATTGAACATCCAACTTATTGCCATCGACCAGCTAAAAGATCAAATAGCGCGGGAAAAAGAGAATGTAAGCCTGAATCTCAATCTTGATGAAACTACCAACGCGTTGCTTGGCGGCCTGCTGCAACAGTTCAATGACCGCCTGGCCGAAAAAGCGGCGCTGCAAAAAACATACAACGGCAATTCGCAGGCTATGAAAGACGTAGACCAGCAGATATTGACGATCAAAAATGCGGCGCTGAACAATATAGATGCGACACGTTTGCGCGTCGAAAAAAACATACAATACCTGGACGGCCAGATAGACGATGTAAATAAAAAAGTTGCCACCCTGCCGGCTGCTGAACGCGATATGATCAGCTTAAAACGCGACTTTGAGATCAACGATAAAGTTTATTCCTTCCTGTCCGAAAAAAGGCTTGACGCACAGATCAGCCGTTCCGCAATTTTACCCGGTGCAGCTATTGTAGACCAGGCATATCCCAATTTCAGCCCCGTTTCACCCGATGAGCATACGATCCACCGTACAGCGCTCATTTTTGGCTTTGCCATCGGCCTGGGTGCTATCATCCTGATACGTATCCTTAACCCATATATTTACGACAAGGAAACTATTGAAAGCCTGACCACGATTCCTATCCTGGGTGTAATCAGGAAATTTCCAGACGAAATTGACGAGGACAACACACAGATCATGGCACTGAGCCGGCCTAAATCGGTCTTTGCCGAATCGGTTCGTTCGGTGCGAACGAACCTTAATTTTATTGCATCGGAAAAAACGAGCAAGATCATTTGTATTACTTCAGAAGTTGCCGGTGAGGGCAAGTCTTTCATCGCTGTTAACTTATCAAGTACCCTCTCACTTATCGACAAGAAAATAATCCTGATAGCTGCCGACCTTCGCCGCTCAAAGCTGCACAAGACTTTTCGCATGACAAATGACAAAGGCCTCAGCAGTTATCTTGCCAATCAATGCGAGGTGGATGATGTGATCAGGACTACAGGGCAGCCTAATCTTGATATATTGCTTTCAGGCCCCGTGCCGCCAAATCCTTCCGAATTGCTGCACAGCAAACGAATGAAGACATTGATCGATGAATTAAAAAAACGATATGATATCATTATGATCGATACGGCGCCTATCGGCCTGGTATCCGATTCGATACCGCTCATCCGGATGAGCGACATCAACATATTTGTTATCCGTTCCGGCAAATCCAAATTTTATGCAGCGACAGTACCGCAGCGTATAGCCAATGAATATCACTTGGACAATACGGTGATCATTCTGAATGCCTATACCGAAGACCTGCTGCACTCGCGGTATTATACAACCAAATTTACGGGCGAATACAGCGGCGGCCACTATTATTACTATTCAGATTATAGCGGCTACGAAGGCTCAGATTATTATGTGGACAAGAAGAAACCAAAGTGGTGGGATCTGAGGCGGTGGCTTAAAGCAAATGGATAAAACTTTAAAAGCAGGTACTCACAGATGGTATCCGGTTTACACGCATCCAAGGGCCGAAAAAAAAGCCGGCCACGCCCTCGAATCCAAAGGTATAGAGACTTATCTGCCGCTGAGAAAGCAGTTGAAACAATGGAGCGACAGGAAGAAGTGGGTTGAAGAACCTTTTATTAAATCCTATTTATTCGTTCATATCACAGAGCGTGAACAAACCGAAGTACTGATGACCAGGGGCATCGCGCGTTTTATTTATTTCGGCGGCAGGATAGCCTCTATGCCCGACAGGCAGATGACCGATCTTAAGCTATTAATGATGAGCTCGCTTGACCTGGAGATAACGGAAGAGAACCTGCTGCCAGGCGAGAAGATCGTCATCAAGGCGGGGGCGCTAAAGGGCATGACCGGCGAGATCATTTCATACCGCTCGCAGAAGCAGCTGGCGCTGCGGTTAGAAAACCTAGGGTGTTCCATTATCATCCACGTAGCGGCGGCGCTGATCGACAGATTTTAACATTCACCGGCTTAGTGTGAATAAGTTTTATAGAAGCAAAATGGCATTTTTTGACTTAATTTAATGCCATTATTTTTTACCGGGCAGCGATATAAGTGTTTTTTCAAACTGCTGTAAATTAATTAGTTATACCTAGCCTGTGTGACTTACCGGGCGAAGCTGTGTATATACCCCTATTATGTGCCGTATTGCAGGAATTATCTCCCAACAGCTAAAAAAAGAAGAAAGCCGCGAAAAAGTAAGGGTGATGTGCCAGGCTTTGCAGCATGGAGGCCCCGACGACCAAGGCATATTTTGCGACGACAAAACAGGGCTGGTATTCGGTCACCGCAGGCTGGCGATTATCGATCTTAGCGCAAAAGGGCACCAGCCTATGGCCGACGTAAATGAAAGGGCCTGGATAACCTTTAACGGCGAGATATACAATTACCCCGAACTCAAACAGCAGTTGCTGCCGCTGGGCGCAAAATTCTATTCGGATACAGATACAGAGGTTATCATCCAGGCTTACCTGCATTGGGGCATGGCCTCATTTTCAAAACTCAGGGGCATATTTGCATTCGCTCTTTATGATACAGAAAGATCTTTAACTTACCTCGTTCGCGACAGCTCGGGCGTAAAGCCGCTGTATTATCATATTGAGGATGGCCAGCTCAGCTTTGCCTCTGAAGTAAAAGCGTTGAAAAGCGCAGGCATAGCAATTGAAACTGATAGCACCTGGAAGGTGCGCTTCCTGGCCTATGGGCACATCCCTGAGCCTTATACCACGCAAAGGAATGTTTTCAGCTTGCCCAAAGGTGAGTTCCTACGCTGGAACCACAGGAAAAAAAGCTGTGAAATACATTCATACCACGTTGTCACTCGCGAAAAGAAAATAACAGAGGCAGCCGGGGCCCGGGAAGCAATACGCTCGGCGCTGACACTTGCCGTGGAAAGACAATTAATAGCCGATGCTCCTCTCGGCGTGTTCCTTAGCGGGGGGACGGATTCGAGCTTGTTGACGCTGCTTGCCAGCAGGCAAAAGCATGCCAACCTTAAAACAATATCGATATACTTTGATGAAAAAGCATATGATGAGCGGGCTTACCAAAATATCGTCTCAGAAGAAATCGAAGGCGAAAAACACACGCACCTGGTAAAGTACCAGGATTTTATCGAGTTCTTGCCACAGATCATTGAAGATATGGACATGCCGACCACCGATGGCATCAATACCTGGTTCATCAGCAAATATGCACACGAAGATGGCCTGAAGGCCGTACTTTCCGGCATTGGGGCCGACGAGCTTTTCGGCGGCTATCCGTCTTTCAACAGGATAAAACATCTTAAAAAGCTGCGCAGGGTTGAACCGGTAATGTTCAACGCAGCGAAGTATTTCGCATCAGATCGCTTTAAAAAGGTGTCTTTTTTGGCCTATAATCATCGTATCGCCGACTATCTGCTTCTGCGCGGACATTACACCCCTGTTGATATTGCCGCTATCCTGGATACCGATCTGCACGAGATTGAAAGCATACTGTTCAACAACAAGCTGCTGCCGCATATCAGCAACTATGATGAAGCGGACGCCGCGTGGCTCGAGATCAATATGTATATGCAAAACCAATTGCTGCGCGATACCGATGTGATGGGTATGAGCCACGGCCTGGAAGTAAGGGTGCCCTTCCTTGACGAGGACCTAAAACGAACAGCTGAAAATATAGCCCTCGGCGTGCGGTTCAACACGCAGCAGCCAAAGAAACTGCTGATAGACAGCTTTTCAGATATATTACCGCGGACCATCTGGGACCGGTCAAAAATGGGCTTTACCTTCCCTTTGCAGCAGTGGATGCGGGAACATCCCGACATTAATAACGAAACCTTATATAAAGGCAAGCGTGCACAGCGCATTGTTAAGAACTTTAAGCGGAATACCATGCACTGGTCCAAAATATTTGCCTTATACCAGCTACGGATGAATGAGTAAAAAGATTATTCTTTTGACCTTGCAAACCTTCAGCACTACGGGGGGCATACAGAAAATGACGCGTACCCTTGCGCATTCGCTGTACCACATTTCCCTGGAAAAACAATGGAATTTCAAGCTATGGTCGCTCTATGATTCGCGGTATGACCTGATGGGGCAATATCTTTCAGCGAAGAATTTTGCGGGCTTCGGGCGCAGCAAGTTCAGGATGGGAATGAAAACGCTCAGTACAGCCACCAAAGCCGATGTTGTTATACTTAGCCACATCAACCTGGCGCTCATCGGGATGGTTATAAAAATGCTTAAGCC
Source organism: Mucilaginibacter sp. (assembly GCA_035551775.1). GTDB lineage: Bacteria > Bacteroidota > Bacteroidia > Sphingobacteriales > Sphingobacteriaceae > Mucilaginibacter. Next base: position 63,073 of record DASZMQ010000015.1, on the reverse strand, counting down.
AAAATGCAGCCTATGGCTGGTTGCGCACGGTATTGAAGTGTGGAGGCCGCTGAGTTTTGCAAAACGAACATTCCTGAAACGTTATTGCGATAAGGTGATCTGTGTTAGCGCTTTCACCAAATCGCAAATGTTCAAATGGCATCAGTTGGACGGGGAGAAATGCGTCGTGTTGAACAACGCGATCGATCCGTTCATCAGGCAGCCGGATGAATTTGAAAAGCCCGATTACCTGGTCAATCGTTATAACCTCGGGCCAGCCAATAAGATCATATTTACGCTAACGCGCCTGGCATCATCCGAACAATATAAGGGCTATGAGCAGGTGATCAAAGCTGTTGGCAGGCTGAAACTGCGGTTCCCGGGTATAAAATATATACTTTCGGGGCAGTATGACGCGATGGAAGAAATGCGGATCAGAGACCTGATAAGGGCATGCGATGTGGAGGACGAAGTGATATTAACCGGATTTTTGGACGAAAACGAGCTGGTGGACCACTTTCTGCTGGCCGACCTTTTCGTTCTGCCAAGCAAGAAAGAAGGCTTTGGCATCGTATTTATCGAGGCGCTTGCCTGCGGCCTGCCCGTCATATGCGGCAATGCCGACGGCAGCGTTGACGCCATCAGGAACGGCGAATTGGGCATAGCTATTAACGTCGATAGCCCGGACGAACTTGAAAGAACGATTATTCCTTACCTGGAAACACCGCTTACCGTAGCCACGCGCGAAAGTCTGCAAAGCCGTTGCCTGGGCTACTTCAACGAATTGAATTACCGAAAGAATTTATTGCGACTGATCAATGACGAACTCACAGCCTGAAGAAGACTGGGACCTTGAGATAGCACCCAGGAACAGCCTGTTCGATCTGCACCTGAAAGATACCTGGCATTACCGCGACCTGCTTTGGCTGCTGGTGCGGCGCGATTTTGTATCCTTCTACAAACAAACCATCCTGGGCCCCTTGTGGTTCTTCGTGCAGCCGATCATTACTATTCTGACCTATACCCTGGTATTCAATAAACTGGCGGGTATAAATACCGAAAATGTCCCGGCCCCGTTGTTTTATCTTGCCGGCACCATCATTTGGAACTATTTTTCCGATTGTCTCAACAAAACCTCCACTGTTTTCAAAGATAATGCGGCCATGTTGGGCAAGGTTTACTTTCCGCGACTCATCATGCCGATAAGTATCGTATGCTCTAACCTCATCAGGTTTGCCGTGCAGTTCGCCTTGTTCATTGCGCTGATGATCATTTTCAATGTCAGGGGTTTTACGCTTGTTCCCAATGCAATTGCCTTGCTTTTCCCGCTGCTTATCCTTCTCATCGCGGCGCTCGGCCTTGGATTGGGCATGATGGTCTCGGCTGTGACGACCAAATACCGCGACCTGGTTTTTGTGGTTTCGTTTGGCGTGCCGCTGCTGATGTATGCCACTACGGTGATATACCCGCTTTCAACCGCTCTGAATAAATACCCCGCTTATAGCTGGATCATTAAATACAACCCGGTGACCGCTATTATCGAAACATTCAGGTATGGTTTCCTGGGGCAAGGCAGCTTTAGCTGGGGGCTTTTGGGTTATAGCGCCGGAGTTACCTTTATTATCCTGCTGCTTGGCATTATGACATTTAACAAGGTCGAAAAAACCTTTATTGATACCATTTAATTGATGACCGCTGTAAAAGATCGCTCGGTATTATTGTTGGCGACCAACAAACAGAAATATCTCCGGTTCGCATTAAATTGTGCCGATTCCGTCAGGTTACATAATCCGGATTTGCCGGTTTTCATAGTCACCAATATCGAACCCGATGATCAGCCGTCCCGGAAGGATATAAAATTCCTTGCTGTACCTGATGAAATAGCCAGGCTCCACTACGAGACAAAATTATACCTTAATGATTTCCTGCAAACGGAAGAGACTTTGTTTATTGATTCAGATTGTCTCTGTTATAGCGACTTAACACCGGTATTCGACGCTTGCGCGGGAAGGGACGTCACTGTTATCGGCAGGACCTTACGCCTGGAAGATTTTTGGGGAGACAGCGCCGGATTCGCCAGGGAAACATTGGGCATAAACAAATCAATAATGTTTAATGGCGGATTTATTTATATGAGAAAAACAGAACTGGCTGAGCGGATATTTTTAAAAGCCAGGGAGGTTTCCGAAAATTACGACGCCTATGGCTTTCTTAGAATTCAGAATAACTTAAAAAGTGAAGAGACCTTATTGCAAATAGCGATGGCTACGTATGACCAACTCCCTATCGCTGACGATGGGAGGTATATGACTGATTTGTTTACGGACTTTAGACCGAAAGTATTAAATGTATTAAAAAAGGAAAGGCTTTTACAAAATCCGGCATCCCCGTCGCTAAGGCACCGCAGCTGGTACCCGCGTAATTATTCGCCGGCCATACTGCATTTTGGAGGCAGTAATATCAAATCCTATCCGTATATCAGTCAAAGCTTTTTGCTAAAGCTGCGCAACATTGGCGTTCCTACGCTTTTATCAAGCATTGTTACTAATATCCTCATCCATACCCCGTACAGAAGCTACCACCGGTTAAGAAGCCTGATCCGGGGAAATAAAAAAGATAATGGTTAAAGTCATCAGGGTTGAACACCTTTCGAAAGCATACCAGTTAGGAGATTTTGGAACCGGCACCATATCGCGCGACCTGGAGCGCTTTTGGGCGAAGATGAGAGGTAAAGAGGATCCTTTCCTAAAAATCGGCGAGGTAAATGATCGGGCAAAAAAAGGTGTAAGTGATATTGTATGGAGCCTGAACGATCTGAATTTTGAGGTTGAGGACGGTGACGCAATTGGTGTCATAGGCCGTAATGGCGCGGGCAAAAGTACATTGCTTAAAATTCTGAGCCGGGTGACCTATCCCACTATCGGTTCGATCAAAGTGAAAGGGCGTATTGCAAGCTTGCTGGAAGTAGGCACGGGTTTTCATCCCGAACTGACAGGTAAGGAAAACGTTTTCCTGAATGGAGCGATCCTCGGCATGCGCAAGGCCGAGATCAAACGGAAGTTCGACGAGATCATAGATTTTGCCGGCGTAGAACGATACGTCGATACCCCGGTAAAGCGTTATTCGTCAGGAATGTACGTACGGCTTGCGTTTGCCGTAGCGGCGTACCTGGAATCGGAGATCCTGATCATAGATGAGGTGCTGGCGGTAGGCGATGCAGAGTTTCAAAAAAAATGTCTCGGGAAAATGGGGGATGTGCGCAAAGCAGAGGGCCGTACGATATTATTTGTAAGCCATAATATGGATTCGGTGCGGGCGCTTTGCGATAAAGGCATCGTGCTGGACAGCGGCAACATGCTGACATATACTGACGTGGACAACGCCATAGGCAGTTACCTGCGAACTGCCAAAAATGATATTATGAAAACCGAAGTTACCGGCCTTGCCCTTAACAACGAGGTCACCCTCGACCTGTTCAGCATCGACAGGTCGTCCATGGTCACGCATGAAGATCTTAACTTCGCTCTGCAGGTCAGCAGCAGCCAGCTTAATCATTTTAATTCTATCGCGCTCAATATTTTTGATGAGTATGAGCAGAAAAGTGCCTTCATCGATCTTCGCTGCGATGCGCTTTACCGACGGTCGGATGATAGCAATAAGATCATCATAAATGGCACACTCAAAAATCTGCCCCTATTACCGGGCGTTTACCGGATGGGGGTTCACATTCAATCGAACATGCTTTTTAATGACTTCCTGCATTTACTACAATTCGAGGTGACACAGAAAGATATTATCGACGAAATAGCGCCATACCCGATAGGCATACGGGGGCGGGCGGAAATTGATTATGATTTTACTGTTTTGTAGAAACCAGGCTTGCCGCAATCATTTCTGGTCTGATGGATTACGATAAACTGTACAAAGACAAAAGCGGCGGTTATTATTATCATCAGCGCGAGGAAATAATGCCTTTTATACCATTATCTATACGCTCGGCTTTAGATGTCGGCTGCGGCAACGGGGGGTTTGGGGCAATGTTGAAAGAAAAACGGTCATGCCAGGTGTGGGGTATCGAACCTAACCGCGATGCCGCGCAAGAGGCTGGAAATAAACTCGATCATGTAATCAATGGATTGTTTGGCAAGGACGTTCCCGCATTATCAGATGAAAAATTTGACGCCATATTTTTCAATGACGTCCTGGAGCACCTGGCCGATCCCCAGGAAGCTCTGGACTATTGCCGCGACCTGCTCAACCCGGGTGGTTATGTCATCGCTTCGATTCCCAATGTTCGCTGGTACCCGGTGGTCCTGTCATTGCTGCGATACAAAGATTTCAGATACGAGAATGCCGGCGTAATGGATAAAACTCATTTGCGTTTTTTTACGCATAAAAGTATGGTTAGAATGTTTGAGGATGCCGGTTATAAGGTTATAAAGACAGAAGGGATCAACAAAAACACCAATTTTACCTGGTTCAATATGCTCAATTTCCTTCTTTTCAAAACACAGGAAGACATGAAATTTCCGCAATTCGTAATAGTAGCCTCAATATAATGCCAATAAGAATAGATATCATCATTTTAAGCTATGCAAAGAATGACGCGCTCAGGGAAGTAACTGAACAAACCATCCAGTCCCTGCTCGATTCAGAGGACCCGGATAAGATAGCGTTTGATATCCTGGTTATCGAATCGAACAAAGACATTAAGCCATACCCTTTTCCGGGCACACGGACCATATACCCTGACACCAAATTCGGTTATAATAAATACATGAATATAGGCATCAGGGCAACGCACAACGAGTTCGTATGCCTGTGCAACAACGACCTCATATTTCAGAAGAACTGGGCCGGCGAGATACTGAAAGCAATGGAAAATGATGCCGCATTATTGAGCGCAAGCCCGTATTGCCCAAACTTTCATGAGAAGGAAGGCTTTGAACCCACCGGGCCACCGGTGGAAGGCTATTTTGGAGTTCTTGGCGGCTGGTGCATCTTTGTGAAAAGGAAAGTGTTTGATATTATCGGCTTGCTGGATGAGAAGCTGGTATTCTGGTACTGCGATGCAGACTATTGGCAAACCCTGGTGAAGTACAATGTTAAAAATTGCCTCATCCCTACATCGGTTGTTGTTCACCTGCGAAGCCAGTCGATCATCGGGGAGGAAAGTTCGAAATTCGAGGAATGGACTCAAATGCCGCGTTTCTATTACGCCTACAAATGGGATCATCACTCCTGGCTGAAGTACAAGGCGCAGATCCTTCTTTTTAATGTAAAGACATTAATTGGAATGCATAGAACCTAAGACCTTCAAATTCCCGTGCAATGATCAAAAAAATTATAAATGGAGTATTGGCGAAGGCTGGTTATGTGATCAAAAAGCTACCTTCCGACAATACCAACAAGGACGATTTCAACAGGTTACCCGGACAAGCTCAAAAGCTGGGCGTGGTGAAATTGCATTTTGGCTGTGGTCCGCGTATACTTAAAGGCTGGCTGAATTTCGACCTTGCGTACGAGCCCTTTGAAACGTACCTGCAATATTATACCGATGCCTACTATCCGCCGGAAATCCGGGGGGGCAGGAACGACCTGTTTATTATCAATATCCTCAAAGACGGCATCCCTCTTCCGGATGGTAGCGTTGACGTCATATTTCACGAGGACTTCTTTGAGCACCTGACCGAAAAACAGCAGGTGATCTTTTTAGCAGAAACGCTCCGGGTGATGAAAAAGGGAGCTGTGCACCGTATCAATACGCCAAATTTAAAGGCCTCAATGCGCGATAATTCTGATTTCAGTAAAGGTAAAGCTGGAGTATTTAACAGCGAATGGGATTACTGGCATCATTTTAACGTGGTCAGTCCGGCCATTTTGCAAGAACTAGCGGGGATAGTTGGCTATTCGCAAGTGATGTTCAATTTCCAAAATAAGAGTGTCGCTGCGGATAAGCTTCCCCTTGAATACCGGCCCGATGAAAAGGACAGGCCGGCAACCGATAGCAACGTCTTTGCTGACCTGGTAAAATAAAAATGTTACCCTTAATTCTATGTATTAATGAAATATATTAATTCGGCTTATAATGCTGATTGTCCAATTTGTTCGCATAGGCACAATGAGCTCTTGTATGAAATTAGTTCCAGAGAGGCGGCCATTCATTTTTTAGTTACCCAGGATAGTGATCGCCAAACCTTAGCAGTAATCGATGATAAAATAGCGAAGCTTTGGGGTTGTAATACGGCTGCTGTAATTGCCTGTAAAAACTGCGGTTTTGCATTTGCCGATCCATTTATTGCCGGAGATCATGAATTTTACAATTTGCTTCCGCATGCCAGCGGTGAAGAGGGCACAAACTGGAAATGGGAGTTCGATAAGACATTCAAAAAAATAGCTGCGTTAGCTTCAAATGATCCTGGTTTAACCCTCATAGAAATCGGAGCCGGTACAGGTGGGTTTGTCAAACGGGCGGCCGATGTGCTTCTCAAAGAGAATATTTTTTGTATTGAATACTCAGATATTGGTGTTGACAAAATCAGGAAAGAAGGCATTGAGGCTCATTCATGGGATTTTCATGAGTTGCAGCAGAAAGAAGGCTTTTCAAAAAGGTTTGATATTATTTGTCTATTCCAGGTATTGGAGCATTTAGACAAATTAGAGGAGACATTCAGAACATTTAATACTATAGTTAAACCTGGTGGCCATTTATTTATTGGCGTGCCTAATTACAAAAAAATACGATTCAATGAGTTAAACGACGCTTTATTAGATATGCCCCCTAATCATATAGGGAGATACAATAAAGCATCTTTTGAGTTTTTAGCCAATAAATATTCTTGGGAGATAGAAGAAATAACCATTGAACCTTACTCCTCATTAGATGTGATGAAAACAGTTATGTACTATCGTTCGTTGAGAAGGGCCCAGCTTCCTGCAGTAAAAGAAACTACCTGGTATAAAATCAGTCAATATCTGGAAATAAAATACATTCGCTTGCAAGCCATCTTCAGGCATAAGCAACTGGGCGAATGTCTTTGCGTGCATTTCCGCAAACCGCTCCAATGAGAGTCTTCATCCTGGACATACCTGCTTTGTGCCAGCCCCAAAAACAATCGTTTCCATATCCTGCACACAATAAAGATTATGGCGTTGAACAGGATTTTTTGGTATGGTTGAAAAAGCAAAAGCATTTACTAACTCGCAACCCAGCAGAAGCCAATTGGCATTACCTGCCTTTTTACTGGACGCGATGGCACATCAACCACAATTTCGCGGCAGATGGAGAAGGTCTGCCTCAACTGCAGCAAATGGCGGATAGTGTTATTATAGACGATGCTAAGACATTCACCATCACCCAATTTGATGGCGGCAGTTTGCTGAAAATGGGCAAAACCGTCGAGTTTACGGCCGCCAAAACCGACAATACCGGGATCGATATCCCCATCCTTTGCAGCCCGCATCGCAGACCGCCTATCCCGGTCAGGAAAAAGTACCTGGGCGCGTTTAACGGATCGCTCCATACCCACCCTATCCGGCTGGAATTGCAAGTCAGGTACCGGGACAGTAACGATGTGCTGGTGGGCAGCGGTGTGCCTACCCGGTTTTACCGCAGATGGTTCTGGGCCATGAATTTCAATATAAATATCATGGCATCTTATATTGCTCTTTGCCCGAGGGGAACCAGCTGCAACTCCTTCCGTTTTTTTGAAGCAATGCAATTGGGTGCGGCGCCCTGCCTTATAGGCGACGCCGATGTGCGTCCGTTCAAAAAGTTTATCCCGTGGGACGAGATGAGTTATTATGTTTCTTCGATAGATGAACTGGATAACTTATTATCAGGCTTAAACAAAATTGAAGCTATCGCGAAAGGTAAAAGAGCTCATGAATACTGGAAAAAGGAGCTTTATTACCAAAAATGGTGCAAATACGTAATAAAGGAGCTTGATGCGATCTGAGTTAAAGTATATACCAGGGCTGGATGGAATAAGAGCCCTGGCTGCTTTTTTGGTGATCTCGACCCATTGGCCTAATAATATGCTCTCCCTGAAATTCGGATGGATAGGAGTTAATATCTTTTTTGTGCTGTCGGGTTTTTTAATAACTCGTATCCTGTTAAATGAAAAGCAAAACCATTTTAAAGATTATATAAGCACATTCTACTACAAACGTTTTCTGCGCATATTCCCTTTATACTACGCTTTTCTATGCTGCGCTTTTGTGCTGATCTTATTGCTCACTTTTCTTTACCCGTCATTGTTGAATTATCAAGAATGGAAATCGGCTTACAACGCCACCAAACATGATTTTATATATTACCTTACTTATACCTATAATATCAAAATTAATCTCAGGTATTTTATTCATTTCCCGGATAGTTCGAACAGGTTTTTTGGCCACTTATGGTCGCTGTCTCTCGAAGAACAATTTTATATATTGTTCCCTTTGCTGGTGTATTTCGCATCGTTAAAGATCTTAAAAAGAATAGTTATCGCAGTGATCATTATTTGCCCGCTGATCAGGCTATGGGGCGTTTTCTATGGCGCACCAATGGTATCTGATTCCTATTGGTTTGGCGAATTATTCTATTCAAACACATTCCTGCAGGCCGATGCCTTATGCACCGGTGCGGCTCTCGCCATTTTCGACATAAAGCAGGCTAAGCCATATATTACATTTTTTATCACAGGTGCTGCCTGGCTGGGAGCGGGTATTTTCTGCTTTTATTTCTTACGAAAAACCGGGTATTTCCTGGTTCCGGCTAAAAGCCTGGGCTATGATTTTCCAGGTTTTTGGTTTGGAGAAAAAACTCCTTACTGGTTTATCAATATCAGGCCATTTTACCAGTATACTTTGGTAAATATATTGGCCGCCGCATTAGTGTTGCCCGCTATTAATGGCAAACTGCTGTTTCCGAAAGTCTTTGCCAATAAAGGGGTGGCTTACCTTGGAAAAATATCATACGGTATATATATTTTCCATAATCCGCTTCTTGCCCTGTTTATAATCTTAGCGGAAATGAACTGGGGTGGTTGGGGCAAATTAACCGGGACCCCTTTGGCAGAGATCACTTGCTTTGTTATTTACGTGGGTGTGGTTATCGCCATAGCACATTTAAGCTACCAATACTTCGAGAAACGGATATTGAAATATAAATATGCTTTAAAGCCAGCTCCAGTCAATGCCTGATATTTCCTTTTTTATTCCCGCCTACAACTGTGCATCGACCATAGAGGAATCAGTGGATTCTATAATGACCTCCAATTTTGGACCCGGAGACGAGCTGATCATTACAAACGATTGCTCCACCGACACTACCGGCGATATACTCGCCGCTATTCAAAAAAAATACCCTGGAATAAAGATTATTACCCACAGCCGCAACAAAGGAGGAGGCGCGGCAAGAAATACTTGTATTGAAAATAGCCGGAACGAGTTTTTTTTCTGCCTGGATTCGGACAATGCGCTTGAAAAAAACAGTATTGCTCCGCTCAAACAATACCTTTTAGATAACCAGGCCGATGTGGCCGTATTTCAGCACCTGTATTATTTTTCATCTGGAATAGATAAAATCGACAATATATGGTCATTGCCGTCCGGTATTTTTACAAGCCAGGACTGTTTGTCAAGAATCTTCTCACCCGGCGCGAGCGGCAATTACCTGTTCACCAAAGAAAGCTGGCAGGCGGCGGGTGGATACCCCGAATATGCCGGCGCTTTGGATACCTGGGGCTTCGGTCTCAGGCAATTGATGACGGGGAGCAAAATGATAGTGTTAGCGGATTCATATTACTATCACCGGCTGTTAAAGGATTCCTATTATTTGCGGGATGCATGGGCCAGGCGAAAATCTGTTTCACTCAGGGCATTGCAACTCATCATACCATTTTTTGATGAAATAGAGGACGAATCGATCGATTATATTTTCAGCAAAAGGGGGCGCTATTCCTGGTTTGAAAACCTGGAGAAACACCCTATCAAAGTGTCACCGGGTCCGAAGAAGACAGTTGTTTGGAAGGATCATATTGTTGATTCGCCAAAACGGAAAAACTTGTTCAGGCGAATTCTTAACAAAATCAGGTCATTTTTCCCGGCATAAGATCATGAGAACGCTAATAAAAAAGATTGCCGCCTTCTTCAATCTTGTCCCATACTACCGAACTTATAAGAAGATAGCGGCCGATAAAATATCGGCCGGGGAGTTTGAAAATGACCGGAAGCTTTTCAGGGATTCGGCCCGGAAAACCACGCAGAGGTTTAATGAGAGTGAGACGCGTTTGTGGCCGATAATGACAGATAAAACTTCGACCACCGATTTTGAGCCGCACTATTTATACCACCCCGCGTGGGCCGCAAGGATACTGGCCAAAACCCGGCCGGATAAACATATTGATATCTCATCAGCTCTTATCTTCCCGGCGATGGTGTCGGCTTTCCTTCCTGTAGAATTTTACGACTACAGGCCCGCCGACGTCAAGCTATCCGATCTCACCTGCAAAAAGGCTGATCTGCTTAATTTGCCATTTGCCGATAATTCCATCTATTCCCTCTCATGTATGCACACTATTGAACACGTCGGGCTGGGCAGGTACGGAGATGAGATCGACTATGATGGCGACTTGAAAGCTGCAAAAGAGTTGAAGCGTGTCTTAGCGGAGGGCGGCAACCTGATTATGGTGACTCCGGTCGGAGCGCCAAGGATCGAATATAACGCGCACAGGATATATGCCTATAAGCAGGTAGTGGACATGTTTTATCCGCTTGAACTGGTTGAGTTTGCGCTTGTTCCCGATGATTATAAGCAGTTTGGTTTAATCAATACGGATGAAGAAACCGCGGACAAGCAGCAATGGGGCTGCGGATGCTTTTGGTTTAAAAAGGTAAAAGCGGAATGATCGCAGTCAGGTTAGAAGGCCGCTTAGGTAACCAGTTATTTCAATATGCCTTCGTCTACGCAGCAGCCAAAAAAATGAAAACTTCATTTTACATCGATAAAAGCATTGAAAATTTTATGCTGCCACAGTACTTTGAGGTTAAAGATAATTGTCTTGCAATATTGGACGACGGAATGTTTTCAATCAAAGGGTACAAAAATATTTTTAACATACATGCAAAAAGGGCCTTTTATCATTTTATTAACTTAATAGTATTTAAAAGAAAGGCAATCGCTGTCGCGAACGAAATTCAGCCTCATGAAGCTGTTAAAGCATTAAAAAATAATCGCTTGTACCAAGGCTTTTTCCACTCGGAAAGTTACTTTGAAGACTCTAAGGACAAGATCAGAAAACTATATAAAGTTCGCAAAAAACATGTCATCGCTTTTGAGCAGGTTATTAAAACATTAGACATTTCCAAAAAAAAAGCGGTTATTCATGTTAGGCGGACTGATTATGTTGATTTAAATTTTTCGTTGCCTGTTTCTTATTATAAAAAAACAATTGAAACCATCGATAGCCCGGATATAGAATATATTTTCATTTCAGACGATCCATCATTTGTTGAAAATGAATTTGACTATATCCCCAATAAATACGTTTCTACCCACAACGAAATTATCGACCTGCAATTTCTGATCAATGCCGATGTCTGTGTCCTGTCCTGCAGTTCATTTAGCTGGTGGGGCGCCTGGTTAAACAGCAATAAGAACAAACAAATATATGCACCCCAATATTGGCTTGGGTTCAATGGGGGAAAAGAGTTTCCTGCGGGTGTATCTGATCACATCGATATCAACTGGGTACAAGTATGAAATCATTTTTAAGAAAAACTGTTTACAATATTCTGACCTCCCTGATGAATAGGGAAAAACTACTGTTTTTACTTAGCACTGAATATGTAGAGAGAGTTTTATTAGGTTTCAAACGGGAAAATTATCTTTATGACATCGGCTGGACCAATTCCATAATTACCGGAAATGTTGTCGATGCATCAAATAATCCGCTCCCCTGGGCTACCTACCCGTTTATTCAATTTGTAGGAGAGAGATTAAAAAGCACTCATGACGTTTTTGAATTTGGGAGTGGAAATTCAACTCTTTTTTATGCGAAGAAAGTAGGTTCTGTGACCAGCGTAGATCATGACTTATTTTGGTATGACAAGATAAAAAACTCAATGCCGTCAAACGTAAATTTATTCTATTGTGAATTTTCCGAAGACGGCAACTACTGCAACTATGTCTCGAAGACCAACAAATTATATGATATGATCATTGTTGATGGGATGGATCGGGTGAATTGCTGTATAAACAATATCGGTGCGCTTAAACAAAACGGCGTAATGATACTTGATGATTCGGAAAGAGATGAATATGATGAAGCAACTACTTTTCTGGTAAAAAAAGGATTTAAAAGAATTGATTTCTGGGGGACAGCCCCAACGGTATATTACCTTAAATGCACAACAATTTTTTATAGGGATAGTAATTGCCTGGGAATTTAGATTAAATTTTAATGTCAAAAGACGGGGTGTCAATTGTTATTTGTTGTTACAATAGTTCTTCAAGAATACAGAGGACATTGGAACATATAGCCGACCAGGAAATAAATGGTGTAGACTGTGAAATAATTTTGGTTGATAACGCTTCGTCCGACAATACCGTGGATGCGGCTAAGGCTGCCTGGTCCGAATTATATAATAACAAAATTGCTTTTTCCATAGTCCCGGAGAAAAATCCCGGGGTAGCACATGCGCGCAAAAGAGGCGTCATCGAGGCAAATTATGAATTCTTAATTTTTTGCGATGATGATAATTGGCTGGATAAAACTTATGTGGATAACGTTTACAAATTATTTAAGGCCAACAAGGAGGTTGCCATTTTGAGCGGATCAGGCGTCGCCGAATTTGAAAATCGAAATTTAAAGCCCCTCTGGTTCGATACTTTTCAGCAAAGCTATGCGATTGGAAACGGGATAGGAAAAACTGCCGGCATGGCAATTCGTAAATCCGTTTTAAAAAAAATAATGGATGAAACACCCTTGTTTTTGCAAGGCCGGAAAAAGAATCAGCTTTCAGCCGGCGAAGACGGGGAAATATGCTGCAGAGTACGGCTTGAGGGTTACCAAATATTGGCTGCTCCGCAATTAGCATTTAAACATTTTTTGCCGGAAGAACGCCTCACATGGAGCTATCTTAAAAAACTGCATATCGGTTTCGCCCACACTTTTACCATCATCAATTTATATGAAAAGGTGTTAAGGGAACCCGGAAAGAAAATCTCTGACGTTTATTGGCTAAAAATGGGGTTTTACTACCTGGGCATAACCATAAAATACTTTCCAAAGCATTACCGGTTAAAAAAAAGAGGAGAAGGCAACATTGGCGAAATCCATCATATCATGTGGAAAACTATCGCCGCCGACTATTTCAGGATCAATTTTGGCTTAAAACCCATTCATAAGAAAATATTGAGCATCCGTAACCATACCCCTCATGAGCTTTAGCCTTTCTTATGTTATAAGCACCAAAAATCGCCTCGATCACTTAAAAATATTGTTCGCGCATCTGCTGCCGCTGGTAGCGGCTGACGAAGAAATAGTGGTTATTGACGGTGGAAGCACGGATGGCGCAATAGAATACTTGCAAAAATTGCACTCCGAAGGGAAAATTCACCAGTTCATCAGCGAGCCCGACCGAAACCAGGCCGAGGGCTGGAACAAGGCACTGCTGATGGCAAAGGGTACGATCATTAAAAAACTGATCGACGACGATGTATATTGCTTCACCACCATACGCAAGTGCCGCGACTTCATGTTGCAAAACAGTTCAGTCGATCTGTGCATTTCTAATGTATTGAACGGCGATCTTTCAAAACCAATGGAAGTGAATACAGCAACCCGGCTGCCGCAATTTGAGGATTGGAAAAATGGCTCGGCAAAGGCGTTTACTTTCAGTGATGTTTCCATGCTAATCCGGCGTTCTTCTTTAAGCTTCATTGGGCTTTATGATACTCAATTCAGGATGATCGACTGGGAATATGCGCTCAGAGCGTCGTATCTTAAAGCAAAAATTGCTTATTACACGGGCTTTAACGCCATGGCTGTGGATACACCCGGTAACGTAACCTCGGGCACCGACGAAGCGACAAGAAAACGGGAAGCCGATATCGGCAGGATCAAATACGGCTATCCCGGCGACCAAGCCGGGATTAGCCGCTATTCGAAAGTGAAGATATGGGTGGGTAAGACCCTCGCAAAACTCGGCTCTAAAGAAAATTCAGCCCGCGCTGCAGCGGAACATACTGACGCAAACCTGGAGGATATTTATACCCGTTATTACCAAACGCTGGAAGCGCAGCACCTCGCAACCGGTGGTAAATTTATCGTCTGACTTTGCCCCGGCTCATAAAAATAAAATTTCAGAACGGAATAACCAAAGCGATCGCTGAAAGCGATATCCTGAACGAACTGGCCGGCGACTTCATTTTCGAAGAAAGTGATGAACCTGATTTTATCCTCTTTGGGCCTTACGGTAACGATATCCCCCGACCCGGCAATTACATCCGTATCGGCTATTTCTGCGAGAACATTCTCCCCGATCTTTCCGTTTGTGAGTGGGCGTTTGGCGTAATGCCCGAAGATAAGATCAGCAGCCCCAGGTACAGGCGCATCCAATGGCACGGTCTCGATCCGCAGAAACTGGTAAAGCCTGCTGATTATGATGCAGAAAGGATACTTAGCGAAAAGAAGTACTTCTGCAATTTCTTGTATTCGCACAAGGTGCCTTACCGCGAGGAATTTTTCAGACAGCTTTCAAAATATAAAAAGGTCGACGCGCCGGGCAGGTCGATGAACAACATGCCCGCCATTGATGACTGCCATCCAGGCGATAAGTGGGAAAGCAAACGGAGTTTCCTAAGTGAATACAAGTTCACGATAGCGTTTGAAAACTACGTCTACCCCGGCTATCAGACCGAAAAGTTGTACGACGCCATGCAGGCCGGCAGCGTGCCGGTTTATTGCGGCGACCCTTTGATCGGCGATATATTCAATACGGCCAGTTTTGTAAACGCACCGGACTATATCAAAACATCGGCCTCAGGCATAGTGAACTGGCTCGAAGAAAACAGCCGGCAGAACTTTACGGACATCCGCCCGGCGTTTTACAAAAGCCTCTATCATCGCATCAGGCGGAAGGCCAAAGCTATAGGCAAAGAACTGAAAATGAAATGGCAGTTCGGCGGCTTGGATTTCGCCCCACTAATCGAACGCATCATCGAACTCGACTGCGACGATTCCAAATACCTTACTATGCTTAAACAGTCCTGGTTTCGCGACAATAAGCCGCCTCTAAATGCATCTCTGAGGGATCATTGGATAGCAATATTTACCAACAATAAGACGCATGCCGCAAGCTAAAGAACAAAGCCTGGTATCCATCGACATTGCCCGGGCTGTAGCGGCTCTTGGCGTATTTTATTATCATTTGCACCTCGGAAGGGTATTAAGAGATTATACAGGCTTCGAATGGTTGTATTATGCCGAAGCATTTGGCGCTTTTTATGCGGTGCCGCTGTTCTTTCTTATCAGTGGTTATTGTATCCACCTTTCCAATATCCGGCACATCAGGGCAAACGAACCCTTGCCAATTAAAAAATATTATATAAGGAGGTTAAAAAGACTTTACCCACCCTACATTGTTGCATTGGCGGTCAGCGTAGCTGTTGGCTATCTTGTTGTACCAAAAAATTATAATCTTACGCCTGCCAATGCGCTGGTACATATTTTCCTTTTGCAGGCGTATACCGAACGCTATTTTGTTGCTATCAACGTGGTTTTATGGACAATATCCGTCGAATTGGCGTTTTACCTGATTTACCCTGTATTCTATTACTTACGCAGAAGGTTCTCTCTCGACGTCGCCTTAGTTACGATATTCATTGTTTCGGGTATTAGCATCGCATTGCTTTCAATATTCACAGACTATTCACTCCCACGCAGCTATTTCCCAATCAACATATGGTTCGCATGGTGCTGCGGAGCGTATCTCGCCGATAAGGTCAAATTAAATCCGGCTGTTCTTAAGAAGCCTGTTTACAAGATCATCTACGCTGGCATACTCGTGGCTTTTATACTGTTTCAGGTCACCGGGCTCAGCAGGTTCGATATTATTGGCTACCAGTTAAAGATCCTGGTTTGGACAGCACCGCTTGTACTCCTGATATGTGCTGAACCATGGCTGTCGCGCAAACGAAACTTTTTGGTTAAAATAACAGCAATGATCGGCCTGTCCAGTTATTCTTTATACCTGCTGCACGAACCGCTTATATCGCTCAAAAATTATTGCGCCAGCAAGTTCCTCCCCCACGCGCTACAGCACGCCGGTATAGCCATCGGCATATTCCTGATACCGGTGATCACCTGGTTTAGCTATAAATACATCGAAAAACCCTTTATGGCGAGAAAGCCCGAACCCGTGGTCAATGAATGAGCCATTAGTATCGATCATAATACCGGTTTATAATGCGGCCGCATACCTGGATGAGACCATCCAGTCGGCGCTGAACCAAACCTGGCCGAATAAGGAGATCATTATTGTAGATGATGGCTCGACTGATAATTCACTTGAAATAGCCGGCAAGTATCGAAGCGCCCGGGTCGGTATTTACCACCAGGCGAATAAAGGCGCAAGCAACGCCAGGAATACCGGGCTAAAGCACTGTACAGGAGATTTTATCCAATTTCTTGACGGGGATGATTTGCTGGGCAATGAAAAAATAGAAAAGCAGCTTAAAGTAATTGCCGGGCAAAATGAGACATTAGCCATTGGCGACATTGTTTATTTTAACCATGGCAGCGATCCGTATAAATCAAGTGCAGGAAAGGAATGGTACGACGACACCTGCTTCGAGCCTATCGACTTCCTGATCAAGTTATATGGCGGAGCGCTTATCGGCGAAAATTATGGGGGAATGATATCTATTCATTCCTGGCTCACGCCAAAGTCGGTACTGCAAAAAGCTGGTGAATGGAACGAAGAACTGACGGTAAACGATGACGGCGAGTTCTTTTGCCGGGCGGTGCTGGCCGGCCGGCGTGTATGCCATATACCGGGTGCTTTAAATTATTACCGAAAATTCGAATCAAAGGGCAGCCTCAGTTCAAGGAAAGATATAGATGCCGCAAAAAGTGTGCTGAAAACTATCGACCTGCTTGCAGAAACCATGCTTTCTAAAACCGATGGTCCGACGGCAAGGATTGTTTTGGGACGGCTTTATTGGGAAAATGCCTTCAATTTTTACCCGTCACATCGTCAACTTGCTGCGGAAGCCATTAAAAAGGCAAAAAAATTAGCTCCCGGGCTAAAATATGACCTTTATCACAAAGGGCTCAACCAAAAACTCGCTGCCTTATTAGGATGGAAAACTGTGCGTTACCTTCAGCATGTTAAGAGTAAAATACGTTAGTTAATGAAGAGTTTTATCGAGCGGCTGCTCATCCATATCCTTAAAAGGATGCGTACCGATCTGCTCACTCATGCGCACGTGCAGATCGGCGTAGGCCACAATACTTATTTATCGGGTGAAGAATACGTGATCGATACTATTCTTGAGCAGGTTTTCAAACGCGATCCGCAGATGATATTTGATGTGGGCGCCAATGTCGGAGACTACACCATGATGCTCCGCAGGCACCTCCGCAATGCTGAGATCAATTGCTTTGAGCCTGGCCAGCAGGCCTTTAATAAGTTAACAGCCAATACTGCCGAATTAAACATCAAACGCCACAATACCGCCGTCGGCAGCAGCAATGGGACGATAACGCTTTTTAAAAGCTCAAATGACAAGAACGATGCGATGATGACCGCCTACAAGGATACCATCACTGACATTTTCACATTCGCCGGGGAGCCTGATGAGGCTGTTACCTGTAACCTGGTAACCCTTGATAGCTTTTGCAAAACGAACAATATAAGATCAATAGACTTTTTGAAAATAGATGTGGAAGGCCATGAGTTTGAAGTGCTAAAGGGCGCTGCCGCATTGATAACAGAAAACCTTATCGGCGTGATCCAGTTTGAATTCAATGAGTTCAATATCGTCTCTAAAACATTTTTCTTCAACTATTACAAGTTGTTGCCTCAATACAAATTCTACAGGGTAATGCCGCAGAACAAATTATTTCCAATGGGCGAATACAATTCGGCATTGGAAATATTCAGATACCAGAATATTCTTGCTATAAACAACTCGCTCAATTATATTTATGAATAAGAACGATGTGACACTGGTAATATTCACCTGCGAAGGCCGGGAGCACCTGTTGCACAATACCTGGAATTCCTTCAAACAGGCCTGTGATCATTCCTTCGCAAAAGTGATCCTGGCAATTGACGGCCCTGTAAGCGAGATTGCCTCAAACCATATCCAGCCGGATGTGATCGTGAAATCACCAGTTCGCAAGGGCTATATCCATAACATTTTACAGGCATTAAAGATGATCGACACGCCCTATTTTTTCTGGCTGGAAGATGACTGGAAATTTGATGCGCCGGCGGATCTGCAGTCGTTGATCCGGTTGCTTGATGAGCATGCTGACTGGGCCCAGATCATCTACAGCAAATTTGGCCCGCTGGACGCAGAAATGAAGCAAAAACCGCTTGGTGGCGACCTTTATGAAGCAATTTACGGCTTTTCTGCCAACCCGTGCATTTGCAAAACCGCGATTGTAAAAGACGGTTTTGAAAATTTGTTAAAAGTACCCAAAGGAGATAAGCTGGGCGTGGATGGTTTTGAAAATTCGCTCACGCGTTTTATCGCCGACCTAGGCAAGATAAATGTAATACAAGACCCTGTGGACCACAGTATGATTTCGCACGAAGGTTATTTGGAAAGTACGCCGCGCAATTGGCATATGACAAACTCGCTCGGGCAAAAAACAAAGGAACACCTGCTCACCATACCTGTGCCTTCGTTTGGCCGCAGAATATTAATGGCATGTAAGATGGTTTTGCTTTTCCCGGTACTTATCATTAAACAATTCATGAGCGACAAGATATACGAGCTTTGCTTCAGGATACTGGCTTCGGAAAAAATGCTCAGGAAAAAATGACCGGCGGTAAAACTGTGCTTACCATAGCAACAGGAAAAAAGCTCTATGTTGATATGGCTGTCAATCTTGCCCGCTCATTCAGACTATGGCACCAGGAAAATGATGAAATAAGCTTTCACCTGGCAACAGACCTTCCTCAATGTATCCCCGATAATGTAAAAAACCACGTTAGGATTATCCAACTTGAACCGGATCAATTGGGGAAGGGCTTTTCACCTAAGCTTCACCTGGATAAACTGGCCCCTCCAGGGCAAACGCTGTTCATCGACAGTGATTGTCTGGTATACAGTAATTTAAACCCGGTGTTCGAGGCGTTCAAGGGCCATAATGTTTCGGTTGCCGGAACTTATATTGCCGGCGGGGAATGGTTTGGCGATGTAGCGTCTGTTTGTAAAAAATTCGATATTCCTCATTTGCCTAAATTTAACGGCGGGCTGTATTACCTTGAAGCAGGCCCTAAATCAAAACTGGTGTACGAGACCGCCCGTAAATTGGAAAAGGAATATGACGATATCGGCTTTGTCCGGTTGCGCAATCATCCGAATGATGAGGTTTTAATGGCGCTGGCGATGGAACTAAATCATGAAAGCCCGGTTACGGATGATGGCAGTATATTAGCCGAATTTGTCAATTTCCAATCCGGCATAAAGTCAGACCTGCTGAACGGTACTGTTAAGCTTTACAATGATCCGGCTCATCCGGATTATCAAAAAAACTGGCATTTAACTCTGGCATCGCCGGTGGTGGTCCATTACTTAGGACATCACAATATGGTAATGCCATATATCAGAGAGGTTAGACAATTAAAATATATCATGAGCGATGGATACCCCATCGGCATTTCCCGATTTTTAACATTTTTGGGCGTGACCTTACCCGCTGAAATTGCGAAGCACTTCAAAAACATTTTACGGCCCGTATATAAGACGTTCATGGGGACGCGACAGGTTAAGAAGTCAGAAAGGATCGTGGATTGATGAGCGTGGATGTAAGTATCATCATACCCACTTTTAATCGGCTCTGGAGTCTGCCCAAAGCGGTGAGCAGTTGTTTTGATCCTTCATTAAACATAGAGGTTATCGTAGTTGATGATGGCAGCACTGACGGTACATGGCAATGGCTTTCAAAACAAGGAAATATTGTTGCGGTATACCAGGAGAACATGGGAAAAGATTGGGCGGTAAACAAAGCTATGGCGATGACGTCCGGAAAATATATCCGTTTCCTTGATTCGGACGACTGGTTACTGCCCGGTTCCTCAGCCAATCTGCTTCGCCAGGCCGAAAAATATGGAGCAGATATTGTTTGCGCGGGGCACCAGGCAGTTGATGAAAATGAAAACCTCG
The DNA here is from genome assembly GCA_035551775.1 of Mucilaginibacter sp. Taxonomy (GTDB): domain Bacteria; phylum Bacteroidota; class Bacteroidia; order Sphingobacteriales; family Sphingobacteriaceae; genus Mucilaginibacter. The sequence continues at coordinate 42,702 of DASZMQ010000015.1, read as the reverse complement.
TTAAAGAGAGTCCATGGGTAATATGCGATGACTTCCTGGCCCAACAATTAGGCGAATGTGATTCATCGCACTACAGCGCTTACCTTTTTAAAAAGGATTTTATAAAAGATATACCGCACCGCCAGGAATTCGGAGCCCTGGACGACAGGCAATTTGTAATTGAAACGGCTATGAAACGGCCAAAGATCAGCTATATCACGTCGCTCACGCTTGCACACCGGGTGCATCAAAATGAGCGCCTGCAAAACGTTTCCGGGCTGAAGCAAAGCAGTAATCATTTGGCTACGCTGAACATTTACAAAAAGTGTTTCAACAATTTAGAGGCAGATGAGCCTTTAAGCCAGCGATATAAAAATGCGGCTTGCAATAAATTATGGCCGCTCGCTCATTGGATAGCCATAAATTTCCCAAAGGACGGTATCGGGGTCGCAGAGTGGGTATTCGAACTGAACCCCGATTTTCAAATACCGGAAAAAGGCATACTTGGCCGGCTATACAAGAACATCGGCTTTAAAGCCACCGAAAAAATATTAAGGCTGCGCCGCAGCATTGTGAATGCATTCAGATAAGCCTTTAAATATTTTTTACGGCGAAGCCGACCCGGACCGCTGGCTGCCTTTTGACAGATTTCCACGCAAGTTCATCAGAAGAGTTTATCGCGGGATACCTGTGCCAAGCGGGCAATACCTCGTGTTCAAAAATCTAATAAAAGGGTTAGACAAGTTAAACATCGCCTACCGGATCAATAATTATAAATACGCAAAAAAAAATCCGCACGAACTTGTTTGCATTATCGGGCGCGACCAGGTGCTTTTTGAGCATGACTGGAAAAACCCTATTTTATTTGGGGCTGCATTTGGCATTAATCCATTTGCTAATCCCAATATACTGCAACAATATCCCATAAAAAAACTGCTTGTTCCCGGGCAATGGGTTAAAGACTTTTTTGCGCCTTACGGCGAAGATCGTGTAGAGGTGTGGCCTGTAGGTATTGACACTGAAGAATGGCGGCCTGCGGAAACTGAAAAAAAAATCGATTTCCTGGTCTACAACAAAATCAGGTGGCATCATGATAAAATGAACGCCGAATTGGTCGACCCTATCAAAGAAGCATTAAAAGCCCGCAATCTTAGCTTTACCGAATTAAGATACGGCCAATATAAACCTTCCGACCTGAAGGAAAAGCTGTCATTATGCAAGCATGCTATTTTTTTATGTGAACATGAAACCCAGGGAATAGCCTACCAGCAAATACTGTCTTCCGGCGTGTCAATATTGGCCTGGGACCGGGGCGGCTACTGGCAGGACCCTGCCTGGTATCCCGATAAGATAAAGTTTGCACCGGTTTCATCGGTTCCGTACTGGGACGAACGATGCGGCACAAAATTCACTTCGATGGATGATTTTGAAATAAACCTGACTGAGTTCACGGCTAAATCTGCGATCGGGGCTTTCCGGCCAAGAGAATACGTACTTCAAAATCTGACTTTAGAAAAATGTGCATCCAGGTATGTCGAGATAGTTACATCAATAACGAATCCCAATGGCTAAATGCCGGATATACTTTTTTACTTATAATCGCAACAATCTGCTTAGTCGGGCTATAAGTAGCTTATTGTCGCAAACGTTTACCGATTGGATATGCGAGGTTCATAACGATTTGCCCGGCAACACCTTTCCCGAGGAATATATAAGGTCATTGAACGACTCACGGTTCATCGTCGTTAATCACCCGGTAAACCTGGGCACCACGGCATCTTTTAACTATGCTTTCAAAGGCTGTACGGAAACCTATGCCAGCATGCTGGAAGATGACAACTGGTGGGAGCCCACATTCCTGGAAGTAATGGTCAAGCTGATGGATGACAATCCACATCTTGATATTGCGTGGAGCAACATGTCCGTTTGGAAGGAATTACCCAACCGGTCGTGGGTTGATACCGGCGCCACACTTTGGCCAACCAGCCAGGATATCTGCTTCAACTGGCCGCAGCCTGCGCAGGCTCTTGGGGCACTGCATTCTACAGGAGCTATGATTTACAGGGGTGACAAGGCAGCGCAATACAGCATACCCGAAAGTACGTTATCAAATGCCGTAGAATTGGTGAGAGAGCGCTGTTTTGAACATCCCATTTTTTTACAGTCAAAGCCGTTAGCCAATTTTTCATATACCATTGCATCGAGTCAATCAAGAAATATAGTGAAATGGACAGGCACTCAGATGATGATGCTTTCCTCTTATCTCGCCAAATCGTCAGACAAAAAAAGAAAGTGCCTAACGCTTTTAAGTTATTACCGGAATAATCGGCCATCACCTGTGCCGGTCTTTATGTTATCCATATTTTTTTTGCGGGAATGGAGGCTGTTGAGTTGTTTAAATATATCCGACTGGCTGATCTGTATACGTTGGTTCGTAGCAAATTTTTTTCATATTCCCCGATTAAGACCATACCTGAAATCACAGCAGCAAACCTGGACCTTTCTGAAAAACCGCACCCCCGATATTATTGACAATTAAATGAACGTTTTGTTGATAATGGACCCGGGTATACCCGTTCCGCCTAAAGAATACGGCGGACATGAAAGATTGGTATATCTCTTCGCCGAAGAATATACACGCATGGGACATGAAGTAACCTTGTTAGCCGGCCCTGGCTCACATTGCAGTGGTAAAACTATAACCTTCGGCATTAACGAGCTGGCCCGGTCTAAAGGTCAGCGATTCAAAGAAGTTCGTTTTGCCTGGCGTTTCCTGCGAAAACATAAAAACAGCTTTGACCTCATTCATAACTTCGGACGCCTGGCGTACCTGCTTCCCGCGTTAAACCATCCGGTGAAAAAGATCATGACGTATGGCCGGCCCGTAGCACGGCGCGGTATCAAAATAATCAATTCCCTGCCCAACTGCAACCTGGTTTTTACAGCCTGCAGCGACTATTGCGTATCGACCGGCAATGTCGCCGGAACCTGGAAAACTGTTTATAATACCATTGACTTTTCGCAATACCGGCTCAAAGAAAAAGTTAGCGGCGATGCCCCGCTGATGTTTTTGGGACGATTGGATAGAATAAAAGGCGTTCACACAGCTATCAAGGTCGCAAAAGAAACCGGGAATAAGCTATTGATCGGGGGCAATATATCGCACACCGAAGACAACTATGCTTACTTCAAGACCGAAATAGAGCCACAAATTGATGGCAGGCAAATCATTTATCCCGGCCCGCTCAATGACGGTCAAAAGAACCAATACCTTGGCGAAGCGAAGGCACTGCTTTTCCCGATTGAATGGGACGAGCCCTTCGGCATGGTGATGATCGAGGCAATGGCCTGCGGTACGCCGGTTATTGCTTTTGGAAGGGGTTCGGTGCCGGAGGTTATCGATGCGAAAACGGGCATCACCGTATCAAACGCTGATGAAATGGTTGCAGCGATTAAATCGGTCGGGGAAATAAATCGGGGCACCTGCAGGGCAATTGCCAAAGCGCGGTTCGATATCGATGTGATTGCAAAACAATACCTGGATATATTCAATTCAGATGCTGAATAAATTGATACCCGAAAGCGTAAAACGACGCCTGAAAACCAAGCTCGGCGTACCATCACAGGAAGACAGCTTTGCGAGGCTCAAAGGTTTGGGATTTGATCCGAAAGTGTGTCTTGATATCGGCGCATACGAAGGAAACTGGACGCGCGACCTGAAAAACATCTTCCCGGATATGGCGGTGCTGATGCTGGAGGGCCAATCGGAAAAGGAAGGCGCCCTGAAAAAAGTAAAGGAACAATTTACGGATGTGGATTATCATATTGCCCTGCTTGGCGCTGAGGAACGCGACGTTACTTTCCATAAATATGAGACCGCGAGCTCGGTGCTAAGCGAGCATCACTCCACCGGCGCGCGCACTGAAACAGTTAAGCTGCGGCTATTGGATAAATTGGTAGAAAAAACTCGCTTTGAAAAATCCGAACTGATAAAGATCGACACACAGGGCTATGAACTTGAAATACTAAAGGGCGGCGAAAAAGCATTAGCATCCGCTGAATTTGTGCTGCTTGAAGTTTCCCTGCTGGATATCTATAAAGATGTGCCACTGGTAGCAGAAGTAATTGCCTTTATGAACCAAAGGCGATTTGTATTGTATGACATCTGCTCACTGATGCGCCGGCCCCTGGACAAGGCGCTTTTTCAATCCGATTTTCTGTTCGCAAAAGAAAATTCAATTTTCCGGAAAGATAAAAGGTGGAGTTAAGCAACGGCAAAAAGATTTTACTACTTTCCTCAGGTCAGCCGTCATTAAATCCGCGACTGGTAAAAGAAGCCGATGCTTTAGCCGGAGCCGGTTATGACGTTACGGTAATTTATGCTTACTGGAATGATTGGGGCACACGATACGATCAGCAACTGTTGAGCCAAAAGCCCTGGAAGGCCATCCGGGTGGCGGGAGGTCCGGACCGGCAGCGGCTTACCTTTGCAATGAGTCGCCTGTTGTTTAAGCTAAGCCGCCGAATATTTGTCGCACGAAGTACCTGGTTTCTTATTAGAGAATCCAAAAAACACCCTGCCGATCTGTACATCGCGCATAACCTCGGTGCATTACCTGCGGCAGTTAAAGCGGCAAAAAAATATGACAAATCCTGTGGTTTTGATGCTGAAGATTTTCATCGCAACGAGGTAAGCGATGATCCTACCGCCCCGGATGTAACGCTAAAAACACGGATCGAAAACAAATATATTCCGTATGCTCATTACATTACGGCAAGCAGCCCGTTGATCGCAGCGGCCTATGAAAAGCTTTTTCCCGCTAAAAGGCCGGTCGTGATACTCAACGCCTTTCCCGTCGATAAGCGAGTGTCCGAACCCGTGATTATCCACGAGGAGCCTCTAAAGTTGTTCTGGTTCTCACAAACCATCGGCCCGCACCGGGGGCTGGAGACTATTGTCAGTGCCCTTCGCAACTTAAGGGAATATCCCTTTGAGTTGCATTTGCTCGGAGATTTACAGGGCGACTTTTTTTCGGTGGAACCAACCTTGAATGTATATCTTCATAAACCTGTTGCGCCTGACGAAATCCCGCTACTGGCATCTAAATTCGATATTGGGCTCGCTGCCGAAAATAGCACTCCTTACAATCGGGATATTTGCCTGACAAATAAGATATTTACTTACATGCAGGCGGGTTTGGCGATTGTCGCCAGCGATACTTCAGCACAGATAAAACTCATGAGCGAATATCCGGGCGCCGGCGCTGTATACAGGCAAAACGATATCGGGGGATTGGCCGATATTCTGCTCGATTACCACAAGGACAGGGAAAAACTCCTGGAAGCCCGAAAAGTATCGTTCAACCTGGCCAGGAAGACCCTGAACTGGGAAACTGAAAAGACCAAATTCCTGGATGTAATAGGGAATGCGCTTAGATCAAATTGAACAAAAAAGTCCTAATCATATCACCCTATTTCCCCCCGTCAAACGCAGCCGATATGCAACGCGTGCGGATGAGCTTGCCTTATTTCCATCAATTTGGCTGGGATGCGGAGGTGGTGACTATCGATCCCAAATATTCTGACATGCCGAAGGACGATCTGCTGCTGCAAAGCATTCCACCAGGAATAAATATCCATTATGTTAAAGCCCTTAATAAAGGCTGGACTTCAAAATTCGGCCTGGGAAGTATTGCCTTGCGTTCGCTGCGTTTTTATAAAAGGGAAGTGAGCGGATTACTCAAAAAAGAGCATTTCGACCTGATTTATTTCTCAACTACACAATTCCCGGTTTGCATATTGGGCGCTTACTGGAAAAAACGCTTCGATGTGCCTTATGTGATCGATATGCAGGACCTCTGGCATTCGGATTACTATAAAAATAAACCGAAAAGCCAGCGCCCGAAGAAATATTGGTTCTCTTACCGCCTCAACAAAAGGCTCGAGCCTAAAGCGATGCGAAGCGTTGATGGCCTGATCAGCGTGTCGGAAAGCTATATTACAACATTAAAAGAGCGATACGCAGTTATCCGAAATATCCCGGCAGAAACAATCACATTCGGCGCATTCGGCCCGGATATGGAGATTGCGGAAAAACATAAGGACTCGTTTCCGCAGCTTCTTGATCCTTCCTTTGTTAATATTGTTTACATCGGGCGCGGAGGTGCGGATATGCGCAGCGCGATAACGCCACTGTTTAAGGCGTTGAAGAACGGATTGGATACCCAACCGGATGTGTTCGGTAAGATCAAAGTGTATTTTATCGGTACAAGCTATGCGCCTCCCGACCACGGAACACCGACAATATCGCCCCTGGCAAATGAACTGGGCGTTGGGGCACAGGTAACCGAGGTGACCGACCGGATAAGCTATTACCATACACTGGCAACATTGAAACAAGCAAACGCTTTGTTCATACCCGGTTCGGATGATCCAAAATATACAGCTTCGAAGATATACCCCTACGTTCTGACACAAAAACCATTGCTGGCCATATTCAATTCCGAAAGTCCGGCGATACCGGTTCTGAAAGAATACGGCGCAGATTATATTTTCAGTTATGACGACGGCAACCTGGAAGCCATATCGGATTTCCTGGTGAAAGTTATAAAAAAAGAGCTAAGCGAAGTGAGCTATAATCCTGAAGCGATAAAAAAATATTCGGCGAAACAAATGGCTGAGAGACAATGCAAATTGTTTGATAGGGTGGCGAAATAAAATATGAAACTCGCCATCATCACCACGCATCCTATCCAGTATTATGCACCGGTTTTTAAGTTGCTGCATGGGCGCGGCAGGATCAGCATTATGGTGTTTTACACCTGGGGAGAAAAATCGAAAGTTAAATACGACCCCGGTTTTGGTTCGACTATAGGATGGGATATTCCCCTGCTGGAAGGTTATCCCTATGCCTGGCTGGAAAATACCTCACCCGATCCGGGTACACATCATTACAAAGGCATTATCAATCCGAACCTGATCCATGACGTTGAACAATGGCAACCCGACGCAATATTGGTATTTGGCTGGGCCTGGCAAAGCCATTTGAGGTGTATAAGACATTTCAAAGGTCGTTTGCCCGTATATTTCCGGGGCGATTCCACCTTGCTGGATGAGACGGCAGGATTGAAAAGTGTTTTCAAAACCATTTTCCTGCGTTGGGTTTACAGCGATATTTACTGCGCATTTTATACCGGGTCGAACAACCGGGCTTACTTTAAAAAATACGGGCTGAAAGACAAGCAGTTGGCATTCGCGCCCCATGCTGTCGACAACGAGCGTTTCTCGGCCGACCGCGGAGCCGAAGCAAAAGGGCTCCGTGAGCAGTTAAGAATAAATGATGAAGACATTCTTGTGCTTTTCGCAGGGAAGTTTGAAGACAAAAAATCGCCGGCTGAGTTACTTGATGCCTTCATGCAAACCGATCAGCCCGGCACACATTTACTTTTCGTTGGCAACGGCAAATTAGAAGCTGAACTTAAACAAAAGGCACGCAATGTCCGCAAGGTGCATTTTATGGATTTCCAGAATCAAAGCCGGATGCCCGCAGTGCTGCAGGCCTGCGACTTGTTCTGCCTGCCGTCAAAAGGCCCGGGGGAAACGTGGGGACTTGCTGTAAATGAGGCAATGGCCTGCACGAAAGCCGTCATGGTATCTGACAAGGCCGGCTGCGCAATTGACCTGGTTAGGAACGGACATAATGGCGCTATATTCAAATCGGGCGATCCTGTCCAATTAAAGGACTGCCTTGGCCATCTTATAAGGTCAAAAGAAAGCCTTAGGGAAATGGGCAGAAATTCCGCCGAACTTATAAAGAACTGGAGCTTTTCGCATATTACGGAAGCCATCGAGCATAAACTTGAGGCGAAATAGATTTAATTGCATTAATTTTAAAACCGCGATAGCCAGCAAGAATAGGATATGAAGAGCGGAGCATTCGAAAAATTCCTGGTTTTATACATACCATGGCTGCTCTCTTTAATATTTAAGGCCGACCCGGTGGTTTCATACTTTATTGCCTGGCTTGGGTCGTTTTTCATTTTCTACGTCACCCTTACGGGCAAGATAAAGCCTTTACCTAAAGACCGCCCCATAGCCGAGCAGATCATGCGCCCCATCTTCCTGGTACAGATCATTTTTGCAGGATATATGGCTTGTACTTCGATCTTCTTTTTCTTCGACATAATGGGTTACCAGGACTTTCATAAAACAAGCCTGTATTATCTTGTAGATCAGGATCAGTTAGAATTGACAGCTCAATGCCAGCGCTATTATTGCCTGGCGCACGCGGCTTTTGTGACCGGTATATTGAGCTTCATGAACTACCCGGTAAAATCAAAATATAAAATAGAAGACGAAAAGGTGGCCGACCTTCTATACAAAATGGCTATCGTTACATTACCTGCTTCCATGCTTTTTTTAAAGATCCCGGGCCTTTCGCAGTTTGCCAACCAGTTCAACTCGTTAAGCTTTATTGCCTGCACGCTCGCGCTTGCATTTGCTATCCCGCTTCACAAGGTTTGGAATACACTGGTCTGTTTTGGTCTTTATTCCTTTAATGTTTACCAGGCCCTTACATCTGGATTTAAAGAACCTATTATTCTCAGTATCCTGGTTTTAGGAATTTTCCTTTATCCAACCTATAAAAAACTCGTATTTATCACTTTCGCGCCCCTGCTTCTCGCTTTATTCGTAGTTCTTCCCAGTTATAACCAGGCATATAGGCAAAGCGCGTGGGCCGACGAAGAATCCGCTGACGAGGCTTCACAGCAAGCTTTGGACGCCGCTTTGAAAAATACCGACGACACCGCACAAAAAGAAACTAACTGGATTTTCCTTTCTTACCGGCTCAGTGAGATCGAAATGTTTACAAAATTCCTGAAATCTACCCCCGATAAAGTGGATTTCTACAATTTCCAACTACTCGAGCAGTCGGCGATAGTAGTCATTCCCCGGATATTATGGCCTTCCAAGCCAATCACCGAAGAACTGGTGATGCAGCGGGTGTACGATGCTGGCGTGGTTAACGCCAATTCCAACGTATCCGCTAAACCGGCCTTTGTAGTTGACGCCTATTTATCGTACGGAGGCATAGGGATATTTATAGCAATGCTCATTTACGGTTCTGTTGCACAGCTGATCTCTATAAAGGCTGAGAAATTATTCGGCGGTTACGTACTGGGCACTGCGCTCATATTCAGCGGGCTGTTCCAGATAATGTGGCGGGGATTGAGCTTTGAGTTCCTGATCAACACTGTGTTTTGGTCATATGTAAGCATGCTTATCATCCACAGAATAATGGTGGGGCAGCATATCCTGACGGAAGCGTGAAAATATTACAGGTAAATGCATCCTACAAGCCGGCTTATATTTATGGTGGTCCTACCATGTCGGTATCAAAGTTGAGCGAGGAACTGGTGAAAGCCGGCTGCGAAGTTGAGGTGTTCACAACAACCGCAAACGGGCAGAACGAACTTGATGTTACGCCCGGCGAACCGGCAAACGTCGATGGCGTTAAGGTCGTTTACTTCCGTCGCCTGACCAGAGACCACACCCATTACGCGCCCGACCTGCTGATGGCGCTGCGGCAGCATATAAAACGTTTCGACGTAGTCCACATCCATGCCTGGTGGAACCTGGTATCGGTACTGGCTTGCAGGATTGCTGTAAAACAGGGCGTGCCGGTAGTGGTTTCGCCCAGGGGTACTTTGAGCGATTATTCCTTCCGTAATAAAAACAGTTTACCTAAGAAGCTGATCCATAAGTTGCTTGGCAAAAGCCTTTTGCAAAAAAGCTACATGCATGTCACGTCCGACAGGGAAGAAATGGCTATGAAAAACCTGGTACTACCAAGGAAAATATTCAATATCTCAAATTTCATAGCGTTACCAGGTAAAACTCAGGAACCTTTGCGGACGAATGAAAACGGTGATCTGAAACTGATCTTCTTTTCGAGAATAGATCCCAAAAAAGGTGTCGAATTGCTCTTCGACGCGTTGAAGGATATCGGCATACCCTATAAGCTAACCATTGCCGGCGATGGGGACGAAACTTATATCGACAGCTTGAAAAAAAGGGCTGAAAAAAATAGTATCGCCGGATATATCGACTGGATAGGTTTCCGGACCGACGATAAGTTCGCCGTCCTGCAGCAGCACGACCTTTTCATTCTACCCTCATACGACGAGAATTTCGGCAATACTGTGATCGAAAGTCTGAATATGGGAACGGCAGTACTGATCAGTGAACATGTGGGCTTGAGCAATTATGTCGAACAAAATCATTTGGGCTGGGTATGTGATCAACAAGTATCTTCGCTAAAAGAAAAAATTATCATTGCTTCGAAAAGTCGTGACGAACTTTTGCGCATCAGGGAAAAAGCGCCTGCTATTATCCGCAGAGATTTTGATGACACGGTATTGACCCATGAGTATGTTGAAATGTACAAAGAGATCATAGCCAATGGCTGATTACAAAGACTACGGTTTCACCACGGGCGCCCCAGCGCATACATTTGGGTACTTGCTGCGTCCGCTGTTAAGCCTGCTGGATAAACGCAAAAACAAGCTGATCTTAGACCTGGGCTGCGGCAATGGCTTCCTGGCGAATTATCTTGTGAAGCAGGGGTATAACGTCTATGGCACCGATGCTTCGGAAGAAGGAATAGCGATAGCCAAACAGGAAAATCCAGACAGGTTTTATGTGCAGGACCTGTCAACCGGGAAACTACCGGCGGAATTACAGGCCCTTCAATTTGATACGATCCTGTCAACCGAAGTTATAGAACATCTTTATGACCCGGCAGGCTTTATCGATTTTTGTAAAGGATTGCTGCCGAAAGGAGGTGAGCTGATCATTTCTACACCGTATCACGGTTACCTGAAAAATTTGTCACTGAGCATGTTGGATAAATGGGATAGCCATCACAGCCCGGCTTGGCACGGCGGCCACATCAAATTCTGGTCAAAAAAAACATTGAGCAAATTGCTGGCTGATAAAGGTTTCGAAGTAGTAACCTTTAAAGGCTGTGGTCGTATGCCCTATTTCTGGAAATCGATGTTGGTCAAAGCGAAATTATCGTGAATACCGAGTTCTCATTCGTCATATTAACCTATAACGAGGAACTACACCTGCCTCGCCTGCTCGCAACCATAGAGGATCTGGATGCGCCCATATTCATTCTCGATTCGGGCAGTACGGATCAGACCGTCGAGATCGGCAAGCAATATGGCGCGACCTTCCTGGAACATCAATTTGAAAATCATCCCAAACAATGGGACTTCGCGCTTAAGAATTTCCCTGTGACCACTCCTTGGGTCATCTGCCTGGATGCCGACCAGCAGGTTACATCTGAACTTAAAACACGATTGAAGGATTTTAGCGATGAAGATCATGGGGGGATCGATGGCATCTATTTTAATCGCAAGAATTTCTTTAAGGGCAAGTGGATCAAATACGGGGGATATTACCCGTTCTACCTGCTGAAAATGTTCCGGTATGGTGTCGGGTATTCTGATACGAATGAGAATATGGATCATCGTTTCATCGTTCCGGGTAAAACAGAAGTTTGGAAAGACGGCATCATCCTGGAAGAAAATCTGAAAGAAAACGAGATACGTTTCTGGATAGATAAACACAACCGTTACAGCGACCTCGTAGCTCAGGAAGAAGTGGAACGGATGGAACAGGCGCGCACGCAAACCATCAAACCCAACTTCTGGGGTTCACCTGACGAACGCACCGCCTGGCGCAAACAATTGTGGTGGAAACTACCGCGATATATGAGACCCTCATTGTATTTCACACAGCGGATTATCTTCCAGCTTGGATTTTTGGATGGGCGCACGGGTATCATATTTCATTTTCTGCAGGGCTTCTGGTTCCGGCTTATCGTCGATGTCAAGATTGATGAGATACTTTCCGCGAGAAGTCCTTCGGACAAACAAAAAAGCAGTGAGAAAACAGCTTGACAGAAACTCGCCAGTGCGTTTTCTTTTGATCTTCCTGTCGCTTTTTGCGGGTTTCTATTATTTCAATGTGCTGGTTTTCGGCCTTACATCGCCGGGCAATCATTATGTTGCTTTCCTGGACAAGCATTTGAATTATATCCGTTTACTACGGCATCTTCTCCTCAATGCAACTGCGCACGTACTCGGCTGGATGGGTTATACCGCCATCACAAGTGATACTGAGCTCCTGGTTGTCGGCCGCGGCGTGATACAATTGATTTACTCCTGCCTGGGCCTGGGGGTGATGAGTTTTTTCGCTGCTTTTGTGATCGCTTTCCCAAAAAAAATCAAACCGAAGCTGATATTTTTCATCTGCGGTATCCTGATATTCCAGGGATTGAATATTATGCGTTTTGTCGTTCTGGCGTTGTTCTGGAAGGCCACCAGGGGCATCATTCTTGATCACCATACCATATTCAATATTATCATCTACGTATTGATAGGAATAAGTCTTTACTTTTGGGTAAAGCACGACGATAAAAAGCCGGCGGTACATGCAGCAAACTGATCTGTCATCCTACAACAATCACCCCTATCACCCCGGCGGCAACGCGCTGAAGCGTTTACTCTGGTATTATACCAATCTCATTTTCTTTAAATCCAGCTGGTTCCCGTTTTATGGGTTTAAGGTGAGTCTGCTGCGAATGTTCGGTGCGAAGATCGGCAAGCAGGTTGAATTCAAGCCCTGCGTCAATATAAAATACCCGTGGAACCTGACCATCGCCGACGAAGTGTGGATCGGCGAAAACGTATGGCTCGACAGCCTGGTGATGATCACCATTGGCTCGAACGTGTGCCTCTCGCAGGGCGCGGTATTACTTACAGGCAGTCATAATTACAAAAAATCCACGTTTGATTTGATAACAGGATCGATAACGCTCGAAGATGGGGTTTGGATAGGTGCCGGGGCGATTGTGAACCAGGGCATTACCGCGCACTCCCACGCAATGCTGACAGCGGGTTCTATTGCAACCAAAGATCTTGACGCGTATTCCATCTATCAGGGCAACCCTGCCATAAAAGTCAGAACAAGAGCTATCGAATAATTCTACCATGCTTTCTGAAAAACAAAATCTGCCGCGTATCGTCAACGCCGCAATTTTTACAATTGTAGTCATCCTGGGCGTGATGCTTTACATCGCCCCACCGTCTATTTTCCCCGACCCTGCGAACGGCTTCCAGGTGATGCGTTCGATGGAAATGGGAGGTCCGTTCAATCATCTCGTTGCTCCTGCCCAGGACGATATCGCTAAAAATACTTCTGAATTTTTAACCTGGTGGAGCCCCGGGCAATATTTGCTGCCCTATGCCTTTAAGCTACTGTTCGGCGTGAATACCGGTCAGGCCTCAGTGCTAACCATACTACTTTGTCAACTGATCGGTTTGGCCGGATTGCTTGCTTTCTTCAAAAAAGCAGGGTTTAGTCCGTTAGTATCCAGCCTGAGCCTGCTGTTCATCGCCTGTCAACAGTTTTTCGTAGTGCCGTATGTATTTTACAATGGGGGCGAAACACTGTTTTTCGCATTTGTAGGTTGGTTCTTATATGGATGCTTGTCGATCAAAAACCCGGGCTGGCAACTGATCTTATTTGTCCTGCTTTCCGGTTGGGTTGGTTTCTTCTGCAAATCCTCTATGCTCTGGATGTTTGGCGCGGGGTTGCTTTTCCTTTGGATCAGGCTTTCGTCAAAAAAAGACATGCGGGAATGGATTAAAAATGGGATTTGGATAGCTATACCGGCCGTTATATCTGTTGCGACGATATATCTATTTTATCTTTCCAAAGGACAAAATCCATCTTCGGCAACGAATGGCTTAAAGTTCACCTGGAAAACGTTGACCTTTCCTTTAGCCTCGCCCCTGCTTTCGGGTTTTTCGGTGGACGATCTTGCGCATGGGCTTATCTATCATACCGGGAAACCATACTTTTCAAATACTGTTGCCATTATCATCCTACTCGCATTAGCTATATTAAGCGTTTGGCTGATCTGCCGTATCCTGAACCGGGTAACAAACGAAAATTACAGGATGCTCATTAAAGTATTTTATATCATTTCGATCCTGTTTTTCGGTTATGCCTATTTAAGGCAGATGTCCATATCTTACGAGGCGAGGCACTTCCGTATCATCGGGCTGCTCGTGATCCCGGGAACAATCTATCTCATCCAAAAATCGGCTTCAGCCTATAAAGGAATTTTTACTTTGATATGGGTTGGCATCGCGGTGACCAGCATCGTCTATATGGCCAAAGGGTACGCTTACAACAAGGATAAAAGCGCCCACGGGGTCTCCGGTATCGCGCAGCAGACCATCGACCAAAAATCCCTCGACCAGGTCATGGCGCTTGACAGGCAGAACACCAACGCCATTTTCGTTTTCGTGGGTGAAAGCTTAGGACTCGAGATAAAGCATAACCGCGTGATCTCCCTGCAGCCCATCGGCGATAACCTGAAAATAGATTTTGATGATTATGAGTTTGATGGCCACGCCGGACCGCTATACATCATCCTGTCCGAAAGTTATGCAGGGCCAAAGGAGAAATTTATACTGAAAGCGTTTCCGGATTATCACGGTTGGTATGGCTCGATGCTGAGTGATAACTATGTCATGTACGCAGCAAAATAGGACCGCTGATTTGTGTGATTTCGAAGGTGATTTGGTAGGGTACAAAATTGAACATCATGTTAAGACATTAAGTAATGGCTGAAAAGATAGTATCTGTAATTACGACAAGCAAAAATCAAGTTTTAAGAGTGAGAGAACTCAATTTTACTGAATATCTGAGTTCTGGCTATAAGTTCATAATTGAAATATTAGATCAAGGAACTTTTAAAAAAATCAAGGAACCATATTTTAATACCCAAAACGAAGCAAATGACGTCATCGATAAGATTTATAATCTTGACAATCTTTTGATAAGAAAAAAGAAAGCAATAGAAAAATTACAAGATGATTTTGAATCGAGTATCGAAGGTTCAGAGGAGTATGACTTCTACCAGATTTTTGACGGGCTATGGATAAATGATTTTGATATTAGATCAAATGAGCACTCAAGAGCAATAACTGCAAGCGATGTAGACCGTAATGTAATTGATTTTTTGAAAAAATATAAATTCCCTACGAGCTTTAAAGGAATATACATAATAGATTACCACGTAAACTACTCGGTTATGCTTCGCGGTTACGATAAAGAGTATTGTATTTTCAGTACCGATTGGTTGGTAAATGAAAAGCCTAATGGCGAACAGTACCTTTTGCTATTTGAAAGATATCTTTCGGTAACGTTTAGTAAATTCATTTAACAGTCAAATCGTAAATCCGAAATCCGAAATCCTACCTATTTATTTCCGTCCACAACAGATCCTTCAGTTGATCTATCCCCTTCTGAGCTACCGAGGATATAAACACTGCCGGCAAGTCCTTCGGCAATTCTTTCCGCACCTCTTCCTGTAATTCTTCATCTAACAAGTCTGATTTGGTAATGGCGAGCACGCGCGGCTTATGCATCAGCTCGGGGTTGTATTCTTTAAGTTCGTGGAGTAATATTTTGTATTCCTCTTTGACGGTACGACTGGTATCCGCCGGGATCATAAACAGTAATACCGAATTGCGTTCAATGTGCCGCAGGAACCTAAAGCCTAGCCCTTTCCCTTTTGAAGCCCCTTCGATAATACCGGGAATATCCGCCATCACGAACGAACGAGCGTTGCGGTAGGCGACGATCCCCAAATTAGGCACAATCGTAGTAAAGGCGTAATCCGCGATCTCTGGTTTTGCGGCCGATACTACCGAAAGCAAGGTTGATTTGCCGGCATTAGGAAAACCCACCAGGCCCACATCCGCCAGCAATTTCAGTTCTAATATGTTCCACACTTCCTGACCGGGCTCACCGGGCTGCGCAAAACGCGGGGTTTGCATCGTGGCCGATTTGAAATGCCAGTTGCCCAAGCCGCCGCGACCGCCATCGGTCAGTATTTTGGTTTCGCCGTCTTTGGTGATCTCGAATAATATCTCCCCTGTTTCCGCATTTTTGGCGATGGTGCCCAGGGGCACTTCAAGTATCTCGTCCCGGCCGGTTTTACCTGTTTTCAATGATGAGCTTCCCGGTTCGCCGTCGCCGGATATTACATGCTTGCGGAATTTAAGGTGAAGGAGTGTCCACAACTGGGCATTACCTTTCACGATCACGTGTCCCCCGCGTCCGCCGTCGCCCCCATCGGGTCCGCCTTTAGCGTTCAGTTTATCACGATGCAAATGCGCAGAACCCGCCCCGCCATGCCCCGAACGGCAGCATATCTTCACGTAATCGACAAAATTGGAACCCTGAGACATGCGGATTTTAGATTTTAGATTTACGATTTCGGATTTATTAAATGAGAATTTGTCGGACATTAAATCCGAAATCGAAATTCCCAAATCCGAAATCAGAGCGCTTCCGTAACGGCGCTGATGGAATCGAAAATTTCTTTGATAGAACCTATGCCGTTAACACTCTTAAATTTATCCTGGTTTTTGTAGAATTCGGCTACCGGTGTGGTTTTATCGTTGTATTCTTTAATGCGTTTGCGGATCACATCCGGGTTGGCATCATCCGGGCGGCCTGAATCTTTGCCGCGAAGCAGCAGGCGGTGTTCCAGCTCTTCGTCGCCAACTTCCAGGGCGATCATGCCGGATATGCTTTCGCCCTTGCTTTTCAGCAATTCGTCCAAAGCTTCAGCCTGGGCTACCGTACGTGGAAAACCATCGAAAATGAAGCCGTTGGCATCTTTATTGGCATCCAGCTTATGACTGATCATGCCGATCACTACCGCGTCGGGTACTAATATACCCTGATCCATCAGCTTTTTGGCTTCAAGACCCAATTCAGTGCCCTGGGCTATTTCGCTGCGCAGCAGGTCGCCGGTGGAAAGGTGTATCAAGCCGTATTTTTCAATAAGCTTTTGCGATTGTGTGCCTTTACCGGCCCCGGGCGGGCCAAACAGAACTAAGTTCAGCATAGTGGTCGAACATTTAAAAAGGCCTCCCGGTACGATTACAGAAAGGCCTTAAATTTATTCAGTGCACTTGTAGGGATTCGAACCCCAAACCTTCTCATCCGTAGTGAGATGCTCTATCCAGTTGAGCTACAAATGCGGTTATATTTATTCCTAAAACCTGCGGTTTTTAAAGGACTGCAAAAATAGGATTTCTTTTCAATCCCTGCTAATATTTTTTGAAATATTACTTTACAGCCTCAGCTATGGCATTAAAATCTGGCAAGTCTCTGGCGTTTTCCAGCACCTCGGCATAAGCTATTTTCTGATCTTCATCGATCACAAATGCCGCACGTTTAGATACGCCTTTCAACCCCAAAGAGAACGTTTCATAAAAAGCGCCGTACTTCGGCGAAACCTCTTTATTGAAATCAGACAGTAGCAAAAACTGGTAATGCTGCTCCTTTTTAAACTGCGCGAGCGCATGCGGCGAATCGACCGAAATGGCGATGATCTGCGCGTTCAATCCCTCATAATAACCGAAGTTATCGCGCATGGTGCAAAGCTGCGTGGTACACGTCCCGGTAAACGCGAAGGGGAAGAAATGCAGTACAACCTTTTTGCCTTTGAAATCCGAAAGCGATACTTCCTGCTTTTCAGAAGATACCAAAGTGAATTGTGGCGCCTGATCGCCAACCTGTAGTGCCATATTGAGATTTTTATGCAAAGAAAGGATAATCGCCTTTATTGTTTGGCACCGGAGAGGTTTTTTACATAAAGATGCGAAAACCACCTGTTTACTTTATTTCTGGGCCGTCAAATATCTATTCAATATCTTAGGGTTCGAAACCTTTTGCCCCAAGAACCATTCAACCAATGATCAGGAACTATATCAAAACGGCGCTTCGCAGCCTTTTAAAGAATAAAGGATTTACCGCGATAAACATTTTCGGGCTTGCCCTCGGCTTGTCCATTTGCTTATTGATCGTGTACTATGTAGCCGACGAATTGAGTTACGACCGGTTTAATAGCAAATCCGAGGGGATTTTCAGGGTGAATACCGAGTTTAAATTCGGGGGAACAGTATCATCATTTGCGATTAGTGCACCTGCAGTTGGTGAAGGTTTGGTAAATAGTTTTCCGCAGGTAGAAAATTCGGTAAGAATAAACCAGGCAATAAACATCCGTTTCAAAAAAGGTTCGGAAGTGATCGAAGAAAAGAAGACTGTTTATTGCGAGCCATCCATCTTCAGCATTTTTACCTTACCTATGATTTATGGTGATCCGAAAACCGCGTTGCAAGCGCCTGCGGATATTGTGATTTCTGAATCAGCGGCAAAAAAGTATTTCGACAAAACCGATGTAGTTGGTCAAACTCTCTTTATGACCACAGATAGCAGTGTGCATAAAATAACGGGAGTCATCCGCGATATGCCTGCGCAGTCGCATTTTCATGCCGATTTTTTCATGACCATGGGACCAAATGACCATCATTGGCTCAATTTTATTAATAACACTTATATCTTGCTCAGGCCAGGTGTAAACTACAAAGGTCTTGAAGAAAAATTCACTGCATTGATGCAAAAAAGAATGAACTCTTCGACCTTCAATTATGACCGCTTTGCAAAGAAAGGCAGCTATATTAAGCTCAGTTTAACACCACTTACCGATATACACCTGCATTCAAACCGCCAGCGTGAACTTGAACCAAATAGCGACATCCGGTATGTTTATATATTTTCAATCGTTGCGGTTTTTGTACTCATACTGGCGTGCGTCAATTTCATTAACCTTTCGATAGCACGTTCAGCGAGCCGGGCCCGGGAGGTGGGTATACGCAAGGTTTTGGGCTCGCTGCGCAGACATTTGATCGCCCAGTTTCTGTCCGAATCAATTATTGTTACCCTTGCAGGCGCATTATTAGCGGTATTATTCGCCTGGATCATGCTGCCTTTATTCAACCAGATGTCGGGTAAATCTTTAACTGTTACCTCGCATACCTTTATCTATTTGCTACCAGCGCTATTGGCGGTCGTACTCATTGTTGGTGTGGTTGCGGGTTCTTACCCGGCCTTCTTTCTATCAGCATTTCAGCCCGTCAATGTGCTAAAAGGCAAGCTATCCGTCGGCTTTAAAGGCGGATTCATGCGAAATACGCTGGTCGTTTTCCAGTTTTCGATTTCTATCTTCCTGATCGTCGGCACGCTGGTTATTTATAATCAGCTGAATTATATCCAAAATAAAGACCTGGGCTTTAACCGGAACCAGGTGCTTATAATTAAAAACGCGCATGCGCTTAAAAATCCTAAGATATTACAGCAGGAGATCAAACAAATTTCGGGGGTGGTTGATGCGTCATTGACCAGCTATCTGCCAACAACAAGTTCCAGGTGGCCAAACAATATAACCATGGGTACGAATAAATCCGTACAAACCGAGTTTTGGCAGGTTGATGAGGATTACCTGGCGACCATGGGTATTAAACTTAAGGAAGGCCGCAATTTTTCTTCCGAAATGAGAACGGATTCTACGGCGATCATCCTTAATGAAACAGCGGCCAAAATGCTTGGTTACAATGGCGACCCAACCGTAAAATTCTATTTTGGTAACAAAGAATATCATGCAGTCGGTATAGTGAAAGATTTCAATTTTAGTTCGCTCAGGGACAACGTAACACCTGTGGTGCTGGTTAACGAGAGCGACTGGATGTCTTCGCTTGATGTTAAAATGAATACCGCGAATCTAAATTCTATGATGGCACAGATCGAAAATAAATGGAGAGCGTTTGCGCCTGATCAGCATATGGAATATTCGTTTATGGACGACGAGTTTAACACCATGTATAACGCAGAAAGACGAATGGGCCAATTATCAATTACATTCACTACGCTGGCTATCATTATCGCCTGCCTCGGCCTTTTCAGCCTCGCCGCCTATGCCGCCGAACAGCGCACCAAAGAGATAGGCATACGTAAAGTATTGGGCGCGAGTGTGAGGGCCATTACGGCCATGTTGTCAAAAGATTTCATCAAGCTCGTTGCCATATCCATTATCATCGCCGGGCCGTTGGCGTGGTTCGCGATGAACAAATGGCTGCAGGGATTTGCTTACCGGCAGTACATTCGATGGTGGGTGCTTGCATCGGCGGCCGTTGCGGCTATTGTGATAGCTTTTATTACGATCAGCTTTCAATCGATCAGGGCAGCGCTGGCAAACCCGGTGGATAGTTTGCGAAGTGAATAAATTTGAGAGGAATTGCGCGATTATGAATATTATTATTTGTTTTTTTATAGGCATTCATGAGCTCCGTACGTCGGTTCCCGCCTTGGGGCGGGTAGGGTGGGGTTAACGAACCGATGCTTATATCGTTTCTTTCCATAAAACTGGAAACTGACGACATCCGCACCCCTTCCTCCCCTTCCCCAGGGAAGGAATCGCGCTTTGCCGGCCCACAATTTAGATTTCCATTACTGCTAAACAAACGCCTTGAATATTCCTTTCTAAGTTAGTTTAACGCGATTAATTTAGCGCCAATGAAAGCCATCGTCATCACCCAGCCCGGCGGACCGGAAGTTTTACAATTGACCGAAAGACCCGTTCCCGAGTATTCCGGCAATGAGGTGCTGGTAAAAGTGATGGCTGCGGGCATCAACCGGCCTGATGTTTATCAGCGCAAGGGGAATTACCCCCCACCCGCCTGGGCGCCCCAAGATATTCCGGGACTTGAAATAGCCGGAGTGATCGAAGCAACAAATTTCAACGGCTCGCGCTGGAACGTTGGCGACAAGGTTTGCGCGCTGGTAAGCGGCGGTGGTTACGCTGAATACGTCAGCGTTCCCGAGGGGCAATGCCTGCGTATTCCCGGCAATCTGAGTTTTGTGGAAGCAGCATCGCTGCCGGAAACCTTCTTTACGGTTTGGAGCAATGTGTTCGACCGCGGGCAATTGAAAGCGCACGAGAGCCTGCTGGTACACGGCGGAACAAGTGGTATAGGCGTGGCGGCGATCCAAATGGCCAATGCATTGGGCAGTACGGTTTATGTCACCGCGGGAACGGACGAAAAATGCCGCTTTTGCGAGGAGATGGGCGTGGCAAAAGCAATCAATTATAAGACCGAAAACTTCAAAGATGTTATTACGCAATTAACCGAAAGCAAAGGCGTCAATATGATACTCGATATGGTTGGCGGCGAATATTTCGCCGACAATATTCACTCCCTAAGCAATGACGGCCGGCTGGTGCAGATTAGCACGATGAAAGGCAAAGAAGCAACAATCGATCTGTCATTGGTGATGCGGAAAAGACTAACCATTACCGGCTCAACCCTGCGCAACCGCGATGCCAATTTCAAAAGCGCGATAGCCACCAAACTGGAGGCGAACATCTGGCCATTGCTGGCATCAGGTGAGATCAAGCCCATAATCAACGCAGTTTTTCCGGCGAAGGATGCTGCTAAGGCGCATGAGCTGATGGAAAGCAGCGAGCATATCGGTAAGATAGTGTTGAGCTTCGAATAGTTTGCAGTTCTTACTTTGCAGTGGGCATAAAAAATGCAAACTGCCCCACAGCCAACTGACAACTAAAATATTATCGTTATTTTCGGAGATAAGAATAATACAGCTATGAACAAGTTTATCACAATAGCCGCGTTGCTTTTACCGGCTTTCACACTGGCGCAACCTGCCCCGGAAACCATCAAACAAATGCCCGCCGGCAGCGTCAAATACCAGGGTAATACGAATACTTGTTGGTCGTTTTCAACAACCTCGATGATCGAATCGGGGGAAATGAAAAGCGATAATAAGGACATTGACCTGTCTGAACTTTTCACCGCGCGGAACCTGTTTATCGAAAAGGCCAAACGCTATATTTTATCCAACGGCACTACTTTGTTCGAAGCCGGGGCGCTATCGCACGATGCCTTATATGGTATTCAGAAATATGGCGCCATCCCGGCTGAGTTCTATGGCCGCGATAAGGGCGTCGCCTTTTCCGAGCATTCCAGTGTCCAGCTGGATGCGATACTGAAAAAATACCTGGATTCAGTACTCGCGCACAAACCGATCGACCCGAACTGGCTTGCCGGTTTTATTAAAAAGCATGACGCCATTGTTGGTACCCCTCCGGAAAAATTCACCTGGGAGGGCAAGGAATATACGCCGCTGACCTTCCAGCAAGAGGTGCTGAAGTTCAACCCAGAAGATTATGTGACCATTACCTCGTTCACCCATCATCCTTTTTACAGCAACTTTGCGCTGGAGATACCGGATAATTTCCTGCTGGCCGAGCCTTACCTGAACGTGCCATTAAACGAATTGATCGATATCGCCAAAAACACCATTGATAAAGGCTATACTTTCGCAGTTGATGTCGATTTAAGCAACAACGGCTGGAACTGCAACGAAAGCGGTTACGCCCTTTTTGAAGATAGCCGTTTTAGGCATGTCAGTAATCCGGACACGACCGAAATGGCTTTTAACCAGGAATTACGCCAGAAATTATTTGAAACACTGATCACCCAGGATGACCACCTGATCCATGTGGTGGGCACTGCAAAAAGCAAGAATGGGAAGCTTTTCTTTATTTTGAAGGATTCGCTCGGCCCAACGCCCTTTAAAGGCTTCGATTATATTTCAGTAAATTACTTTGGCATCAATGCCCTGAGCATCACTGTCCCTAAAAAAGCTTTGGATAAAAAATACGCCGACCTGGCGCAGAGTAAGCCGGGGAGAATGTTTTGAAGTGGTAGTAGCAGTAGCAGTGGCACTATTAATTACTGCTACTGCTACTGCCACTACAACTAAAAATCAAGGGAACTTCACGCTCCTATAATCTGAAATATTCGCCAAAGGTATGGACGAGCCATATTTGGCATCGATCGCTTTGATAAACTCGTTAGCCACAATGGCGTAACCACGCGGTGTGAGGTGGATACCGTCCAGCGAAAATATCCCGCCGCTGATATAGTTTGCATTCAGCGACACGCCGTCGATCAGCAAACCCTTAGCTTTTACGTTGTTCAGGAAAGTAAATGCATCAAACACAGCCAGGCCCTTTTGCGCGGCAACGGCAGTGATAGTAGTATTGTATGAGCTTACATAATCCTCGGTCATAGCTACTTCGGCTTCATCCAGCACATATTGGTTATCTATAGGCGTATAAGGCGTAAGACCATAAGGCAGCGTACCGTAAGGCGTAGACACAGGCGTGCCGATCATGCTCGTGGGGAACGTCAATATAATAAGATCTTTTGCTGTAGCAGCGCGCGGCGCATAGGTAACCCCATCAGACCCCAGTGCGTTGATATAGATCGCCTGCACCTGCGGATTGGCTTTTTGGACGCCGGCCAAGATTGCGCCAACTGTTATTGTATTGAAATAAGGTATAGCGGTTACATCAGGTATGGTCCCAACCACGCCCTTCTGTCCGTTTGCAGTCATGGCATTGATCATTACACCATATAGCTGCTGGAAAACCGCCTTATCGGTCAGCACATCGCCTGCGCCGCCGGAAGTCGCGTAAAGCAAGGCATCATTATTGCCCAGCCAGTTGGAAAAAAATGTAAACGGCTGTGCGGTAACAAAGCTAAGATATGGGGTATTGTGCGTTCCCTCGGCTCCGGGTAACAGGCGTTCATAATAACCATTCAGGTTGCCAAGCGGGGCATACGTAATTTGCTCCAGCTTAAGTCCCGGTACGCCAAAATTGTTAATGTTACCGTTATATTTTGCATATAAGGTCACATTGCCAAATCCCAGTACCGGCGTAACGCCGGTAATAGCTAGGTCCGTGGTTACCGGCGTAGTGATCGGCGTGCCATCAGCATTGAAGCCGGTTAGTTTCAGGTAGCCCGAACCATTTTCCTGCCCGCTGCCGAACAACGGCTGGGTGAACGATCCACCGCCTGCCTGGATCATTTGTTTGGCCATAATTGCCGGGTATGAATTCTGCTGCCCATCAAGGTAAAGACCGCCATCGGCATAGCCTGCGGTAAGCGAATTACCAACCGCGATATATTTACTGAAATCGGCACTGCCACTTCCGTGCTTAAAGGTCTCGATCTCAGGTTTGCAGGAGCTAATTAACAGTAACCCCGCAATGACATATAAATATCTTCTCAAATTTTTCATCTTCATCAAGTTTTAGGGATTACCAGTGATAAGCTAACGAGATCCCGGGGATATAGACATTGGTTTCGAATGTGCCCGAAAGATTGCTGTAAGTGTTGGTTTGCGTCCGCGCCATCAGGTGCTCATACTCAAATGACAGGTCGGCATCCAAATGCTTGCAAATCGCATAGCCAGCGCCCAGCGTAAAGTAAACGCGGTTCGCGTCCGGAGCTTCCGGTGTAACATAGCCGTCATTCACTGCAGTTGTCGCATAGCCGCCGCCAAAACGGAGCGCCAAGTTGTCCTTGCATTTGTATTGTGCGCCTGCGCGTAAAGCGACCGCGTTTTTATAGTTCCGCGGTTCGTTGGTGTCCTGCAGCTCTGGCGTATTGGTTTTGTAATCGAAAGCAAGATTCTTATACACATTCCAGCCTACGAGATTGGCATCAAAGGCAATTGTCCACTGCTTATTAGGATAAAATCCAAAGCCGATAGCATTGGTAGCCGGCAACGGGATAGTTGCATTGAAGGTGTTCGGCTGCGGGAAGCTGCTTTGCAATGAGGCCGGCACAGTAAATATCGCATCACCATTATTGATCGTGGTAGTCACCTGCGAACGATGCACGAAGCCGATGGTCAGCTTGTCACTTGCCTTTAGATAAATACCGGCGTTCCAGCCTAAGCCGTGACCTGAACCTTTCAGCTCAGCCTGGCCGTCCTGACCTGCGCTGTTAGACAGCGGGAGAGCCTGCGTCAGGTCAACGCTGCCGTGATTGTAAACAAAACCTGCGCCTATACTCAGGAAGTTGGTGATGCGCACGCTCAACGTAGGTTGAACGTAGATAGCTTTCAGATCGAGGCTTTCCAGCGAATACTTGCCCGCCCAGCTATTACCCCAGTCGGTCAAACCACCGAAAGGCGTGTAAACGCCGAGGCTCACTTTCCATCGGGCGTCCTTCGGTCCCCAAACGGCATAACCTTCAAAAGGCGTGGCCACCTTGTTGGCATTGTAATCCTGCACATTAGTGCCGGAAGGGTTAAAATCTGATTTGTAAAATAACGGGCTGATTCCCGCCTGCACATAATTTTGCGGCAGCATCGCCACCGCTCCGGGGTTAAAAAACACCGCTGCGCCATCCTGGGCCTGGCCCACTCCCGTATGTCCCATGCCTATCTGTTTCTGGCCCTCCAGGTTCACCTGGAAGCCCTGCGCAAAGGAAAGTACGGGCGCTATGGCCAGCGCCAATAGTAAAATTTTCCTCATAATTTAATCGTTTCGGGGATTGTAATTGGTTTATTAATTATTATGCAAACATAGTAATTTGATTATTAGTTGGTAACAGAAGGTTTACACGTTAGTTAGCAGTTTTGAGTTTGCAGTGGGCTGAGAAAACTGCAAACTGGCCACCGGCAACTGCGAACTAAAATTATTTCCCGCACTATTTCTATATTTCCGTAAAAACCTTAGCTTTGCGCCTCGAAACAGAGCATACTTTTAACAGTATATTTTTGACACACAAATTCTTTTAAATTACCAGGTTATATATGCCAAACATTGGAAAAATATCACAGATCATCGGTCCGGTAGTTGACGTGAGCTTCTCAGATGACGGTCACTTACCCAAGATCTATGATGCCTTAGAGATCACAAAAGAGAATGGCCAGAAAGTTATTTTAGAGGTGCAGCAGCACCTGGGCGAAGACCGCATACGCGCTATCGCCATGGACTCGACCGACGGTTTATTGCGCGGCATGCCGGTAAAGGACCTCGAATCGGCTATCAAAATGCCTATCGGCGACGATATCAAGGGACGTGTATTTAACGTGGTTGGCGGTTCTATCGATGGTCTTGGCGACCTGGATAATTCCAATGGCAAACCGATCCACAACACTCCTCCGCGTTTCGAGGATCTTTCAACCGAAAGCGAAGTGCTTTTCACCGGTATCAAGGTGATCGACCTGCTCGAGCCGTACTCAAAGGGCGGTAAGATCGGTCTGTTCGGTGGCGCCGGTGTTGGCAAAACCGTATTGATCCAGGAGCTGATCAACAATATCGCGAAAGCTTATGCCGGTCTATCGGTGTTTGCCGGTGTGGGTGAGCGTACCCGCGAAGGTAATGACCTGCTGCGCGAGATGATCGAATCGGGCATTATCAAATACGGCGATGACTTTATCCATGCCATGGAAAAAGGCGCGTGGGATCTTTCCAAAGTAAACAAAGACGAATTAAAGGAGTCAAAAGCAACCTTCGTGTTTGGCCAGATGAACGAGCCGCCGGGTGCACGTGCACGTGTGGCGCTGTCGGGTCTGACCATCGCTGAATATTTCCGCGACGGTGACGCTGAGGGCAAGGGCCGCGATATCCTGTTCTTCATCGACAATATATTCCGCTTCACACAGGCAGGTTCCGAAGTATCGGCACTGCTGGGACGTATGCCATCGGCGGTAGGTTACCAGCCAACGCTGGCCACCGAGATGGGTACCATGCAGGAGCGTATCACTTCAACCAAGCGCGGTTCTATCACTTCAGTACAGGCGGTTTACGTACCTGCTGACGACTTGACCGACCCTGCGCCGGCTACCACGTTCGCTCACCTGGATGCTACGACGGTATTGTCGCGTAAGATCGCCGAGCTGGGTATTTACCCTGCCGTGGATCCGCTGGACTCTACTTCACGTATCCTCAGCCCGCAGGTTTTGGGTAACGAGCACTACGATTGCGCTCAGCGTGTGAAGATGATCCTGCAGCGTTATAAGGAATTACAGGACATCATCGCCATCCTCGGCATGGACGAGCTTTCGGAAGACGACAAACTGATCGTATCGCGCGCACGCCGCGTACAGCGCTTCCTGTCGCAGCCGTTCCACGTTGCCGAGCAGTTCACCGGTCTGAAAGGCGTACTGGTCGACATCAAGGAAACCATCAAAGGCTTCAACATGATCATGGACGGCGAAGTGGACGAATACCCTGAAGGAGCCTTCAACCTGGTAGGCAACATTGAAGACGCTATTGAAAAAGGCAAGAAATTATTAGCAGAGGCTAATGCTTAACCTATAGAACCAAGAGTCAAGAATCAAGAGCCAAGATTATTTCTTCTCTTGATTCTTGGTTCTTGGTTCTTGATTCTAAAAAACATGACTTTAGAAATCCTCACTCCCGATAAAAAAGTTTACGAAGGCGAAATCACCTCCGTTACCTTGCCCGGTACGCTCGGTTCGTTCCAGATACTGGCCAACCACGCTCCTATCATTTCTACTTTGGAAGATGGCAAGCTGGTGGTTAACGGCGGCGGCAAGGAAGAAGTTTTCATGATACAGGGAGGCGTTGTAGAAAACCTCAATAACCACGTTGTGGTACTCGCCGAAGGCATCCAGCCGAGGCAGTAAAAGATAAACATTGTTTAACGATCAGGCCCGGGCGATTCGTCGTTCGGGCTTTTTTGTTTCTCCGCCTCGTCATGGCAAGGAACGAAGCCATCTCTGCGGAAAAAAATTCTAATTGCAAATTGTGTTACGAAAAGACATTAAAGCTGTTCAGTCTATTGCATAAACGGACATGCCTATCTAAAAGCTCTTCATAAGTTATTAAGTTAATATCTTCGAATTCAAATTCTTTTTTTAAGCGTTCGATTAGGTCTGTATATCCTTCTTTTTCTCCTTTAGACCCCATCAATAACGTGTATTCATAACCTGGATAAATTTTGCCCAGATATTTTTTGATGTAATATTGATGCCGTGGGTCGTCAGACTCTAGGTATGCTTTATATCGAAGGACTTGTTGAAAACTCTGTTTTACTTTCGCAAGAAAACTTTCGCCATTTCGCCTCATGATTCTTTGGGACTGTCTTTTTATTTCAACCACTTCTGGCAGGCGCAACGTATATGAATATGGGTCATTTATGAAATCAGGCTCATCATAACTTGAGCCAATTTTGTATAAATGTGGTTCATAGATAGGTTTTGGAGAAAAGCTTTCTCCTGTTAAAAATGTACTATTTGTTTTTAAAAAAAAGTGGAATTCCTTTTCAAGATATTTCGAAGGGTTAGTGTATGCTTTATTCATTCTTCGTTGAAAATCTGCGTTTGCGTTATCCATGACACTAAAATCACTTTGTGCCCAGATATAGTTTAGGCTTTTCGATTTTGTATCAACAAAATGCCGAGTTAGAACATTAAGCTTATAATAAGAAATAAATGCGTTGCGATCCTTTGAATATGCTTTTTGCGTTTGCGGATTTAGACCAATCAAATCCAATTCGTTTGCTAAGGTATATCTCCAACTTTTTATTGCGTGTTTGATTGCCGATTCCAATTTGGATCGTTCAGTTGGAAAGTCTCTTACCATTGCATTAAACTCCTTCTTTACATCATCTAATTGAATATTTACATCCTCGATTAACAATATTGGTAATGATCTAAGTTTAAAATTATTAGCTGAATAGGCTTCACTGGAATCTCTTAACCAGCTTAGAAATGGCATAGCATTTTGCGCATTTATTGCCCAGTCGGTTATAATAAAATCAATATGCTTTTGTTTTAATGGATCTATTACTTCTTTAATCAAGAACTCCTTTGCTTCGTCGAAAGTCACAAAAAGATGGAGTTCCTCAATTTCACAAAATGGCTTAAACCAAGTAAAGGCTTCACTATCGCTAATTGAGGTTCTATTGGAAATATAGATAATCTGCATTCAAGTGGTACTCATGCGCCGTGGTTCTCAGTAAAAAGACCCGATAAGACAGCAATAACTTATAGATTACAAGCTTATTTAAAAGATGTCACAAGCTCGAGGAACTTAGACAAATAACGTCTATACCTTTGATCAAATTCGATAAACGATTTCTTTTCAGAATCATAAATGCAAGCCATTGGCAAATTGAGGAGCTTGTCTGATGGATGCTCGAAAGCTTTTTTCACCTCTTCAATTGACTTTCCACGCTTATACAACAGATAGTTGATATCCGGTGCATATTTGATTGCTATTATCATTATGAAAAAATTACATATTATTTTATAATTCACTTAAGCACAAGCAAATAGTAGACCAGCGTAATCATAATGTGCGAAAACTAAAATATGCGACAATATGTCAGAAATTCTCCCGACATAGTTGTTGTTATTGCTAACGACCTGCACGATTGCCGAAATATTCCTAAATTAACCTCATGAAACACATCTACGCTATCGCTGCATTTTCTTTGCTACTCTCTGCCTGTGCCCAACCAGGCGTTTATGTGGGCAGTAAGTTACCGAGAACCAAAAAAGTGGAGGTCTACCATTCGGCTGCGGAAGTAAAGCGCCATTACCATATTATTGGCCGCCTGGTGGAACGGAATTACAGCGATAACATTATGGTGCAGCAAGTGGCCTTCGACGCCAAAAAGGTCGGCGGCGATGCGGTGATTATCATTGGTGTGGATGCGTCCATCACCGGCAGGGCCGATAGGGTTACGGCGGATGTGTTGAAGTATGATTAGATCCCGTCCATCTATTCAATCCTAAAAATCGTGTCCAAAACTTGCAATTATATAAGCACTTATATAACTTGCATCATGAATTTCTACGAGGAGTTGGGTTACCTTGTTTTAGGCAGCAGGATGCGGCGGCTGAGCGAGGCATTTTTGTCCGAGATCAACAAAACTTACCAGGCGGCAGGTATTAATTTCGATGCCAGCTGGTTCCCGGTGTTTTATTTGCTTTCGCAGAACGAATCGGTTTCGATCAAGGAACTGAGCGACACGACCGGCGTTTCGCACCCGGCCGCAAGCCAGCTCGTTACTAACCTGAAAAACAAAAAGCTTCTCAAAACCACCACAAGCAGCGCCGACGGCCGCCTGCAACTGGTGCAGCTGACCAAAACCGGTCGCGCTTTGCTGGAAGAAATAATGCCCGTGTGGGAAGCGCTTAAGATCACGATGGAAGAACTGGTGCATACCGATCCTGAAAGTGAGCACCTGCTTGCAGCAATTTCAGGGGTCGAAAGGTCGTTCCGCGCGATGAGCCTTTCTGAAAAAATAACTGAAAAATTAAAGGAGGTGAACCATGAGCAAGACCTTTAATTACGGAACAGATCATTTGTCAATAGGTATCTGCCTCGACATTGCGTCGGGCAAAATGAAAGGCGTCATCGGTGAACTTGCAAGGACCGAGATCATCCGGTCATGGAAGGAGGTCGGAACGATCGTTCGGCGCGAGATACCTGTTTATGGTATCAATACCGGCTTCGGGCCGTTGTGTGATACGCATATTTCGGAAGAAGATACTACGACGCTGCAGTATAACCTGCTTAAGAGTCACAGCGTCGGCGTGGGGAAACCTATCCCGACGGAGATCGCCAAACTAATGCTCATCACCAAAGTGCATGCATTGGCGCAGGGCTTTTCGGGAATCTCCATAAATACGCTCGAACGAATAGTCTGGCATATTGATCATGATATTATCCCCGTTGTGCCCGAAAAAGGCTCTGTAGGCGCTTCAGGTGACCTGGCTCCATTAGCACACTTGTTTTTGCCCTTGATAGGGATGGGTGAAGTTGAGGAGAAAGGCAAAATCGTCCCAGCCGCTGAAATGCTGAAAAAGCATGGGCTTGAACCTGTAAAGCTCGGCCCGAAGGAAGGCCTGGCTCTTATCAATGGCACGCAGTTCATTCTTTCTTTTGCTGTCAAAGCGGTTCAGCGCATGCACAATGCCCTGCAATTGGCCGATTTGGCCGGGGCCATGTCGCTGGAAGGACTGATGGGTTCGGCAAGACCGTTTGATCCGCGGTTGCACAGGATCAGGCCGTTTAAAGGCGCAAAGCTGGTGGCAAACCGGCTGTTCAACCTGCTGAATAATTCAGAGATACTGAAATCGCACCTAAATTGCGACCGTGTGCAGGATCCTTACTCGTTGCGCTGCATGCCGCAGGTACATGGCGCCTCGCGTAATGCGTGGCTGCATTTGAAGGAGCTGAGCGAGATCGAGCTGAATTCGGTTACCGACAACCCGATCATTTTCGATGCGGACGATACTATTAGCGGGGGCAACTTCCACGGTCAGCCTTTGGCTTTACCGCTGGATTACGCTACTGTCGCGGCAGCTGAATTAGGCAATATTGCCGACCGCCGCTGCTACTTGATGAGCGAGGGGCGCTACGGTCTGCCTAAGTTATTGACAGAACACGCCGGCCTCAACTCCGGCCTGATGATACCCCAATATACCACTGCCGCTTTAGTGACAGAAAACAAAACACTTTGCTTCCCGGCAAGCGCCGATAGCGTTCCAACCTCGCTTGGCCAGGAAGACCATGTTTCGATGGGTTCCATCAGCGGGCGCAAGCTGCACCAGGTATTGGACAACCTGGAATATATACAGGCCATCGAGTTGCTTTACGCAGCGCAGGCGATGGATTTCAGGCGGCCGTTGAAGTCGACACCGGTTATGGAAGCCTGCCACAATTACGTTCGGGAAAAGGTGTCTTTTATTAAGGATGACCGCGTTTTCGCCGATGATATAAAAGCACTGCACGGAATAGTCGCTGATGGTACGCTGCTGGCAGTAGCTGAAGAAGCCGCCGCCCAAAACAATATTAAACTGGATAACGATGACGAGTTCGGAATTTATTAAAACCTACGCAGCGCACCCGGTATACAAAGCACCGCGCGGCACGAAACTGCACGCCAAAAGCTGGCAGACCGAAGCCCCCCTGCGCATGCTGCTCAATAATCTCGACGCCCAGGTAGCCGAAAATCCGGCTGAGCTGGTGGTTTATGGTGGCATCGGGCAGGCAGCAAGGAACCAGGAATCGTTACGTAAGATCATCGAATTGCTTCTTGAACTCGATGAAGATCATTCGTTGCTCGTGCAGTCAGGTAAGCCTGTGGGCATTATTCGCAGTCATTCCGAAGCGCCACGGGTTTTATTGGCCAACAGCAACCTTGTCCCTGCCTGGGCAACCTGGGAGCATTTCAACGAACTGCGTTCAAAAGGATTGATGATGTTCGGGCAGATGACCGCCGGCAGCTGGATCTATATCGGTACGCAGGGCATCCTGCAAGGCACTTACGAGACCTTTGTAGAATGCGGCCGCCAGCATTTCAATAGCGACCTGAAGGGCAAGCTCATCGTTAGCGCAGGTCTTGGAGGCATGGGCGGAGCTCAGCCATTAGCTGCGACGATGGCAGGGGCAGTTTTCCTCGGTGCCGATGTGGATGCTTCAAGAATTCAAAAGCGCGTCGATACCAAATACATCGACAAGATGACGCATTCCTATGAGGAAGCGATCGCCATGGTAAAAGATGCGATGGCCAAAGGCAAGGAATTATCCGTCGGCCTGGTAAGCGACGCCGGCGATATGCTTGAACGCCTGATCAAAGACGGCATAGTACCGGATGTGTTGACCGATCAAACCTCGGCCCATGACCCGTTAAACGGATATGTACCCAATGGCCTGACTTTGGAACAAGCCGGCGATCTCCGCAAAACTGATCCTGAAAAATATAAAGCGCTTTCACTGAAAAGCATGGCGCGCCATGTCGGCCTGATGCTCGAACTGCAAAAACGCGGGGCCATCACTTTTGACTACGGCAATAATATCCGAGAGTTCGCCAGGCAAGGCGGTGAGCCGAATGCCTTTGATTTCCAGGGTTTCACGCCGCTTTTTATCAGGCCATTATTCTGCGAAGGCAAAGGGCCGTTCCGCTGGGTGGCTTTATCCGGCGATCCGGAAGATATTTATACGACGGACAGAGCCCTGATCGAAGCCTTCCCGGAAAACAAACACCTGATCAACTGGCTCGAAAAAGCCCAAAAACGCATTGCCTTCCAGGGACTGCCCGCCCGCATCTGCTGGCTGGGTATGGGCGAACGCGAAAAGGCTGGTTTGATCTTCAACGATTTGGTGAGAACGGGCAAAGTGAAGGCGCCCATCGTTATCGGCCGCGACCATTTGGACTGCGGATCAGTGGCATCACCCAACCGTGAGACCGAAGCCATGAAGGATGGCTCGGATGCGGTTTCCGACTGGCCACTGTTAAACCTCATGTCGAACACATCCGGCGGCGCAACCTGGGTATCGTTCCATCATGGCGGCGGTGTAGGCATGGGGTACTCGCAGCACGCCGGTATGGTGATCGTGGCTGACGGCACCAAAAGGGCCGAAAGATGCCTCGAAAGAGTGCTATATAACGACCCGGCGATGGGCATCTTCCGGCATACGGACGCAGGCTATAAGGAGGCAGAGAAAGTCGGTCAAAAATTCGGATTAAACGTCTGGTAAAATGAAACTCATCGGCCCATTCACCCATATCCTTCCTTTAGCGGAACTTCCGCTCAAAGGCCCAATCGCGGATGACGCCTTACAGGTCATCCCGAATGGCGGAGTATTGGTTGAAAAGGGGCTGATCGCTGAAGTCGGTGATTTCGAAACACTAAAAAAAGATCACCCTAAAGCCACCATAGAAGAAATTGGGAGTGATCATGTCCTTCTCCCCGGCTTTATCGATTGCCATACCCATCTCTGTTTCGCCGGGAACCGCGCCAAAGACTACGCCATGCGCATTGCCGGTAAAAGCTACCTGGAAATAGCTAAGGCAGGCGGCGGCATTTGGGACTCAGTAACGCAAACCCGGCAGGCAAGCGAGAAACAACTGGCGGAGCTATTGATCCAAAGGGCCAAACGCCATTTGGCTGAAGGTGTTACCACTATAGAGGTAAAGAGCGGTTACGGCCTGAACCTGGAACAAGAGTTGAAGCAGCTGAGAGCGATTAAACTGGCCGGCGAAAGTTGCCGTGCCGACCTGGTGGCTACCTGCCTTGCCGCGCATATCCCCCCGCGCGATTTTTCGGGAACTGCATCCGTTTATTTGGAATACCTGCTAAACTATGTGCTGCCAAATGTGATAAAAGAGAACCTGGCTACCAGGGCCGATATATTCGTCGAAGTGAGCGCATTCAATAATACCGATGCCACTGATTACCTGCGTGCCGCCAGGCAGATGGGCTTTGATGTAACGGTCCATGCTGATCAGTTCACCACAGGTGGCAGCGAAGTGGCGGTTGCCGTCGGCGCGGTATCGGCCGATCACCTCGAAGCCAGCACAGATAAAGAAATTAACGCCATAGCCGCTTCCGATACGGTTGCGGTTGCATTGCCGGGCGCATCCTTAGGTTTGGGTATAGGTTTTGCTCCCGCTCGTAAATTGCTCGACGCGGGGGCTATCCTGGCTATCGCCAGCGACTGGAACCCCGGCTCGGCCCCGATGGGCGACCTGCTCATGCAGGCATCCATACTCGGCGCTTATGAAAAACTGACCACCGCCGAAACCTTCGCCAGCCTTACCTACAGAGCCGCGAAAGCCTTAAATTTGACCGACCGCGGGGTGTTGCAGAAAGGAATGTTGGCGGATATGCAGGCGTATCTGTGTAGTGATTATCGCGAGATATTATATTATCAGGGAAAGCTAAAACCAACTTTAATATGGAAACGAGGAGACTATATTTCGAAGGGATAATCTCGAATTTGCTGTCTCAAATCTCATATCTCACATCTCAAATCTGATCCCACCATGCAACTAATAGAATGTGTGCCGAATTTCAGCGAAGGCCGCGACCTCGCCGTCATCAAACAGATCACCGATGAGATCGAATCGGTCGAGGGTGTCCGCCTGCTTAATGTCGACCCAGGCAAGGCGACCAACCGCACCGTGGTCACTTTCGTGGGCGAACCTGAGAGGGTGATCGAGGCGGCGTTCCTGGCCATTAAAAAGGCCGGCGAGGTGATCGACATGAGCCAGCATCATGGCGAGCACCCCCGCATGGGCGCTACCGATGTGTGCCCGCTCATTCCCATCAGCGGCATCAGCATGGAGGAAACCGCCGAATACGCCCGCAAGCTGGCCTGGCGCGTGGGGAACGAGCTGCATATCCCGGTGTACCTGTACGAATACGCCCAGCCCGATAAGACCCGCAACAACCTTTCGGTGATACGCGCGGGCGAGTATGAAGGATTTTTCAAGAAGATCAAACAGCCCGAATGGAAACCAGACTACGGTCCGGCGGAGTTTGATGCAAAGCGCGGCGGGACGGTCATTGGTGCGCGCGATTTCCTGGTGGCTTACAATGTCAACCTTAATACTACCTCGGTTCGCAGGGCCAATTCCATTGCCTTTGATGTGCGCGAGGCCGGCCGTGTGATGCGCGAGGGCGACCCTATCAACGGCAAGATCATCACCGATAAAGACGGCAAACCGCGCAACATTCCCGGCTCGCTGAAGGCCGTGAAAGCCATCGGCTGGTATATCGAAGAATACGGCATCGCGCAGATATCCATGAACCTCACCAATATTGAAGTGACGCCCGTGCATAAGGCTTTCGACGAGGTGTGCGATAAGGCAAACGCCCGCGGCATCCGCGTTACCGGCAGCGAGCTGGTGGGCCTCATTCCGCTCAAGGCTATGCTGGATGCCGGACGTTACTTCCTGGCTAAACAGCAGCGGTCCACCGGTCAGAGCGAGGCGGAATTGATCCGCATTGCCATTAAATCCATGGGGCTGGACGAACTATCGCCTTTCAAACCTGAAGAACGCATTATCGAATACCTGCTCAAAGACAAGGCCGACAGCAAACTCGTAGGCATGACGCTAAGCAGCTTTGCCGACGAAACCGCCTCGGAAAGCCCTGCCCCGGGCGGAGGCTCTATTTCCGCGTATGCTGGTGTTCTCGGCGCCTCGCTGGCGACGATGGTGGCCAACCTGTCATCGCATAAAAAGGGCTGGGATGACCGCTGGCTCGAGTTCAGCGAATGGGCCGAAAAAGGGCAGCATTACAAGAATGAACTGCTGAAGCTCGTCGATCAGGATACCATTGCTTTTAACCGGATCATGGACGCTTTTGGGTTACCCAAGGGTACCACTGAAGAAAAGGTGGTGCGTGATGAAGCCATTCAATCCGCAACGCGCTATGCTATCGAGGTACCGTTCAATGTCATGAAGCTGGCCCACCAGAGCATGGAGGTGATCCGCGCGATGGCTGAAACCGGAAACCCCAATTCCGTTACTGATGCCGGTGTGGCCGCCCTATGTGCTCGTACCGCTGTGCTCGGCGCTTACCTGAACGTGAAGATCAACGCCACCGGTTACCACGATAAAACCTACACCACCGAAGTACTGGCCGAAGGCGAGGCTCTGCAGCAAATGACTATCGACCGTGAAGCGGAGATCTTGGAGATCGTAAACAGGAAGATCGGGTAAATTTTCAAGTACTGACGCCCGGAGGTTAGCTTAGTTCAAATGCTCCTGGGTACTGAAGACGCTGACATAACTTTTTTCCGGTTCCGGAGTGTTTTCTTCCATGCTGCTGATCACGGCTTTGATCCTTTTCGCATGCCTGATCTCGTTACGGTACAAGTGCCGATACAATTCGTAACCAACCAGCGCCGGCATGATCCAACCGGTTGCCAGGAAGAAAGTGATAACGGTGTCTGAAGTCAGGCAATTGCTGAAATAGTCATCCCAGGTCAATGAGGCCAGAAAAGCATAGCTGCAAAAAACAAGTATTCCTGACAGGATAACCCCCAGGTAAATGATCGTAGTTCTCATTGTGATAAAGTATTCGTTTATGTATGGCTTACTGCCCATTCAGACGCAAAACCCATACCAACAGCAAGTTAGCAATTATTTACAGGTTTAACGGTAAATTTCAATTAAATGTTGGGGGAAAGATATCCTCCACCGCAACTCATCCTTTTAACTATTTCCAGACCTGTGAGAGAACAACAAAACAAAACTCCCTGATTCCCTGTTATCTGCATAACCAATTTTTCAAAAAATAGTATCTCCTTAGCCCCCACCCCGGGGCTTTGTTATTTCTAATGCATTTCTAATCGGCAAAATACTTTTAATTAAAATCAGCGGGGTATTTTTGTTCTATTCCCGCAATAAGATATAGACAATACCCCTCTTAATCTAATAAAAGCCCCGGATCAAATCCGGGGTTTTTCTTTTTAGTCCGGAAGTCCGCGTAAGTCCGAAAGATGATTTGCAAGCCGCAGAATCCCAATACATTAAATTATTTCGAAATTATAACCAATCCAAAAAATTGTTAAATTTATCATCAGCTTAATGCATAGTCATGCCGATATTCATGGATGTCCATATCGTTCCGGGTGTAAAAGCGAAAGATGTCGCTGAGGCGCACCTGCTTGACCTTCGCATCCAGCATGAACACGGCTGCAATTGCATGACCTATTGGATCGATGAAGCCCGCGAGACTATTTTCTGCCTTGTCGAAGCTCCCGACAAACATGCTGTAGAAGAAATGCATAGTAAAGCGCATGGCCTTATTCCAAATAAGGTCATCGAGGTGAATGGCGGCCTGGTTGATGCTTTTTTGGGACGGATATATGATCCTGCTGATGCGCAGGTAACAAGCGATGGCTTGAAAGTTTTTGCCGACTCTTCTTTCAGAATCTTACTAGTTACCAAAGCAACCGACCCGGTTTTACTGAAACATCAATTCGGTAATGAGAAAGCGGACGAATTACTCGGCGCATATACGAACATCACCCGGAAAAATATTTTAGAATACGGCGGACGGGAAGTTGAACATGAAGGGGGCGGTTTTGTTATTTCATTTTCTTCGGCTTCAAAAGCGGTGGCCTGTGCCGTGGCGATCAGGCAGGAAATGCCGGATCCCGTTTCAGAACAAATTGACCTTAAGTTAGCGGTTAATGCCGGTGAGCCCGTTGAACGCAGCGACCGCTTGTTTGGCGAAACTATTCAATTCGCGTCGAACATGTGCGCCATCGCGAAAAAAGGAAAGATCGCCATAACCTCGTCCGTAAAAGAATTAATAGCGGATGATCTTTTCCAGAAAGACCGGGCACATTTCCTGAACCTGCTACCCCAGGATGAGCATTTATTGAAATTATTATTCGGCAAACTGGAGGAGAACTGGCAGGATGCTGATTTCGATATCACCGATTATTGCAAGGCGACAGCCATGAGCGGCTCGCAGTTGTACAGGAAGACGGTGGCGCTTACCAACCTTCCGCCCAATTCGCTGGTCAAAGATTTCAGGCTGCAAAAAGCCAGGGAGCTGATGCGAAAACAGTATTACAATATCGCCCAGATCACCTTCGACTCCGGCTTTACCAGCGCTTCTTATTTTACCAAGTGCTTTAAAAAGAAATATGGGCTGCTGCCCATGACCTATCTCGGCTTACTTCACTAAGGCATACTCCGCCGATTGAATTTTACCATTTATTGAATGATTTGTTTCATGGGATTTGCCATTTATTGACCGATTTGTTATAGCCTGCCGGTACTTGTTCATGGTAAATTCGATCATTCAATAACCACTTAAAAACACAAGATCATGAAAACAATCAAAAACACCATCTTGCTCCTGGCCTTCGTCCTATTTGCAAGCGCCGCCGCCAAGGCACAAACAACGGCATCAACAGACAATTCAACCACAACAAATTCAACAAAAATGAAAACCTATCTCATCGAAAGGGACATTCCCAACGCGGGGAAACTGACTCCCGAGCAGCTGAAAGCTATTTCGCAAAAATCATGTGATGTCCTGCAGCACATGGGGCCTCAAATTCAATGGATACAGAGCTATGTAACCGGCGACAAGATATTCTGCGTTTACAAAGCAGAGAACGAGGACCTCATCCGCGAACATGCCAAAGAAGGAGGCTTCCCTGCAAATGTGATCACCGAAGTTGCGACGGTTATCAGTCCGGCGACTGCCAAAGAGTAGCGACAAGAGCAGCAATATTTTTAACCCGCTTAATGCGGGTTTTTTTATTTGTCTGAACCAAGGCGTCATTTTGCTATTCTTTACCGATGATGTCTCCGCCTCCGGTGATGTACAGCCCTGTGCCTATGCCGCATATGCCCTTTCTCCCGCCCATCATTCATCGCAACCGGCGCGGGATAGCCTTTGCCCTGCAGTTCGGCCAGCTTGACAAATACATCTTTCGGTCCTTTTATTTTTGAAGTGACCTCACCTTTTTTGGCACGGGCCCGTGTGTCGGCCGGCACACTTGTTTTCGACGGCGCCACGCTGTCAGCCGCGGCGATCGGACGGCCGCGGGCATCACTGTTCATTTCGGCGAGGGCGGCCTGCAGGTCGCTTTGTTCCTGCGGGTTTAACTGGTCGTACCTGACGCCGTAAGCGGCCAGCACCGCCTTCGCATTCCCCGGCGTGTTCGTGCCGCGCTCATAGATATCCCGGTAGATCAGCAAACCGCCGTTCTGCGCCACTATGGTTTCGTAACGCAGGTCGACCGGCACCGGCGTGGGCAGCTTCACGGCCTTTGTCTTTTTATGTTTTTCCAGGGAACGCAGCGCTTCCGGCGAAAGATCCGACTGGCCCAGGCGCAGAACAATCGGTACCAATTCCAGCACCTGTTTATTCGTCAGGCCGACACAGCCGTGCGAGCCAAGATTACCGATCTTTTCCAGCGGCTTGCCGCCATGGATGAGCGCGGGCATCCCGATAGGGATCTTAACCACGCCAAGCGGGTTCAGTTCATTGGCCGGGGAAACTTTGCGACCCGGCGCAAATTTACCTTTCACCCAGGGATCATCCGGCGGTATCCAGCTGGGATGAAAAACAACCGTATCTGCCCGGCGCATACCTACCGGCAGCGGGAACTCGGGGTAACCGATACTCACTTTATAGCTTTTGATCAATTGGCCTTTTTCAAACACATCCATACGGAACGCCGGGGCATTCACCACGATGCGCGTATCCGCCGGCACAAAATTCGGCCGGGTGGGCGCCAGGCCCTCCACGCCCTGGGTGTAACGCTGGTTGACCAATTGCAATAGTTGCTGCGCCTTCTTCGCACCGATGAGGGTCTTTATCTGCTGCTGGTAACGCACTGTGGCCGCCCTTGCTGATGCGGTATCGGGACTGCCGTCTTCGCTCAATTCCGTTACCGAGGTATGCGCTGCGGTTCGCAATTCGGCGATCTTACGGGCCGGTAAACCCAATTTGGTTTTCAGTTCCTTCGCAAAATCCGGTTCGTAAAATAAAGCATCCAAAATAGGCAGGGTCAACGCCTGCTGATCGGCAGCAGGGGGGTTGCCATTTTTGGTGGTATCGGCCGCAACGGACGTATTCTTTTTCTTGGTTGTATCCGCCTGTTTTGATGCCGGCAGCGTAGTATCGGCGGTTGAGGCAGAGCCGGTTTTTACGGTCGTATCAGCCGCCTTTGCTATCGGTTGTGCATGCTGTTGCGCAGGCTTTTTCGATTGGTTACAGGAAACCAGCGCCATTAAAAAAACCAACGCACTGCGCTGGCAGGTATTCTTAAAGTTCATTTATAGTCAACAGTATACAGTCTGAATTGTTGATTTTCAGTCCGAAAGTCCGCGTAAGTCCGAAAGATGATTTGCGTGGCGGCTAATTGTCTGAACTAAGATTCATAGGATTTTTCGCGGGTTGTTTGTTTTTTAAAGGAGCTCAAGAGGGCTACGCCGTTAAATGATTATAGGATTTTCACTATTGCAAAATCACCAAAATTGCCCTCAATGTGTCACCGGCGCAGCCTTCGGACGAAACCGGCAAAACCGATGGCCTTGTGGGCGGAAAGGGTATAGCGAAAGTTGCTGAAGCGGTGGCCTTGCGCGAACGACAGTGGGGCAGCGCATCGCGACCCGTGGTTTTGCCGGTTTGCGGCGCAAGGCCCGTGCGGCAAAGAAGGCTTTGGCGGTGACAAAGGTGCCTTTGGTTACTTTGGCACAACAAAGTGACTAGCCCCGCGGCAATGAGCGGGCCAATGTTGAAAGTTAAGAATACTTACTTAACAACACCGGTATAATCCAAAACAATCTCCCGCCAGGGCAATCCTAATGCCCGCCAAAACCATTTGCCACACTTGCTGTTTCCTTCATTAAACCAATATAAACTACTAACTATGAAAAAGTTAATCTATCTCTGTTGCATAGGCGCGGCCGCTTTTGCGTTCCAGTCATGCAACCAAAACAAGAAAGACGCGAAGGATACTGCGGACAGTCTGAACAAAACCAAAGACACCTCATCAAACACTGCGAAAACGGGCGGTATCGCCGTTAACAGCGACGATGCGAAATTTGCAACCGACGCGGCTAACGGAGGAATGGCCGAAGTGGAACTGGGCAAGCTGGCCTTAACCAAAGCCCACAGTGAATCGCTCAAGGGCTTTGCGCAAATGATGGTGGACGACCACGGGAAGGCCAACGAGGAGCTAAGACGACTGGCTAAAGCAAAAAACATCACCCTGCCGGATGCGCTTGACAGCGATCACCGGAAAGACATCGCCGACCTGGAGAAAAAACACGGCTCCAAATTCGACAAGGCTTATGCCGATGCGATGATCAGCGGGCACAGGAAAACGCTCGATCTGATGAACAAGGAAGCCAAGGACGGCCGCGATCCCGACCTGAAGGCCTTTGCCGCCAAAACCGCCCCGATAGTGCAAATGCACCTCAACAAGATCAAAAAGATCGATGACAGATTGAAATAAGTGAAAATTAATAAATAGTTTATTCAGGGGATGCGCTGGTCGCATCCCTTTTGTTTAGTCCGGAAGTCCGCGTAAGTCCGCATAAGTCCGAAAGATGATTTGCGTGGGGAGTAGTTGCCAGGTTAACAGATTATAAAATTATATTCCTAACTTCAAGCCACCTAAACTGCACACCTATTTAAAACATACAAGCAAATGAAACGATCATTACTGCTGCTTATCCTGCTGTTTCTATTCGGAAAAGCAAATGCGCAAAAACAATGGATGTTTTTAACAACAGATAAAAGCACCCCATTTTGGGTAGATACATTAACCCGCGATACCAAAGTGCTTAATTCCTATGACAGCCATTTCCACGTTTTCACGGTATGGGCAAAATTTAATAAAGGGGGTGAAACGCATATGATGCGCATTGGTGTCGATACCATAAAGAGACAAATTGAATATATATCAGAGGACATCTACCGCAACGGCAAGATGGCAAATTCAAAAGTTAATACATATACCGAGTGGAACAACGTTGCGCCTAAGTCGCTTGGCGAAGCTTTGGTTTCCTATTGCCGTGCCTGGCACCACCCGCAATTGATGCGTAAGTTTATTGCAAACAGCAGTCCACACGCAAAGTCGACGGGCAAAAAGAAAAGATCAGGGTGAGGGCGTGGCGCGTGGCGGTTGGCGCATAGCGTCTTTTGTCTGAACTAGGATTCGTCGGATCGAAGGATTCCTGTGCGGCGGCCTGTGCGATTATGAATATTATTATTTTTTTTAATAGGTATTCATGAGCTCCTATC
This sequence comes from Mucilaginibacter sp., assembly GCA_035551775.1. Lineage (GTDB taxonomy): Bacteria > Bacteroidota > Bacteroidia > Sphingobacteriales > Sphingobacteriaceae > Mucilaginibacter. The sequence continues at coordinate 345 of DASZMQ010000015.1, read as the reverse complement.
GTCGGTTCCCGCCTTGGGGCGGGCGTAGGGTGGGGTGCGGATGCTGAAAGTTAAGAATACTTACTTAACAGTGCCGATATATCCGCCTTGTCATTGCGAGCGGACTAAGGGCTGCCTGCGCTGCGAAGCAACCTCGTCGCTATGCAAGGCGGTTATGTACTGGCGACGGGGTTGCTTCACCGCCATCACCGCACCGTCATTGCCGCGGTTCGTATTCTAGGTTTCTTATATTTCAAAATTTAATTCAAAAAAGATTTTTCATGCTGATCTCCGATAGTTTTCCACGTACATTTCATGTCTTTTCACCAGGGAAAACATTCGTAAGATCAGTTTGAATTTAACATT